>JACRLW010000109.1 GCA_016235155.1 Planctomycetota bacterium
GCGCCGCGCCGCCGGCGCTCCGCCTCGCCGGTGACTCGCTCCTCGTCCTCGGACCGCCGCGTACCCCGTTCCTGCTCGTGCAGGTCGCCCACGATCCGCTCCGCTTGCGCCTCATGCCGGGCGCCTCGCGCTGGCAGGGTCGCACCGACGCCCGCGGCTCCGCGCGCGTCGGCACGGCGCTCGTCGGCTCGGGCCCGGACGCCGTGCACCTCGTCCTGGTCGTCCCTTCCGCCGACGGGAGCATGGTCGTCTCCGCGCCGATCGAGATCGGCCCGAGCACGCCGCCTTCTGGTCGCGATCGGGCGAAGTGACTTGTCGAGCGCGCCGTGCGGGCCGTACAGCGCGGCCATGCATCGACACGGCACCCGCGCGCTCCTCGTCTGCGCGCTCCCCCTCGTCCTCGCGACCGGCTGCGGCGACCGCGAGGTCGCGCTCGACCGGCAGCAGATCGTGCAGTTGTTCGGCCGCGAACACGTCGTCCCCCGCGCGGCGGCGCCGGCGGAACTCGTCGCGTTCGGCCGCGAGCTCTACCACGACGCCCGGCTCTCGAAGAACGGCAACATCTCCTGCGCGAGCTGCCACGACCTCGCGCGCCACGGGACCGACGGCGAGCCGAAGTCCCCGGGCACCGACGGCAAGCGCGGCGACCGCAACTCGCCGTCGAGCGTCAACGCGTTCCGTCAGGTCGCCCAGTTCTGGGACGGCCGCGCGGCCGACGTCGAGGCCCAGGCCCAGGGACCGGTCGTCAACCCGATCGAGCACGGCTTCGCGACCGAAGCCGAGTTCGAGGCGAAGCTCGCGTCCCTGCCCGGCATGCCTGAGCGCTTCGCGGCGCTCTTCCCCGGCGACCGGCCGCTCTCGCTCGCGAACTTCGGCACGGCAGTCGGCGCATTCGAACGGACGCTCGTCACCACCAGTCGCTTCGACCGTTGGCTCGACGGCGACGACTCGGCGTTGACGGGCGCCGAGAAGGGCGGCCTCGCCACTTTCGTCGCGACCGGCTGCGTCGCCTGCCACGCCGGTCGCACCGTCGGCGGAGGCATGTTCCAGAAGCTCGGACTCGTGAAGCCCTACCCGACCGACGACGTGGGGCGCGCGAAGGTCACCGGCCAGGCTGCGGACACCCACGTCTTCAAGGTGCCGATGCTGCTCGGCGTCGCGGAGACCGCGCCGTACTTCCACGACGGCAGCGTGGCGACGCTCGAAGAAGCGGTGCGGGCGATGGCTTCGCACCAGCTCGGGAAGGAGCTCACGGAAGCGGAAGTGCTCGAGATCGTCGCCTTCCTGCGCGCGCTCTCCTCCCGTGATGCCTGATCCGCACTGGATCGGGCATCAGGAGTGGGGGTCGGCGGAGTAGTGCTGGAGGACGATCTTCCACTCGGTGCGAAAGCGCGTCAGCGCGAAGCTCGCACGCCCCGACTGCGAAACCGTCCGGCCGTCCGGGTCGATCTGCGAGAGCTTCCACGACGTCGTCGCCGTCGCGAACTGGTCGTCGATCGGGATCAGCTTGGTGTCGCGGAGCTCGAGCGAGACCTTGTCCATGTAGCGGAACTCGCTGTCGAGGATCTCCTCGTAGGCGCCCCACCCGATGTCGACGCGACCGGAGATGTCGAGGTTGACGAAGCGCTTGTCGGTCCAGAAGTGCGCGCGGAAGGCCTTCAGGTCGCGGCTGTTGTAGGCCTGCCGCATGCTCCGCAGGAAGTCGTCGAGTTCCTTGTGGGTGTCGGCGGTCATCGGGGACGGAAGCGACTCTCGCGGTCGGGAGGGCAGGGATGCGCGGGGGCCCGGATGCCCGCGCGATCGTCGGTCACCGCTGGATGTGGCGGTAGAACGGTTCCTCGTCCTTGCGATAGACGACCTTGCCGTTCACGAGGGCCGACTGGACGAACGTTTTGTAGTTCAGCGGGTCGCCATCGAGAATCAAGATATCGGCGTCCTTCCCGGCTTCGATCGAGCCGACGCGCCGCTCCGCGCCGGAGATGCGGGCGGCGTCGAGGGTGAGGATCCGCAGCGCCTTCCGCGACGGGTATCCGCCGCGCACCGCGAACGCGGCGTCGACGAAGGGCGTGTGCAGGTCGCGGCCGAGGATCCCGCCCGTGCCGACCGTCGCGCCGCCGCCGTAGCCGCCGGTCGGGACCGTCACGGAGATCGGCACGCCGGCGGCGTCGAGGATCGCCGCCTGGGCGATGTTCGAGCCGGTGTCGTCGGGACGCCCCGGATCGGAGGAGACGACCAGCCGCGGCATCACGATCGCCATCGAGCCGGTCGCCGCGACCTCGTCGGGGACGACCCAGGCTTCGACGGGGACGTCGAGCACGACGCCCTGACCGACGAGTTCGGCGACCTCGAGCGCCTGGCGGACCTCCTTCTGGGCGAAGCCGCCGCTCGGCCGGGCCATCATCCCGCCGAAGCCGCCACCGCCGCCGCTGCCCGCGCTGATCCAGAGCTTCTTGCGGCCCTGCATCACCGCCAGCAGGTCGTCGACGCCCTGCGGCGGCTTCGGCCGGTCCTCGGGCTTCGCGTCGGCCTTGCCCTCGAACTCGCGGACCTTGTCGAGGTGATCGCGGGCCTGACGGACGAGCTTGCGCAGGTTCGCCATCGAGGAGGCGTCGAGCGGCACGCGCATCGACACCACCGTGTTCTCCTCCTTCACCATCGAAGGGAGGTCGCCCCAGGCGAGCTTCACGATCGCGCTCTTGCCGGCCGGCGTGTTGCTGCCGCCGCCGCTCTGCCAGAGGAACGACGTGATCCCCGCCGCGAGCGCCATCTTGATGCTCGGGTCGAAGGGGTTGAGGTCGTCGCGCACCTCACTGCCGCCGCCGGCCGCGACGCCTTGCATCCGCACGACGCAGAAGCCCGGCGCGACGACCTTGCCCGCGGCATCGATGCGCGTCGCTTTCTCGGGGATCTCGATGTCGTGACCGACCTTCTCGATCCGGTCGTCGCCGATCAGGATGGTGGCGCCGCGGAGCACGTTGCCGTCGCCGATGTGCACGTCGCCGCCGGTGATCGCGGTCCAGGACGAGACCTTGCGTTCGGCCTTGGGTGCGTCGGCCACGGGTGCCGCGCCGCCCTCTTCGCGCGGCGGACGACGCCGGCCCTGGAAGCGCTGGGCCGAGAGGTCGGCGGTGATCGTCGCGACGGCGAGCGCGACGCCGATGGGGAGGGCGAGGTTCATCGCGTGGGGTCCTTCGTGATCTCGCGGCCGCGCAGGAAGACGTGGCGCAGCGATGCGGAGGGATCGAGCGGATCGCCGTCGAAGACCAACAGGTCGGCGCGCAGGCCCGCGACGATCGAGCCGGTCTTGTCGTCGATGCCGAGCAGCTTTGCGGGGACGGCGGTGACGGCGCGCAGCGCGGCGTCGGCCGGCAGGCCGCTGCGCACGAGTTCCATCAGCCGGAAGCGCAGGTCGCGGATCCCCGCCGGGTCGTCGGGCAGGACGAAGCCGAGCGCGATGCCGGCTTCGTGGAGGCGCTGCGGCACGTTGACGAGCGTCCGCGAGAACGGCAGGTCCAGGAGGCGCGGCGCCAGCAACACGGTCGCTCCGAGCTTCTTCAGCTCCGCGATGCCTTCGTCGAGACGGCCGCGACGGCTGTCGGGCGCGTCGGCGACGACCACCATCGGGAAGCGCGTTTCGCCGACCGCGTCGAGCCAGTGCTGCATCTCCATCACCGTTGACATGCGCACGAAGGTCTTGCGCTTGCCGTCGAGCACGTCGGCGAGGACTTCGACGTTCGGATCCTTCTTCGGCGCGGGCTGCGCCTGCGCCGGCGCGGCGGCGGGCTTCGCGTCGGTCGCGGGCTTGGGTTGCTCCTGCGGCTTGGGTGGTTCCTGCGGCTTGGGCGGCTCTTGCGGCTTGGGCTCCTCGGCCGGCTTGCCGCCCTCGGCGGGCTTCTGCGGCTCGGCGGGCTTCGCGTCGGGAGTCGCGGCGGGCTGGCCTTCGGTTCCGGCGGGCTTCTGCGGTTCGGGCGGCTTCTTGCGCTCCTCGAGCGCCTTCTTCGCCTTGTCGAACTCGTCCTTGAGCAGCTTCTTGCCCGCGGTGTTCGTCGCGGGTGCGACGACGACGTAGCTCTCGGGATCGACGACGAGATCGCCGTGCGTCGTGCCGTCCGGTTCGAGGCGCGCGGCGAGACCCGGGAAGCCGGGAGCGAGCGGGCGCACGCTGAGGCTGGTCACGCCCTCGCGCAAGAGGTCGGCGAAGACGTCCTGACGTTCGTACACGCCGTCGGCGACGCGCTTGCTCGCGCTGTTGCCGCCGCTCGACGGTTGCGGCGTCACCTCGGGTCGCGGGCCGCGCCCGCGCCGGCCGCGCGTCGGATCGGGAGCTTCCTGGGGTGCACGGGGCGCGGCGCTCAGTCCGGCGCCGGACCACGCGTGGACGTAGCCCGGCATCACCGTCCCGCCGGCGACGTCGATGACGCGCGCACCGAGCGGCGGTCGCACATCGGGTCCCAGGGCTTCGATCTTGCCGTCGCGGATCAGCACGGTGCCCCGCTCGATCGATCCGCCGTCCGTCATCGTGAGGATGCGCGCGTTGACCAGCGCGGTCGGACGCTGGTCCTGCGCGGTGACGGCGAGCGCCGTCAGGAGGACCGCGAATGAAGTCGTCGTCTGCATGGCACGCTCTCAGTAACGGGGATGGCGGGGATCGCGGCGGTAGGCGTGGTTGCCGTTCACCACGGTCAACTCGACGTGGCTGCGCGGGTCGATCGGATCGCCCGACCAGAACACGAGGTCGGCGTCCTTGCCGACCTCCAGCGAGCCGACGCGGTCGTCGGCGCCGATGAAGCGCGCGGGGTTGATCGTCAGGGCGAGGATGCCGACGTCGTCCGCGAGGCCGAGTCGCACGGCCATCGCGGCCTGCACGGAGAGTTCCTGCTGCGGCACGACCGGCGAGTCGGTGTTCACGCCGATGCCGTCGCGACCGAGGCCGCGCTGGGTCGAACGCCAGCCGTGCATGCCGCCGCCATACCAGCCGGCGAGGACGCCCCGGAACGCGCTCTCCGCACCGCTGCCGGCGCCGGCGCCGCCGCCGCGGTCGAAGTGGTACTGGCGCGGTCCGCCGGCGATCGGCACGCCGCTGTCGGCGACGAACTCGCTGAGCCGGTAGGCATCGAAGGTGCCGTGCACGATCACGGTCCACAGCCCCATCTCGTGGCGGAGCTCGCGGACCGTCTGCAGCACGACCTGGTAGATCTGCGTGTGCACGCAGACCGGGTACTCGTGGCGGAACAGGCCGCGCAGGTACTCGAGCCCGGCTTCGAACTGCGGCTTGTCGCCCTTGCCCGCCTTCCACGCCTCCCAGGCGAGGTGGTAGTCGCGGCCGCGCGTCAGCGTCGCTCGCAGTCCCTCGTTCATGCCCATCGGCGTGAGGCCGAGGTCACCGCTCGATCGCTCGGGGTTGCCGGCCTGCGCGATCTTGAGGCAGCCCGGGAAGCGGACGAGCGCTTCCTCCGGCGTGCGACCCCAGGTCTTCGTCAGCGTGCCGAAGCCGCCCATGTTCGAGCCGGAGCCCGGGATGTAGTTCACCGTCGTGACCCCGCCCGCGAGCGCGAGCTTCAGCTGCTCGTGCTCCATCGTGACGAGGTCGAGCGTGCGCATCTCGGGGTTCGTCTGGTGGACGGTGTCGTTGATGTCGAAACCCTCGGACGCGATGTGGCAGTGCAGGTCGACGAAGCCCGGCACGCACCAGCGATCGCCGAGGTCGACGACGGTGAAGCCCTCGGGGATCGCGACGTCCGCTGCGCGCCCGATCGCGAGGATCTTGCCGTTGCGCGTCAGCACGACGCCGTCCTCGATCGGCGGCGCGGTCACCGGCAGCACGCGCTTGCTCTTGAACGCGTAGGCGGGACTCGGCACCGAGGTCGGGCCGAGCTTCGCGACCTCGTAGTCCTTGGGGCGATCGCCGTACCAGATCGTCATCGACGGCTTCTGCTGCGCGTGCGCGCCGGCGAGGGCCAGCGCCGCGGCGGTCGCGACCCGGCCGAGCCGGCGAAAGGTCTGCTTCGGGGAGCTTCTCATCGCTGGGTCCTCGTCGCCGCGCCGTTGTTCCCGCCGTTGCCCGCGGCACGCGCGTCGCGCACGACGCGGCCGTTGCAGACGACGAGCAGCACGCGGCTGGTCGGTTCGAAGGGGTTGCCGGAGAAGACGACGAGGTCGGCGTCCTTGCCGCGTTGGATGCTGCCGATGCGCGCCTCGAGGCCGAAGGCCTTCGCCGGTTCGATCGTGATCGCGCGCAACGCGGTCGCGGGGTCGAGTCCCCAACGGATCGCGTGCATCGCGTGCACCGGCAGCCAGCGGGTGCCGTCGTGGTCGCCGGTCGCGAACGCGACGCCGACGCCGGCGTCGGCGAGGCGCGCCGGGAGGTTGACGATCTCGCCGTCCTCGCGACCGACGAGGTTCGGGCCGAGCATCACCGGCGGGGGAACGGCGCCCAGGATCGCGGGCGTGTCGACGGCGTCGTCGGCGTCGCGCAGGACGAAGCGCACCTTGCGCTCGGTCATGAGCTTCACCACCGCCTCGATCGCCGGCGCGCGGCGGCTCCGCACGATCGCCGTCGCACCGCGTTCGACGAGTTCGCGCAGCGGTTCGAGCGCCTCCTCGACCTTCGGCTTCTTCGGCGTGCCGTCGTCGCTCGCGCCGGAAACCGGCGTGGCGCTCGCGTCGCCGGGCTTGGCGGTGCGGGTGCCGGTGACGTCGATCTCGCTGCCCATCGCGTTGACCTTGCCGGTGAGCTTGTCGGCCTCGAGCTTCGCGACGAGTTCCCCGTCGCCGCCCATCAGGCGCATCGTGAGGCGCAACTCGCCGTTCTCGAATTTGCCGTTCTCGATCGTCTGCGCCGGCAGCTCGCGGTCGCGGATCGTGACGCGCCCGCTGCCGGTCACGGTGTTGCCCGCGAGAGTCAGGTCGAGCACGAGCTTGATCGCGATCCCCATCTGCGGGACCTGCATCTCGCAGGTCCAAGTGCCGCTGACCGGATCGTCGGCGGGCTTCGCGTCGGTCGGCGCCTGCGCCTCCGGCTTCTTGCCCTTGCCGGCCTTCCAGTCAGCGAGGGCCTTTTCGTAGGCCTGCCACGCTTCGAGGTACTTCTGACCCTTGTCGAGTTCCTGCGCCAGACGTTGGATGGCGTCGGGTGCGACTTCGTCGACGGTGAAGCGCTGGCCCGCGATCGGGTCGAGCACCATCGACGACGCA
Organism: Planctomycetota bacterium; assembly: GCA_016235155.1. Taxonomy (GTDB): domain Bacteria; phylum Planctomycetota; class UBA1135; order UBA1135; family UBA2386; genus JACRLW01. Next base: position 7,195 of record JACRLW010000109.1, read on the forward strand.
TCGGCGGCGCCGGTCTTGAGCGCTGCGACGCGCCCGCCGACGAGGTTGGTGTCGTTGCCGCAGACGAGGACCGTCGTGATGCCGGCGTCGAGAGCCTGGCCGAAAGCCGGGTCGTCGAAGCGCACGGCCTGCGCGACGCGCTGCGACGGCGTGCCGTCGGGAACGCCGGTGCCGTCGCCGGCGAGGCCGAGGCGTGACTCCGCGTCGACGAAACCGGGCGTCATCACGCCGCCTTCCGCCGTCAGGTCGATCACGCGCGCGCCGTAGGGGATGGCCAGTTCCTCGCCGACCGCCTTGATGCGACCGCCGGCGACGAGCACGACGCCGTCGCGCAGCACGCCGCCCTCTCCCGGCAGGATGCGTGCGCAGCGGATCGCGAGGACGTCCTGCGGGGCGTCGCGGCGATGCACGCGCACGCCGTCGATCCAGGTCTCCTCGACCATCGTGCCGACGGCCAGGGGATCACCGCCGAGGACGACGAAGTCGGCGTCGCGACCGGGTTCGAGCGAACCGACGCGGTCGCTCACGTCGAGCACTTCGGCCGAAGCGCTCGTGATCGATTCGATCGCCGCCCGGCGCGACATGCCGTGCCGCACCGCGAGGCCGGCGACGAGCAGGTAGTCGTCGAGTTCGGGGCCGACCGGCGCGAGCGCCACGACGAGGCCGGCGTGTTCGGCGATCCCCGCGTTCCCGGCGTGCGGCTTCGGGGAACGATCGCGACGGTTCTCGCCGCCGGGGTTGCTCGCGCCGAGGCGCACGGGGATGCGGAGCACGAGGCGTGCACCGCGATCGCGCAGCGCCGGCGCGACCTCCTCGATCTCCGCCGGGTCCTCGACGACGACGCGCTGCCCGAGCGCTTCGCCGAGCGCGAGCGCGCGCTGGACGTCGGAGGCGGTGCGGGCCGCGATGCGCAGGGGCAGGTCGCCGCGCGCCGCTGCGCGCAGGGCGCGCGGGTCGTAGCGCGTCTCGGCGCCGCCGGCGCCGACCGGCGTGTCGTCGCGCGCCGCCGCAGCGAAGAGGTTGCGCAGCGTCGCGAGTTGCGAGATGCGCGCGCTGGGGAACTGACGGCGCGCAGGTTCGAGCGGGTCGTCGGCCGTCGGGTAGATCGTCGGCTCGAACACCGGCGGCGCCTGCGTGCTCGACGCGCCGACGTTGATCCGCAGGCACGCGGACTCGCGGAGCACGCGCGCGACCGCGTCGTCGCCGGCGAGCTTCACGACCGAGCCCTGACCCGAGACGAGCCGGTTGCGCCCGGGGGAGAGGTAGGCGGTGGTCACGCCCGCGGCGAGCGCGCGGCGCCAGGTCGCCTTGAAATCGAAACCATCGAGTGCGACGAAGTCCGGCGTGACGTTGTGTTCGGCGTCGGGGTGCTGCGCGAGTTCGCTGTCGGCCGCGACGATGCCGGGCATCACCACGCGATCGCTCGCGTCGACGATCGGCAGATCACGGGGCGGGTCGTTCGCCGGCGCGATCGCGGCGACCTTGCCGTCCCGCACGACGAGCCAGCCGCCGACGATCGGTTCGCCGCGGCCGGTGAACAGCGTTCCGCAGCGGACGGCGAAGGTCTTCTCGGGCGGATCCTGCGCGCGCGATGCGCCGCACGTCGCCACGGCGACGGCGGCGACGACGGCGAGCGCGAGTGTTCCGCGCGCGACGGTCTCGACGCGGGCCATCACTTGTTGCCCTCGTTCTCGCCGAACAACAGCTTCAGCCGCTGGTCCTTGCTCCGCTCGTAGACGATCTCGCCGTCGATCATCACGGTGTCGACCCAGCTCGTCGCCTGGAACGGATCGCCGGTGAGCACCTGCAGGTTCGCGGCGCGACCGGCCTGGATCGTCCCGAGTTCGGCGTCGAGGCCGAGGATCTTCGCCGGCACGCTCGTCAGCGAACGCAGCGCGGTCTCGCGGTCGATGCCCGAGCGCACCATGGTCGCGAGCTGCCACCACGGATGGCGTTCCGGACCGCGCCCGTCGTCGCCAAGCGAGATGGCGAATTCGATGCCCGCGTCGGCGAACACCTTCGCGGGCGACACGATCTTCTCGTCGCCGGTCTCGGGATCGGTCTCGCGGAACTCGAGGGCGTTCTCGTCGAGAACGACGGGGTAGCCGAGTGCCTTGACCTGTTCGGCGGCCTTGTAGCAGCGCGGGCCGAGGATGAGCACGAGCTTCAGGGCGTACTTCTCCTTCAGCCGCGCGACCTCGGCGAGTTCGGCGCTGCCGGGCACGTAGAGCCAACCGACCAGCTTGCCCTCGATCAGGTCGACGAGCGGCTTCTTGGTCTCGTCGGGCTCTTCCTTGAACTCCTCGTCCTTGATCGCGCCGGCGTCCTTCGCCTTCTGCCACTCCTCGCGCTTGCGCTCGAGGTCCTTCTTCAGCGCCGCGGCGTCGTCGAGCACGCGGCGCATCTCGCGGATCTGCGCGATCACGTTGCCCTGCCCCGCGGCGAACGAGAGCTTGAGACCGCTGCGCTCGCGCAGCGTCATCTCCTCGACGGTGCGTCCGACGTAGCGCGCGATCAGCCCGCGGCCGGCGACCAGGGTCTGGTTGCCGGGCATCACGTTCGCGACGCCGACCCCGTTGCGTCGCCCTTCCTCGATCGCCAGCGACGACGGGTCGAGTCCGTCCGCCACGGTGAGGAACGGCACGTTCTGCATGCGCTCGTTGTTGCCGCCGCCGAGGCCGGCGGTGCTGTGCGCGAGGATCCACGCCGGCATCACCACCTTGTCGCGCGCGTCGACGACGGTCGCGTTCCAGGGCACTTCGAGGTCGGCGCCCACCGCCTCGATGCGGCCGTCCTTGACGAGGATGACCGCGTTCTCGAGCAGGCCCGAGGAGATCGTCCAGACCTTGCCGGCGCGGATCGCGACGAGGTCTTGCGCGGGCGAGGTCGGCAGGAGTGCGGCCAGCGCGGCCGCGACGAACACAAGGAACGGCTTCATCTTGGCAATAGGCTCCGGGTCGCTCGCGTCATCAGGGCACGACATCAAGGCACGACGCGACGCCCGCCGACCCACACGGAGACGACGGACGAAGTGGGATCGAAGGGGTCGCCGCTCCAGAGCACGACGTCGGCGTCGAGCCCGGCGGACAAGGAACCGACGCGGTCCTCGACCGCGAGCAGACGCGCGGCCTCGCTGGTCACCGAGCGCAGTGCGATCGATGGATCGAGGCCGAAGCGGACCGCGAACATCGCCTCGCGACCGAGATCGAGCGCGCCGGCGTCGGCGCCGCTGCAGATCGCGAACGGCACGCCGCGTTGCGCGAGCAGGCGGGCCGTCGCCCACCGCACTTCGGCGCCGTCGCCGGCGATGCCGCGGCTCGGCGCCGCGAGCAGGACCGGCACGTTCGCGGCGACGATCGCGTCGAGCACGCTCCACGCTTCGGTCGATTCGTCGAGCACCGTCTTGTAGCCGAACTCGTTGGCGAGCCGGATCGCGGTGCGGATGTCCTGCTCGGCGCGCGCGGTCGTGCGGACGATCAACTCGCCGCGCAGCGCGCGCAGCAGGACCTCGAGGTCCGCGTCGACGGGCGGCGGCGGCGCGCCAGGGATCGTCTTCTGCTCCTGGTAGGCGATCGCGCGGTAGAAGGCCTGTCGCGTCTCCCACACGACGCCCATGCGGGTCGTCGGTCGCCGGTAGTAGATGCTCGCCGGCGTGCCGCCGCGGGACGCGCGGTTCCCGCCCGACGGTTCCGCGCCCATCGTCAAGCGCAGGCCCGAGTCCTCGCGCACGAGCATCCGCTCGGCGCTCTCGCCAAAGGTCTTCACGACCGCGCCGAGTCCGCCGATCACGTTCTTGTTGCCGGGGTTGACCTGCACCGTGGTCACGCCGGCGCGCAACGCGCGCGCGAGACCCTTGTCCCGCGGGTCGAGCGCGTCGAGGACGGAGACCGCGGCGGTGATCTCGTCGCCCTGTTCGTTCACGTCGCCGGCGATGCCGAGCGTCGTCGACGCGTCGACCAGACCAGGCGTGATCACCTTGCCGGCGCAGTCGACGATCACCGCACCGCCGGGGACCTCGAGCTTCGCGTCGCCGACGGCGACGATCTTGCCCCCCGCCATCGTGACGACGCCGTTCTCGATCGCCTGGCCGGTGCCGATGAGGACGCGCGCGCCGCGCAGGACGGTGATCGTGTCCTGGGCGGGCGCGGTGGCGACGAGCCCGGCGAGGACGGGAACCAAGGCGAGCGCGGATCGACAGGTCATCGTGAAGCTGCAGGTCATCGTGAAGCCCCAGGTCATCGTGAAGTTCCGGGGGTCGTCGCGACGCGGCGCCCGTCGACCCAGGTCTCCAGCAGGCGCGTCGTGAGGTCGATCGGATCGCCGTCGAAGACGACGAAGTCGGCGTCGCGGCCGACGCGCAGCATGCCGATGCGGTCGCCGAAGCCGGCCTGCTCGGCGGGGACGCGGGTGATCGCGTCGAGCGCCGTGCGGCGATCGAGGCCGTGCTTGCACGCGAGCGAGGCCGAGCGGCGCAGCGCGTGACCGGTCGCACCCGCGAAGGAGAAGCGCACGCCTGCGGCGGCGAGTTGCGCGGGCGCTTGCAGTGCTGCGGTGCGGCTGCCCCAGTCGAGCGGCCGCAGCGCGACGCTCAGCGAGGTGCCCTTCAAGCGTTCGATGCAGTTCTCGATCTCCGCGGCGTCGAGCAGGACCGGCGACAGACCGAGTTCGCGGGCGAGGTCGATCGCGCCGGTGAGTTCCGCGTGCGTGCTCGCGTGGATGGCGACGCGTCGCCCGCCGTCCTTCACCTCGCGCAGCACCGCGTACTCCGGTCCGATGCCGAGCAGGGGGTCCGCGGCCTCGGCGAAGGCGCCGCGCACGAGATCGGCCGCGCCCATCCGCGAGGTCGGGTAGCGCTCGCGCGACAGCGAGGACTCGACGAGAGCGAGGAGGAGATAGCCGTCGGCGGCGGCGACGGAGCCCCGTTCGCCGTCCCACTTCACTAGCGACGCGATGCCGGCGAACGTGTTGAGGGAGTTCGGGGCGAGCACCGTCGCGGTCACACCGCTGCGTGCGCGCCACGGCAGGACGCGGTCGAACGGGTCGAAGGCTTCGGCCGCTCGCAGTTCCGGGGTGAACGCGTCGATGCTCTCCGCGAGATCCGCGGCGGAGTCGAGTTGATCGCGCAACGCGACGAAGCCCGGCACGACGACGGCGCCGGCCGGCAACCGCACGCGCTGCGCACGCGCGAGGGTCTCCGGAGCGATCTCGCGACCGACGGCGACGACCTTGCCGTCGCGCAGGGCGATGCGGGCCTGGTCGCCGTCGAGCGCTTCGCCCGCGGCGAGCACGACGCGCGTCGCCTCGACGACCGTAGTCGCGGGCGTCGCGGCGGGATCCTGGGCGGAGACCGCGGACGCAGCGGCGGCGATTGCCCACACGAGACGGGTTCTTGTCATCACCTGGCCTCGTGGATGGTGCGTCCGGCGGAGAGCACGCGCAGCACGCGGCTCTCGCTCGCGAGCAGGGGCGCGCTGGTGAGGACGACGTCGCCGAGCTTGCCGGGTTCGAGCGACCCGCAGTCGCGGGCGACGCCGAGCAGTTCGGCGGCGTCGAGCGTCAGCGCGCGCAGCGCGACGTCCTCCGGTACTCCCGCGCCGACCGCTTCCGCGGCGATCGACGGCAGATGGCGCGCCCGCTCGACCGACGCCGACCCGATCGCGATCGGTACGAGGCGCTCGGCGAGCAAGGCCGCGATCGGCCGGCGCTCGACGCCCTCGCCGAGTTCCTGGATCGGCGGGAGTTCGCTGCCCGCGACGACCACCGGCACGCCGGCCTCGGCGATCGCGGCGACGGCGTCCGCGGCGCGGGTCGCGAGTTCGAGCACGAGTCGCTTGACGCCGTGCTGCCGCGCGAGTTCGAGCGCGCGCGTGACCTCTTCCGCGCGGTCCACCTCGACGAACAGCGCGAGCTTGCCGTCGCGGAGCGCGATCAGGGCGTCCTTCGCGGGATCGCGCGGCGGCTGCGGCGGGTACTGCGGTCGCTCGGGCGGCTTCTCTTCCGCTGGAGCAGGAGTCGCCGCCGGCGTCTGGGGATTCGGCGCTTGGGGATTCGGCGCTTGGGGATTCGGCGTCTGGGCCGGGTTCGTCGGAGTCGGGGTCGCCGGCGTCGGGTTCTGCGGAGTCGGGTTCTGGGGCGCCGGGTTCTGGGGTGCGGGGTTCTCGCCGCCCGGAGGTCGTTCGCCGCCGGGTCCGCGACGCCCGCTGCGCCCGCCTCGCGGCGCGCCTTCACCGCGCGGAGCCCCTTGCGCGCCGGCGTCCGCGGCTCCGCCGCGCGGAGTCGCCTGGGCCTCACC
>JACRLW010000110.1 GCA_016235155.1 Planctomycetota bacterium
AACCCCAGTCGAAGAGCTGGACGAAGCGCACGCCGGCCTCCACGAGTCGCCGCGCGAGCAGGCAGTGGTTCGCGAAGGACGGCTGGCCGGGGGTCGCGCCGTAGGCCTCGATCACGCTCGCCGGTTCCTTGCGCAGGTCGCAGACCTGCGGCACCGAGGTCTGCATGCGGAACGCGAGCTCGAACTGCGCGATGCGCGTCGCCGTCTCCGGATCGCCGTGCGCGGCGAGTCGCAGCGCGTTGAGGTCGTTGATGCAGTCGAGGCTGCGGCGGCGCGTGCTGCGGTCGATGCCGTCGGGATCGGCGAGGTAGAGCACCGGGTCGCCCTGACTGCGCAGTTCGATGCCCTGGTGCACCGTCGGCAGGAAGCCCGCGCCCCACGCGCTGCTGCCGGCGTCGGGGACCTTGCCGCCCGACACGAACGCGACGAACACCGGCAGCTCCTGGTTCAGCGAACCGAGGCCGTAGCTCGCCCATGCTCCCGCCGACGGTCGACCCGGCCGTGCCGAACCGGTGTGCAGGAAGAGCTGCGCCGGCGCGTGGTTGAACTCGCTCGTGTGCATCGAGCGCACGATCGTGAGCTTGTCGGCGACGCGCGCGAGGTTCGGCATCAGGTCGACGATCCACGCGCCGCATTCGCCCGCGCGATGGAACGTGTGCGGCGACCCGAGCATGCGCGGCACGCCCTTGATGAAGGCGAAGCGCTCCTTCTCGTACAGCGACTTCGGGCAGGGTTGCCCGTTCAGCTCGACGAGCTTCGGCTTCGGGTCGAAGGTGTCGAGATGCGACGGCGATCCGGCCATGTGCAGCCAGATGACGCTGCGGGCGCGCGGTGCGTGATGGGGACCGTGCGGGCCGTTGCTCGCGGTCCGCAGCATGGAGTCGAGCGCGATCCCGCCGAGCCCGAGTGCGGACCGACCGAGAAACGCGCGCCGCGAGAGCTCCGGCGGATCGAAGGCGTGGCTCATCGCTTGACCAGGACCTCGTCGAGGTTGAGCAGCACGTGCGCGAGCATCGTCCATGCGGCGAGTTCCGGCGCGTCGTCTCCCGCGGGGGTCGCGACGAGCTGTTCGGCGTCGTCGCGCGCGGACGCGAAGTGAGCGCGCTCCTCCGCGAGCAGCCTCGCGAGGCGAGCACGCTCGTCGGGCGCGGGTCGTCGCGCCGTCGCCAGGCGGAACGCGTGTTCGATGCGCGCGCCGTCGTCGCCGGGCGCTTCCTCGATCACGCGCCGCGCGAACGCGCGCGCGCAGGCGACGAAGGCCGGGTCGTTGAGCGTGACCAAGGCCTGCAACGGCGTGTTGCTGCGCGAGCGGCGCACCACGCAGAACTCGCGGCTCGGAGCGTCGAAGGTGACCATCGACGGATACGGGCTCGTGCGGCGCCAGAACGTGTAGAGGCCGCGGCGATACGCATCCTCCCCGGCGCTCGTCTGCCACCGAGCGCCGCTGTAGACGACGCGCCAGATACCCTCGGGCTGCGGCGGCATCACGCTCGGCCCGAACTTCCGGTCGGAGAGCAGGCCCGCGATCGCCAGTGCGGAGTCGCGCACGGCTTCGGCCGGCAGACGAAGCGCCGGCCCGCGGCCGAGCAGGAGGTTGTAGGGATCCTGATCGGCCCAGGGCGGCAGCGACGAGTCCTGCCGGTACGTCGCGGAGGTCACGATGGACCGCAGCAGCGACTTCAGGCTCCAACCCCGCGCGACGAACTCCGCGGCGAGCCAGTCGAGCAATTCGGGGTGCGAGGGCGACTCGCCCTGCTGTCCGAAGTCCTCGGTCGTCTCGACGATCCCGCGGCCGAAGAGTTGCTCCCAGATCCGGTTGACGGTGACGCGTGCGGTCAGCGGATTGGCCGGATCGACGATCCAGCGCGCGAGGCCGCGCCGATCGAGCGGCCACTCGGGGCGGAACGGGCCGAGGTGACCCGGCACGCCCGGGCCGATCGTGTCACCAGGGTCCAGGAAGCTGCCGCGGTTGAACATCCGCGTCGTGCGACGCTGCTCCGCCGGCAGTTCCAGGAGGACCGGCGTGCGCGCGACCGACACCGCCGCCCGTTCCTTCTCGAGGTTCGCGAGCGCGCCGCGCAGGGGACCGAGTGAATCGTCGCGCTCGCGGAAGGCCGCCTCCAGGACGGCGGTCTGTTCCGCATCACGCGCGCGCGCGTCGACGGCGATCGCCGCGGCGATCGGTGCATCGAACTCGACGCCCACGGCCCGGAAGAAGAAGCCCGCGGGGCCGCCGCCGTTGACGACCTTGAGCAGCAGGCGCGTCTCACCCGGCTGGACGTCGACGCTCACGCGTTCCTGATCGGGAGCTGCGGCGCGCGAGACCTTCTTCTCCAGCACGATGCGATCGCCGGCGCGGAACTCGAGCGCGTCGTCGCTGCCCAGCGCGAACTCGATCCGTCCTCGCGTCGCCGTGCGCAGCGTGCGGGTCAGGTAGTGCGCGACGTTCGTGCCGGGCAGATCCGCGTGCACGATGCCGTCGGTCCAATCGGGGCGCGCGGTCCAGGCCACGTCGCGGGTGCCGTCGTGCTCCGGTGCGAACTCGCGCTGCCAGGCGTCGTCGAAGTCCGCGCCTTGCCAGGGACCGGAGTGGCGCCAGGGTCCGAGTTCCACGTGCATCGCCTCGTAATCGCGCACGCGCTCGCGAAGTCCCGCGACGAACTCCTCGAGCGCCGCCGGAGGGATCGGCCGCGCGAGTTGCGCGCGCGTGGCGGCGAGGGTGGCGTCGAGCGCCGCGAGCCGCGCGGTCTCCTCGGGAGTCGGCGTGAGGATCGTCGGCGACTCGTCACCCTTGTCGGCGTCGGCGGTCTGGTCGAAGAACGCATAGACGCCGTAGAAGTCGCGGCGCGAGATCGGGTCGTACTTGTGGTCGTGGCACTGCGCGCAGTTGATCGTCGTGCCCATCCAGACCGCAAACGTCGTCGTCACGCGGTCGAGGACCGCGGCGACGCGGAACTCCTCGTCGTCGGTCCCGCCCTCGTCGTTCGTCATCGTGTTGCGATGGAACGCGGTCGCGAGCATGTCATCGGTCGTCGCGCCGGGTTGCAGGTCGCCCGCGAGTTGGAGGGTCGTGAAGCGATCGAAGGGCAGGTCCTTGTCGAAGGCGTCGATCACCCAGTCGCGCCAGCGCCAGATCGAGCGGCGGTCGTCCTTCTCGTAACCGCGCGTGTCCGCGTAGCGCGCGAGGTCGAGCCACCACGCGGCCCATCGTTCGCCGAAGTGCGGCGACGCGAGCGCGCGGTCGACCGCGGCCGGCCACCACTCCGGCGACGCGTCGTGCTCGGCGCGATCGAGTTCGGCGAGCGCCGGAGGAAGCCCGGTGAGGTCGAGCCAGAGGCGACGCACGAGCGTCGCGCGCGGTGCTTCCGGAGCGAGGCGATCGGCGAGCGGGCGCAGTCGAGCGAGCACGAAGGCGTCGACGGGATGCGTGGACCCAAGCGGGGGATCGGGACGGCGCACCGGGCGATAGGCCCAATGCCCGAACTCGCGCGGATCGACGCGGATGCCGTCGTCGCCGGTCGCTCCGGCGTCGATCCAGGTGCGCAATGCCGCGATCTCGTTTGGAGCGAGCGGCTCGCCTTCGGCGGGCATCTTCTTCTTCCCGTCGCGGCCCTCGACGTGTTTCACGATCAGGCTGCGCTCGGCGTCGCCCGGGACGAGCACCGCTCCCGATTGACCACCGAAGCGCAGCGCGGCGAGCGAGTCGAGGCGCAGGCCGCGGCGTTGACGCTGCGGGCCGTGGCAACGGACGCAACTGCGCTCGATCGCGGGGCGCAGCACTTCGGGCCACAAGGTCTCCGCACGCGATGGCTCCTGAGCGAAGGCCGCGGACCCGAGGGCCGTTCCGATCAGCAGCAGGGAGTGAGCGGCGCGCATCGGCGCGGAGCATAGCTCGGGCCTTCTCGGGTCCGTTCGATCGCTCGCGTCCGGTCGGTCGCGTCCTCTCGATCACATCGAGTGAACGCCTCGCCGGCACACCGAGGCGATGCCCGCGGCCGAAGAGCGACCCGGCGCTGCCTCCATGTCCGCGCCGCCCGCGAACCCCGATGTCCGCGCGAACGACGATCGTCAGGCTCACCAGCACGACGGCCAGCGGTGCCCTGGCCGGTTGGGCGAGTCATGCCTTCGGCTGGGGCTTCCCGGTCGGTTGCGTGATCGCGTCGCTCGTCGCACTCGCGTCGCTCGCGTTCGTCACGTACGGGCTGTCGCGCTCGTCGTCGCTTGCGCTCCTCGACCTTGCGGACGCGGCCGAGGACGTTGCGCGCGGCGAGTTCGATCGGCGCGTGCCGCTGCTCGGCGGCGCCTCTGCCCGGCTGTCCCGCGCGATGCGTCGCATCGTGCGCGAGCTGCGTCGCAGCCGCCTCGTGCGCCACGATCTCGATCGCGTGCTCGATCGGATGAACTGCGGGCTGCTGACGATCGGCATCGATCGCCGCATCCGCGCCGCCAACGAACCGCTCGCGCGCGTGCTCGGCTGCGAACCGAAGGCGCTCGTCGGTCGCCCGCTCGCCGAACTGGTCGAACGCGGCGACGAACTCGTCGAACTCGCGGCCGAAGAGCACGGTCCGGTCGAAGTCACCTTGCGCGCGCCCGACGGGTCGAGCGTTCCGGCCCTGCTCTCGTTCTCGAAGCTCGGCGCCGTCGGCGAGTCCTCCGATTCGGTGTGCGTGCTCCAGGAGACGCGTGCGCTGCGCGAGGTCGAGGAGCGCCTGCAGCGCATCAACGTGCGCCTCTGGCTCCTCAACCAGGTGACGACCATCGCGCTCCGCTCGCGCGACCTCGATTCGACGCTCAAGGCGATCGGCGAGACGATCCACGACGCCGCGGCCTTCAACGGCGTCGCGTTCGCCGTGCACGACCGCGCCGAGCGCTCGCTGCGCGTCGTCGCCGCGACCGGGATCGAGCCGACCACGTCGGTGGTGAAGGAGGCACACGGTCGTTCGACGTCGCTCCTCTGGCACGTCGTGTCGCAGCGCGAGTCGATGATCCTCCACCTCGACGACACCGACCTCGATCTCGAGGATCCGCTGCTCGGTCACGTGCAGGCCGCGGTGCTCGGCTTGTTCCCGATGCGCGTCGACGATCGGATCATCGGCGTGCTCGCGCTGGTCGTGAAGAAGCAGCCGGTCTCGATCGAGCAGTTCGGTCACGAGGGCGCGGAACTCGCGCAGCACGCCGCCGCGCTCATCGACCACAAGTTGACCAACGAGGCGCTGCGCCGTTCGAACGAGGAACGTGAACTCGCGCGGCTCGCGGCGGAGGAAGCCAACCGCGCGAAGAGCGAGTTCCTCGCGAACATGAGCCACGAGATCCGCACGCCGATGACCGCGATCCTCGGCTACGCGGAGCTGGTGCGCGACGACGGCCGCGCCGACGACCAGACCAAGGAGTTCATCGCGACGATCCTCCGCAACGGCGAGCACCTGATTTCGATCATCAACGACATCCTCGACCTCTCGAAGATCGAGGCCGGCAAGATGACGATCGAACGGACGCAGTGCTCGCCCGTCGAGTTCGCGATCGAAGTCGTCGACATGTTCCGCCGGCGCGCGGACGACAAGCAGATCCGTCTCGGCCTCGACTTGCAGTGGCCGCTGCCGCGCCGCATCGACTCGGATCCGACGCGCCTGCGCCAGATCCTCGCCAATCTGATCGGCAACGCCGTGAAGTTCACGGTCCAGGGCGAAGTCGTGTTGACCGTGCGGCGGCACCAAGACGAGCCCCGTCGCATCGTCTTCCAGGTGCGCGACTCGGGCATCGGGATGAGCGCGCGCGAACTCGCGGAGATCTTCAAGCCGTTCTCGCAGGCGGACAGCTCGCACACGCGGCGTTTCGGGGGGACCGGCCTCGGCCTCGCCATTTCGCAGCACCTCTCGAGCATGCTCGGCGGAGCGATCTCCGTGCAGAGCCGCAAGGGCGTGGGCAGCACGTTCTCGCTCGAGATCGACGGCGGTGAATCCGCGCTCGGGGACCTCGACCGCTCGGAGCGCGATTTCGACCGGCGTCGCAGCGACGGCAAGACCGAAGCGCCGCCCGAGTCGTCGGCCGTCAGCGCGCGCGTGCTCCTCGCCGAAGACGGTCTCGACAACCAGAAGCTCGTGAGCCACATCCTGCGCAAGGCCGGCGTCGAGGTGACCGTCGTCGAGAACGGCCGTCTCGCCGTCGACCGCGCGTTCGAAGCGGTCTCAGCAGGCACGCCGTTCGACGTCATCTTGATGGACATGCAGATGCCGGTGCTCGACGGCTACTCCGCCACGCGCGAGCTCCGCGAGCGCGGTTACCAGCTCCCGGTGATCGCACTGACCGCCCACGCGATGACCGGCGACCGCGAACGCTGCCTCGAAGCCGGCTGCGACGCCTTCCTCACCAAGCCGATCGACCGCGCCGAGATGATCGCGCGTGTCCGCGAGTTCGCTGCGAAGCGGGCGGGTGCGGTGGCGGGGGCGTGAGGGTTGGGGGCGGGTTAGGAAGCCGGTAGCAAGTAGGTGCAACCCGGGTACATGGGTGACAGAAGTGTCCGGGCACATGGGTAACACTTTTCAGTGACGCGCGGTGCGTCGCGTGGTCCCGTCGGTGGATGCCCTGGCAAGAAACAGATCTCGTGAACGAGCGGTTGAAGTTCGTGGCGGCCTGGCAGTGCGGGCTCTCGACGATGACGGAGCTCTGCGCGGAGTTCGGGATCAGTCGGAAAAGCGGCTAC
>JACRLW010000111.1 GCA_016235155.1 Planctomycetota bacterium
ATGTGCGTTCTCCCGTTGAGTTGAAGGGATCAGACTGCGTGCTCAGGACTGCTGCATCTTGTGAGAGAAGCGGAGAATGATGAACTCCGCAGGGCGCACGACCGCCATGCCGATCTCGACGATGAGTCGACCTTCGAGAATGTCGATGGCCGTCATGGTCTGGTTGAGCCCGACCTTCACGAAGAACGCGTGCTCGGGCTTGGCCCCGGCGAGCGCTCCGTCGCGCCACTTCAAGGTCAGGTAGTTCTCGATCATGCCCTTGACCTTGACCCAGAGGTTGGCGTCGTTCGGCTCGAAGACCGCCCAATAGGTCGACTTCTTGATCGACTCCTCGACCACGCTGAAGAAGCGCCGCACGGACACGTAGCGCCACTCGTTGTCGTTCCCGGCGAGCGTGCGCGCGCCCCACACGAGGTGGCCCTTCCCAGTGAACGTGCGCAGCGCGTTGATCGACTTGCCGGCGACGACATCGACGTTCAATTCCTCCTGATCCTTATTGTCGATCTGCACCGCCAACCCCACGACCTCCGCGAGACTGACGTTTGCGGGCGCCTTCCAACAGCCGCGTTGGCGGTCGATCTTCGCGTAGACCCCCGCAATCGCACCGCTGGGCGGCAACAGGGTCGCTTCGCGCGCCACGCCGTCCGCGATGTTCTTGTAGGTCGTGAAGACGTCGCGGAGACCGCCCTCGCCGGTGGACTCGTGCTGGCGAACGATGATCGGAATCGAGTCCACGGCCGCGATGACGTTTCGAACGGACGCGGTGATCGCCTCTCCGGCGGACTTCAGGTTCTCGACGAGTTCGGCGGTCGTCGCTCCCGGTTTCGGGTAGATCGAATTGTCAGCGGCCACCGTGTCGAAGTCCGTTCCCCACACGCTCGCACTGAGTTGACTCGTTCCGCCGTCCTGCCACAGCTTGCCGATATCCGCACCGACCCGGTCAGATCCGGCGCCCAGGTTGAAAGCGACGAGCTCCCTGAAGAGTGGCGAGAGTTGGTTCCTCACCAAACCCTCGACGTCCTTGAACGCTGACTGGTCGGTGTCCGTGGGTTGCGCCAGTGGCGTGCTGCCGGCGAGCAAGCTTTGCACATAGTCGACGCCGAGATCGAACGCGAACGACAACAGCGCGACGAATGCAACCCGAGCGGCCACGACCGATGCGGCATCCGTCGCTGCCGATGCAGGCACCGTCTGGACTGCCTGGTTGTACGTCGCGTAGTAGCGTTCGAACGCCTCGCCGAGGCTGCCCGGAGTCGACGAACCGGAGTTGTGGCCGGCGAGAAACGCCGCGAGCGCTCCAGTCGTGGAATCGAGCACGAGATCGCTGTTTGCGATCGCGATCCGCAGGCGCGCGATGCGCGCGAGGATGTCAGTGTCCGAGGTCATGCTCTCGAACTGGACCGGAACACCGAACTTCTCGAGCTTGTCGTGGATGGTTCGGAATCGGATCTCCTTGGACAGGCCCGTCTTGAGATACGGCGTGTAGGCGGCTCCGTACTTCAGGTTCTCGATGCCGACCTCGCTCCGGAACTCCTCGATCGTGTCCCACCACTCCGTGGTGTCTGCGGCTGGCGCCAGGTCCATGATGACAAAGCGGTCCATGAGTTCGCCGGCCTGCTTCAGCGCGGCTTGCTGGAGCGCATACAGCTCGTTGGTCGATGCGAACTTCGTCGCATCTGGGAAGAGGAGCATGGTCGGCTCGTCTTCCCGGCGCAGCTGCTCGAGTCCCGCCGCGAAGTCGTCCTTCGACAACGCGTCACGGTACCCACCCACCGACACGATGTAGCACTTGCCGCCGCCGTTGGCGAAGAAGAGGCGAAGGCTGTCGTAGAACACGTACGTCGAGTCGAGACTGGCGCTGGCAACGTTGTTCTGCCCGTCGAGAACGACCTTGGCGACGAGCGGCTCCGGCCCTTTTCCGAAGCGTTCTTCGTACTCCACGAGCGACTTGATCCGCGTCGGCTTGTTCGTGAGATCCTGGCCCTTGAACTCCGCTTTCTCGGTGTGACCGATGAAGGCGGGCACCGCGCTTTCCACTTCCGCAACCGACGGCGGGAAAAGCGAGATCTCCTCCACGTAGACGTCCGGGGTCTTGTAGGTCGCCATGAGCGTCGCGTTTCCGACTCTGCGCAACTCGCGAGGTCGATCCGACGGTCTCGATCACGAGGCCGAGTCTCGGTCGATGCTCGCACCGGCTGCGCGGCGAGGATTCTGTCGGGCTCGTCCTGGGCGATCAAGCGCGCCGCGCGCGCTCCCCGCGCGTCACAGGAAGACGTATGTGTCGGCGAACGCCTCACCTTCGGCAGTCACGATCGCGGCGGGAGAGGGTGATGGCAGGTTCGTGCGCAGGTCGACGGTGACCGGCAGGCCGTCGACGATCACGGTTCGGCGCAACGAGATCCCGCGGACGGGCTGATCGACGAACGGTGTCGGCTGGGATGCCGCGAAGCGCTCGATACGTTCGCTGCTCGCGAGGTCATCGCGGACCAACTCCGAGTTCCCGAACGAAAGCGCCGTGCTCGGTCCGCTGACCGTCAACTCGTCGGCTTCCATCGGCCGCTTTCGCGACACGACGTACCGCCAACGTGCCGATCGCGCCCCGAAGCGCACCTGGAACCTCCGTCCGGTCGGCGCACCGCCGGACGTCTGGATGCGAGCGTCGATCGGGATCGTCCCGTCGTGACTGATCTCGATCAGGCCGACCGCCGTGTCAGGCGTGCGTTCGTCGGAACCGTGGAAGACGTCCTCCGCCGTACCCTCGAAGCGGAGTCGGTACTCTCCCTCGCCGAATCCCGAGAGGTCCACGGCGTGCTCGACGCGCCCGGTGGCGCCCGCGCCCGCGCGCAACGGCCTCACCGTTTCGTCGATCACGGTTAGTCCGCGCGAGTCCATGACGCGCAGATGCGGCACGACCAGGTCGGTATCGCGGCGAAGCGTGAAGCGGAGGGGCCGCAGTGCCACCAGGTCGGCGGTCGACGCACGGTCACCGGCGGAGCACAAGGAGCGTTCGCCGCCGCCGACGTCCAGCGCTTGTTCGTTGGCGAACACGAGGATGCAGGAACCCGGACGCCATCGGGACGCGTCGCCGTCGAGGTCCGTGACGCGGGTCGCCTCGTCGGTACGCGCGCGCATCCAGAACCGGAGCACGATTCCGTCCCCGAGCGGCCGCCGGAGCGCGGGACCTTCTCCATCGAGTTCGCCGAAGACCGCGAACCCGGTGTCGAGCACGCGGAAGTGGAGTCCGTGCCGGGCGAGTTCCGTCGCGCAGCCGAGTGTCGGCTCGCATGCGAAGTCGACGTTCTTGCCCGAGTGACGGTAGTCGTGCCGCACGCGGACCTCGAAGAGCCGGGCGAAGGTCGTCTTCACGACGTGGAACCCATGTCGCCGGCGTCGACGACGATCGTCTCGACGGGACGCACCAGGCCGAGCACCTGCTCCTCGCGAACCGGCACGACACCGGTGCGATAGAGAGCGAAGGGCAGCAGGTTGGCGCCGAGCACGGACCAGAGGTGGTTCTGCTCCTCGAAGGATAGTGAGCGGTGTTCTACGACCAGCTTCTCGATCCCTGCGTCGAGTGCCGGATACGTGCTCGGCTCGAACACGTTGCGCGACTGGAAGAACGACAGCACGAGCGAGAGCGAGCGCCACGCTTCCGAGTAGCTCCGGTAGTTTGCGCAGAACAGCAGGTCAAGCATCAGCCGCACTTCAGGGTTCTCCTTGCGGAGCGAGCCACTCTCGTCGCGGCGGTACATCGGTCCCTGGTCCCTCAAGATGCGCTCCTCCTCCAGGTGCACTACCGTCATCCCGATCGAATCCGAGGGAATGGCGAGCCGGCCGTCGGAGTCGAGGACAGACGTCAACACCAGAGATTCGGCAGCACCCGCAGTGAGCCGACCGGACAGATGGCTCTTCAGCTCGTCGCGTAGGAATACGAGGGCGCGGTCGATCATGGCACGAGCGCTCTTGGACACCGATCGCCGTCACGACGGGGCGGCGCTCCCGATGACCGAGCGCGGCGCGGAGCTTGGCTTCGTCCGCGCGGAGGGTCAAGACAGGCGCGCGCGGATTCCGCGGCCGCACGCCCCTGCATAGCCTGCGCGCGGCATGACCCGCATGGCGACGCTCACCGACCGCCTCACACCGAAGCAGGCGAGGAAGCTCGAAGCGACCCTGCAGGAAGGGGTGAGCCGGAAGCTCCTGCGTCGCGTCGATCGGCCGATCCAGGACGTGTTGTGGCGCTTCGACTCCGTCGTCGTCGGCGTCTTGGTCGTCTGCTACCGCGAGCACAAGAAGCGCCGCGATCACGCGCTCGTGATCCAGCACGTCGATGGGCTCGAAGTCCGGAGAATCCTCGCGGGACGCGAGGATTCGGAGGACGAAGGGCCCCAGCAAGGAGAGCGGTCGAGGCTTTCTCGGTCGCCGCGCCAGCGCCGACGCCGGCAACCCGGATGGGTTGCGGCCTCGGCCGCGATGGGCTCGGGCCGCTCGTGCGCGACGGGCGCTGGGACGAACTGCAGGCGCAACTCGACGCGCGTCGCGCGCAGCTCGCCGAGGGACGCATCCCCGGCCCACGCGCGTGGCTCACGCTGCAACCCGGATCCGACGGGTCCGCGTCGTCCGAGCCGTCGACCATCGCACCGCGGGTCGAACTCACCGATCACCAGGCGCGCGCCTTCGAGGCGATCCTCGCCTGGGTGCGACGACCGGAGCGCCCCGTGCTCACGCTGGGCGGCTACGCCGGCACCGGCAAGTCGACGCTGGTCGGCGCCCTCGCCGCCGAACTCGCGAACCGCAACGTCGCGTTCTGCGCGCCGACCGGCAAGGCGGCGCTCGTGTTGCGCGAGAAGCTGATCGCCGCGGGCGCCGACCCGAGCGGACTGAGGTGCAGCACGATCCACCGGCTGATCTATCACGCGAAGCTCGACCAACTGACCGGGCGCTGCCTCGGCTTCGAACGCGTGCGCGAGCTCGACCACGACCTGCTCGTCGTCGACGAGGCGTCGATGGTCGACGCCGATCTCCTCACCGATCTGCGCTCGTTCGGAGTCCCGATCCTCGCCGTCGGCGATCACGGCCAGCTCCCGCCGATCGGCGAGGGCGAGGGGTTGATGGCGTCGCCCGACCTTCGCTTGACCGAGATCCACCGCCAGGCGGAGGGCAACCCGATCATCCGGCTCAGCGCCGACGTGCGTGCCGGTGCTGGTCCGATGGATGGCGTCGAACGCGACCCCAGGTTGCGACGCGAGCGCGTGCACGACGACGCCGACGAACGCGCGCTCCTCCGCACACTGCTCCACACGCCCGCCGACGCCTGGTCCACCGCGATCCTGTGCTCGACGAACCGCGCGCGCGTCCGGCGCAACGAACTCGTGCGCGAAGGACTCGGTCTTCCCGGCCGACTCGCGCGCGACGACGTCGTGCTCTGCCTGCGCAACGCCTACTTCGGCGAGCACCTGCTCGCCAACGGCGCGCGCGGCGTCGTCGAAGACGTGATCGACGACGACGACGAACCATGGCATTGGCGGGCGCGCATCCGCCATCCCGACGACGCCTGTCTCGTCGACGGCTTCGTGCTGCGCGAACAGATCGCCCGCGAGCACACGCTCGACGCCTACGGCGCGCTTCCCTTCGAGCCTCGCTCCTGGGACGAGGTCGGCCTGCTCTACGACCACGGCTACGCGCTCACAGTGCACAAGGCACAAGGCAGCCAGTTCCGCCGCGTCGTGTTGTTCCTCGAACGACCGGGGCCCATGGACGACGGGTCGTGGCGCCGCTGGCTCTACACCGGCATCACGCGCGCGGTGGACGAACTCGTGCTGGTGGAGCGGGTCACCCCACCCGCACCCCAACCCACATCCCATCTCCCAGCGGGACGATCACCGCCTGGATCTCCGCCACCGTCGGCACGAGATCGTTGAAGGCGCGCACCGCGGGCACGTCGGGGTCGGTGGGCTTGACGTCCAACAACTGCCCGAACGCCAATGCGTTGTCGGCGGCGATCAGCCCGCCAATGCGCACGATGCGAAGGCATTCGCGCAGATAGCCCGGATAGCCCGCTTTGTCGGCGTCGAGGAAGGCGGCGTCGGCGGAGTCGGACGCGAACTTGCGCAGCACGTCGTCGCCGCGACCGCGATGGACTTCGATCCTGCCGGCGACGTCGCTGCGGGCGATCCAGTGTTCGGCGAAGTTGGCGCGCTCGGGGTCGACTTCGATCGTGCGCACGCGGCCGTCGTCGGGGAGCGCACGCGCCATCCAGATCGCGGAGTAACCGCCGAGCGTGCCGATCTCGACGACCTCGCGCGCGTTGCAGAGGCGAAGCAGCACTTGGAGGCACGCGCCCTGCTCGGGCTGGATCGCGATCGGCGGCAGGCCCGCCTTCTGCGCCTCGACGCGTAGAGCCGCGAGGAAGGCGTCTTCGCGCGTCGTGCGATCGCGGAGGTAGGCGAAGTGCGCGGGGCCGACGCTGACCTGGTCCTTGTCCTGGTGCTCGAGCATGGCGCGCAGTCTACGCGCGACGCATGATCCGCCGCCCGTGACGGCGACCTTCGATCCGCGACGCTTCGACCCCGCGGCCGCGCGTGCGCGCCTGCTCGCCCTCGTGCGCGAGCGCGCCTACCGCGACGGCATCGACATCACTCTTGCCTCGGGGAAGAAGTCGTCCTTCTACATCAACGGCAAGACGATCACGCTCGAGCCCGAAGGACTCTGGCTGTTCGCGAAGCTCGTGCTGCACGAGCTGCGCGCCTTTCCGCAGGTCACCGCCATCGGCGGACTGACGATGGGCGCCGACCCGATCGCGTCGGCCGTCTGCGCGCTCTCCTTCGAAGCGGGCCGCCCGCTGCGCGCGTTCCTCGTGCGCAAGGAAGCCAAGGGCCACGGCACCGGCTCGCGCATCGAAGGCGAACTCGCGCGCGGCCAGCAGGTCGCGATCCTCGAGGACACGATCACGACCGGCGGCTCCGCGAGAAAGGCGATCGACGCCGTGCGCGAAGTTGGCGCGGTCCCGGTCGTCGTCCTCGCGCTCGCCGATCGGGAGGACGAGGACGGCGCGGCCTTCCGCAAGGAGTTCGACGTCCGGCCGCTGTTCACGCTCGCGGAGATCCGCGGATGAGCGGGCGCGACGACAAGGTCGCGCCGCAGCTGCGCGCGCTCGGCACGATCCCGAGCGGGTTGTTCGTCGCGACGGCCGGACAGGGTGACGAGGCGACCGGGATGCTCGTCTCCTTCGTGCAGCAGGTCGGCTTCGCCCCGCCCGCGATCAGCGTCGCACTGAGGGAGGGACGGCCGTTGCTCGATCTGATCCGCGCGCGACGGCGCTTCTGCATCTCGGTGATCGACGACGCGAGCGTGTTCCTGATGCGGCACTTCGCGCGCGGCTTCGATCGCGGGGAGCCCGCGTTCCAGGGCGTGAGCGTCGCGCACGACGACGCCGGCGTGCCGTACTTCCCCGAAGCTCTCGCCTGGCTCGCGTGCCGTTCGATCGGCGAAGTCGCCTGGTCGGACCACGTGCTCGTCTGCGGCGAGATCGTCGGCGGCGATCGACGCGACGACGACCGGCCGATGATCCACGTGCGCAAGTCGGGCGCGAACTACTGAGATGGACGTCACCGCGATCGTGCTCGCCGCGGGGCACGGCGAACGGCTGGGCGCCGACAAGGCGCTGGTCGATCTCGGGGGGACGACGGCGATCGAGCGCGCGTGCGCTCATCTGCGTGACGCCGGAGTCGAAGACGTCGTGATCGTGCGGCGCGCGGGCGCCCTGCCCTTGCCGGCGACCGCCGGCGCCGCGCGCGTCGACTGCGACACCGGGGCGATGGCCGAATCTCTGCGCGCAGCGATTCGCTCGCGCGGCCCTTCACTTGCGCCGCGCGCGCTGGTCTTCCCCGTCGACTATGCGATGGTCCGGGCCGACACGCTGCGCGCGATCCTCGCCGTGCAAGCACCGGTCGTGCTGCCTCGTTGCCGCGGACAGGTCGGCCATCCGATCGCGCTCGCTCGCGAAGTCCTCGCCGAGATCGACACGCCGGGAACGCAGACCCTGCGCGACGTCATCCGCCGCGATCCGGCGCGCGTCGCCGTCGCCGACGTGGAAGACGGCTGGACGCTGCGCGATCTCGACACGCAGGCCGATCTGCTCGCCGCCCGCGGTGCGCTCGCGAACGCGATCCCCGCGACCGAGCTGCTCGCACGCCATCGCAGCCGCCGCGCCTACCGCGACGAACCGGTCGGCGACGCGCAGCTCCGTTGGCTCGTCGACTCGGCGCGGCGCAGTTCCACGTCGAGCTTCATCCAGGCGTGCTCGATCGTCGCCGTGCGCGACCCCGCGCGTCGCGCGCGCATCTCTGCACTCTGCTCGGACCAGGACCACATCCGGCAAGCGCCGGTGTTCCTCGCCATCGTCGCCGATCTGCGGCGCATTGCGCGCGCGTGCGAGCGACACAAGAAGCGCGTGAACGCCGACACCCTCGAGATCTTCGTCGAGGCGACGATCGACGCGGCGGTGGTGGGGCAGAGCCTCTGTCTCGCCGCGGAATCCGAAGGTCTCGGCGCGTGCATGATCGGCGCCGCGCGCAACCACCCGCGCGAGCTCGCCGCGCTGCTCGATCTGCCCCGCCACGCATACGTCGTGTTCGGCATGACGATCGGCTGGCCGGCCGACGACCCCGAACTTCGCGAGCGCCTGCCGCTCGACGCCGTGCTGCACATGGAGCGCTACGACGACGCGCGCACCGACCCCGCACTCGACGCCGCCGACGCATCCCTGCGCGCCTGGTCGCGTCGCGTCAACGCGCGCATGGCCCCCGGCGCCAAGCGCATCGACGAGACGCGCGGTTGGTCCGATCGCATGGCCTTCCTCTTCGGCGGCGATCGCCCGCACAAGGGCCGACAGAACCTCGCGCCGGAGCTGCGCGAGATGGGCTTCTCCCTCGATGCGCCGCCGAAGCCGCCGGCCTGAGCACGCACTGCAGGGCGGGAAACCCGGTGTCGCACCGCGCGGCGCGGACTATCCTCCGCCAAGCCCAGTGATGAACGCGCTTCGCATCGGTTCCGTCCTGCTCGCCGCTTGCCTGCTCGCGGGATGCGAGCTCGTCCCGCGCGGCGATGCGCGGATCGGCTGGTTCCCGGGCAAGCTCTCGGGCGACATCGCGCTCGATTCGTCGGCCGGCGGCTTGAACCTCGACCTCGTGCGCACCGACGTGAACGACGACCTCGGTCTCTCGCGCTCGGGCGCGGCGACCATGGGCGCGGACCTCGACACCGAGCTCGGGCGCGTGAGCGTGAGCTACCTGCGCTACTCGGACAATGCGACCGGTTCGCTCTCGCGGGCGTTCGGCGACATCCCGCCCGGCACGAACGTCGAGACGACGATCGACATCGACAACCTGAAGGCGTTCTGGACCTTCGACCTCCTGGCGAACGACACGTTCCGCGTGTCGCCGGGCGTCGGCGTCGACCTGTTCTGGTTCGACGCGACGGTGCGCTCCATCACCGCGCTGAGCGCCTACGAGAACCTCGAAGTCGACGTCCCGATGCCGATGCTCTTCCTCGAAGGCGAGGTCGATCTCGGCGCAGTGAAGGCCGAGATCGAAGCCGGTTGGATGAGCCTCGACGTCGGCGAGTTCGACGGCAACTTCGTCGATCTCGACGCGCGCGTCCGTTACACGGGCCTCTCCGCGCTCGAACTCTTCGGCGGCTACCGCTGGATCGCGCTCGACGTCGACGGCAAGGCCGACAACCAGCGCTTCGACGCCAACCTCGACCTGAGCGGCTTCTACTTCGGCGGTGGGGTGCACTTCGGCGCGGCGCGGCGTGAGGGGAGTGCGACGCTGGCGCGGATGTGAGCGCGGCTCCTCACTCCACCAGCCACCGCCACGCCGGAACGACCTTCACCTCGCGACCCTCGGCGCGCTCGGTCCGCTCGGTGCCCGGCGTGACGATCGTCAGCGCATCGATCCCGGTTTCGCGCGAGGCGGTCGTCAACGCGCGCAGCTCCCGGGCGCGCGTCGCTTCGTCGCTCAGGTCGGCACACGCCTGAACGAGCTGCCGTTCACCGTCCCGAGCCTCGAACACGAAGTCGACCTCGTGCCCCGCTTCGGTCAGGTGGTAGCCGAGCACCGTGCCGCGGCGCCGGAGTTCGAGGTAGACGGCGTTCTCGAAGTGATGGCCGAGGTCGCGCGTGGGCGAGGGCACGCACGCGCGCACGAGGCCGTGGTCGATCGCGTAGACCTTGCGCGGGTTCATCTGGCGGCGACGCTCCGAGGCCGCGTGCAGCGGCAGCACGCCTGATGCAGCGCATTCGCGCTGGTCTTGCCGCCGATCGAGCGCAGCAGGCTGTGCACGACGAACCGCAGGGCCGCGACGTTGCCGGTCGCATGTCGCTCGGCGACGTCGCGCAGCACGGCGATCTCCAAGTAGCTCTGCAACGTGCGCCGCCAAGCGTCGATGGTGAAGTCCAAGACCTCCGGGAAACCGCCGATCGAGAGGTAGAGGTCGAATGCCTTCTGCAACCGCGAGCGCACGGCTCCCGCCACAGGCCAGGGGCGCGGCAGCTCGACGCCCTGGTGGGTCAACGCCTCGGCGAAGGAGAACGGCAACAGCTCGGTCGACAGCGCGCGGCCGCGCAGGCTCGAAGCGATCTCCTCGCCGAGCAGGCGCACGAACTTCTCCCATCCCGCGACTTCCTGGAACTCGTCGAAGAAGAAACAGCACTCGCGGTCCCGGCTCTCGGGGTAGCGCGCGAAGAACGCGTCCTCGAGCGACGCCAGGTGTTTCCGCCGTCGCGCCGGCGAGCCACTCGTCCTCGAACTCGCAGTAGAGGATGCGGTCACGGCCGCCGCCGCTCGCGAGGAGCTCGTGGATCCGGTGCAGGAGGCACCACGACTCTCCGACGCGACGCATGCCGATCACGGCGTCCGCCTCGCCCGGGAGTTCGACGAACCGAACCGCCCGCGGTGTGCGCGCAGATAGCTCCGCGGTCTCGAACCCCGCGACGGGGTTGGCAAATGCTCGGGAGGACCTTTCCTCCGCAACAGGAAAGGTTTGCGGGGACCTTTCCCCCGGCGGAGGAAAGGTCGGGGACCGTCCCGCGCTCAGTCCACGCAGACCGCCGCCGCCAACACCCCGCGCGCGGTCGCCCCGCGCAGGTCCGCGAGGAAGGCGCGCACGCGCAGGCTGTTCGCGTCCTTGTAGCCCAGCACGATCGGGCTCGAGTAGGGGTAGCGACCGCAACGCGAAGCACCGAGGCTCGGCGGTTCGCCGTCGATCGACATGAGGCGGACGTCGAAGTCCGCGGCGCACGTGATCGAGACGACGGCGACCGCGTGCGGGTCGCTCGCGACCGCGCGCACGCGGGCCCGGTCGTCGGCGAGCGTGTCGTCGGCGCCTTGGAAGCGATCGCCGGCGACGAGGGTGCGCGCGTAGAGATCGGCGACCGGGCCCGCCGTCGGAACGAGGACGCGGACCGCGCCGGGCGCGCCGCCGAGTTCGCTCCAGTCCGTCACGCTGCCGCGCACGAGATCGCGCAGGCGTCGCGACGGGATCGACGTCACCGGGTTGCTCTCGTGGACGACGAGGCCGACGACCAGCTCGCCGATGCGCAACTCACCGAGTCCGCGCAGGCGCTCCTCGCGCGACGGCTCGCGCGGCGCGACCGCGATCTCGGCGCGGCCGTCGAGCACGCGCTCGAAGGCGTCGAGCACGGCGCCGCCCGCCCAGTCCGCGTGGTCGGGACCGCGACCGATGCTGCGCAACGCCGGCTCGACCAGACTTTGCGTCGCGGGGTCGATCGCGACCCGCAAGGGCTCGCGCGCCGCGGCGCGCATGCGATCGACCTGGGCGAGTCGCGCTGCGCTCACCGCGGACTGCGACGCCGGAGCGGGAAGGCCCGTCGCGAGCCGTCGCGGTCCCTCGATCGTGTGCGCGGCGCGCGTCACGCTGTTCGCCGTGAGCGGCGGCGGCTCGGGATCGGCGCCGGGCAACGCCGCGAGCGCGAGCGCACCGAGCACCGCGAGCGCGGCGAGCGTCGTCGTCTTCTCCCACATGTCTCTCTCCCCTGTCGCGCTCTTGGGCGGAGTCCCAGCTCCGCGACGCGCGCTGCGTGGACTTTCGACGACCAAGCGCTCCGGCGTGGAGGACCGCGACGATCCGTGTTCCAGCTCCGGGACGGCCCGGCAGGCCGCGTCCCGGGCGGCCATGGCAGCGTCCCGTCGGCTGCGGGCCAATATGGCCCGGTTGACCGAGCCGATTTGTCGCGCTACTTGTCCGCGCTCCCCATGCGACGCGGCCTCGACGATCCGAAGCTGACGCGCGACGGCAAGGACGGCCTCGCGACGCAGATCGCTGCGCACTACCGCGCCGCGATCGAGACCGGCCGTCTGCCGCGCGGCGAACGCCTGCCGACGATCCGCGCCGTCGCGGAGCGGATGAAGGTCACGCGCGCGACGGTGCAGGCCGCGTATCGGATGCTCGCCGAGGCCGAGCTCGTGCGCGCGACGGTCGGTCGGGGCACCGAGGTGATCGCGGGTACGGCGACGCACGATCGCGCACTGCTCAGTCACGCCGCGCGCGCCGCGAGCGAAGCGTTGCGCGCCGGGCCGGTGCCGCCGGGCCTGCCGATCGGCCAGTCGCTCGTCGCCGACTTCGGGAGCCTGCAACCGGACCGCGGCACGATGCCCGTCGATGCGGTCGCCGACGCGCTCGCCAAGGCGCTGCGCGACGACGGCCCGTCGCTCCTCGCCTACGGCGATCCCGCCGGTGATCGCGGCTTGCGCGAACTCCTCGGACGACGGCATGCGCGCGACGCCGCTCTCGCCGACGCCGCCGAGCGCATCCTCATCACGAGCGGCGCGCAGCAGGGCATCGATCTCGTGCTGCGCACCTTGACCGAGCCCGGCGATGCGGTCGCCGTCGCGGTGCCCGCGTATCCGCAGCTCTTCGGCGCGCTCGCCGCGCACGACCTGCGGCTCGTCCCGATCGAGACGCACAGCGGCAACCTCGAGCCCGAAGCGCTCGCGCGCGTGCTCGACGAAGTGCGGCTCGTCTACGCGATGCCGACCTTCCAGAACCCGACGGGCAGCACGCTCGACCTCGAGCAGCGCCGCGCCCTGATCGACGTGATCGCGCGGACCGACGTGCCGGTCCTGGAAGACGAAGTCGAATGCGAACTGCGCTTCGCCGGTCGCGAGCTGCCGTCGCTGCAGTCACTCGACCCGCGCGGCCGCACGGTCACCGTGCGTTCGTTCAGCAAGGGGCTCTTCCCCGGCGTGCGCATCGGCTGGCTCGAAGCGTCACCGGAACTCGTCGCGCCGATCGCCGCGCTCAAGCGCCTCTGCGATCTCGAGAGCAGTCCCCTGTTGCAGGCCGCGTTGAGCCGTCTGCTCCGCTCGGGCGTGCTCGATCGCGAACTCGAACGCCTCCGCGCGGAGCTGCGCGGACGACATGCCACAGCGCGCGCGCAGTTGAAGCGAGTGATGCCGGACGGCGTGCGCTGGAGCGAGCCCGAGGGCGGTCTGTCGTTGTGGATCGAACTGCCGGCGCAGGTCGACGCGCGTCGCGTCGCGATCGCCGCCGCGCGCGAGGGCGTGCTCGTCACTCCCGGCGACGCCTTCCATCCGCGCGGCCGCACGGTTCCGGGCTTCCGGATGGCGCTGTCGCGTGCGCCGCTCGATTGCATCGCGCCGGGCATCGACGTGCTTGCGCGCTGCGTCGTCGCCGAGCTCGGCGCGCGCGACGACCTGCGCCGTCCAGTCCCTCTCGTCCTCTGAGTCCTCCCTTCCATCCCATGCGCAAGTCGATCATCACCGTCCCCGGTTTCACGCCCGAAGAAGTCCGCAGCAAGATCGGCTTCTGCGAGCAACTCAAGGGCGGCGTCATCATGGACGTCGTCGACGCCGAACAGGCGCGCATCGCCGAGGAGGCCGGCGCGGTCGCGGTGATGGCGCTCGAACGCGTGCCGTCGGACATCCGCCGTGACGGCGGCGTCGCGCGCATGTCGGATCCCGCGTTGATCAAGGCGATCCAGGCCGCCGTCTCGATCCCGGTGATGGCGAAGGTGCGCATCGGCCACTTCGTCGAGGCGCAGATCCTCGAAGCGCTCGAGGTCGATTGCGTCGACGAGAGCGAAGTGCTCACGCCCGCCGACGAGGAGTTCCACGTCGAGAAGCGCGGCTTCAAGACGCCCTTCGTCTGCGGCTGCCGCGACCTCGGCGAAGCGCTCCGACGGATCCACGAGGGTGCTGCGATGATCCGCACCAAGGGCGAGGCGGGGACCGGCAACGTCGTCGAGGCGGTGCGTCACATGCGCGCGTTGAAGTCGGGCATCCTGGCCTTGCGCGGCCTCGACGAGCGCGCACTCGCCAAGAAGGCGACGGAATACCGCGTGCCGGTCGAACTGGTCGCCTGGGTCGCCGAAGCGCAGCGCCTGCCCGTGCCCAACTTCAGCGCCGGCGGCATCGCCACGCCCGCCGACGCCGCCTTGATGATGCAGCTCGGCGCGGAAGCGGTCTTCGTCGGCAGCGGCATCTTCAAGTCGAGCGACCCGGCATCGCGCGCGCGCGCGATCGTGAAAGCCGTGGCCAACTTCGAGGATCCCAAGGCCCTGGCGGAGGCGTCGACCGGATTGGGCGTGCCGATGAGCGGTCTGGACGTCCGCACGATGCCCGAGGCCGAGAAGTTCGCGCCGCGCGGTTGGTGATGAGCCGCGACGTGACGGTCGGGGTGTTGGCCTTGCAAGGCGACTTCGCCGAGCACGCCGACGCATTGCGCGCGCAGGGCGTCGCGACGCGCTTCGTCCGACGGCCCCGCGATCTCGAAGGATTGTCCGGCCTGGTCCTCCCCGGCGGCGAGAGCAGCACGATGCTCAAGCTGCTCGACATCCAAGAGCTCGAAGCGCCGCTGATTGCCTTTCTGCGCTCGGGCAAGCCCGTGCTCGCGACCTGCGCGGGCTTGATCCTCTGCGCGAAGAAGGTCGTCGCTCCGGAGCAGCGCAGCTACGCCGTGCTCGATGTTGAAGTCGCGCGCAACGGCTGGGGCCGCCAGATCGCGTCGGGGACCTTCGCGCTGCGGACGGATGCTCGGAGCGGCCTACCCAACCCGCTGAGCGGAGTGTTCATCCGTGCCCCGCGCATCCTCGCGGTGGGGGATGCGTGCAAGGTGCTGGCGACGCGCGATGGCGAGCCGGTGCTCGTGCGTCAGGGAAACGTGCTCGGCGCGAGCTTCCATCCCGAACTGGAGAGCGGGCATCCGGTGACGCGGATGTTCGTGGAGATGGTGGGCGCGACGGAAGCGAAGCGAGTCGTGGTGCTCTGACGCGGCCAGATCAACTTCGGCGGGTGGCCGAGAACCAGGCTGCGCTGAAGGATGTACGTGCTCTCACCGCGAGGCCGAGATCGCCCAAGCCAGCCGTGCCGAAGCCCCGCAAGCTTCTCGCCGATCTCGAGCTGCCGCTCGAGCCACCCCCAGCGCCCCGTGGAGTCCACCGCCAGGGTACGGCGAGTTGCTCTTCGCCGGATCACTCGACCCCGCGACCCGGCTGGGCGGGTCCCGCGCGGCCAGCAGTCCGTACGCACCGTCGAAACCACTGAAGCTCGCTCGATTCCGTGGCTCTCCACGACGACGGTCCGCTCCTCTCAGCGCCCGGACGCCCGCTACTCTGCCCACCGCCGACCGCTCGTGACGGGCGGGACGCAGCTCGTTTCTCCTACCAGACAGGGTTCGTGATGCACGTCGTGGTCCGGTGTTCGCTCGTTGTCGGGCTCTGCGTGTCGAGCGCCGCGGTCGCGCAGGGCACGCTCCACGTGGCGCGATGCGGCAACGACGCATGGACCGGAACCAATGCGGCGTGCAGCGCGCCCAACGGACCGAAGTTGAGCATCCAGTCCGCCCTGCGCGCCGCGAGTCCGGGGACCACCATCCTGGTGCAACCCGGCAGCTACCCCCCGATCAACGTCCTCGGCGACGTGATCGTGCGCAGCACCGGCGGTCCGGCCGTGACCACGATCGGTTCGACGGGCACCTCCGCTGGGTTCGGTCCGCAGACGACCCGCGCCGCGCTGCTCGAGGGCTTCACGATCAACGCCGGCGACGTCGGGATCTCGATCGATCCCGGCGGCAGTCCGACGATTCGAAACTGCCGCATCCTGCTGTCGCCGTCGACGCCCTCGGCGTTCGGATTGCACCTGTGCACCGCAGGGTCGCCGGTGATCGACCGCTGCACGTTCCAGGGATCCGGCCGGGCTGTGGAGCGTGGCATCTCGAACCTCGGAGCGACTCCGGTGGTGCGCGAGTGCGTGTTCGATGGGTGCACTTTCAGCAATGGCGGCAACTGCAACGGCGGCCCCTGGAACTCCGCCGATGCGATCCTCGCGAACTGCATCTTCGACGGTGGCGACGGCCCGGCTTTCAGCAACAGCATCGGCAATCCGTTGCTCGTCAACTGCGTGATCCGCAACTACACCGACTCGTTCCTCGTCGGCGCTGCGATCCTGAACGTGGCCGGAACCGTCACCGCCGCGAACTGCACGGTGTTCGACAACCACTCACGGATCGCCGCGATCAGCAACGCCAGCGGCGGCAGCATCGACCTGGTCAACAGCATCGTCTGGAGCGCCCCGAACGAAGTAGCGCTCCGCGGCAACGTGACCGCCGCCTACAGCATCGTGTCCACGCCCTGGCCCGGCATCGGCAACTGCGACGCCGACCCGCTGCTCGACGCTGCCGGTCGGCCGGCCGCCGGTTCGCCGGCCATCGACTCGGGCGACGACGCCTCGCTGCCGGCGGATCGCGCCGACATCGATCGCGACGGTAACACCAACGAGCCAACGCCTCTCGACCTGCTGCTCGCCACGCGCCGCGTATCCACCGCGGTGGATCGCGGCGCGTTCGAGGACCCGAACGGCGGCGCCGGTGCGCCGTGCGTGCAGCCGTGCGGATTCGACGCCGCGGCGTGCGTGCGCAATCGGCCCGAGCGCTATCGCAACCGGGGTTTCGTCGGCTACCTCGTCGACGGATCGCTGCGGACCGGCACCGGCATCGTCATCGCGACCGACGGCGGCGAGTCGGTCGTGCTGACCGCGAACCATGTGATCGCAGGCAGTGCGCCGACCGGCTTCAGCTTCTTCGCCGACTTCGAGTGCTCGTCCTGTGGTTGTGGCGGCCCGCGGCAGCCGCAGCAGTTCCCGGTCACAGGCGTCATCCACACCAACGCGAACCTCGACTACGCACTGCTGCGCGTCGGCAACGACCCGGCGCGCACGCTCGGCGTCGCGACCCTCGATGCGTCGCCGCCGCGGGTCAGCGAAAGCGTGTACTCCTTCCATCATGGCGGCGACCCGGCGAATCCGAGCATCGCGCCGCGCAAGGCGTACACCGAAGGCACCGTGGTCGCGATCGGTCAGACCAACCCCAGCGGCTGTCCCGGCACGTCCGCCGTGGCCCGACTCGATCTGCCCACGTCGAGTGGCGCGTCGGGCGGACCGGTGTTCCGGGCCACTGCGCACACGGTCGCAGCACTGATCCGCTGCGGTCCAGCCGGTGGATGTACGCGGGACACGCGCGCCGTGCCGATGGCGGACATCTTGAACGACGCGCTCGCACCGCTGCGCGCCGCAGGCTTCGTGCCGCTGCTGTCCTCGGGCACGTCGTTGGTCTCACAACCGAGCCGACTGCCGATCGGCGGCCCGGGGCAGTTGCAGTTGTTCAGCCCTGCGCGGTCGAGCGCCGCCGCGATGTTCCTCGACGTTGCGCGCGGCAGCGTCCCGATCCCGGGCTTCGGTCAGAGTCAGCTCGCGCTCACGCCGGCGCTGGTCGCGGTGTCCGGCACCACCGACAGCAATGGCACGTGGTCGCTGGCATTCGTGATCCCGGGTGATCCCGCGCTCGCGTCGGCGACGTTGTTCACCGAGGGCTTCGTGCTCGACGCGCTGGCACCGAACGGCGGCTTCCGGCAGAGCAACCTCCTCGAGCTGACCTTCCTCTGAGCGGTCGCCGATCTCGACCCACCGCGCGATCCCGCATCGAAACGGCCAACCCACTGGTCGACGCCAGGACACTGATCGGTGAACGCGAATCGAGCGCGAAGGGCTGAGCGAACACGTCCTGCGCGCGCTCGGCGAGGACCTCGACCCCGGACATCCCCGATGCCGGTTGATCGAGCACATCGATGACGGCGATGCGCAGGCCGCGGATGCACGGCTTCCACCCGCGTCTATCCGGCTCGATCGAGTCCCGGACCTCGCCCCTGGCATCGGCACGCGAGGACCCCCTCCGACCCACCCCCTGGATTCCCCCAGCCCCGCCGCTCCGATACTCCGCCCTCGAAAGTCCGCCGAGCGGTTTGCATTCCACGAGCGCGCAGCCGAGGAACGTTCCGCGTGATCACCGCACGAGCCTTTGTCCCGAGCCTCGATCCGAACCTCACGATGGCGCTCGACGAGCGCGGTCCGTGGCTGAGCATCGTCGTCGCCGGCGCACTCGCCATCACACTCGTCGGCGGCGCACTCCTCGTCGTAAGGATCATCACGCGGGTCGTCGACAGCATCCGCGCGCCGGCGGAGCGGCTGAGCACCTACGAGTGCGGCGAGGAGCCCGAAGGCTCGGCGTGGTTCCGGTTCAACAACCGGTTCACGACTGTGGCGCTGACCTTCCTCGTGTTCGACGTCGAGCTGGCGCTGCTGATGCCGATCCTGCCGCGCTGCGTGACGTGGCTCGGCGAGGGGCGCGGGGCGACGGTCTTCGCCGAGATCGCGATCTTCGTCGGCACGCTGGTGCTCGCGCTGGCGTGGGTCGCGCGGAAGGGCGGCTTCGCGTGGGATCGCAGCGTCGGGCCGGTCGCGACCGAGACAACTTCGGGAGGCAAGGTCGATGGCTGAACCGATCCGACCGGGCAACGCGCTCGACGAACAGATCCACCTGACCGCGGTCGACGAGTTCCTCGCGTGGGGCAAGGAGCACTCGCTCTTCTACCTGCTGTTCGCGACGGCCTGCTGCGGCATCGAACTGATGCAGGCGGGCGGCCCGCGCTACGACGTCGATCGCCTCGGCATGATCCCCCGTGCCACGCCGCGGCAAGCGGACCTGATGATCGTGGCGGGGACGATCACCCACAAGATGGCCTCGCGCGTGCGCACGCTCTGGGAACAGATGTCGGAGCCGCGCTGGGTCGTCTCGATGGGCTCGTGCGCGAACAGCGGCGGGCCGTTCAGCAAGTGGAGCTACTCGGTGCTGAACGGCGTCGACAAGTACATCCCCGTCGACGTGTACATCCCGGGCTGCCCGCCGCGCCCCGAGGCCCTGATCGACGGCGTGATGGCGCTGCGCGAACGCGTGCGACGCTACCGCACCAGCGGCGAACGCGACGCGACGCCCTACCTCGTCGCCGGCGGCGACTGCGCTTTCGGAGGACATCCCGGCAAGGACGACGGCAGCGGCGGCGAACCGAAGCGATGAACGACGCCGCGATCACGGCGCGCATCCAGGCCGTCTTCCCCGACGTGCAGCCGGCGACGACGCCCAACGCGCAACCGCGCCTCTGCGTCCCGGCCGCGACCTTGCCCGCACTCGCGCGCTTCCTGCTCGACCAGCCCGACCTTGCGTTCACCTCGTTGATGGACCTGACGGGCTACGACCTCGCGAAGTACCCGAGCACCCCGCCGTCCGACGCCATCCGCGTCGTCTACCTGCTGCACTCGCTCTGCCACCTGCACAAGCTGGCGCTGTGGGTCGACGCACCGCGCGCGTCACCCGTCGTGCCCTCCGTCGCCGGCATCTGGCCCGCCGCGATCTACTTCGAGCGCGAGGTCTTCGACCTGCTCGGCGTGCGCTTCGACGGCCATCCGTCGCTGCACCGCATCCTCTGCCCCGACGACTGGATCGGCCATCCGCTGCGCAAGGACTACGTCTACCCCGCCGAGTACCTCGGTGTCGCGCACCTGCGCGAAGGCCAGCACTTCGAGTCGGGACCGGTGCGCGGATGACGATCGAGGCGCTCACGCCCGCCGGCGAGCTGATGAAGCTCAGCATGGGGCCGCAGCACCCGGCGACGCACGGCGTGCTGCGCATCGTCGTCGAGTGCGACGGCGAGGTCGTGACCAACTGCACGCCCGATCACGGCTACCTGCACCGCTCGATCGAGAAGATCGGCGAGTGCATCGAGTGGCCGCTGTTCGTGCCGTACACCGACCGCGTCGACTACGTGTGCGCGATGAACGCGAACCTCGCGTACTGCCTCGCGGTCGAGAAGCTGCTGGCGACGGACCCGGCGAACCGGGTCGTGATCCCGCGTCGCGCGGAATGCATCCGCGTGCTCGTCGCCGAGCTCAACCGCATCTCGTCGCATCTCGTGGCGGTCGGCTCGATGGCGATGGACGTCGGCGCCTACACGCCCTTCTTGCACGGCATCGCACAGCGCGAGGTCGTCAACGACATCTTCGAGCGGCTCTGCGGGCAGCGGCTGACCTACAACTACGTCACGATCGGCGGCGTCGCGTTCGACCTGCACGAGTCGGCGCCGGCGGAGATCACGCGCTTCCTCGACGAGTTCGAACGCGCGATGGTGAAGCTGAACAAGCTGGTCACCACCAACGCGATCTTCCGCGAGCGCTGCGCGGGCGTGGCGCCGGTCACCGCCGACGAAGCGATTGCGTGGGGACTGGTCGGACCCAATCTGCGGGGCAGCGGCGTCGACTGGGACCTGCGTCGCGACGAACCGTACGGGCTGTACGGCGAACTCGGCGTGCGCGTGCCGGTCGGCGATCGATTCGCCGGACGGCGCGGCGTGCGCGGGGACTGCTACGACCGCTACGTCGTGCGCCTGCTCGAGATGCAGGAGTCGGTGCGGCTCTGCCGCGAGACGCTGAAGCTGCTCCCGCCCGCGGCGAAGGAGAAGGCCGACCCGATCGGCGGCCATCAGTTCGACGTGAGCAAGCTCCTGCGCAAGCCACCCAAGGGCGAGGTGCACTGCCGCACCGAAGCGCCGCGCGGCGAGATGGGCTACTTCCTCGTCAGCGACGGCACCAAGGTCCCGTACCGCGTGCGCGTGCGCACCGGTTCGTTCAGCGCGGCCGGCATCTTCCACCGCGTGATGCGCGGCGCGTTCCTCGCGGACGTCGTCGCGATCATCGGTTCGTTCGACGTCGTCGTGCCGGAGATCGACCGTTGACGGGACTCGGTCACGGCGTCGACGCGCTCGCGCGGTGGCTCGCCGGAAGCGACGAGCCCGGTGC
>JACRLW010000090.1:0-31127 GCA_016235155.1 Planctomycetota bacterium
CGCCGGGTTCGCGATCGATCGGCTCGCGAAGTCGTTCGGTGACCAGTACCTGCTGATCGACGCGCACATTGCGACCGAGACGCACGACCAGGCCCCATCGCCTGTCGAGGACGACCTCGCGCGCACGCTCGCGCAAGTCGAAACCTTCCGCCGTTCTGCGGCGCGTTCGGTGGCCGCGTGGCGCGCGTACTTCGCCGAAGCGAAGGCGCGCCGCGAGAAGGTCGTGCTGTGGGGATCGGGCAGCAAGGCCGTCGCTTTCCTCACGACGCTCGGCCTGCGCGACGAGGTCGCGTGCGTGACCGACGTCAATCCGTACCGCCACGGCAAGTTCGTCCCCGGCGCGGGGCACGAGATCGTGCCGCCCGACGAACTGCGCACCGTGCGCCCGGCGCGCGTCGTCGCGATGAATCCGATCTATCTGGGCGAGATCCGCGCCGCGCTCGCGAACCTCGGACTCGCCCCCGAACTCGTCGCACTCGGCCACGAGAGCGGCCCCGCATGACGGCGCGCGGTGCGAGCGAGTGCCCGGCCTGCGGTGCTCGGGACGTCGCGCCCGTCGTGACGACGCCGCTCCTGCCCGTGATCGCCAACTCCTTCCCGAGCGATCCGGAGCGGGCGCGCGCGATCCCGCGCGTCGCGCTCGAGTTGTGGTCGTGCGCTCGTTGCGGCCACCTCTTCAACGCGGCCTTCGATCCCGCGTTGCCCGTCTACGACCAGGGCTACGAGACCTCGCTGCACAACTCGGCTCACTTCCAAGCGTGGGCCGAGAAGCTCGCGTCGCGCCTGTCGGCCTTGCTGCCCGCGCACGGCGGCACGGTCGTCGAACTCGGCTGCGGGCGTGGCGAGTTCCTCGCGCTGTTCGCACGCGACGACCGTCGCTGCCTCGGCTTCGACCGTAGCTACGACGGACGGCTGGCAACGCGCGCGGGTCTGTCGATCGAGGCACGCGACTACGACCCGACGCGGCACGGTCCGCTCGACGCGGAACTCGTCGCCTGCCGCCACGTGCTCGAACACCTGCCCGCGCCGGCATCGCACATGGCCGCGCTGCGCGCCGCCTCGGCACCGCGCGGCACCGTCTACGTCGAGGTGCCGAACGGACTGTGGACGATGCGCGACGGCGGGATCTGGGACCTGGTCCACGAACACTGCGGCTACTTCACGCCGCGGTCACTGGCCTCGCTCGCGCGCCGCACCGGGTTCGCCGTCCGCTCGCTGGAACCCGACTACGGCGGGCAGTTCCTCGGCGCCGAGCTCGCGCTCGATCCGCGCGCGGATCGCGCCACCGCGCCCGCGGTCGACCCGACGCTCGCCGCGAGGTTCGCCACCAGCCTCCGCACGCACCTCGCGGACTGGAACGAACGCCTCGCCCACGAGCTCGACGCCGACCGCCGCATCGCGATCTGGGGCGCCGGCACGAAGGGCGTGACCTTCCTCAACGCGCTGCCGCGCGGTTCGGAGATCGCGCTCGTCGTCGACCGCAACCCATTCAAGCGCGGCCGATTCGTGCCGGGCACCGCGCAACGCATCGTCGCGCCGCAGGACCTCGTCTCGCAGCCGCCCGATCTCGTGCTGGTGATGAACCCGCTGTATCGCGCGGAGATCGCAGCCGAGCTCGTGGGGCTGGGGATCCGCTGCGACGTCGCGGTGGTGTGACCCTCTCGGCAGGCACGACGGGTTTCGCCCCGCGCCATCACGATGCAGCGCGGTCCTGGCACGAGCGCGCGAGCGAACCGGGGAGACCGAGCGTTGGCTGAGGCTGTCTGACGATGTCGCGATGTACACCCCGACCGCGTTGCGGTGTCCGGGTCGTCCCGGTCGGGGCGTCGACGGACGAGGTCGGGTTGCCGCCTCAAGCGAGATGGCCTGTTTCGCTGCTCGCCCGTCGCCCAGCGACCCGCCCAGCTCCAAGTCGAGCCGGGGCTTGACCCTGATCAGGCGCCTGCTCCAAAGTGCACCGCGCGAAGGGAAAGCCTTCGCATCAGGAGTTCGACATGCGAGAGACCCTCAGTACCCCCCCCGCAAGTCCCGGACCGCGCTTCTAGCCTTGAGCCTTGGCATCGCTGCCAGTTTGCAAGCGATGGGTAGCGCGCAGGCGCTTCCGGGTTCTTGGAGTCAGGCCCACGTCTGGTTCCCCTGGCCCGTCAACCCCGACGGCACGCAATCCTGCCCACTCCCCGTCAATCCGCCGAACAACTGTGGTCACTGCGAAGTCGCCCACGCGGCGCTGATCGGGAAGCCGGGTCCGTTGCAGGGCAAGATCCTGCTCTGGCGAACAACGGAGGGTGCCGGTCGGTACCTCTTCGATCCCGCTCAACCGAGCACGGTGACTTCTGCCGGCGCGCCACCGGGGAACCTCGACGTGTTCTGCTCGGGGCAGTCCTTCGATGCGAATGGTGACCTGATCCTCGCCGGGGGCGATCGGACCGGTTCGGCCTGTCAGAGTTCACCGAGTTGCTCGACAAGCTGCCTGTCAGGGTGCGGAAACCTCGGCTACTGGACCGAGCCCAACTGGACGATCCGCTTCGATCCGAATGGCGGTCCGTCGCTCAACGACCGTTGGACCCGCCCCGCCGGCCTGCTGCCGTGGGGTTCGGACCTGATGACGCCGGTCCCTCCCTATCCGATCTTCCCCGGGCCGCCGGCTAACCCGAGTCCGGGCCACTACTACCCGGCCACGGTCGTCCTGCACGACGGTCGCGTGATGCAGATCGGTGGCGGGAGTGCCCCGTTCACCCCGCCGCCGGCGAACTGCTGCTGGCC
Organism: Planctomycetota bacterium; assembly: GCA_016235155.1. Taxonomy (GTDB): domain Bacteria; phylum Planctomycetota; class UBA1135; order UBA1135; family UBA2386; genus JACRLW01. Next base: position 2,764 of record JACRLW010000090.1, read on the forward strand.
GGGATCCGCTCAGCCGCCGGCACCCGGTGACGTCCGCTCGAACTGGTGCCAGGTCTTCGACCCCATCACCCAGCGTTGGCAGGGCTACGACCCCGGCAACCCCTCACTCGATTCGCCGGTGCGCGGGCTCCCGACGGGCGTACAGCCGAATGGCGACACCATCAACGGATTCCGCTTCTACCCGTTGACGCACCTGCTTTCGACCGAGGAGGTCTTCGTTTCGGAGGCGGTGGGTGGCGGTACCGACGTGGCTGCGGGACGCAGGTTCTCGCCGTCGGCGGTCTGCAGAGTCTCGAACTGGCCACCCGCGCTTGCGGCTGCGCCGTGGACGATCCTGGCGTCGAAGCTGCGCAATGCGAGCGGGCAGGTCGTCGATCTGCTCTACCCGACCGCGGTCATGCTGCCCTGGCGTTCGAGCAACCTCGTGGGCGACGATCGCGTGTGGATGATCGGGGGGAGTGATACCAACATCCCCTATCAGTCGACGGTCGGAAGGTCCGCGACCGGTCTCGTCTGGGAGATCTTCCAACCGCAACGGACGGTGGGTTCCGCTCCGGTATGGGCGCCCATCAGCCCCCTCAACCATCCTCGCATCTACGCCAACGCGATCGTCCTTCCGACGATGCAAGTGCTCGTCCTCGGCGGGAGCGCCAACTACTTCGCCCCCTATGGCGGATTGGGAACACCGACCAGCGACCCGGAAGTCCTGGCGCAACCAGTCTTGACTCCGGAGATCTGCGATCTGGAAGGGCCAAACGCGGGACAATGGCGGAATCTCCAGCCGCACGCTTCGCCGCGTCTGTACCACAACGTCGCGGTGCTCTTGCCCGATGGTCGGGTCTTGCACGCGGGTGGATACAAGGGTGACCGGGACATCGCGGTTCCGACCGGACCCAATCACCGCTGTCGTCCGGCGGTCACCTGGACCTATACCGATGCGGAGGTCTTCACGCCGCCATACCTCGATCCAGGTTCACGTCGGCCGGTCATCCAGACCGTCCCCGCCACCGTGACGTACGGTTCGAGCATCACGGCAACTGTGACGGTCGAGGACGACGACATCCCACTGAGTCCCGCCGACGAGATCGACTACGGCTTCGTGGTCCGCTGCGCATCCGTCACGCATCACTTCGACTGGGATCAGAAGAGCATGAAGCTCGATGTCCTCAGCCGAACGGCGACCACCGTGACCTTCGCTCCACTTCCCACGATGATCGGCAACGGCCCTTCCATCCTGCCGCCCGGCTTCTACATGCTCTTCGTCATCCGCAAGCCCAACGCCTCCGTCGGTTGGCGCGTGCCGAGCGTGGCGAAGTTCATCCAGGTGATCTGATGAACACCCGAACGCTTGTCGAAGTGCTGCGAGTCGTACCGGCGATTACCATCTCGTCGGCACTCGTCGGCCAGGCGACGCTCAGGGAATGGCGAAGCCCGCAAATCCCTCCCGACACCTATTTTGGCGGCGTCACTGGAAGCGTGGCCGCGAATGGCGACATCGACCGGGATGGCTGGTTGGATGTGGCCATTGGTGAGCCGCACGTCGGCGGCTCGGGATTCTACAGATACGGTCAGATCCACATCTACTCCGGCCGCACGGGTCTACAGGTCCGGACCATCCCTGGTGATCCCAACCGGTTTGCGTTCGGTTCGAACCTCTCCGCGCTTGCAGACCTCGATGGCGATGGAATCGAGGACTTTGCGTCCTGGAACGCCGACTTAGACACGTACATCTGGGTCGCAGTCTCCGGCGCCAGTGGCGCAGTCATCCGCGTCTGGCGCGACTGCACCTGGCTGACGCGTGCGCACGACGCGGATGCGGACGGGGTCGACGACGTGATCGTCTGCAACTCCAACTGGTGGGACCGCGTGACCGGTAACAGGCTCGGCAGAGCCGAGCTGCGCTCAGGTCGCACTGACGCGCTGATCCACACCTTCACCGGCGGACCCTCGTCATGGGACCTGCTCGGCGGCGCCGTGCCCGTGGGCGATGTCAACGGCGACGGCACGCCCGACATCTGCTTCGCATTCCCCGGCGATTGGTCGCAGTACATCCCGGCATTCGGTTTCGCAGTCTACTCCGGCCGCGCGCCCTACCCGCTGATCATGCGCCAGCAGTCGTGGTTCGGAGGCAATACCTTCGGGATGACCGTCGTGGGCCCGGGCGACATGGATGCGGACGGGTACGCGGACATCGCGGTCTATGACTACGGCGATCGCATGTCGTCGTCGGGGGTCTCGTACACGGCGGTGTTCTCGGGTCGGACCGGCGTGCCGATCCGTTACTTCGGCCAACCCTTCAACAACGACCAGTTCCGCTGTTGGTCGGCGCCCGGCGACGTCGACGGCGACGGCCATGCCGATCTCGCCGGGCTCCTGCCGGGCCTGTGCGTCCGATCGGGTCGCGATGGCTCGGTGCTGGTCGAACTCCCACCGAGCGAGACCATCGACCCGCGCTCCGGTTCGGTGGAGGGCATGCCGGTCGCGGCCGGCGACCTCGACGGCGACGACATTCCCGATCTGCTGGTCGGGAACTTCGATCCCTCCTGGCTCGGCCCCTATCGCCGCGTGCGCGCCTGGTCGCTCCGCGACGAGGACGTCACCGTGACAGGTCGTGGCTGCTCCGCCGGTGGCACCACTCCCCCGCGCATCGGCGCGACGCGCAGCCCGGAGATCAGCAGGAGCTTCGAGGTGCACGTCTCGCGCACCGAAGCCAATCGCAGCGCGGTGCTCTTCGTCGGCCTCTCGTCGACCAGCTTCGGCGGCACGCCCTTGCCCTTCGACCTGAGCCGCTTCGGGTTCCCCGGCTGCTCGCTGCTCGTGTCGATCGACGCGATGATCGAAGTGACCACGACGGGCCAACCCGGCAACGGCCATGCGACCACGCTCCTGCCGATCCCCAACGACCCCGCGCTCCAGGCCATGCGCTTCCACCTGCAATGGGCGCTCGTCGAATCGGCCGGCCTCTCGCTCACACGCGCCTTGACCTGCACGATCCGGTAGCCGGCCGGAGTTCGAGGCGGCGGCGCGTGAGCGACGCCGACTGTCAGCGGAACCCGTCCGCAGCGAGCACCGGCTCGCGACGCGCGCCGACGTTGAGGCAGAGCCCGATTCCCAGCGCGGCGGCGAGCGTGACGCTGCCGCCCTGGCTGACGAGCGGCAGGGGCAGTCCCTTCGACGGCACGAGCCAGGCGCAGACCGCGACGTGCAGGAATGCCTGCGTGCCGAGCCAGACCGCGACGCCGACGACGAGCAGGCGGCCGAAGCGTTCGCGCGTGCGCAGCGCGAGCGCGAGCAGTGCGAGGACCAGCGCGAGGTACGCGCCGAGCAGGGCCATCGCGCCGAACCAACCGAGTTCCTCACCGACGACGGCGAACACGTAATCGCCGGCGCGGTACGGCAGGAAGTCGAAGCGGTTCTGTGGGCCCTGCCCGTAGCCGAAACCCGTCAGCCCGCCGCCGCCGATCGCGATCAGCGATTGCCAAGGCTGATAGCCGGCGTCGAGCAGGACCTCGCGCACCTCCGGATCGGCGAGCACGGTCGTGCGGTCCCAGCCGAAGTGCGCGGCCCAGACCTCGACGCGGCCGCGCTGGTAGTCGTGGAACGCCGTGAACCAGGCGACGCACAGCAGCAGCGCTCCGGCGACGACCAACCCGGCGAGGCTCCTGCCCGGGACGCCGGCGACGTACGCCATCGCCACGAGGATGGGGACGTAGACGAGGCTGCTGCCGAGGTCGGGCTCCGCGAACACCAGCAACGCGGGGATCGCCGTCACCAACGCGGGCACGACGACGCCGTCCATGGTCTTCGCGCGGTCGCGGAAGCGGAACCACGACGCGAGCGCGAGCACGAGCGCGAGCTTGCCGAACTCGCTCGGCTGCAGGAGGAAGCCCGCGCCGGGGATGCGGATCCAGCGGCGCGCGCCGTTGATGACGCTGCCGAACAGCAGGACGGCGACGAGCGCGACCAGGGCGACGGCATACAGGCCCCACGCCGCGCGATGGAAGCGCGCATACGGCACGACGACCGCGCAGGTCGCGCCGACGATCGCCGCGGCGAGGAAGACGAGCTGGCGTCGCGCGAGACCTTCGTCGTCCGTGCCGGCCGTCGCGGAGTGCACGAACGCGAGGCCGGCGAGCGCGATCGCGACGGCGGGCAGCACGATCCACCAATCGATGCGCCGCGCCTCGAGTTCGCCGCTCATCGGCGCCCTCGCGGCGTCGGGTCGAGCCACTGCGCGCGCAAGGCGTCGTCGTCGAGCACGGCCTCGAGGAAGCGCGCGGCGATCGGCGCGGCGATCGTCCCGCCGTGGTCGTCGGTGCGGTACTCGACGGCCGCGAACGCGAAGCGCGTGTCGCCGCCGGCACCGACGAAGCCGGCGAACCACGCGTTGTTGAGCCGGCCGTCGGCGGTGACCTCCGCGGTGCCGGTCTTGCCGTGCAGCACGAGTCCGCTCGACGACCTCAGGCGCTCCGCCGTCGCGCGGATCGCGCGCGCGGTTCCCTGCGTGACGCACTGCGCGAGACCCTCGTGTACGAGCGCCAGGTCCTGCTCGTGGAAGGGCAGCGGCATCGCGGGCGCCGCGCCGTCGTCGCGCACGAACCGCAATCCGGGCAGCTTCCCGGTCGCGACGCCCGCGTAGGCGCGCGCGACGAAGAGCGGCCAGACCTCGACGCCGTAACCGATCGCCTGCATCGGCGAGACGAAGCCCGCGGGTCGTACGCGCGGCGACTGCCACGCCGAACGCGGCAGTCCGGTGAGCGCCGGCGCGTCGTGTGCGAGCGGTGCGCCGGCGTCGCGCGGCCGATCCCAGCCGAAGCCCGCGAAGCAACCCCGTGCGCGCTCGGCGCCGAGCTGATCCGCCGCCGAGAAGAACCAGACGTTGCACGACTCCGCGAGCGCGTGCACGGTGTCGCGCGATCCGGCGCCGTGGACCTCGCCGCAGCGGAGGCGACGCGCGCGGTCGTAGGGCGACCCCTTGCCGCCGCAGTCGGGGAACGTGCCCGGACCGGCGAGGCTCGGGTCCGCGCGCAGCGCGGCGAGGTACTCGAGCGCGATCAGCGGCTTCGCGACCGAACCGACGTAGGGATTGAAGGCGGGCGACCAGGCGCCGGTGCTCCAGCCCGGCTCCGCATCGCCGTCGCGCCACAGACGCGATGCGATCGCGAGGACGTCGCCGTCCTGCGCGTCGATCACGACGATCGCCTTCTCGCGGCCGGGGACCAGATCGCCGAGCGCCTGTTCGGCGAGCGCCTGCAGCCGCGCGTCGATCGTGAGCGTGACGTCCGCGCCGGGCGCGACGTCGAGGTTCTCGAACAGCGCGATCTCACGGGCGCGCTTGTCGCGCTCGACGAAACGCAGACCGGGGCGACCGGCGAGCGCGTCGTCGTACGCCGCTTCGACGCCGCTCCGCCCGACGCGCCCGAGTTGACCGTAGTGCGCGCGCAGGGCGGCCTCGGCCCGCGCCCGCAGCGCGTCGGCGACGCTCGGGCTGACCTCGCCGCCGAAGGCCGCGTCGTCGGCGCGCCGCGCGAAGTCCGCCTCGTCCGCGAGCACGCGCGCGGCGTCGAGTTCGGGAGTGCGACCGGTCGGCGCGTAGCTACCGACGGAACCGACGATCGTCGCGAGGCTCGCGAGGTCGTCGTGCCCCGGCACGCGACCGTGCGCACGCCGCACCGACGCGCGCAACAAGAAGCCGGGATGCCGTTCCGCGAGCAGCGCAAGCCATGACGCAAGTTCGTGCGGCAGGCGCGCGAGCACGCGGCGCGGTCGCTCCTCGTCCCAGAAGCGCGGCGCACGCCAGTCGTCCGGCAAGCGCGCGAAGAGCGCGGGCCGCTCCTGGCCGGCGTCGAGCCACTCGTCCGCGATCGCGACCCGGCGACGATCGGCCTCCGCCGCGAAACCCGCGACGAGTTCGCGGCGCCGCGACGCGTCGAGCGCGAGCCAACCGCGCCAGTCGGGCCACGCACGCCAGTCGATCCCCTGCTCCCGGAGGAACGACCAGAAGTCAAGGTCGGCGAGGGTCCCGGCCTCGGCGGCGGGAAGGGACGCGAGCCGCTTCGCATCCGCGCAGGCGAGCCGTCGCTCGTCGAGGAATGCGAACAGTCCGAAATCGGTGCGATCGGTCCGCGCGCGCGCGAGGCGAGCGTCGAGCGCGCGCAACTCGACGACACGCTGGTCGAGGATGCGCCCGAACGACGTGGCGAGATCCGGAGCGGACTCGCCCGGCGCGGCGATGCCGAAGTTCGGCACGTCTCCGCGCTGCGCGATGCGGAACAGGGCGTCGGCCACCGTGCCGCCGGCGTCGCCCGCCACCTCCGCCCACAACGCGACGGCGAGCTTCGCGCGCGAGACGCCCGCCAACGCGGCGATCGCCGCCCCGATGTGGAAGCGCAGCTCGCGCGCGACGTCGTCGGGCGGCGGGTCGAGCGCTGCGGCCGCGGGCCATGCCACGGCGTTGCGCAGGGTCTCGACCTGGATCGCCAGCAGTTCCAGGAGCGCGGAGGTCGCGCGCTCCGGCTCGAGCAGGTCGAAGGGCGCCGCGTCGCCGCGCGCCTCGTGGAGGAGGTTCGCACCGTGCACGCAGAGCGCGACAGGGTGCTCGCGACGGAACGTCGCGTAGCGGAGCTCGAGGTCGAAGCCGGGGACGTCCCACGCGAGCGGCGCGCCCGCGGCGTCGACGATCGCTCCGCGGCGCGTGGGCACGTCGCGGAAGGCCCAGCGGTTGCGCAGGCTGCGCTCGAACCAGACGTCGTGCTCGAGCACGGCGAGGTCGAACAGCACGCCCGCCAGCACGACGACCGCGACGACGAACGCCGCCGCGATGCGGAGGATGCGCGCGCGGCTCACGAGTCGCCCTTGCTGCGGCGCCGGCGCGCGCGCAGCGCGAACGCCGACAACGGCGGCGTGCGTTCGAGCAGCGCGGCGAGGCACGGTGCGACGATCGCGGCGGTGATGAGGTCCTTCGTGCTCACCGGCAACGAGTCGACCGGTTCGCCGCCGAGGCGCGCGAAGACGTCGAGCAAGGCGGGCAACGCCGCGGCGAGTGCCGGCGCCACCAACGCGCGCAGCCAGAACGAGCCTTCGTCGAACACGGCGCGCAGCGGTCGCACCACTGCGACGGGCAAGGCGAGCGCGAGGTACTGCGCCGCGAGTCCGCCGCCGGTCAACGCGGCGCGCGCGAGCGCGAGCGTGAGCAGGAGCCCCGGCAGCGTCGCGCTGCGGCACGCGAACGCGGCGCACACGACGACCGCGAGCGACAGGTCGAGGCGCGCCGGCAACCGTTCGAGGAGAAAGCCGTCGGCGAGGACGAGCAGGGGCGCCAGGCACAACCACGCGAGCCACGCGATCATCGCGGACCCTCCGCGACGCCGACGTGGCGCAGCACCCCCGCGCGCGCGACGTCCGCGAGCGACTCGTGCTCGACGACGAGTTCGCCGGCGACGTCGATCGCGGCGCGCCCGATCCACAACCCGCCGGGCAGGTCGCGCGAGGCGCTCAGCGCGCACAGATCACCGGGTCCCTCGGGAAGGGCGACGCCGATCGGCACGAGGCGCACGCGCGCGCCGCTCCGGCCGAGCGACGTCGCGACGAAGTCGATCGGCGCGCCACCGGAGTCGGGCACGAAGGCCAGCGCCCAACTGCGGCCGGGCTGACCGAAGGGCGCGACGACCGCCTGGCCGAGGCCGCCGTCCTCGCACACGCCGAGCAGGCGCGAACCGTCGACCACGGCCGCACCTTTCTGCAGCGGCGCGACGAGTCGCGCGGCCGTCGCGAGGTAGCGCTCGCGTCCCGCCGACGGCACCGGCAGGCGGAGCAACGAGACCTCGATCGATTCGATCACGACCGCGCGTCGTGCCGCGGGACCGGACGAACGCGACCACAGCGCGACGGCGTCGATCGCGCGCGCTTGGAGCGCCGGCTCGACGTGGAGCGCGATCGGCAACACGCGATCCTGCGCGTCGCGGTAGCCGAACACGCGCAGGCTCCCGAGGAGAAGACCCTGCGGCAGCGGGCCGAGCGGATCGTCCAGCAAGCCGGACGTGCGCACGAGAGCACCGTCGCCGCCGAGCGCGGCCGCGCGGTACGGATCGTCGAGGAGCACGCAGCGCAGGGGCCAGCGATCGACGTCGGCGGCCGGTTCGACCAGGAGCGCGAGCGTCGCCGACGAGATCGTGCACGGCACGCGCCGCGGCAAGCGGCCGCGCTCCTTGTGATGGAGCAGGGCCACGCGCGCGAGCCCGCGCAGCGCGTCGTCGTCGGTCACGGGATCGTCCGCCAGGAAGCCGACGAGGACGTCGCCGACGATGACGAAGGGTTCGACGCCCGCGAGCGCATCGCGTCGCACGTCGAGCACGAGTTCGTCGGCGCCGTGGGCGCCCTGGCCGCGCCGCTCGACGACGCGCGCGGTCCTTGCGCTCAGCGCCGCGTCGAGTCCGGCGGGGCGGCGGCGCAGGGCCGCGTCGCGCCGCGCGAGCAGGCTCGCGGTCGCGTGTCGCGCGGCGTCGCGCGACACCTCACGCGACGCGCCCTCGGCGACGCGCGGCGCGAACGCGGCGACCGCGCGCAGCGGCAGGCCGACGAGTTGCGCACCGACCGCTTCCACGCGCGCCGTCGCGGCGGGCTGCACCAGCGCGAGCAGACCGACGAGAAGGCTCGCCCAGAGCGGGATCGGGAACGCACGTTCGGCGCGGCGCCGTCGCACGAGAAGGGACCGGGCGAGACCTCAGGCGAGGTCTTCGCCGCCTTCGAGGAAGCGCGAGTAGAGCTCCAGGTTCTCGAGGAAGATCCCCGTCCCGCGCGCGACGCACTCGAGCGGGTTCTGCGCGACGCGCGTCGGCAGCTCGGTCTCGCGTTCGAGGAGTTGGGGCAGTCCCCGGAGCAGGCTGCCGCCGCCGCACATCGTGATGCCCGCCTGCACGAGGTCGGCCGCGAGTTCCGGCGGCGTGCGCTCCAGGACGTGCTTCACCGCGTCGACGATCTTGCGCACCGGCTCGCTGAGCGCGTCGCGCACGTCGTTCGACGTCACGATCGCGCGGCGCGGCAACCCGGTGAGCGAATCGCGGCCGCGGATCTCGACTTCGATCTCCTGTTCGAGCGGCATCGCCGAGCCGGCGGCGATCTTCAGCTTCTCCGCCGTGATCTCGCCGACCAGCAGGTTGAACTTGTTGCGGATGTACTGCTGGATCGCCTCGTTGAAGTCGTCGCCGGCGACGCGCAGGCACTCGCCTTCCACCACGTTGGCGAGGCTGATGACCGCGACCTCCGAGGTGCCGCCGCCGATGTCGACGACCATGTGGCCGTACGGCTCGTGCACGGGCAGCTCCGCGCCGATCGCCGCGGCGGTCGGTTCGTCGACGAGGAACACGCGGCGTGCGCCGGCGCGTTCGGCCGACCCGATCACCGCGCGCTTCTCGACCATCGTGATGCCCCAGGGCACCGCGATGACGACCTGCGGCTTCACGAAGTGGCGACTCGGCTGCACCTTCCGCATGAAGTAGCGCAGCATCCGCTCCGTGATCTCGAAGTCGGCGATGACGCCCGACTTCATCGGACGGATCGCCTGGAAGCCGGGCGGCGTGCGCCCGAGGTACTCCAGCGCGGCCTTGCCGACCGCGTTGCCGTCCAGCAGCACCTCGTTGGTGCCCTTGCGGACCGCGACGACCGACGGTTCGTCGAGCACGATCCCGCGATCCCTGATCGCGACCAGGGTATTCGCCGTGCCGAGGTCGATACCCATGTCGACGGCGAACCGGCTCGCCAGCCACTCGAGCGGCTTGAACATCACCCCTCCGGGAGGATTCTTGGCACCTCGCGTTGCCTTGCACCGCGCTGACCGTCGCGGCGCCGCGAAGCGTTGTGCTCCGAAGATACCGGATGCCCCCGTGCCGATGCGAGCATCGGTTTTCGCGTCCGAGCCCCGGTGAATTGCAAAGGGCCCGCGAAGCGTCGCCGCTTCGCGGGCCCTCGTCGTGCGCATCGCGCGCGTCACCCTGGCTGTGCGACGCGCGCGCGGGCGCGCGCGCTGTGCGTCACCGGGGGTAACGGCCGAGCGCCATGAACAGCAGGACGACGGAACCGAGCAACAGGACGAAGGTCGTCAGGACGATCCCGTCGTCGAAGCTCATGCCGCCCTTCACCTGCTCGACGCCTTCGGCGTCCATCGTGCGGACTTCGGCCTTCTTGGCCGGTGCGGATTCCTTCTTGCGAGCCATCTTGGTCTAGCCTCGTCGGTTCGGGGAAGGAGGGATCAGTTGGTCTGCGTCGTGGCGGCGTCGCCGGCGACGATCTTGTCGCCCGTCGAGCGGACCACGCGGCAGAAGGCGAACTTGCCGTCGACGTCGGTCACCATCGCCTCGCCCTTGTACTTCTGGCCGTTGAAGACCGCGAAGGTGTAGCCGGCCTTGACGCCGACCTCGGACGGATCGTCGGTGACGAGCACGGTCACGAGCTTGCCGTCGGCGTCGACCTGCTGGATCGTCCCCGAGAGCTTGGGCTGGGCGCTGGCGAAGAGGCCGGGGAACTTGCTGTTGGCGTATTCCAGCAGCACGCCCTGCTCGCGGATCTTGGTCGAGAGCTTGGCGAGCTCTTCCCCGTTGCCGGAGATCGTCGCTTCGTGCGTCGCGATCTTGTCGTTCGCGTCGCGCAGGTCGGCCTGGGCGACTTCCTTGGCGCGGATCGCCTCGTCGCGGACGCGGCTGGCCTCGAGAGCGAGCTTGCGCGCCTCTTCGGCGTCCTTGGTCGAGCGCTCGATCGCCGCGGCGGTCGTCGTCGTGTTCGCCTGGAGGGTGGCGACGTCGCCCTGGACCGCGGCGAGGCGGTTCTCGGCGGCGAGGTTGCGCTCCTGCTCCTTCTTCAGTTCGGTCTCCAGCGTGCTCTTGGCTTGCTGGACCGCGTCGAGCTGGCGCTCCTTGGCCGACTTCTCGTTGCCGACGGCGACGAGACTCGACTTCAGTTCGCCGATCTCCTTGGTGGAGTCCGCGACGACCTTGTCGTGCTTCGACTTCCAGTCCGTCGACTCCCGGAGGTAGACGCCGGAGAAGTAGACGAAGACGGCCGCGAGGATCAGGTTCAGGACAATGAAGATGCGACCAACGGAACTCATCGTGCCAGGGTACTCCTAAACGGTCTGGGGCCGGCGGGTCTGCCGGTCAGAGGGACGAAGGGGTGCGTGAGGGGAACGCGACCAGCCCGGCCACCGGAGCCGGCGAGCCAGCGGCCGACGGCGAGGGCCACCGCCGATCGGGTCGGCGGCGGATCCTAACTGTCGGGTCCGCTCGGTCAAGGCCGCACGAAGGCGGTGCCGGGTCCGGCAAGTCCAGGGACCCCGGTCGGATCGCCGGGGCTGGTCGTGCCGCACGAAGACTACCCCATGCCGCGGCCACGTCGCGCCGCGAGCAGGAGCGCCGAGCCGAGCACGAGCGCGGCGACGAGGTCGTGAAGCCATGCCAAGGGCGGCAGCGCACCGGGACCAGGTTCGACGTCCAGATCGAGACGGCGCGGCCCCCCGCTCGCGCCGCGGGGCAAGGCGGCGATGACGCGACCGCGGGCGTCGATCGCGCAGGTCAGTCCGTCGACCGTCGAGCGGACGATCGGCGTGCCGGTCTCGAGCGCGCGGCACACGCTCATCGCCAGCATCTGGTCGAGCTCCGCGCCGAGCCGGTACCACGATTCGTTGCTCAGGACGACGAGCAGGCGGGCGCCATCCTGCACCGCGCGTCGCGCGACGGACTCGAACGCGTTGTCGAAGCAGGTCAGGGCGGCGAAGGGCACGCCGTCCGCGCTGCGGAGCGGCGGTCGGGGGTCCCCGGCTTCCAGGTCGGGCCGGAAGCCGACGATCCGCGTGCAGAAGTCCAGCAGTGGGGAGGCGAAGACCTCGGGGATGCAGCACAGGAACGGCAGGCGCTCACCCGCCGGGACCGGGCGCAGCTTTTCGTGCCAGTCGATGAGCCGGCCGTCGGCGTCGAGGAGTGCGGCGATCGCCCGCGGCGGGCGCTGGTCGAGCACGGTTCCGGCGAGCAGCCGGGTCTTCTCCGCGAGCGGCAAGGGTAGGTTCTTGTCGAGCCGCGGCGGCGAACCGCGCGCGAGGATCGGCAGCGCTGACTCCGGCCAGACGACGAGCGACGGCGGCGATGCGGCGGCGCGGCCCGCGATCTCGTCCGTCGCGCGGGCGAGCGCGGCGAAGCGCTCGAACTCCGCCTCGCGAGGCAGGTCGGGGAGGGGATAGGCCGACTGGAACACCGCGAGACGGAGCGACGCGGGGGCGTCGGACGGCGCAGAGGCACGCGGCGGATCGAGGAGGCAAAGCGCGGCCCAGGTGATCGAGAGGACGATCGCGACGCCACGACCCCGCACGGAGCGCAGATCCCCCAGCGAACTCGCGAGCGTGGCGAGGAGCAGGTTCGCGAGCGCCTCGCCTCCCCAGGCCACCGGACCGAGCAGCCACGGCGTCGCATGGAACGCGTGGCAGGGCTGCGCGTGCGGATACGGAATCTCCGGCAGGTGCGCCCGCAACCAGGCGGTCGCCGCGACGCCGCAGCCGAACGCGAGCGACGGCATCCCGTTTCGGAGCCCGGCCCTCGTCCAGCAGCGGACGAGCAAGCCGTAGACAGCTCCGAGCCCCGCGATGGCCACCACTCCCGGCCCGACCACCGGCCACAGCGAGCGCGAGAACCACAGCAGATGCAGGAAGCCGACGATCCAGACCAGCCTCGCCGAGCGCTCGCGGCGGCAGAGTCGCGCGAAGGCGAGGAGGCCGGCGAACAGGAGGAACGGAGCACCGGGGAACCAGGACGGCGGCGCGCCGGCGCAGAGGCCGAGCGTCGCGACGGCGGCGAGCGCGCGACGGCGGCCGGCCTCGCTCATGCGCCGGAAACCCCGCGCGTCGCGGCGTACGGCACGACGGTCACGACCGCGCCGTCGGCAAGAACGGTGTCGGCCGGCACGATCGCGTGCGCGTCGCCGCTCACCAACGCGAAGGGATCGCCGCTGGCGCGGACCTCGTCGAGCACCGCGTGCAACGCGCCGTCGGATCCGGTGCGCAGGCGCGCGGGGATCGCCAGGGTCCGCGGATTCGCGCGCGGAGGCTTGCCGCGCAGCCGCGCCGTCACCGGCGACCCACCCGTCCCCTGGCCGAGCAGCCCGCGCAGCAGCGGAGCGACGAAGAGGTCGAAGGTGGTGAACGCGGACGCCGGGTTGCCGGGCAGGCCGAACACGGCGCATCGCCTCGCGCCGGTCTCGCGTACTCCGAAGAACAGCGGCTTGCCGGGCTTGAGCTTCACCCCGTGGAAGACGGTCTGCACGCCAAGCGCAGCGAGCGTCGCGTGCACGAGGTCGTGCGTGCCGGCGGAGACGCCGCCGATCGTGAGGAGCACGTCGGCGTCGAGTCCCTGCGCGAGCATCGCGCACAACGCGCCCGCTTCGTCGGGCGCGATGCCGAGCCGGAGCGGCGAAGCCCCGAGCTCGATGCACTGCGCCGCCAGCGCCCACGAGTTGCTGTCGCGCACCTGGTGCGGAGCGGGTTCGCGCGACGCATCGACGACCTCGTCGCCGGTGGACACGATCGCCACCCTCGGCCGGGCGGCGACCTGCACCTCGGTCACGCCGAGCACGGCGAGCACGCCGATCTCGGCCGCGCGCACGACATCGCCTGCGGACAGCACGCGCTGGCCGGCGACGAGCTCCGAACCGCGGGCGCGGACGTTCGCCCCGCGCTCGATCGGCACGGCGATGCGCACGCGCGACGGATCGCCGTCGAGTCCGCAAAAGCCGCTGGTGTCCTCGACGCGCGCGACCGCGTCCGCGCCGGACGGCACCACGGCCCCGGTCATGATGCGCACCGCTTCACCTGCGCCGAGCGGGCGTTCGAAGGGTCGCCCCGCGAGCGACTCGCCCGCGACGCGCAGCACCGCCCCCGCCGCGATCCCGCCGCGGAGCGCGAAGCCGTCCATCGCAGAACGATCGGTCACCGGCCAGGGCGTCCCGCACGCGAGGTCTTCGGCCAGCGTCCTGCCGAGTGCGTCGGCGAGCGGTACGCGTTCGCGACGCCGCAGCGGCATCGCGCGCTCGCACACGAGCCGTCGTGCTTCGTCCGGTTCGATCGTCCTGCTCATGGCATCGCCCTCGCTCACGCCGCGCGCGCCCGCTCGCGGTGGTGTGCAAGGCCCCGTAGATTGCGCTTTCCCACGCGCCGCGCAACGCCGTTGCGGCCGCCTTCTCGTCCCGCCCCCGCTCTCGTGACCGAACTTCCTCGTCCTCGCCGCTTCGTCGCGTTGGGCATTCTGTTCGCACTGCCCGCCCTCGCCGGCTGCGGACCGCGCGCCGACGCCGGCGCCGGCGATGCGAAGACCGCCGCCGCTCCCCCGCTCGTCCGCACCGAACTGCTCGCGCTGCGGAAGGTGCGACGCACCGTGGAGACCACGAGCTACCTCGAGTCGATGCACCAGGTCACGGTGCAGTCGCGCGTCTCGGGACGCGTGCTGGAGGTCCTGGTGGACGAAGGCCAGAAGGTGAAGGCCGGCGAAGTCCTGGCGCGGCTCGACACCCGCGAACCGGCCGCGGAGCTGCGGCAGGCGGAGGTCCAGCTCGCCGACCGGCGCGTGCGGCACGACCTCGCGAAGCTCACGGCGGAGACTTCGGCGCGGCGCCTGGAGGCGGCGCGGATCGAACGCGACAAGCAGAAGGCGCAGCTCGAACGCAACCAGGCGATCGATCCGGCGCTGATCCCGCCGAAGGACCTCGAGGACAGCCAGTTCGCGTACCAGGCCGCAGAGGAAGGCTGCCGGATCGCCGAACTCGAGAGCCGGCGCGCCGAGGTCGAGATCGGCGCGGCGGCGAACGCCATCGCCGAGTTCGAGTCGCGGGTCGAGTCCCAGAAGCTCCGCCTCGCCGAGCACGCCATCGTCTCGCCGATCGACGGCGTGGTGTCCGAGCGCGGCATCCGCGGCGGGGAGACGATCTCGCCCACGGCGTCGACCGCGTCCTCCGCGACGCCGCTGTTCGTCGTCACCGACGCCGACAACCTGATCTGCTACCTGCGCCGGCCCCAGCGCGAGCTGCCGATGATCCAGGGCAGCAAGCAGGTGACCTTCACGACCGATGCGGTGCCCGAGCACGAGTTCCACGCGACGATCGACTTCATCAGCCCGATCGTCGACACCGCGTCGGGCGCATTCGCCGTCCGCGTCAGGGTCGTGCGCGACGACTCGCTCGTCGGTCTCCTGCGGCCGGGCATGTTCGTCCGCGCGCGCATCCTCGCCGAAGACGAACGCGAGGCCTTGATGGTGCCGAAGGCGGCCGTGCTGAACGAAGGCGCGGTCGCGGTGGTCTTCGTCGTGCGCGACGGCATCGCGCGCCGCGTCGTGGTCGACGCCGGACTCGAGGAGCGCGAACACGTCGAGGCCAGGAACCTCGGCGCCGACGGCCTCTCGCCGGGCGACGCGGTGATCACCAGCGGCCAGCACGGCCTGCAGGACAAGACGGCGGTCGAGGTCAGCACGTCGTGAGCGAATCTGATCCGCGATCCTTCGACTCGGAGCGCAGCCTGTTCGCCTTCACGACCAAGCGTCCGGTCGCGGTCACGATGATCGTGATCGCGACGGTGGTCTTCGGCGTCGTCGGCCTGCGCCGTCTGCCGGTCAACCTCCTGCCGGACCTCAGCTATCCGACGGTCACCGTGCGCACGCAGTACCCGGGCGCCGGACCGGAGGACGTCGAGGAGCGCGTCAGCGAGCGCATCCAGGAAGCCGTGTCGGTCGTGCCGGGCGTGCGGCGCGTCGTGTCGATCAGCCGCCCCGAAGTGAGCGACGTCGTCCTCGACTTCGAGTGGGGTACGTCGATGGTGTTCGCGGTGAGCGACGTGCGCGAGCGCCTCGACCGCGTGCTCCTGCCGCGCGAGGCGGAGAAGCCGCTCGTCCTGCGCTACGACCCGAGCCTCGATCCGGTGATGACCTTCGGGCTCGCCGGCGAGATGCCGCTGATCGAACTCCGCCGGATCGCCGAGGAGGAGATCGAGCGCGAACTGAGCAAGCTCGAGGGCGTCGCGGCGGTGAAGGTCCGCGGCGGCGCGGAGGAAGCGATCAAGATCGAGGTCGACGAACAGGCGCTCGCCGTGCTCGGCCTCGACGTCGCGCGCCTGACCGAACGACTCGCGGCGGAAAACGTGAACAGCGCGTCGGGCTCGGTCGAGCAGGGCCGCACCGAGTTCCTCGTGCGCACGCTCGGCGAGTTCAGGAGTCTCGACGAGATCGCGGACGTGATCCTCGAGCGCCGCGGCGACGCGCCGTTGCGCGTGCGCGACGTCGCCCGCGTCCGCCGCGTGCAGAAGGACAAGGACGTCATCAGCCGCGTCGGCGGCGAGCCGTGCGTCCTGATCGACGTCTACAAGGAAGCCGGCGCCAACGTCGTGGCGCTCGCGGCACGCGTGCGCGACCGCGTGAGCGGGACGGCCGAGCAACGGGCCTACGTCGCGTCGCTCCTGCCCGACGGGAGTCCCCCGCCGAGCAAGGGGCCCCCGCCAACCGACGAGAAGCAGGCGCGCTCTGCGGAGTTGCGCCGCATGGAGCGCCACCGCGCGATGCTCGACTTCCTGTCGCGACAGATCGCGGGCAGCGGGGCCTCGCTCACGCTCTTGCAGGACCAGTCGACGTTCATCGAGTCCGCGATCACCGATGTGCAGGACTCCGCGATCCAGGGCGGCCTCCTCGCGATCGCCGTCATCTTCCTGTTCCTGCGCCGCCTCGGCCCGACGCTCGCGCTGGCGATCTCGATCCCGATCAGCCTGATCGCGGCGTTCGCGCCGATGTTCCTGTCCGGCGTGACGCTCAACGTGATGTCGCTCGGCGGCTTGGCGCTCGGCGTCGGCATGCTCGTCGACAACTCGATCGTCGTGCTCGAGGCGATCACCCGCGAGCGCGAGCAGGGCAAGGGCATCCGCGCGGCGGCGATCGCCGGCGTGTCGCGCGTCGCGGGCGCGGTGACCTCGAGCACCTTGACGACGGTCGCCGTGTTCTTCCCGATCGTCTTCGTCGAAGGCGTCGCCGGGCAGCTGTTCCGCGACCAGTCGCTGACGGTCGTCTACAGCCTGTTGATGTCGCTGGTCGTCGCGCTGCTCGTCATCCCGATGCTGCTCACGCGACGCGACCGCGACGGGTGGTTCCAACGCGAGCCGCACGCGCCCACCTCGCGGATCGGGCGCGGGGCACAGCGCCTGTTCCTCTCGGCGGGTGGAGCCGTGGCGGCCGTCGTGCGCGTGCTCGGCCGGCTCGCCGGTCTCCTGCTCTGGCCCGTGCTGACCGCCTTCGACCGCTGCTGGCGCATGCTCGACGCCGCGTATCCCAGGTTGCTCGGGCTCGCGCTGCGCCTGCGCACGGCGGTGATCCTGCTCGCCGTCGGACTCGGCGCGCTCGCCGCGTGGGCCGGCAGCCGACTGGACACCGACATGGTGCCCGAGGTCGCGCAGGGCGAGTTCACGGTGAAGCTGTTCCTGCCGCGCGACGCGACCGTCGAGCGCACGGATGCGGTCGCGTCCCCCGTCGAGCGCGCGATCGCCGCGATGGACGAGGTGGCGGACACCTTCCTCGCCGTCGGCGTCGACCGCGACGAACTCAACGACGCGAGCGAGGGCGAGCACTCGGCGAAGATCCTCGTGCGGTTGAAGCGGTCGCAGGACCTGGCGCAGGCCGAGACCGCCGTACGCGCTCGCATCGTCGCGCTCTTCGGCCGGCTCCCCGAACTCGCCGAACCGCCGCAGTTCGAATCGCCGAGCGTGTTGTCGTTCTCCGCTCCGCTGGCGGTCGAAGTCGTCGGCGAAGACCTCGACGCCCTCCGCGACACGAGTGCCGCGATCGCGAGACGCCTCGCGGAGCTCCCCGGCCTCCGCGACGTGCGGAGTTCACAACAGCGCGGCAACCCCGAGATCGTGCTCCGGCTGGACCGCGAGTCGATGTCCGCGCTCGGCATCGACTCGGGCGCCGTCTCGCGGATCCTCGAGACCAAGGTCAAGGGTCTCGTCGCCACGCGCTTCGCCGAGCAGGACCGGCGCGTCGACATGCGCGTCGCGATGCCGCGTGAGGCGATCGACCGCGTCGAGGCGCTGCTCGCCGTCAACGTCAACCCCAAGGGCGAGCCGGCGATCCCGCTGCAATCGATCGGGACGGTCGCGGTGCTCGAAGGCCCGAGCGAGATCCGGCGCATCGGCAACACGCGCGGCGCGGAGATCTCGGCCGGCGTCCGCGGGCTCGGCGTCGGCTCCGCGCAGGAGATGGTCGCGCTCGAGGCGGCGGCCGTGCCGCGGCCGCCCGGCATCGAGGTCCGACTGGGCGCGCAGCAGCAGGAACTCGCCGCGTCGATGTCGAGCGTCACGCTCGCGCTCCTGCTCGCCGTGTTCCTGGTCTACGTGGTGATGGCGAGCCAGTTCGAGAGCCTGATCCAGCCCTTCGTCATCCTGTGCACGGTCCCGCTCGCGGCGATCGGCGTCGTGTTCGTGCTGCTCGCCACGAATACGCCGGTGTCGGTGATCGTGATGCTCGGCTGCATCGTGCTCGCCGGCATCGTCGTCAACAACGCGATCATCATGATCGATCAGATCAACCAGCTCCGTGCTGAGGGACTCCGCAAGCGCGAAGCGATCCTCGCGGGCGCATCGTCCCGCCTGCGGCCGGTGTTCATGACGACGCTCACGACCGTGCTCGGGCTCCTGCCGATGACCGGCTGGTTCACCGGCATCCCGATCCTCGGTTCGGGGGCCGAGGGCATCGAACTGCGCGCTCCCCTCGCGGTCACTGTCGTTGCCGGGCTGAGCACGTCCACGCTGTTGACGCTGCTCGTGATCCCCTGCGTCTACTCCTTCACCGACCGGCGCGCCTGAGCCATGACCGACGCCGCACCTCAGGAGCAACCCCAGGGCGAGCAGAACCGGCTCGTGCGACTCTTCGTCGACCGGCCGGTGACGACGCTCGTCGCGACGATCGCGATCCTGGTCGTCGGCGCGCTGGCGCTGGCGCGCATGCCCTTGCAGCTCGCGCCGGACGGCCTCACCGCAGGCTCGATCAACCTGTGGATCCCGATCCGCCGCGACATGCCGCCGCGCGAGGTCGAGGAGCGCGTCGTGCGTCCGCTCGAGGAGCAACTGCGCACCGTGCCGGGCATCAAGCGCATCGCGTGCGAGGCGGGGCGCAACCGCGTGTTCTGCCGCGTCGAGCTCGACAACGGCATCGACACGGTCCTCGCGGCCGCGGAGGTCCGCGACCGCGCGCAGCGCGCACGCCTCGAATGGCCGGCCGAGGTCGACCAGTACTTCTCGTGGCGCGAGGACATGAGCGGCGCGCCGCTCGCCTTCGTCCGGCTGCGCACGCCGGACCGCGGGCCCGAATGGGACTTCAAGATGGACCAGGTGGTCCGCCCGCGGCTCGAGGCCGTCGACGGCGTCGGCCGCTGCGAACTCTGGGGGCTCGTCGACGAGACGCTGCGCATCCTCTTCGACCGCGACAAGCTGGTCGAACACCAGGTCGACTACGGGGAAGTCCTCCGCCGCCTCGCCGCCGACAACTTCACCAAGCCGGTCGGCGAGATCGACGACGGCAACGCGCGCTACCTGGTCCGCGTCGACACGAAGTTCACCTCGCGCGACGAGATCGAACGCTGGCCGATCCGGCCCGGCCTCGTGATCGGGGACGTCGCGCGCGTCATCGACGTGCCGAGTGTGCGCGACAACGTCAGCAAGTTCGAGGGCGACTACACCTACACCGCGGTGCTGCGACTCGCCGCCGGGACGAACCCGGTCGAGGCGAGCCACAACGTGCGCGCGGCGACGAAGGAGATCGAGCGGTCGCCGGAGCTCGCCGGGCTCGGCTTCACCTTCCTGTTCGACCAGGGTGAGATGATCGAAGAGAGCCTGGTCAACCTGCTGTCGTCGTCGCTGCAAGGCGGCGCGCTCGCGGTCCTGGTGCTGTTCCTCTTCCTGCGCAACTTCCGGCTCACGCTGGTCGTCGCCCTGTCGATGCCGCTCGCCCTGACCATCGCGATCGGCTGGATGTTCTTCGCCGGCGACTCCTTCAACATCCTCTCGATGACGGGGCTCACGCTCGCGGTCGGGATGGTCGTCGACAACTCGGTGGTCGTGCTCGAGAACATCCTGCGGCGGCGCTCGACGTCGAGCGACCTGCGCGGCGCCTGCATCCGCGGTGCGTCCGAGATCGTCATGCCGGTGACGATGTCGACGCTGACGACCGTCGTCGTGATCGCGCCGCTCGTGTTCATGAGCAGCGAGCGGGGCGTACGGACGATGTTCGCCGCCCTGGGCATGCCGCTGTGCATCGCCCTGGTCGGCAGCCTCGCGATCGCGCTGGGGTTCCTGCCGTCCGCCGTGCGACACCTCGGCGTCGGCCGCGCCGCGCTGCTCGCGGAGAGCGGGTTCGGTCGCTTCTCGCCGATGCGCGCGCTCCTGCTGTTCAACCGCCTCCTCCTCCGGCCGGTGCTCGCGGGCTTCTGGTGGCGTTGCGCCGCAGCGGTCGCAGCGCTGGCCCTGATCTTCACGACGGGCATCGCGTGGAACGGGCTCAGCGCGTCGGGCGGCGGCGGCGGCGGCCCGATGCGCCGCGGCGACGTGACGATCAACCTCGAGATCCCGCGCGGCATGACGCTCGGCGACGTCGCGGCGGAGGTCGAGCAGTACGAGGCCCATCTCGATGCGCGGCGGAAGGAACTGCGCATCGAGAGCGTGGCCTCGCGCTTCAGCCGGACCTCGATCCGCTTCGACGTCGGCGTCGCCCGCGACGTGCCGCGCACCGAGTACCGCGCGATCAGCAACCGCCTGCGCGACGAGTGGCCGAAGCGCCCCGGCGTGAAGCTCACGCTCCGCGACAGCGGCGCATCGATGGGCGGCGGGTCCTCGGCGGACGACAAGACCAACACGCGTTTCGTGCTGCGGATCTGGGGCCGCGACAGCGAGTTCCTCGCCAACAAGGCGCTGGAGGTCCGTGACCGGCTCGCGCGTCGCGAGGAAGTCGCGACCGTCGAGGTCGACTCCGCGCAGGGCAACGAGGAGCTCGTCGTCACCGTCGATCGCGACCGGCTCAGCGATCTCCGCGTCCGTCCGGAGTCGCTCGAGCGCACGATGTCGGCGGGCCTGCGCGGCAGCGAAATCGCCCGCTTCCAGGAGCGCGACCGCGAGGTGCGGCTCATCGTCCAGTTCGACGGTGAAGAGAAGCCCTCGGTCTGGGACCTCAAGGAGACCAAGGTCTTCGCCGGCGCGAGCGGCTTCCAGCGCGTCGACGACCTCGTCGACGTGCGCTTCGAGCGCTCGCTCGCCGAGATCGACCGGATCGACGGCAAGACCCAGGTCACCGTCGTCGGCGATCGGCGCGACACCGTGAGCGCGCAGCAGATGAGCGTCGTGCTGCGCGACGTGATGGGCGCGACCTTCCTGCCGCGCGGCTACGAGTGGAGCGAGGCGAGCCCGAACCGCGAGGCGCAGGAGGACTTCAAGGAACTCGCCGACGCCGGTTTCCTCGCCATCGTCCTGATCCTCCTCCTGATGGGCGTGCTCTTCGAGTCGCTGGTCCTGCCGGCCGCGATCATCGTCACCGTCCCGTTCGCGATCTTCGGCGCGTTCTGGTCGCTGCGGATCCTCGCCGGTTCGATCGACCCGATGGCCTTCATCGGCGTCGTGCTCCTCGCCGGCGTCGTCGTCAACAACGGGATCATCCTGCTCGATTGCATCGAGCGCCTGCGGCGTGACGGAGTCGACCGCAACACCGCGATCCTCGACGCGACGCGCATCCGCCTGCGGCCGATCGCGATGACCGCGGCGACGACCATCGCCGGACTGTTGCCGATGGCGATCTTCGGCGACCCGGGCGACGACGGCATCAGCTACGTCGGCATGTCGATCGCGGTCGCGGGCGGGCTCGCCGTGAGCACGGTGCTGACCGCGTTCGCGGTGCCGCTCGCGTATCTCTTCTTCGACGACCTCTCGAACTGGGGCCGCGGCATCCTCGCCCGACTCGTCTTCGCCGGCGACGCGACGGACGCTCAACCGGTCAGCAGCGCGAAACCGCAGAGCTTGTAGAGCAGACGCGCGCCGACGTTCGCGTCCCACTCGTCGCCGTCTTGTCCCGGCGCGACCTCGACGAGGTCGAAGCCCACGATCCGCCGGCCGGAACGCGCGAGCGCTTCGAGCACGAGACACGCCTCGGTGAATCCGAGCCCACCCGGCACCGGCGTGCCGGTGTGCGGACAGAGCGCGGGATCGAGACCGTCGACGTCGAAGCTCACCCACACGCGCTCCGGCAGCGGACGCAGCAGTTCCTCGCACAGCGCGGAGAGAGCCTCGCCCTCGCCCTTGCGACGCTGCCAGTCGACGTCGAAGAACGTCACCACGCGGCCCGCTTCGCGCAGCACGTGCTCGTGCTCCGCTTCGCTGAAGTCGCGCACTCCGAGCTGCACCAGGCGTTCGACCCGGGGGATCTCGCGCAGCACGTTGTGCATGATCGACGCGTGGCTCCAGCGGAAGCCCTCGTAGGCCTCCCGCAGATCCGCGTGCGCGTCGAAGTGCAGCACGCCGAGCGGACCATGCCGCTCTGCGGCCGCTCGGATCGCCCCGAACGGCACCGAGTGGTCGCCGCCGACGATGCCGGGAATGCGACCCGCTGCGAGCAGGTCGTCGGTGACGCGGCCGATGATCGCGTTCAGTTCGTCGCCCGCGCGGTCGACGACCGCGAGCGCGGCGCGATCCGCGGGATCGCCAGGATCCGCGCCGCCCTTCTGGAGGATCGGCTCCGCGGCGCGACGCGCCCGCGCGGCGAGCGCGACGATCCTGGGATCGACGTCGAGCATGCCGATGCCGCGCTCGTAACCGCGTCCGATCTGCCGATCGAAGAGATCGACCTGGCGGCTCGCCGCCAGGATCGCGGCCGGTCCGTCGCGCGTGCCGTCGCGGTAGGACGTCGTCGCGTCGAAGGGCACCGGGACGAGCACGCACGCTGAGTCGTTCGGTCGGTGCGGGAGGCCAAAGACGCCGGAACCGGGTCGTGCTGCAGCGCCGGGATCGAAACCGCTCATCGCGACAGCCGACCCGCCGAACACCGCTCGCGCAAGGGATGAAGCCGCGCGGTGAAAAGGTCCCCCGGCCGGGCGGTCGTCTGTCTCGTCGGAAGGATCGTCAGGAGGAGGAAGGAGGGTCGTCGTAGGCCGCCCGGCCGGAGGACCAACCTCGTCTTCTGCCGCAGGACCATGCTTCCTGCGACGCATGAACTAGATCACGACGAACCAGCGGTTACCGGGACGAGGCGCGCGCGGTCATGCACCCCGGCCGCGATCACTCGCTCGTATCGGCGTCCGAACCTGTCGCGGCGCGCGACGATTCTCCGGCCGCGGACCGATCTCACCGACGGATCAGCGGTCGGCGACGCGCACGCAGCGGAAGCCATGGTCCGCCGCTCCAAGGGCGTGCATGCGCGTCAGCGCGCAGAACGACCGATCGCGCCCGTCGCGCACCTGCTGCGCCGCAGTCGCGTACGAGTAGCCGACGGCGACGTACCGGTTCGGATCGCACCAGAACCTGCCGTTCTGGAGTTCGGGCGCCGACGTCGCGGTCATCAGCCAGACGTTGCCGAGCGCATGCACGGCGCCGGGACGGTCGTCGACGGGCTTCGCGTGTTGGAGATACGAGTCGCTGCTCGCCGGCGCCGTCGTCCCGCCGACCGCGAAGGTCGCCGAGATCTCCGCGTCGGTGAGCGACGCGACGTCGACACCCTCGGCCTCGAGCACCGCGAGGATCGCGACCTGCGCCTCGGGCAGGGTCGGCAGGCGCTTGCCGCACCATTCCGCGTACTCCTCGGCGAGCGGCCAGTTCATCGACGTCGCCGGCAGGCGGTCCCAGTCGGCGCGCCGCGCGCGCATCTCGGTCGCGTTCCATTGCGGTTGCCTCAACACGTCGGCCCTGCCGGTCGCGTGCAGGAACGCGAGGAACTGGGCGTTGGTGACCGGCTGGCGATCGATCCAGAAGTCCTGAACGGAGGCCTCGAACTCGCCCTGCTCCTGCGGACCGACGACGTGCACCGTGTGCCGCCGCGCGGCGATCGGCACCATGTCGTCGGGCGGCGCCGCGTCCGACCGCCCGAGCCTGGGGACGACGAGCGACTCGCCGGCGGCGAGGACGCGGACGAACTCGGCGGGTCCACGCGAGGTACGCACGAGCCCCCACACGAGGCCCGGCTCGACGTGGTACTCCGTGGCCTGGAACGGCGCGGGAACCGGCTCGTGGAGGCGGCGCCAGCGGAACGGCGACTGGTCGAAGACGCGGATCTCGATCGTGGTGCCGTCGCGTTCCTCGACCGCCGGGATCACGACGGCTGCGACTCCGCTCCGCCGGTGCGCGTCGGCGGTCTCCGCCGCGGCGAACGCACCGCGATCCATCACGAACGGCAGGAACATCAGCGCCGCGAGGACGAACGAGCCGAGGGCGGCGCTGGCGCGCGGATAGCGCTCGACCCTGCGCTGCACGCGATGCGCGAGCGGGACGCAGGGAAGGCGGACGCGGTCACCGTCGAGGATGGCACGGAGCGCCGTCGCGAACTCACGAGCCGACCCGTAGCGATGGGTGCGGTCCTTGGCCAGCGCGGCACGGCAGGCGTCGGCCAGCAGTCGCGGGACCTTCGGCGCGCGGTGTTCGATCGGCGCCGGGTCGTCGTGCAGGATGCGTTCGAGCACCGTGAGCGGGTCGTCGCCGTCGAACGCGCGCGCCAAGGTCAGCAGTTCGTAGAACACCGAGCCGACGCTGAAGATGTCCGAGCGGGGATCGGGCGCCTGTCGGACCCTCCGTGCCTGCTCGGGGCTCATGTGGTGCACCGATCCGATCGCGTGACCCGTGCGGGTGAGGGTCGCCCACTCGACGTCGCGCGCGATGCCGAAGTCGACGAGGCGCACGCGGCCCTCGCGCGTCAGCAGGATGTTCTCGGGCTTGACGTCCCGATGGACGATGCCGAGGCCGTGCACGTGGTCGAGCGCGTCGAGCAATTCGACGATCGCCCGCGCCGCGTTCCGCGGTTCGCGGAGGTCGAGAACGTCGTGGAAGGCGCCGTTGCGCGCGTCGTCGACGATCCGCCGCAGCGACGGCCCGTCGACGAACTCCATCGCGAGGTAGAGCTGGCCGGAGATCGTGCCGCCGTCGAGCACGGACACGACGCCTTCATGGTTCACCCGGCGGAGCGCCTCGAACTCGCGCTGGAACTGCTCGTTCGACCGGCCCTCGACCCGGTCGAACCAGCGCAACACCTTGAGCGCCACGGTGCGTCCGAGGTCGTCGCGCGCCCGGAAGACCGCGCCCGATCCGCCGGCGCCGATCGCTTCGCCGACCTCGTAGGAACCGAAGCGACCCCCGGGCACGGGGAACAGGTGGAGCAGCGGCGAGTCGTCGATCCAGGTCGACTCGTCGTCGTCGGGGGCGAGCAGGGCCAGCGCTTCGCGTTCGAGTTCGGCGTCGCCGGCGGCCGCCTCGCGAACGAACGCCTCCCGCTCCCCCTCCTCGAGTTCGAGCGCGCGCCCGACCGTCTCCTTGATGCGATTCCAGAGTTCCGCCCTCATCACGCGCTTCGGTCCGCGCCCGCTATCGCGGGTTCAGGACAGCCTCCGCTTCAGCCAGCGGCGCGTGATCGCCCAGTTCCGCTCGAGAGTCCGCTTCTTGACGCGGAGCACCTTGGCGATGACGTCGAACTCGAGTCCCGCGAAGAAGCGCATCTCGACGGCGCGCGCCATGTCGGGGTCGAACTGCTCCAGTTCGCGCAGGGCGTCGTCGAGCGCGAGCACGTCGTACGAACGCTCGCCGATCTCGGCGAAGACGCGGCCGAGCGCGGACTCCGCGGACCTCTGATCGACGAAGTTCTCCTCACGCCGCGTGCGGCGCCGCGCGTGATCGACCAGGATCCACCGCATCGCGCGCGCCGCGTAGTTCGTGAACTCCTCGGGCTGGGTCAGGAGATCCGGACGGCGGCGGCAGATGCGGTAGTACGCCTCGTGCACGAGCGCGGTCGGTTGCAGCGTGTGCACGCGGCTCTCGCGCTTCATGAGACGGGCGGCCATGTGCCACAGCTCGGCGTAGAGCTCCGCGAACTCGAGCGCTGCGGGGGCGGCGTTCGTCTCGTCCGTCGTCCGGTGACTCGTCACCTCGACCACGGCGGCGCACGATAGCCGGTGACCCGGCGCATGCCAGGGGCCGAACGACGCAGAGGCGACCACGCGTTCGCGCCGACGGCGAACCGGGTTCGCCGTGCAGAATGTGCGGCCATGCCCGGCTCCGCCTTCCGTCGTCTCGATCCCGATCGCGTGATCGGGACGGTCGCGCGCCTGCGCGACCGCATCCGCGAACGATTCCCAGCCGCGAGCCTCGGCGACCTCGCGGACGAACTCGTCCTCGCGGCGCGCGAACACCGCGCGCGCACGGAACAGATCCGCCGCGCGAACATGCCGCTGCGGTGGTTGTGCGCGGCGCTCGTGATCGCCGCCGCGACGGCGCTCGCGTGGGCCATCGAATCCGTGCACCCGCGACTCGGCGACGCCTGGCCCTGGCCCGAAGTGCTCCAGTCGCTCGAGTCGTCGCTCGGGGCCTTGTTCTTCCTCGGCGCGGGCGGCGTGTTCGTCATGACGCTCGAATCCCGTGGTCGCCGGCGCCGCTGCCTCGATGCACTGCACGAACTGCGCGCGATGGCGCACATCGTCGACATGCACCAGCTCACGAAGGATCCCGAACGGATCGGCGATCCCTCCCGCAACACGCCGAGTTCGCCCGAACGCGACCTCGATGCCTTCGCGCTCGCGCGCTACCTCGACTACTGCAGTGAACTCCTCTCGCTGATCGGCAAGCTCGCCGCGCTGTACGTGCAGGGCTTCCCCGACGCGACCGCGGTCGCCGCCGTCGACGACATCGAGGACCTGACCAACGGCTTGAGCCGCAAGATCTGGCAGAAGATCGCGTTCCTCGACGCGCGCGAGGCGCCGAGCGCCCGATGAGCCCCACGCCCACCCGCATCCGCGCCCGCGCCCCGTCGACGGCCGCGTTCGTCGTGCTCGCGACCTGGTTCGCCGCCTGCAGCTCGCCGCCGGCGCCCGTGGACCGCCACGCACCGCGCGCTCCGAACGTCGTGCTGATCCTCGCCGACGACCTCGGCTGGGGTGACCTGAGCTGCCAGGACGAACACGCCGTCGGGACGCCGCACCTCGATCGACTCGCCGCCGAAGGCGTGCGCTTCACCGACTTCTACGTCGCGCAACCGGTGTGCTCGGCATCGCGCGCCGCGTTGCTGACCGGCTGCTACTCCAACCGCGTCGGGATCGCGGGCGCGCTCGCGCCGAGCCAGTCGATCGGCATCGCGGATGACGAGACGACGATCGCGGAACTCTGTCGTTCACGGGGCTACGCCACCGCGGCGTTCGGCAAGTGGCACCTGGGTCACCTGCCGCCGTTCCTCCCCACACGGCACGGCTTCGACGAGTACCTCGGCATCCCGTACTCCAACGACATGGGCCTCGCGAACCGCGTGCGTCCCGAACGCTGGCCGCCGCTGCCGTGGATCGAGGGCGAGACGCCGATCGCGTACGAACCCGATCAACGCGGCTTCACGCGCACTCTCACCGACCAGGCGATCGGGTTCATCGAACGATCCCACGCCGCGTCGCGCCCGTTCTTCGTCTATCTGGCCCACCCGATGCCGCACACGCCGATCTTCGCGTCGCCGGCGTTCGAAGGCAGCACGGGGCGCGGGCGCTACGCCGACGTGATCGCCGAGCTCGACGCGTCCGTCGGCGCGATCGTCGCGACGCTCGAGCGACTCGGCCTCCGCGACGACACGCTGGTCGTCTTCCTGTCCGACAACGGGCCGTGGCTGGTGTTCGGCGACCATGCCGGCTCGAGCGGTCCGCTGCGCGAAGGCAAGGGCACGACCTTCGAGGGCGGGGTGCGCGTGCCGAGCATCTGGAGCTGGCCGTCTGCGCTGCCGCGCGGTGCTTTGCGTCGCGAGCCCGCGATGACGATCGACGTGCTGCCGACGATCGCGGGCATGGTCGGCGCCGAACTCCCCGCGCTGCCGATCGACGGCGCCGACCTCGGACCGCTCCTGCGCGGCGAGCCGGACGCGCGCGCGCCGCACGACGCCCTGTACTTCTGGTACCACCAGGGCGACCTCGAAGCGATGCGCGCGGGGCGCTGGAAGCTCCACTTCCCCCACGCCTACCGCACGATGCGCGGACGCGAGCCCGGCCGCGGCGGCGAGCCCGGCGCCTACGACGAGTCGGCGCGCATCGGGATCGCGCTGTTCGACCTCGAACTCGATCCCGGTGAGACGAACGACGTGGCGGCGACCCATGGCGACCTCGTG
>JACRLW010000090.1:31161-49765 GCA_016235155.1 Planctomycetota bacterium
GACCCATGGCGACCTCGTGCGTGACTTGAGCGACCGAGCCGACCGCATGCGGGCGCGGCTCGGCGATCGCCTCACGAAGACGCCCGGCACCGAGCTGCGCGCAGCGGGCCGCGTCGCGCCGGCAGCGGAGGAGCGACCCTCTCAGCCGAAGAAGGACCACCGATGAGGCGGACCGTCTGGTCGTCGATCGCATGCGTCGTGAGCCTCGCCCTGCGGCTCGCGGCGCAGGAGCACGAGCCCGACGACGTCCTCGTGCTCCACGTCGCGGCGCCGTCGCGCGAGGTCGCGCTCGGCGACGGCACCCGCGCGCGCCCCTTCGCGACGCTCGCGCATGCGCTCGACGCCGTGCGCCGCGAGCGCGTCGCCGAGCATGCGGGTACGGCGAAGCCGCGCCGCATCGAGCTGCGCCTCGCGCCGGGCACCTTCCCGGTCGATTCCACGGTCGTCGTCGACGCCGCGTGCAGCGGAGCGTCGCCCGAGGCGCAAACAGCGCTCGTCGCGACCCTGCCGGGCACGCGACTGATCGGCGCGCGCGCGGTCCCGCGGCATGCGCGCGCCGAGTTGACGCCTCGCGATCCCCGCCGCGCGCGACTGCCGAGCGACGCGGCGCGCCTCGCCGTGCGTCGCGTCGATCTCGCGGCGCTCGGCGTCGACGCCGGGCCTTTCGAGCCGCGCGGGATGGGACGACCGAGCCGTCCGCCGCCCGCCGAGGCGGTGTGGAGCGGTGAGGTCCTGCGCCTCGCACGCTGGCCGAACGACGGCTTCGCGACGATCGGCGCCGTGTCCCGCGCGGGGTCGACCGATCCCGCATCCGACGACGGCGCGACCTTCGTCGCCGGCGATGCGCGCGTCGAACGCTGGAGCGCGTCGCGCGACGTGTGGCTGCACGGCTACTGGTTCTGGGACTGGGCCGACGCGACCGTGCCGCTCCGCGCCGTCGATCCGCTCGCGCACACCGTCACGCTCGGCGCCGGTCATCAATACGGCGTCCGCGAAGGCGGTCGCTTCTTTGTGCTCAACGCGCTCGAGGAACTCGACGAACCCGGCGAGTACCAGCTCGACACGGAGCGCGGCGAACTCCTGATCTGGCCGCCGGAGGGTGCCGGGCCCGGCGACGAACTGCTCGTGACCAGCCTGCGCGACGCGCTCGTGTACGTCACGGGAGCTCACGACGTGACGTTGCTCGGCCTCGAGTTCGGTCCGACGCGCGGGGTCGGGTTGCGGGTCGAGGACGGCGAGCGCGTCATCGTCGACGGCTGTTCGTTCACGGCGACCGGCAGCCACGGCCTCGTGCTTCGCGGGCGCGAGCACGTCGCTCGCCGCTGCACGTTCGCCGATCAGGGCGCGTCGGGCATCACGCTCGACGGCGGCGACCGCGCGACTCTGACGCACGGCGGACTCGTCGTGGAGGACTGCGAGCTCCTGCGCTTCGCGCGGCTCGAACGCACCTATCGGCCGGGCATCGCGATCGCCGGAGTGGGTCACGTCGTGCGCCACAACCGCCTCGGCGAGGCCCCGCACAGCGCGATCCTGTTCGCCGGCAACGAACACCTGATCGAGGCCAACGAGATCTTCGACGTCGTGCGCGAGACGGGCGACGCGGGCGCGATCTATGCCGGCCGCGACTGGGCGATGCACGGCACGGTGATCCGCCACAACCTGATCCGCGACGTGCGCGGAACCAAGGCGCGCAACCAGAACGGGATCTACCTCGACGACATGGCGAGCGGCATCGAGGTGACCGGCAACCTGCTGGTGCGCTGCAACCTCGGCGTGCTCTGCGGCGGCGGGCGCGACGTCCTCGTCTCGGGCAACCTGTTCGTCGACTGCGGCGAGGCGATCCACTTCGACGCACGCGGCGTCGGTTGGATGCAGAAGGACCTCGCCGATCCGGAGACGTCCACGCTCCATCGCCGCCTGCGCGAGATCCCGTTCGACCGCGAACCCTGGTCGACGCGCTACCCGCGACTCGGCAAGACCCTGACCGAGAGCTTCGGTCGCCCGCTCGGCAGTTCGGTCACCCTCAACGCGCTGTTCCGCACGCCGTTCGGACGCGTGGACGACCGCGAGCTCGTGCGCGTCGAAGCCAACCGTTCGTTCGAGCGTGGACTCGACCTGACGAAGGACCAACCGAGAAAGGACCCGGTCGCGGAGCTCGACGTGGCGGAGATCCCGGGCTTCGTCCCGATCCCGCTCGGCACGATCGGTCCGCGGCGCTGAGTGCATCCCGATGAACGCCGTCGCCGTCGTCCTGACCGCTCTCCTCGGTTGCGCGAGCGCTGCGCGCGCACAGGGCGTCGAACCGGCGACCGGCACCTGGCGCGCCGTGCTCGACACGCCGGGCGGGGAACTCCCCTTCCGCCTGGAACTCGTGCGCGACGTCTGGCGGTGGCGCGCGACGATCGTCAACGGCGAGGAGCGCATCGCTCTCGACGCGGTGCGCATCGACGGCGGCGAACTGCGGATCGACATCCCCCACTACGCCTCGCGCATCACGGCGCGCATGGCACCGGGCGGCGAAACGCTCGACGGCGCGTGGATCAAGCGGAAGCTCGACGGCGAAGCACGTGTGCCGTTCCGGGCGTCGCGCACCGATGCGCCACGCTTCGCGCGCGAACGTGCGGCGGAATCGTCGGTCACCGGCCGCTGGCGCGCGCACTTCGCGGCGAGCGGCGATTCTGTGCTGATCCTGAGCCAGGACGAGGCCGGCCGCGTGCTCGGCACCGTGGAAACGCCGCTCGGCGACTGGCGCCATCTCGAGGGATCGTTCGACGGCCCACGACTGCGGCTGTCCGTGTTCGACGGCGCCCACGCCTTCCTCCTCGACGCACGCCGCGACGACGACGGCACGCTGCGCGGCGGGTTCTGGTCCGGCGACGCCTGGCATGAGGAATGGACCGCGCGTCGCGACGACGACGCGACGCTGCCCGATCCCTTCGCCGCGACGCGCTGGTCGCCGCGCGTCTCGCTTGCCGACGTCGTGCTGCCGCAGGTCGGCGAGGAGCGCGACGACGACGCACCGCAGGCGCTGCCGCTCGGCCATCCGTCGCTGTGGGGCCGCGCGCGGTTGATCGTGCTGTTCGGCTCGTGGTGTCCGAACTGCCACGACGAAGCCAAGGCACTCGCCGACCTCTTCCAGCGCTTCGCGGGGCGCGGGCTCGTGATCACCGGCATCGCCTTCGAACTGAGCGGCGAGTTCGCGCGCGACGCGACGCAGGTGCGGCGCTTCGCGGCGCGGCACGGCGTGCGCTGGCCGCTCTTTTTGGGCGGACGCGGCGACAAGCGCGCGGCGGGCGAGGCCGTGCCGCTGCTCGATGCGCTGCGCGCGTTTCCCACGACGATCCTCCTCGGCGCCGACGGCGAGCCGCGCTTCGTGCACAGCGGCTGGTCGGGCCCCGCGACCGGCCCGAGTCACGAGCGGCTCCTCGCCGAGTTCGCGTCGCGCATCGACTCCGCGCTGACCGAGCCCGCGCCCGACGTCTTCGCCCCGCTGCGCGCCATCGACGAACTCGGCGAGAGCTGGTACGAGCACGGCCTGTTCGCCGGCGGAGACCTCGTGTTCTCGATCGATCCCCCGCGCGAGGCGACGGCCCGGCATCGCGTCTTCGGCAGCGGCCGGCCGGTGATCGCCGACGAGACCACGATCGCGCGTCTCGCCGGCGACGTGCTCGCGCTCGGCGGACGCGCGCTGGTCTTCGACCGCGACGCCAGGGTCCTGCGCGATCCGTTCGACTGGGGTCATCGCTTCGCGCCGTCGCGCGGTGACGACGAGGTTCCGACGGCGCCGTTCGCGGGCGACGACGAGGCGGTCTGGCGCCGCATGCTCGCGGGCGCATCGACTCTCGAGCGCCGCGAGGCGATCACCGCGCTCGCGGTGCGACGCGGCGGCGCTTCCGGATCGCGCGCTGCGCTCGACGAAGCGCTGCCGCTGCTGCGCGACCAGGACCCCTTGGTCCTGCGCGCCGCGGTCTGGGCGATCGGGCGCTGTCACGAGTCGCGCGCGATCCCGCGCCTGGTCGAACTCGCCGTGCACGCGGACTCCGGAGTAAGGCGCGAGGTCGCGCGTGCACTGTTCCGCATGCGCGACGACGAACCCGCGATCGGCGAGGCGCTCGCGAAGATGCGCGACGACCCCGATCCCGCGGTGAGGACGCTCGCTCGCAGCGTGGATCGACCGCGCTGAAGCATCACGCACTGCGGCCAGGACTCGGAGGCGCGTAACACGCGGACGAACCGCTCACGAAGTCGGGACAACTGCGTGTGTCCCGACCATTCGGTGCGATCTACGTTCTCCCGCCGACGCATCGGGTCTTCTCCGCTCCCTTCCCCGACTCACCTCATGAAAGCGATCTCATCCTTCGTCGCGGGCACCGCACTCGCGTTCGCGCTCGCGACACCCGCATCCGCTCAGTTCAGCCTCTGCACCTTCGGCACGCCCTTTCCGGGCGGCAATGGCGGCAGTTCGGGCTGGGTCGTGATGTTCGACGTGAACGTCACCGGCGGCTTCATCATCAACTCGCTCGACTGCAACGTGTCGGGCGCCGCAGGCGTCGCCGTCAGTCTCGAGGTCTACCGCATCCCGGGGACCTATGTCGGAAGCGAGACCGTTCCCGGCAACTGGACCCTGATCTCCACCGACTCCGGGGGCGTGCTCAGCGCGGGCGTCACCAACGCGACGAACTTCCCGCTGGCGATCCCGATCGTCATGACGCCGGGGTCCTACGGTCTCGGCGTCCGCGTGATCGGCTCGGGCCAGACCTACACCAACGGCAACGGCAGCAACCAGACCGTCAGCGACACCTTCATGACGCTCTCGCTCGGCAAGGCCGTCGCCGGGTTGTTCACCGGCACGATCAACACGCCGCGGGTCTGGAACGGCTGCATCCGCTACACGCCGGCGACCGGGCTCTACCCGAGCTTCTCGGGCACACCGACGAGCGGCGCCTCGCCGCTCAACGTGCAGTTCACCGACACGACCTACACCTCGGATCCGGGCGGCATCCTGAGCTGGGTCTGGGACTTCGAGAACGACGGCACCCCTGACGCCTTCGTGCAGAACCCGTCGCACACCTATCCGGTCGCCGGCCAATACAGCGTGAGACTCACGGCGACGGACGCGCAGAACGGCACGCAGTCCTTCACGCGCACCAACTACATCTCGGTCGATCCGATCACCGCGAACTTCACCGGCGCGCCGACGATCGGCGCGGCGCCGCTGCTCGTGAACTTCACCGACACCTCGGTCGGAGTCGTCACGAGCTGGGCCTGGGACTTCGACAATGACGGCATCACCGACTCGACCCAGCAGAACCCGAGTTGGGTCTACGCAACGGCCGGCCAGTACACGGTCAAACTCACCGCGATCAACGGCGGCCAGAACGACGTCGAGCTCAAGACCGCGTACATCTTCGCCACCGGGACGCCGGTCGATCCCGGCACGCCCGACATGCTCCAGTACCAGTTCAACGAGCCGCGCGGCAACCAGGTCGCGAACTCGGCGAGCACCGGGCTGATGGCGGCGTTCGGCACCGCGAACAACTCGACGTGGCAGGCCGACGCTGGTCGCGCGGCGTGGCAAGGCAACGAGCCGGGCTTCGGTTGCGTGGGTTCACTCGTCGCGAATTGGACCAACGCCGGTTGGATCACCTCGCACACCGGCAGCCTGACGGTCGCGTTCTGGATGCGCCGGAATCCGGCGTCGACGTCGACGAACCCCTTCGGCTACGCGTTCAGCAACGGCACCTTCCGTGCGTTCGCGGCCGGCGCCGCCGTGCAGGGGATCACCTTCCGCGGGTCATCGATCGGCAACGTCGACTCGGGCTTCACCGTCACCGGCACGCCGGGGGTCTGGCAGCACGTCGCGCTCGTGATCGACAACGCCGCGGGTCAGGCTCGCTGGTGGAGCAACGGTGTCCCGAGCGTAAACGTCGTGAACTTCGCGGCGAACACGTTCGCGTACACCGGCACGACCGGCTTCGCGGTCGGCGCGAATGGCACCGGCGGCACGAGCACCTTCTCCATGCACTACGACATGGACGACTTCCGGATGTACTCCCGGGCCCTGAACGGTCAGGAGATCCTCGGCTGCATCGCGCAGGAGAAGGCCGCGGCGACGACCTACGGCCTCGGTTGCTCTGGTCCGGGCGGCGTTCCGGTCATCGCGACCTCGGGCGGCATCCCGGCGCTCGGCAACGGCGCCTTCCAGATCGACGTGACCAACACGGAGCCGGGCGCGCCCTGCGCGGTGACCATCGGCGTGCTCGCTCGGGCCGGCGGCAGCCTGCCGCTCGATCTGTCCTTCCTGCTCGGCGCCGGCTGCGTCGCCCAGAACCTCCCCGACCTCGCGGCTTTCGTGATCGGTCTCGGCCCGAGCGGTTCGCTCCCGCTCGGCCTCCCGCTCGATCCGAATCTCGCCGGAGCGCACCTCTACTGCCAGGCGCTCGTCTTCGGCACGCAGGGCGCCGCGAGCAAGGGCCTCGACATCAATCTGCAGAACTGAACTCGTCCGTCGGTGTGTGCCCCTCGACGGCGCACTCCGTTCGATGCCGCGTCCTCGTTCCGGCGCGGCGGACCGCATTGCGAACGGCAGACTCATGGCCGTTCGTTGCATTTCCGTCGCGGTCCGGGCGCTTCCGGTGAATGGCCGCGGAGATAGCCTCCTCCGACCTGCCACTCCCGTTCGTGATGGTCCACGCCCTCGGCCCTGCCCCTGTGTGGACCCGCCGCACCCCCAAGAACCGAGCATGAGAACCACTTCGTCCGCCGTTGCGATCGCCGCGTTGGCGCTCGCCCTCAGCACACCGGTGCTCACCCAGAGCCCGTTGTGCACCTTTCCCCTGCCCTGGGCGTCGAACAACGGCGGCACCGCCGGCGGAATCGTCTTCTATGACCTCGCCGTCAACGCCGGCGTGCTCGTGAACTCCTTCGATTGCAACTGCAGTGGAACCACCGGCAGTTCGGTCACGCTCGAGGTCTACACGACGCCGGGTACGCACGTCGGCAACGAGACCAACGCAGGAGTCTGGACGCTCGTCGCGAGCGCCGGCCCGGTGCTGTCCGCCGCGCGCAACTCCGCGACGACCTTCACGCTGGCGTCGCCGCTGATCCTCAACCCGGGCAACTACGGCATCGGCTTCCGCGTCGTCGGCTCGGGTCAGGCCTACACCGGCACCGGAACCGGCGGCACGCCGACCGTCGTGAGCACGGCGGAGATGACCCTCACCGCGGGCTCCGCGATCAGCGCGCTCTTCACCGGAAGTTTCTTCAGCATCCGCGCATGGAACGGCTGCATCCACTACACGCCGGCCGCGGGCCTCTGGCCCAGCTTCAGCGGCACTCCGACCAGCGGCGCTTCGCCGCTGAACGTGCAGTTCACCGACACGACCTTCACCTCGGATCCGAACGGGGTCCTGAGCTGGGTCTGGGACTTCGAGAACGACGGTACTCCTGATGCCTTCGTGCAGAACCCGTTGCACGCCTACATGTCGCCGGGTCTTTACAGCGTGAGGCTCACGGCGACGGATGCGTTGCACGGTTCGCAGTCCTTCACGCGCACCAACTACATCTCGGTCGATCCGATCACCGCGAACTTCACCGCGACGCCGACGATCGGCGCTGCGCCGCTGCTCGTGAACTTCACCGACACCTCGCTCGGTCTCGTCACGGCGTGGGCCTGGGACTTCGAGAACGACGGCATCACCGACTCGACCCAGCAGAACCCGGCGTGGCTCTACGCCACCGCGGGTCAGTACACGGTGAAACTCACGGCGAGCAACAGCGGCCAGAGCGACGTCGAGCTGAAGACCAACCTCGTCTTCGTCACCGGCCAGCCGGTGGAGCCGGGCACGCCCGACCGCCTGCAGTACCAGTTCAACGAACCGCGCGGCACGGCCGTCGCGAACACCGCGACCGGAGTGAACTACCCGGCGTCCGGTACTGCGGGCAACGCGACCTGGCAGCGCGATCCGGGCCGCAATCTGTTCAACCCGAACGATGCGGGGATCGGCTGCCTGAGCTACCACCTGACCAACTTGAACTCGGTCGACACCGGCGCGCGCGCGATCCATGCCGGCAGCATGACGATCAGCTTCTGGGCACGACGTGACCCGGCGTCGACCATCGCGAGCCCGTTCGGCTACTTCTTCTCGGACGGCACCTCCCGCTGCTTCATGGGCTCGGCGGGCATCCTGTTCGTCCCGGGCGGCACGGCCGGCACCGGCTCGACGACCTGGAACTTCACGGGTCACCTCGTGCAAGGCGTCTGGAACCACTACGCGATCGTGATCGACGACGCCGCGGGCACGGTGAGCTGTTGGGAGAACGGGATCCCGCACGCGACGCTGCGCACGTTCACGCCGAACACCTACTCGTACCCCGGAACGACGAACAACCTGCGGGTCGGCGCGGTGCCGGCCGGCACGAGTCGCGCGACGCTGCACTACGACATGGATGACTTCCGCATCTATGGCCGCGCGCTCAACAACGTCGAGATCCTCGGTGCCCTGCAGCACGAGCGTCCCGCGAGTTCGACGTTCGGCCTCGGCTGCGCGGGTCCGGGCGGCGTGCCCGTCATCGCGACCTCGGGCGGCGTGCCGCAACTCGGCAACGGCGCGTTCCAGATCGACGTCAGCAACACCGAGGTCGGCGCGCCGTGCGCGGTGACCATCGGCATCTTCGCCATCCAGGGCGGCCTGCCGCTCGACCTGTCGTTCCTCCTCGGACCGGGCTGCGTCGCCGAGAACCTGCCCGATCTCGCGGCCTTCGTCGTCGGCCTCGGCCCGAGCGGCTCGCTCCCGCTCGGCCTTCCGCTCGACCCGAACCTCGCCGGCGCCCACCTCTACGCGCAGGCGATCGTGTTCGGCACGCAGGGCGCCGCGAGCAAGGGCCTCGCGATCAACCTGCAGAACTGAGTCCGTCGGTCCGCCGTCGTCGCGACGCCGCGGCGACGGCGTGACCCGCACTGCCGGCGGTCCCCATGCGCGGCGGCGCGTGGCACGATTCGTGCCCGCGCCGCGCCCCCTGCCGGAACCGCCATGCGAAAGCTCGCCCTCGCCGCGTCGATCGCGCTCGCGCACACTGCGGCGCTCGACGCGCAGCAACTCCTCGCCGACCTCGATCCCCGTCCTCCGCAGCTCTCCGACTCGTCGGATCCCGCGGGCTTCAAGGCGCTCCAGAACGGCTTCGTGCTGTTCTCCGCCGCCGACGCAGAGCATGGCCGCGAACTGTGGCGAAGCGACGGCACCGGCGACGGCACCCGTCTCGTCCGTGAACTCTGGGCGGGCCCCACGGGCAGCCTCCCCCTGAACGGTCCGTTCGCGGTGATCGGCGGCGCCGCCGTGTTCCTCGGCTTCGACGAGGGCGGTTACGGAACGTGGCGAAGCGACGGCACTGCGGCGGGGACGACGCGGATCGCGAGCGGCGCGCCGCCGATGTCCGTCGATCGCGGGGCCTGGGCCTTCGACGGCGCGCGGCTGTGGTGGATCGGCTTCCTCCAGAGCACCGGCGCGGAGCTGTGGGCGAGCGACTGCACGACGGCGGGCACCGGCATGGTCGCCGACATCGCAGCTGTGGTTCAGCGATGGCACCGCGGCCGGCACGCGCCTCGTCGCGGAACTCGTGCCCGGCCCGACCGGCGGTGATCCGCGCGCGGCCGTCGCGTTCGGGAACCGCATCGTGTTCGTGGCGCGCAGCAGCCTCGAACCGGGTGCACGCAGCCTGTGGATCAGCGACGCCACCGCGGCGGGAACGCGTGAGATCGCGCCGTGGTCGGTCGGCGCCTACTGGCCCGGCGACCTCGCGGTCGTGAACGGCAAGGTCGTCTACACCGGTTTCAGCCACGTGAACGGCACCGAGCCGTTCGTGTCCGACGGCACCGCCGCGGGCACCGGCCTCCTGTTCGACGTCAACCCCGGGCTCGCGACGTCGAGCCCCGGACAGTTCACCGTGCACGGCGGCGTCGCGTACTTCACCGCCTACGACCCGTCGTCCGGAACCGAGTTGTGGCGGACCGACGCCACGCCGCAGGGGACCTCGCGCGTCGCGGACCTCGCGCCGGGCACGCGGAGTTCGTCGCCGTACGAACTCACCGTCGCGTACGGCGCGCTCTGGTTCGTCGCCTTCGACGACGCCGGCACAGGCCAGGAGCTGTGGACCACCGACGGCACCGCGTCCGGCACGCGCCTCGTCGTGGATCTCCGCCCGGGGACCGGCTCGAGTTCGCCGTCTGCATTGACACCGATCGGCAACGGCTTCTGGTTCGCCGCGAACGACGGAGTGCATGGCCGCGAGCCGTTCCGCAGCGATCGCAGTGCCGCGGGCACCGTCCTGGTCGCCGACCTCGCCGCGACGCGCTTCGGCAGCGACCCGGGCGCGGTGCGATCGACGCGGCTACGCGCGTTCCTCCACGCGACGGCGCCCGGAGTCGGACGCGAGTACTTCGTCACCGACGGTGCGACCGCGGTGCCATGGCGCGACGCTGCGCCGGGCATCGCATGGTCCGGCGAAGCCGGCCTCGCACTCGACGGCGACGTCGCGTTCTGGAGCCAGGAGGGCCGCTTGTTCCGCACCGATCTGCTCGGCGCGGCTCCCGTCACGATCGCCGCCGTGCCCGGGCTCGGCGGCAACCTCGCACGACTTCCGACGGGAATCGCGTTCGGCGCCGGCACCGCGCTCTGGGTGAGCGACGGCAACGCAGCCGGCACGCGCCT
The DNA here is from genome assembly GCA_016235155.1 of Planctomycetota bacterium. GTDB lineage: Bacteria > Planctomycetota > UBA1135 > UBA1135 > UBA2386 > JACRLW01. The sequence goes on from JACRLW010000090.1 coordinate 41,868, forward strand.
GGTCCTCGACTTCAACCGCTCGATCTTCTACCCGGCAGGGCCGCACGCGATGGAATCGTTCCGCGACGGCGTGTTGTTCCTCGCTTCCGAGGGGCAGCTCAGTCCGAACGCCGGACTCTGGTTCAGCGACGGCACGCTCACGGGTACGCGGCTCCTGGTCCCTGCCCAGGTCGGACTCGGCGTCGGTGCGCGCGTGACGACGGTCGTCGACGGCGCGCGCGTGTTCGCCGCCGTGACGGCGAACAACCGCATCGCGCTGTGGATCAGCGACGGAACCAGCTCGACCCGGCTCACCGATCACACGATCCAAAGCGTCCCGGCGCGCGCCATGGCGCGGCTCTCCAGCGGCGTCGTGTTCACCGGCGCCGACGGCGTGACCGGCGCCGAACCGTGGCTCAGCGACGGCACGCCGGCCGGCACGCGACCTCTCGCCGATCTCGCGCCGGGCGGAGCCTCGTCGTCACCGGACCAGCTCACGGCCGCGGGTCGGGCCGTGTTCTTCGTCGCCGACGACGGCACGCACGGTCGCGAGCTGTTCGTCACCGACGGCAGCTCGCCGGGAACGCGCCTCGTGCGCGATGTCGTGCCCGGTCCCGCGTCCGCCAATCCCCTCGAACTGTTCGCGGTCGGCGACGGCGAACTGGTCGTGTGCCGGATGCACGAGCCCGGCACCGGCGCGGAACCGTGGGTGAGCGACGGCACCGCGGCGGGCACGCGACTGCTCTCGGACCTGCGTCCCGGCGCGGCGAGCTCGAGCCCGGCGGCTTTCGCGCGACTCGGTCGCTACCTCGTGTTCGGCGCGAACGACGGTCTGGTCGGTCGCGAGCCCTTCGTGCTGCCGCTCGCCGGGCTCGGCGCGCACGTGGCGGAGACCTTCGGCGCCCCGTGCCCGGGCGGATCGCAGGCGCGGCCGCGCATCGCCGCCGGCGGAGCGCCGGTACTTGGCGCCAACTCGTTCGGCATCGAGCTCGCAGCAGGACGACCGGCCTCTCCGTCCGCGTTGCTCGTCGCCGCGGAAGCCGGCAAACTGCTCGTGTCGGGCAACTGCGCTATCCGCGCGGCGAACCCGTTCGTGGCGCTCTCCGCCGCGACGGACGCCGCGGGTCGTGCGTCGATCCCGATCGCGATCGCCCTGGACAGGAGCCTCGTCGGGGTCGAGCTCGTGACCCAGTGGCTCGTCGCCGACCCGGGCGGTGCGCTGCTCGGAGCGTTCGCAGCGAGCGCGGGTCTGCGCGTCGTCGTCGGCAGCTGAATCCGCCCGAGCCGTCGCGCCGAGCGCAGTCCGGCGCGGCCGGCAGCCGACAAGACCAGGGTCCCGACCAAGAGGAGACCCTCCGATGCGAGCGTTTGCGCTGCTCCCTCTCGCCCTTGTCGCGCTCCCGATCGTGCCGCCCGTCGAAGCGCGCGCGCAGGTTCCGTATCCGCTGTGCCTTCCCGAGAACGGTCCGCGGACTCCCGTCCGCGAGTCGGCGACGATCTTCTTCGACGTCATCGTGCTCGACGCGGTGGTCGTCTACGGCTTCGACTGCCGCGTTCCGGCCTCCGTCGGTCCGTTCTCCTTCAGCGTCCACACGACGCCCTTCTCCTATCACGGCCAGGAGCGGACGCCCTCGAGCTGGACGCCCGTCGCGCGCGACGACGGGAACGTGCAGAACCCGCGGCCCGGCATCGACGTGGTGCACGTGTCCCTCGCGCAGGGCTTCGCGCTCGCACCCGGCACCTGGGGGATCGCCGTCCACAGCAGCGGCGGGCACTACGTCACGCCGGGCCTCATCAACGCGAACGATCCGATCCTGATCGTCGCGCCGGGCTCCGTCGCGAGCGGTTCGTTCACCGGTGCGCCGCAGGCGTCGAGGTCCTGGCCCGCCTGCCTCTGGATCCACCGCCAGTTCGGCCTCCTCCCGGACTTTGAGACGTACGACCGCCAAGGCTACTCGCCGTTGCCAGTCAACTTCCTCAACACCACGTGGTGCTCGAACCAGTCCGGGTTCGTGCAGTTCGCCTGGGACTTCGAAGACGACGGCACGGTCGACTCGTTCGCCCGCGACCCTACCCACGTCTACCTGCTGGCCGGCATCTACTCGGTGCGGCTCACCGCGACCGATCCCGTGTTCGGTGCGGTCTCGGTGGTGAAGCGGGACTTCATCTCGATCGACCCGATCACGGCACGTTTCGTCCCCATGACGCGAAGCGGTCGGGTGCCGCTCACGGTGCGGTTCACCGACTGGTCGGAAGGACCGATCACAGCCTGGGCCTGGGACTTCCAGGGCGACGGCGTCGTCGACTCGACGGAGCGGAACCCGACTTGGGTCTACGCCAACCCCGGCCTCTACCTGCCGACGCTCGAAGTGCGCAACCGCGGGCAGGTCGACCGCACGACCGATGAACCGGGGGTCTACGTGATGCCGACGTCCGTCGACCCGGGTCCGCCCGACATCCTCCAGTACCAGTTCGACGAGCCGCGCGGCGCGGCCGTCGCGAACACCGCAACGAGCACGCGCTACCCGCCCTTCGGTTCGGTCCCATCGCCGCGCTGGCAGGCCGACGCGGGCCGTCCGGGTTCCGATCCGGTCGCGCCCGGGATCGGATGTCTCGGCTACAGCCTCGGCAGCCCCAACCTGGTGCGGACCGGCGCCCGGGCGGTCCATGCCGGGAGCCTGACCATCAGCTTCAAGCTGCGCCGCGCGCATGAATCGCGATGGTGGGTGCCGGACTCCGGCTTCGTGATCTCCGACGGTCCGTTCCGGGTCCGATTGACCAGCAACAGCGTGGCGTTCGCCGGCGGCGGCACGCTCGGCACGGCGGAGTACCAGGGGCGCGTGTGGTGGTCGCTCTCGGGAACGCACGAGTGGCATCACTACGCGCTCGTGATCGACGACACCACGGGCACCATCTTGCTCTGGGAGAACGGCGTGCCCGACCGGACGCTGCGGACCTACCCGCCGGGGACCTACGTCTACCCGGGATCGGCGAACGAGCTGGTCGTCGGCGCAACCTGGTCCGGCGCCAACCGCGTGACCGCCCTGAACGACCTCGACGACCTCCGGATCTACGGCCGTGCGTTGGGCGAACCTGAGATCGGTGGGCTCATGCTCGGCGAGACCGCCGCGGTCTCGACCTTCGGGACCGGCTGTCCGGGCGGCGCGGGCACGCCGGTGATCGGCGCTTCCGGCGGTCCGCCTCGCCTCGGAAACGCGGCGTTCCGGATCGAGGCCGGCAATCTCGAGCCCGGTGCCCTGGTCGTGCTGTTTACGGGACTGGGCGCCACCGCGAGCACCCTGCCGATCGACCTCTCGGCGTGGCTGGGACCGGGTTGCGTCGCGGAGCTCCTGCCCGACCTCGGCGCGTTCGGCGTCGGCGCGGGTCCGAGCTTCTCGATCCCGCTCCCGCTTCCCAACGACCAGAACCTGCGCGGCGTGCACGTCTACGCCCAGGCGTTCGCGTTCGGCACGCGGGGGGCGGCGAGCCCCGCGCTCGACGTCCACCTCGAGCGCTGAACGCTCGATCGCGCGGAGGAAAAGTTGGTCGGGGCGACTGGATTTGAACCAGCGACCTCTGCGTCCCGAACGCAGCGCTCTACCAGGCTGAGCCACGCCCCGACAGCCGCGTCGTGCGGCGGACTCGCGAGGAGTCCGTTCGCCCGATCGGCGGGCGCGGCACGGTAGCTTCAGCCCCGATCCCGGTCAACGGTCCGGAACGGGACGCCGGCGATCCGAGGACGCGCCCGCTTGCCCCGCCCCATCGTGCGAGGTCGCATACCCCGCGATGCGCAATCCGCTGCTCGCGCCCGAACTCCGCGAGCTCCTCCTGGACGGCAAGCCCGAGGAGCTGCGGCAGTTCCTCGAAGAGCTGCACCCCAACGACGCGGCGGCGTTCCTCGCGTCGTTGGAGACGGACGAGATCGTCCAGGCGCTGAGCGCGATGCCCGCGCAACTCGAGCGCGAGGTCTTCTCGTATCTCGATCCGGAAGCGCAGGATGCGATCCTGCTCGGCGCCGGTCGTGAGCGCGTGAAGGGCCTGTTGCGCGCGATGCCGTCGGACGAGCGCTACGCGTTCCTCGAGCGCCTCGACGATCGCGTGCGCGAGTCGGTCGTCCCTCTGCTCGAGCAGGCCGCGCGGCTCGACTACCTGCGTCGCGAGCAGTTCGAGAAGCAGCAGGTCGGCTCGTTCCTCAACACGGAGTACTGCGCGCTCGAGCCGCACATGACGGTCGTCGAGGCGCTCGCCGAGTTGCGCCGGCAGGCGCCGAGCCGCGAGACGATCTACTACCTCTACGTCGTCGACAAGGACAAGAAGCTGGTCGGCTTCCTCTCCCTGCGCGACCTGATCACCGCGCGCGACCGCGACACGATCGAGAAGCTCATGAAGACGGAGCCGGTCTCGATCCACGTCACGGCGGACCAGGAACAAGCCGCCAAGGTGATCCGCGAGTACGACCTGATCGCGCTGCCCGTCGTCGACGACACCGGCCGCCTGGTCGGCATCGTGACCTACGACGACGCGGCCGACATCCAGCAGGCGGAGGAGACCGAGGACATCGAGCGCATGGCCGGTCTCTCGGGCAAGAGCGAGGGAGAGAGCTACTTCGAGGCGTCGACGCTCGAACTGATCCGCCGCCGCGCGCCGCTGATCGCCTTCATCGCCGGGTTCTACGTGCTCACCGCGTCGGTGATTGCGAGCCAGGAAGAAGCTCTGCCGGGGACGATGCTCGTCGCGTTGCTGCCGATGGTGATGGCGACCGGTGGTTCGGTCGGCACCCAGTCGAGTTCGCTGATCATCCGCGCGATCACCGTCGGCGACGTCGGCTCCCGTCCGCTCCGCGCGGTGCTCTGGAAGGAGCTCCGCGTGTCGGCCGGCATCGCCGCGGTGCTGTCGTGCATCGTCTTCCTCGAGGGCTTCGTGCTCGGCAGCTTCGACAAGGTCTACGCCGGCGCGATCCAGACGCTGCTCCTCGCCTGCGGCGCGCTCGGCGTCGCGATGACCTTCCATGTGATGAGCGCGGCGGTGATCGGCGCCGCGGTCCCGATCGTGGCGAAGCTCCTCCACCGCGATCCGGCGATGGTCTCGACGCCCGCCGTGACCGCGATCGCGGACCTGTCCGGCGCGTCGATCTTCTTCGGCGTCCTGCTCCTGCTCGGCGTCTTGCGCTGACTTGCCGCGCGATCAGGTCCCGACGCGCAGCACGACGGCATTCGTGAGATCGACGCCGAGCGGAGCACTCGTCGGCGCAACCAGCGCCTGCACCGTGAGCGTCGCGCCGAGCAGCGCGAGGCCCGGCGGAACGGCGAGCGGCACGCGGAACACTCCGGCGGTCGTCGCCAAGGTCGGCGACGCGATCACGGCGCTGTCCGCGGTCCACAGTTCACAACGGCCGAGCAGCGGCATCGCGATCGACGGCGGAGTGCCGATCGAGAACAGCCGCACCGCGCTCGTCACGCCGCGGCCGCGACCCTCGAACGCGAAGGTCGTCCCGATCACCGGATCGCCGTCGGCGAAGAGATCGGGGGCACTTCCGGCGCTGCCGCAGGCGTCGCCGGCGCGCGTGGCGAGTGCGGAGAGATCGACGAGCCAGGGTTCGACGTCGAGAGTTCCGTACCACGCTCCGAACCAGAGCTTCCCGCCGGCGACGGTCAGGGCTCGATCCGTCCCGCCCGCTGCGCGAACCCCCAGTGACGCCAGGCGGCGCGTCCCGACAGCGGTGCCGTCCGTGACCCACGGCTCGGACTCGGCAAAGGTCGTCGCGGGATCGCCGCCGACAAAGGTCACCGCGCGGCGGCCGACGGTCGTGAACTCGAATGTCCCGGTGCCGGGAGCCTCGATCGGCGCGACTCGCTGCGGAGCCGTCGACCGGAGATCCGCGCGCCACAGTTCGCGAGTCACGGCGCCGTTCGGCCAATGGTCGAACACGATCGCGTCGCCGAGCACTCCCGGTCGCGAGGGCGAGGTGCCCGTCAGGGGTTGCGGGAGCGCGATCGTCGTGAAGTTCGGGTTCAGCCCGTCGGTCCACATCACGTCGGAGTCGGCGCAGACCCACAACGCGTGGTCGCTCGCGACCATCCACCTCACGGTGCGCCCGGCGCCGCCGAGGGCCGCGAATCGACGGGTTCCCGCCGCGGTGCCGTCGCTCGACCAGAGCGTCGCGCCGAAGACCGGTTCTTCGCAGCTGAACCAGGCCCGGTCGCGGAACACGGCCAATCCGCTGCCGTTGCGAGCGCGATCCGCGGTGAACGTCGCGAGTCGGACCGGAGCCGTCGCGGGGTTCACGATCGACCACAACGACGATCCCCCGAGCAGCGGCGCCACATTGGCGATGAGTTCGAAGAACCCCCGATCGCCGACGCGCGCGAGTGCGACGAGATCCTGGTTCGACGGCACCGCGAAGATCGTTCGGGTCGTCGTGCCGTCGGTGGCTGCGACCACGACCGAGGTCCCGTCATGGCCCTCGAACAGCACGTCGGAGCCGAAGGCGATCAGTCGATTCGCGCTGCCATGGCTCGCCGAGAGATCGGTGATGCGCCGCGTCCCCGCGCTCGTGCCGTCGGTCATCCAGAGTTCCCGGCCGAAGACGTCGATCGCCGTGAAGAAGAGCCTCCCGTTCGCGATCGCCGCAGCGTGACCGCTCGGGTCGCGAACGAGTCCGTTCGCGATCACGCGCGTGTTCGAGAACGCGCCGTCGGTGATCCAGAGCGCGTGCGCACCGGCGTGGTTCGCGAAGAAGACGGTGCGCCCGGCGAAGTCGGTGAAGCCGACCGGATCGCTCGACGAGGTCGGCGCCGGGCCACCCGACGGCAGGAGATCGCCGAGCGCAGAAGTGCCCTGGGTCGTTCCGTCGCTCACCGCGGCGCGGATCGTCCCGGCGCCATCGACGAGCGCCGTGAAGGCGCGGGCGCCGTCGAACACCAGCGAACCGAGATCGGCGTCGCCGATCGGACCGAGATTCGTCGTCGCCAACGTCGTCGGGTCGAACTCGAGCAGCGACGGCGCCGTCGCGTCGTCGACGAGAAGCAGTCGCCCGCCGATCACGGCCGCGCGCGGCGCCGCGACGAGGTCGCCGGCATACCACGGCTGCGCCGAAGTGAACGACGGCCGGCCGGCGCGCAGGAACGAGGTGGTGCCGGGATCGCAGCGGTACAGCGTGGGCGCACCGGACTCGACGCCGATCGCCCACAACGAGCCGGCGACGACGCCGAGGAACGTGAATCGACCGGGCAGCGGACCGCCGCCCGCGAGTTGGATGTCGACGGTGCCGAGGATCGTCCCGTCGGTCGCGAGCGCAACCGGTCCGATCGCACGCTGGAGGAACCATGCACGCCCGTCGAAGTACACCGGTCGCGTCGTGATCGCAGGTGCGATGAGCCCGGTGGCGAGTTGGAAGGTACCTGCGGCGGTGCCGTCGCTGACCCAGAGCGAGTAGGGCGGCGAGTTGTAGTAGTCAGTCGCGACGAAGACGACTCGCCCGTCGGGCATCGTCAGCGCGGCCCCGGTCTGTTGGCGCCAGGCTCCGCCGATGGGGCCGACGGCTCGCGTGCCTGCGACCGTGCCGTCGGTGATCCACAGTTCGCTCGAAGAGCCGGTCTGCGGTCCGTCGGTCGCGAGGAACAACAACACCGGTTGCGTCGCTCCCGGCAACGTGCAGGGCATCGCGAGTCCACGCACATCGATGCCGTCGCCTTGCCCCGGCGAGATGTCCGCGAGTCGGAATGTCCCCGGCGTCGTGCCGTCGGTGGACCACGGCTCGTAGCCGAAGCCCGGGGTCCGCGCGAAGAACACGCGGTTGCGAACCGCGGTGAGCGCTCGCAGGTTCGAGTTCGAGGGACCCGGGGTCAGGTCGACGACGAGGCCCGTGGTGGCGGGGGTGCCGGTCGAGCGGTGCAACTCGACGCCGGGCCCGAGGCTGT
>JACRLW010000091.1 GCA_016235155.1 Planctomycetota bacterium
CGCTGCGTCGCGGTCGACGGAGAAGCTCACGAGTTCCCCGGCATCGCCAAGGCATCGCGGCCCCAAGGCACGGGTCTGCGTACCGAGCCGCAGGATCGCGCCGTCGGCGAACGGCGTCGCGAGCACGTGCACGCGCTCGCCCGCGCCCGCGATCGTCAGCGTCGCGTCGGTGAGCGACGCGGCGACCGCATTGCCGCGACCGTCCTGTGCGACGTCGAACGGCACGCCGCCGCGGACCGCGGGTCCGGGGACGATCAGCACCGCACCGCGCAGCGGATCCTGGTCCGGCCACTCGTTCGCCGCGTTGCGACGCGCGAGTTCGGCTTCGTCGAAGGCGCCGCGCGGCGCGAGCAGCAGGCCGTCGACGTTCAGGTTCGAGCCGGCCCTGAGCACGCTCAGCCGAAGGTCGACGATGCGGTCGGGCAACGTGCCGATCGCCACGCGGCGCAGCGCGAACTGCGAGGCGTCGTCGCCCCAGCCGCCCGTCGGCGGCAGGTCGAGCGCGAGCGGCTCGCGGTCGGGGAGGCCGAGTTCGATCGCGGCATCCCCCGCGGACGCCCGCGCGTACCGCAGCCAGAGTTCCCAGTCGCCGGCCCCGGTCCCCGCCGTGCGCCACACCGCGAAGTCCCCCGCGTCGCCGCCGAAGTCGCGGCCGAGCAGTTCGCCGCCCGAGGCGGCGCGCTTGCGATCGCTGCCGGTCGAGCCGACCTGCTCGACGAAGTCCTCGCCCTCGATCCACACCGGGGCATCGGGTGCGTCGCGGCGGAGGCGCGGATCGCGCGCGAGGTCGACGGTCGCGAGGGCACCCAACGCCGCCGGCGCGAAGCGCGACACATCGCCCGCCGGCTCTTGCGCGAGCCGCGAGTCGATCGCCATGCGCAGGCGCGCGGGACCGCGGATCGTGAACCGCGAGACGAAGACGTCGGCTTCGCACGCGATCCAGCGCGCTTCCTCGATCGACGCAACGCCGGGTGCGGAGTACCGCAGCGTCGCATGGTCGGGGAACCAGACCTGCCCGTCGCAGCGCAGCGCGAGCAGTTCGCCGGAGTCGCCGCGCAACGCCACCGCGAGCGGTTCGCCCGCCGCCGCGCCGAGCGTCCCGTGGTGCAGCCAGTGCGCATCCCCGATCAGGCCCGGCCTGGCCTCGGCGCGCGTGATCCACAGCCTGGGACCGGTCGGTCCGAAGGTGCCGGCGCGCGCGCCGTCGCGGCGGAGCGCGGCGAGTGCGGTGGTCCAGTGCTCCTGCGGATCCTGCGGCAGCAACGCGAACACGAGCGCGGCGGTGAGCGCGACCATGCGCGCGTCGTAGCCGCTCACCGGCGTCCTGGGAACGATCCGCCCTCACACGAGCCTCTCGCGCCTTGTCCGGGCCCGGCCCCGACGGTCCAATCGGCGCCCCTCGCCGCGCACCCCCCGCGGACGGCTCACCCGGTCTCACGCCGTCGCCACGATGCGTTCGTCCACACTGCCCTTGCTCCTCCTGTCCGCTTGCGGCGTCCTCGGCGGTCACAGCGCGGAGGAGCGCGACCAACTCGCCCGCTACAAGCAGAACGCCGGCGTCTACTTCCTCGGGGATCGTTGGGACCAGGCGCTCGACATGGCGCACAAGGGCCTCGCGATCGAGCCCGACGACTACGACCTGCTCGTCACCGCCGGCCTCTGCAGTCTCCAGCTCGCGGGCGACGACGCCGGCGTCCTCCAGACGGCGGAGAGCCCCCTCGAGCGGGCCTTCGCGCAACGGCGCTTCGACGACAACCGGCCGGAGGCGCTCCTCGGCTACGCGACGGTGAAGCAGCGCCTCGGCCGCGAGCATGCGCAGCGCGCCGACGCGCTCGCGCGCGAACTCGAACGCGCTGACCTCTCGCCGAACGACCGCGTGCGCAAGGAGTCGCAGACCAACGAGCACCGCGTGCGGTCGCTCGCGCTCTGGAGCGAGGCGCGTCGCGCGCTGAACGCGCTGCTCGAGCGCCAGGAACTGCTGCGGTACGCGCACAAGCAGCTCATGGAGATCGCGGCCGAACTCAACGAGTACGACGCCGCGATCGAGCACGGCGACAAGTGCCTCGCGCAGAATCGCATCGCGCAGGACCGCGCGAACCTCGTCATCAAGGAGACGATGGACGGCGCCGAGGAGATCCGGATGCGCGGCCAGTTCCAGGAACTGCTCGATCAGGAGAAGCGGGTCCGCTCGGCTTTGGCGGAGATGCACTTCCGCACCAAGCATTTCGACCGCGCCGTGAAGGAACTCGACGCGCTGCTCGCCCTCGATCCCACGCGTTCCGCCGACTACTACAACCGCGGCCGCGCACTGGAGCAGCTCGACCGTCGCGAGGACGCACGCCGCGACTACGAGAAGTTCCTCTACACGACCTCGCTCCCGGCGAGCGACGAGCGCGTCGCCCATGCAGCCCGCTCCACGCAGCGGAAGTAGGGGCCGCGCGACCTCTGCGTCCGCGCGCCGTGCCCGGAACGCCGCAGACTCGCCCCAAGATGTCGACTCGTCGTTGTGCGAGCCCTGACGCCGCGTTCGGACTCCCGCGTACCGCGCGCCTGCGCTCCCAGCGCGAGTTCCGCCGCGTCTACGGCCGGGGAGTCCGCGCGCACGGCAAGCTCCTGATCGCGGTCGGTCTCCGGACGCTCGCGGGTTTCCGGCTCGGCCTCGCCGTGAGCCGCGAGCACGGCACCGCCGTGCGACGCAACAAGCTGAAGCGCATCCTGCGCGAAGCGTTCCGCCTCGAGCGACCGACCCTGCCCGGCGCCTTCGACCTCGTGCTCATCCCCCGCAAGCGCGAGGGCAAGTTGCTGCTCGCCGACGCGCGGCGCGAACTCGTCACGCTGGTCACGCGCCTCTGCGCGGAGCCGCAGAAGGGCAACGGCAGACGGCGCGGGGCGCGGCCGCCCAAGGACACGCCGTGAAGACGGTCCTCGTGTTCCTGGTGCGGATCTACCAGCGCGTGCTCTCCCCGCTGAAGCCGCCCTGCTGCCGCTTCGATCCGACCTGTTCGAACTACGCGGTCGAAGCGCTGCGCCGTCACGGCGCCTGGCGCGGCAGCTGGCTCACGCTGCGCCGGGTCCTGCGCTGCCATCCGTTCGTCGAGCCCGGCCACGACCCGGTGCCGCCGCGGAGATCGTCGTGACGCGACGCATCCCGCGCGACGTCGCGCTCGCGGCCTTCGTGCTCGTGCTCGCGCCGATCCTCTTGTTGTTCGACGCGCTCGCGCTCGGCGCGACCTTCTTCCCCTGGGATCCGGCGCGCTTTCCGCCCGCGTCGGCGATGCTCGACGACGAGTCGCTCGCGATCGCACAGGCACTGCCGAGCAACCTCGACGTCACCGAGGTCCCCGGCCTCGTCGTCCCCGAACTCGACCTCGCGCGTCAGGAACTCGCGGCCGGTCGCTTCCCGAGTTGGAATCCGTACGCGCGCTTCGGCGCGCCCCTGTTCGCGAACGGGCTCGCGGCGATGGGCAACCCGCTCAACGTCGTGTTCCTGCTCAGCCTCGATCCGCGGACCGGTCTCGCCTGGCGGACGGCGATCGCGCTCGCCGCGGCGGGACTGCTCGCGTTCGCGTTGTTCCGCCGTCTCTCGGTCGCGCTTCCGGCCGCCTGCTTCGGCGCGCTGGTGTTCCAGCTCGGCGGCACGCTCGCGGCGAACGCGCCGTTCTACATGCGGCTCGACCCGCTCGTGCTGCTCCCCGGCCTCGTCCTCGCGATCACCGCGCTGGCCGATGCGCGCGGGCGCGCGCGGAAGCTGCCCGCGGCGGGGCTCGCGGCGTGCATCGCGCTGACCCTGCTCGCGGGCTTTCCGCCGTTCGCCGTCGCGGACGGCTTCGTCCTCGCGCTCGTGGGCCTCGGAATGTTCGTCGCGCTCGCCCGGCGCGACGGCCGACGCGAAGCACTCGCGTTCCTGGGCTGGTCGTGCGGAGCGGGCGCGCTCGGCGTGCTGCTCGCCGCGTTCCAACTCGCGCCGATGTTCGCGTTCTTCCCCGAGTCGAACCGCGAACTCGCGCCGACCACCGACGCGATCCTCGGCCAGGGGCTCGACCTGCCGCTCGCGCTGTCGGGGCTACTGCTGCCCGACTCGATCGGGTGGCCCGGCGAGGCGCCGACCTACGGCTCGTCGTCGCTCGTCCATCTGCTCTGGTCGCGGACCAACCAGCACGGCTCGCTGCAGTACCCGACCAACTGGGGCTTCACCGAGTACGCCCTGCACCCGGGGCTGCTCGCGCTCGTGGCCGCCCTGCTCGGCGCGACGGTCCTGCGCACGCCGCGGCAACGCCTCCTCGCCGCGACGCTGCCGATCGTGTTCGTCCTCGCGGTCGCCCCGCGCGCCATCGCCGCGCTCTACCACCTCCCGGTGATCGCGAGCGTGCAGCCGATGCGGTTCGTGGCGCCGTGCGCGCTGTGCATCGCGATGCTCGCGGGCATCGGACTCGAGGCGGCGCTCGCGGGGACGGCGCGCAAGCGCATCGTCTTCGCGGCGCTCGCGGCGCTGTGCATCGCGATCGCCGCCTTCGGCCTCCGTGCGTCGGCTCCGCTCGCCGACCACGACGCCGTGATCGACGCGATCTGGCGGCGATTCCAGGGAGCAGATCGACCGCAGTTTCCGCGCGAGGACGTCGCGCGGCTGTTCCCGTCCGCCGTCCTCGACGCCAGCCATGCTCGCCTCACGGCGAGCCTCACGCGGGCCGGCTGGATCGCCCTCGCCGCCGCGAGCTGGTTCGGCGCGGCGTTGGTGAGGGCCCACCTCGCGCCGCACGCGCTCGTCGCCCGGCGCGCCCTCGCGGCGCTCGCGATCGGCGGCACCGCGCTCGAGTTGCTCCTGCTCGCCGCCCCGCTCGACCACTCGCGCGTGCTGCAACGCGACCCGCTCGACACGCCGGTGCACGAGTTCCTCCGCGATCGGAACGCGGCGCATGCCGGGCGCGGCGGCATCGTGATCGCGCGCGCGGCTCCCGTCGCCGAGGACCCGCTCACCTTGCCGCCGCTGCTGTTCCCGGCGCGTATCCGCGACCTCAACGCATACGCCTTCGTCGACGGCCGTTCGTACCGCCCGTTCCTGTCGCTCTACGGCGAGTCGCAGATGATCCGCCGCTACTGGCCGAAGAGCTTCCCCGACGACGATCGCCTCGCACGACCGTTCTTCGACCTGATCGGCCTGCGCTACGTCGCGTCCGAGCAACCGCTCGCGCATGCGGGCGTGCGCGTCGGCCCCACGGCGCTGGGCCCGCGGTCGACGCCGTTCTTCCTCTATGAGCGCGCCTCGGCGATGCCGCGCGCCTTCGTCGTGCCGGCGCTGCGCGCGCTGCCCGACGACGACGCGATCGTCGCGGCCTTGATCGATCCGGCACTCGATCCGCGTGCCGCGGTGCTCGTCGATCCAGGAGCGGCCGCGGCGCTCGGCGAGTTCGACTCCGCCGCCGGACCGCCGCGCGCCGTCCGTTTCGACGTCGATCGTCCCGATCGGATCGAACTCGAGGTCGACGGCGGCGCGCCGGGCTACCTCGTCCTCGCCGACGCCCCGCTGAGCGGATGGACGGCGACGGTCGACGGAGAACCGGTCGCGATCCACCGCGGCAACTTGTTCATGCGCGTCGTGCCGCTCGGCGCTTCGGCATCCCGCGTCGTGTTCTCGTACGAGGCGCCGGGCCTCGCCGTCGGTTCTCTGATCAGTGCGCTCGCGGCGTGCGCGTGGCTGGCCCTCTTCGTCGCGCGTCGCCCACGTTGAGCTCTGAGGTTCGCGGTTCAAGCCGGGCGCCGCATCGCGTCGACGATGCCGGAGTCCAGGCGGGGGAACACAGCGGTTGAGCCTGTTCGGAACGGGTCGGCGCGAGGGCTTCCTCGCCGGGTTGCTGCTGGTCGTGTTGGCACTGATCCAGCACGCCCCGGGCCTCTTCTTCGGCAGGGTGCGTGCGCCGCTCGCCGAGACCACCGCGAGCGAACCGTGGCGCGAGGCCGCGACCAACCGCGACGTGTTGATCCCCGCGATGCAGCGCGCCGGCGCGGTCGTCGCGGACGGCGTCCTGCCGACCTGGAACCCGTACGCGCGGCTCGGCGAACCGTTCGCCGCCTCGGGCGCGCCGGTCCTGCACGCTCCGTTCTGGTTGCTCGCGATCGGTGACGGCCGCCGGCAACTCGAACTGTTGCTGTTCCTGCACACCGCCCTCGCCTGCGTCCTCGCCTACCGGATGTTGCGCACCATGGCGATCTCGCGCTTCGCGGCGTTCGTCGCGGGCGGGACCTACGGGCTCGGGCAGGCGATGACGACGGCACTCGATCGTCTCCCCGAAGCCGCCGCGATGGCGCTCCTGCCGTGGACCGTCGCGGCGTCGTGGCGCTGCCTGTTCGCGATGCGACGCACCGCGCCGGCCCGTTGGCTCGCGCTCGCGCTCGCGGCGGGCTTCTGCACCGGCGGCCACGCGACGGCCGCGCTCGGCGCGATGCTCGCCGTCTCGGGCTTTGCCGTCGGGCTGCTCGCGATCGAGCGCAGCGAGCGCGGTCCCGCGCTGCGCGCGCTCGGCGCGGCATTCGCGCTGTGCGGCCTGCTCACCGCGCCGCTGTGGCTCGGCGCGCTCGAGTTCCGCGGCACCCTCGACGCGCCGCGCGACGGCGACGGCGGCATCCCCGTCACCGGCCTCCTGGCGCTGCTCGCGCCCGGTCTGTTCGGCGGGACGGGATCGCATGCACTGCGCGCGGCGGTGGGCAACGCCGATCCGATGACGCTCGCGCTGTACCCCGGCGCGATCGCCTTGTTCGTCGCGCTGCTCGGCCTGATGCGTCCCAAGCGCACCCGTCATTCGCTGTTCTGGTTCGGCGTGGCCGGCGCGGGCCTGGTGCTCGCGACCAGCGGCGCGGTCGGCGACGTCGCGCGCGCGGTCGTGGGCGTCACCACCGCGAAACCCGGCGTAGCGCTGGCCTTGTTCCACGTCGCGGTGTGCGTCCTCGCCGCGCTCGCGCTCGAGAGCTTCTTCGACGCCCCGGGTTCGCGGCGCTTCGCGACACCGATCGCGTGCTGGATCGTCGTCGCACTCGCGGCGGGGACCGGGCTCGCGTTCGTCGTCGTGCCGTCCTTCGGCGATGTGATCGTCGCCGGCCTCCTCGACGGACTCGTGTTCGACGACGTCGACCGCGCGGAGTTGCTGCGCAGGGTCGCGGCGCCGAGCCTCGCCGGCCTCGGGCTCGCGGTGTCGTTCCTCGTCTGGCGACGCCTGGGCATCCTCCGTTTCAAGGCGGCCGTCGCGACGATCGCACTCGGCGAAGCGGTCGTGCTCGCGCTCGGTTGCGTGCCGCGCGAAGCGCTCATCCCGCACGCGACGACGACGGACCTCGCCGGCGGAACGCGCGTGTTGTGCACCGACGACGCCGCGCGCGCGACGGCCGACGCCCTGCCGCCCGCGACGCGCCGCATCGACGCCGACGGTGCGTCGATGGTCGGCCGCACACGCCGCCTCTTCGACGCGCTCGCGCCCGACTTCGTCGCGCTGCTCGGGCGCGCGCACGTCGGCGCGCTCGACGTCCCCGCGCTGCTGGCGCCGCCGTTCCGCGAAGCGCTCGCGGCCGGCATCGTGCTCGGGGACCGCGCGCCCTTCGGCTTCACGCCGCTGGTCGCCGCGCCCGGTCCGGCCGACCCGGGGGCGTCGCACGCGCCGGCCCATCGCGCCGCTGCCGATCGCGTGCGCCTCGCGTGGCGCGCCGTGCCGGTCGCCGATCCCAAGGCGGCGACCCGCGCGATGACCTCGGTCGCGCGCAACGTCGGCGACGCCGTCGTCGTCGAAGGCTCCTCGCCGGGCTTCGTCCCCAAGCGACCCTCGACGGCGAGCGTCATCGAGACCCTCGTCGATCGGCCGGACCAGGTCGTGCTGCACGTCGACGTGAACGATGGGCGCGGCTGGCTCGTCCTCGCCGACGCGTTCGCCCAAGGCTGGCGATGCCGGGTCGACGGTGAGCCGCGGCCGATCCTGCCCGCCGACGTCGCGGTCCGCGCCGTCGAGTTGAGGGAGGGCCCGCACGAGGTCGTGTTCGAGTACGCGCCCTGGGCGACGCGTTTCGGCCTCCCGATGACGGCGTTCGGGCTCGTGCTCCTGCTGCTCGCCCGCGATCAGCCCTGGCGGCGGTGGCGGATCAACCGACCCTCGACGAGGAAGACGACGTCCTCGGCGATGTTGGTCGCGAGGTCCGCGATGCGCTCGAGGTGACGCGAGCACGACAGCAGGTGCAGCGCGCGCTCGATCGTCCCGGGATCGGCGCGCATCTGCCCCTCGATCACGACGAACATCTGCCGATTGAGTTCGTCGACCTCGTCGTCGCGCGTGCGCACCCGCCGGGCCAGCGCCGTGTCCTGCTCGACGAGAGCGTCGAGACAGTCGTGCAGCATCGCGCGCGTGCACTCCGCCTGACGCCGGAGTTGTTCGGGCATCGGCAGCGGCGGGCGTTCGCCGAGGAACAGCGCCCGCTCGGCGATGTTGACCGCGAGGTCGCCGGCGCGCTCGAGGTCGTTGTCGACCTTGAGCACCGTCAGGAGGAAGCGCAGGTCGGACGCCACCGGCTGGTGGAGCGCGAGCATCTTCTGGCACTCGATCTCGATCGCGACCTCGCGTTCGTCGAGCACGTCGTCGCCGTCGATCACCTCGCGCGCGAGCGCGGGGCGGCGCTCGAAGAGGGCACTGATCGCCTTGTCCACCGCCGACTCGACGAGCCCGCCCATGTCGAGGATGTGGTTCTTCGCGAGTTCCAGGTCGCGGTGGAAGTGGATGGTCATCGGGGTACCCGGGTCGGCGTCGCGATCAGGCGTCGCCGTCAGACGAGGGGAATGCGGACGCGGAAGGTGCTGCCGCGCCCCAAAGTGCTGTCGACGCCGACGTCGCCGCCGTGCACGAGGCAGACGTGCCTCACGATCGAGAGCCCGAGGCCGGTGCCGCCGAGTTCCCGCGAGCGCGCTTTGTCGACGCGATAGAAGCGCTGGAAGATCCGGTCGACGTGCTTGGGCTCGATGCCGATGCCGTCGTCCTCGACCTCGAGCCGCGCGTGCGTCGCGGTGCGATCGACGCGCACGGCGACGTGACCGCCGCGCGGCGTGTACTTCACCGCGTTGTCCAGCAGGTTCGTGGCGACCAGTCGGAGCAGCTCGCCGTCGCCGAGCACGAGGACCGGTTCCTGGTCGAGCCGGCAGTCGATCGTGATCCCCTTGTCCTCGGCGAGCGCGCGCAGCGCGGCGACGGCGTCCCCCACCGGCGCTCGCAGGTCGATCCGCAACGGTTCGCGGACCGGTTCGCCGGACTCGACGCGCGAGAGCGTGAGCAGGTCGGTGACCAGCGTCGACAACCGCAGCGCCTGCTCGCGCGAACGCGCGAGGAAGCGCTCGCGGGTCGCCTGGTCCATCGCCGGATCGTCGAGGCAGGTTTCGATCAACCCGCGGATCGCGGTGATGGGCGTCTTGAGTTCGTGGCTGACGTTGGCGACGAAGTCGCGGCGCACGGCTTCGAGCCGCCGCAGATCGGTGACGTCGTGGAGGACGAGCACCGCGCCGCCGGCCGCGCCGTCGTGGGCCCTCAGCGGTGTCGCGTGCAGTTCGACCCAACGATCGCGGGGTGGTCCGACGACCCGCAACTCGCCGTGCTCGGTCGTGCCGCCGGCGAGGACCGAAGCGAGGATCGCGGTGATCTCCGGCACGCGGGTGACCTCGCTCACGGGCTTCCCGTCCGGCCGCGACGACGAGAGCTGGAGGATCCGCGCCGCGGCGCCGTTCACGAGCAGGATGCGCTGTTCGGCGTCGACCGCGAGCACGCCCTCCACCATCGCGCCGAGGATCGCGACGACCTTGTGCCGGTCGCTCGCACCGGCCTCCGCGCGCTCGCGACCCGCATGCGCGACGGCGCCGAGCGCCGCATCGAGCTCCTGGAACGGCGCGACGTCCTCGCCCGTGAGCTCGTGGTCGAAGTCGCCGCGCGCGAGGGCGCGCGCCGTCGCGGTGATGCGTTCGATCCCGCGCGCGTAGGGCCGCACGAGGCGCGACGTCGCGAGCGCGATCAACAGCCCGCCGATCGCGATGCACGCCAGTTGCGCGACGCGGATCGACGTGCGCGGTCCGTCGATCAGGTCGCTCTCGTCCGAAACACGCAGCACGCCGAGCAGGTCGGAACCGCGGCGCACCTGCGTCGCGACGTAGGCGCCGCGATGTCCGCGCGACGGGAGCTCCCGCACCGCGAAGCCGAAGCGTCCGCTCCGCGCCGCCGCGACTTCTTCCGGTTCGCCCTGCTTCGCGGTCGGATCGGCGCGATCCGCGGAGTCCGCGAGCACGGCGCCGCCTCGGTCGAACAGGGTCACCCGCACGGCGTCGCGGCCCGCCGCCGCCGCGACCAGTGCCTCGAACGCGGCCGGTCGCGCCTCGTCCGCGGCGACGAGCACGGCTTCGGCCTCGGGCCGCACGGCTTCCGCGTTCATCGACAAGCGCCAGCGCGCGGCCGTCACCAGAGCGCGGTCGGCCACGCCCGCGGCGAGTTCACCGAGCACGACCACCGCGAGCACGAGGACCCCGCCGGAGACGAGGCCGATCCGTCGACTCAGGCGTCGCACGTCAGGCTCCGCCGGCATCGGTGAAGCGGTAGCCGACGCCGCGCACGGTCTCGATGCGGTCGCGGTACGCGCCGAGCTTCCGCCGCAGGGCGCCGACGTGGACGTCGATGTTGCGGTCGAGCACGACGGCGTCCTCTCCGATCACGCGGCTCAGCAGGTGGTCGCGCGAGAACACGCGCCCGGGATGCGAGGCGAGGAAGTGGAGCAGGCGCATCTCCGTCGCGGTGCACGTCACGGACTGGCCGTCGACGAGGAGTTCGTGACGCACGGCGTCGACCACGAGCCCGCCGGTGACGACCCGCTCACCCTTGCCGCGCTCCTCCTTGAGCGGTCCGCGGCGCAACACGGCGCGGACGCGCGCCAGCAGCTCCTTCGGGCTGAACGGCTTGGTGAGGTAGTCGTCGGCGCCGACGCCGAGACCGAGGACGACGTCGCTCTCCTCGCCCTTCGCCGTCAGCATGATCACCGGGATCGCCCGCGTGATCGGGTCGTGCTTCAGGCGGCGGCAGACCTCGATGCCGTCGAGCCCGGGCAGCATCAGGTCGAGCAGCACGAGGTCGGGTGCATCCTGCCGCACCATCGCGAGGCCTTCCTCGCCGTCGCCGAACGCGCGCACGCGGTAGCCCTCGCGGGCGAGGTTGTACCGGAGGACGTCCTGGATGTCGGTCTCGTCCTCGACGACGAAGATCGTCTCGCGCTTCATGCCGGTCGTGTGGTCGAGCACGGTAATGCCGCGCGTGAAGGCGGGATGAAGGAAGCGTGAGGCGTCGCGCCGCGGGGCTTGTGGCCGGCGCGCGTCGCGACCATACTCCGCCGCGCGTTCGGGGGTCGATGACCTCACGGTCGCCGCTGCGAGCCTGCTCGCGACGGCTTCACGGGGGCGATCGGCTTCGACCGGATGCCGTCACGACGTGGGTGGCGCGCCGAGGGGCCGGGAGGCCTCGTCAAAACCCGGCACAAACTGAAGTGCCAACCAGCACTACGCCCTGGCCGCCTGATCAGGTAGCCACGCCGACGGTCCTTCGCCTGCGGGGGCCGTCAGCGATACCTAGCAGGCTGGTTGCGACCGGCTGCTCGTCACGGTCGCGACGAGATCCAGATCGAGCTGGCGCACGCGGATCCCGGTCGTCGGAGCCGCGCTGCGCGAGACCCAATCGGCGACCTACGCGCGTAGAAGCCCACGCCGGGGCATCTCGGGACGCGGGTTCGATTCCCGCCGCCTCCAACACTCCGGACGACGCCGCCCCGCACGGTGCAAGCCGTGTGGGGCGGCTTTTTTTCCGTGCGAGGAGACCGATGAGGCTGGTCCCGATCGCTGCTTCCGCGCTGCTAGCTGTCGTCGCCTCGCACGCGACGATCTTCGCCCAGAGTCCCCTCGAGCGTCTGCGCGCCGAGCCCGACTGGCGCGCACGCAACCGCATCGCGCGCGAGCTGGTCGCGGATCCTGGGCTCGATGTGCGAGGGCTGTTGCCGGCGTTGGCCGACGTTGGCTCCGACTTCAGGGACTCCACCGCTGGTCCGAGCGGCGCGTCCTTTGGACGGAGTTCCGTGAACCGGGTCGATCTCCTGCCGCCCTTGGTTGGTCGCTGGTACCGCAACGCGTGGGAAGGGCTGCTCGGCAGCGCGGACGAGTTGGTCGTGCACCGGAGCGCCGACGAACTCGCGATCCAGATCCTCGCCTTGCGACGCGCGGAGCAGATCGACGCGGTCCACGACGCCATCGTCGAAGCGTCCGTGGAGAGTTCGTACGAAGGAATCACCGAGCTCGCGGCTCGTCGACCGGAACGTGCAATCGCACGCCTCCTGGCGCACGAGCACTTCGTCACTGCGCCCGGTCGGATCGTCCGGACGGTCGCGAACATGGGTCCGCCGGCCGAGGGGCAGATCCTCCGCTGGCTCGACGATCCGGTACTCGCCTCGTTCGCCGTCAACAACCTGGAGCCCCGGATGTGGGACCCCGCGACGGCCGCGAAGCTGGCTCTTTGGATCGGTTCGTCGATGGGTTCGTCGCCTTGGGCTGATCAGCAGTTGATCCGCTGCCTGGGCGGAGGACTGTCGCCGGATGCCGCGGTCGCCGTCGAATCGGCGCTGATGGACTTGCTCGAGCACCCGGCGGCGGAGTACCGCAAGGCAGGCGCTCGCGCGCTGGCGGCGATCGATCTGCCGCTCGCGGTCAGTCCCGCCACTCTCGAGTCGCTCGTGAGCATGCTCGACGCCGAAGACGACGCGGAGCGCGCCGCTGCCGCCGACGCGATGTCCCGCATCGGCCGGCGGACCGCGTTACCCAGTCAGGCAGTCCGTCGCCTCGCGACGCTGGCGTTCGGGGGGACCGAGCCGGCGATGACCTCGGCGAAACATGGCTCGCCCTCTCCTGAGGCGGCCGGGAGAGCGCTGCGGACCGTCGGCATGTCCGAGGCGAACCGTGAGGTGATCGCGACGATCGGCACGGAGTTCGTCACCCGCATCCGCGCGACGAACGCGTTGCTCCCGCGCAAGCGACTGATCGAACAGTTGGGTTCGCTCGGTCCCGGCTGCGCGAGCACAGAGTCGATCGCGACCCTCGCCGACGCTGCGGGCGGCAGCAGCCCGAGCTGGTCCATGGCTGCTTGCGCGGCGCTGGTCCAGCTCGGTCCGGCTGCAGCGACCGCCTTGCCCGCGCTCTTCGTGGCGATTCGAAAGGCACCGCACGAGCTCCGCCGGAACCAGCTCCTGCTCGCGGCCTTCGCGATGGCGCCGCGCGACGCCGGGAAGGAACTCGGCGAGGCCCCGATCGACATCGGCGAACTGACCGCGGCCCTCGCGTCCGGATCATGGGACGCACGCCATCGGCGTGAGATGCTCGGTCTCTGCGGCGCGGGGCGTTCCGATCTTCGCCTGGCGGTCGTGGGCGCCATCCGGAGGTTTGGCGGACGCGAGGACCTGCTCCTGCCCTGGTTATCGGAACTCGCGGCGGACCCGGATGCGCGTGTGCGGGAGTCGGCCATCGACCTCGCGCTCGAACAGGCAGGACTCGGCGCGCCGGTCGAGATCATCGTCTGCGCCGCTTGCGATCGACTGGCGGATCCCGCTCTCCTGGACCCTTGGAGGCGCGGTCATCTCACTTTGCTCGCGTTGTTGTGCGGCGTCGTGCCGCGCGACGCACTCGGTCGCGTGCTCAGCTCCATCGCCGCCTTGCCGGACCGCGGCTGGTCCGGCGACAGCGGGACGCCCTACCCGCACGATGCAGTCGATCCGCCGGCGCCGCTGGGAAAGAACGCCTTCGCCATCGCGATCCGCAATCTTCCGAAGGCCGACTCCTCGATTGCCTTCCTCGACGGATGGATGGACAGCGGCGATCGGCTGCTCCGCCGTGCGGCCGCGGCCGCGCGGATCGAGATGGAGCGCCGCTGAGGCGCCCCACCCTCAGCGCCCCTCTCGCATCTCCCGCTTCGCGTCCTTCTGGCGGCTCGCGTCGCGCTTGTCCTGGGTCTTCTTGCCGCGGCAGAGCCCGAGTTCGACCTTCGCGAGGCCGCGGTCGCCGAAGTAGAGCTTCAGCGGGACGAGGGCGAGGCCCTTCTGCGCCATGCGCGCCGCGAGCTTCTTGATCTGGCTCTCGCGGAGCAGGAGCTTGCGCTTGCGGGTCGGCAAGTGGTTCTGGCGGTTGCCGTGCGAGTACTCCTCGATGTGCGCGCCGACCAGGAAGATCTCGCCGTCGTCGACACGGGCGTAGCTCTCGTCGAGGTGCGCCTTGCCCTCGCGCAGCGTCTTGACCTCGGTGCCGACCAGGACGAGGCCGGCTTCCATCGTCTCGAGGACTTCGTAGCGGAAGCGCGCCTTGCGGTTGTCGACGATCAGCTTCGGCGCGGGTTTCGCCGCGGACTTCGCGGGGGTCTTCGCCGGGGTCTTCGCCGCCGGCCGGGTCGAACGATCGGTCTTCTGCGCCACGCGCGCACCCTATCCCTGCGCTTGCGCCTGCGCGATGCGGCGCCCTTGCAACCACCGCGGCGATCGCTACCTTCCTCGCCCTCCACACGCCCAGGTGGCGAAATTGGCAGACGCGCTAGGTTCAGGTCCTAGTGGGGCTAAACACCCCGTGGAGGTTCAAGTCCTCTCCTGGGCATGCATCGCGACCGGCGCGACTCTCCGCCGGCGACGCCGACGTGACGACCGGCTCCGCCTTCGCTCCGCTCCGCATCGGTCCGCTCACGATCGATCCGCCGGTCGTGCTGGCGCCGATGGCAGGCGTCACCAACGCGCCGTTCCGGACGTTGTGCCGCCGCTTCTCCGCGCAGCGCTGCCTCTACGTCGGCGAGATGATCACCGCGCGGGCCTTCGTCGACGGCCATGCGCGCACGCGGCACCTCGCGACCTTCTCCGCCGAGGAAGCGGGCGTTCCAAAGAGCATCCAGCTCTACGGCACGCGTGAGCAGGACCTCGCCGCGGCGACGGCGATCCTGGTCGGCGAAGAGGGTGCGGATCACATCGATCTGAACTTCGGCTGTCCGGTGCGCAAGGTCACCGCGTCGGGCGGCGGCGCGGCGTTGCCGCTGCGCCCGCGCCTCCTCGCACGATTGGTGCGCGCGGTCGTGACGGCCGCGGGGTCCGTGCCGGTGACGATGAAGTTCCGCATCGGTATCGACGAGAACCTGACCACTTGCTTCGACGCCGGGAAGGTCGGCGAGCAGGAGGGCTGCGCCGCGATCGCGCTTCATGCGCGCACGGCGGCGCAGCTCTACTCGGGCGCCGCGCACTGGGACTCGATCGCGGCGCTCAAGCGCGCGGTCACGTCGATCCCGGTGCTCGGCAACGGCGACGTGTTCGAGGCCGGCGACGCGCTGCGGATGATGCGCGAGACCGGCTGCGACGGCGTCGTCGTCGGACGCGGCTGCCTCGGCCGACCCTGGTTGTTCCGCGACCTCTGCGCAGCGTTCGACGGGGCTCCTGTCCCCGCGCAACCCTCGCTGTTCCAGGTGCGCGAGGTCCTGCGCGAACACGCCGCCCTGCTCGCGACGTTCTTCGGCGAACGGATCGGTCTCCTGCACGTGCGCAAGTGGACCGGCTGGTATCTCCGCGGCTATTGCGGCGTGCGCCGCGTGCTCGACGCTTTGTGTCGCGTGTCGACGCTCGAGGGACTCGGCGCGATCCTCGACGCCTTTCCGCGCGACGAGCCCTGTCCGCTCGCGTCGCTCCGCGCGAAGCGCTGCAAGGGCGGGCAGACCCAGCAGGTCGCGCTGCCCGCGGGCTTTCTCACGGCTCGATTCGAGGACGATGCGGAAGTCGCAGGTCGCGACGATTGCGCCGATGCGGACGAAGCGGCGCGCCACGGCGGATGAAGCGCGGACCCGCGCGGCTGGTTCAGGTGCGCGATGCACGCCACAATCCGCCCCGCCCGCACCGGACACCGATCCACCCATGCGCTCCCACTCCGCGTTCGTCCCGTCCCTCGCCGTCCTGTTCACGACCGCGGCCCTCTCCGCGCAGGGCAGCTTCGCCCTCGACAAGACGACCGACGGCCGCCTCGCGTTCGTCGTCGGCTTCGACTTCGCCGGTGCGCCGGCCGGATCGACGCTGTTGTTCATGACCTCGTCGACGAGCGGTCCGATCCCGCTCTCGATCGTCGACCCCGCCGACCCGCGCGCCTTGTCGGTCGGCCTCGAACTCGCTCCGTTGTGGTTCACGGTGCCCACCGGAACCGGCAGCGGCCAGGTCGGCCTGCCGACGCCGAACGACGCGTCGCTCGCCGGACTGATGCTGAACTTCCAGGGACTCACCGTGCCGGGCTCGTCCCTCGTGTTCGGGGCCATGTCGAATCCGGTGACCCAACAACTCGGACTCGCGAGCACGCCGGTGGGACTGCCGCGCAACCTCGTCACCGGCCGCGCCCTGGCGCAGGTCTTCCGCGTCGGCCGCGACGTGATGCTCGCCGGCGGCGGCCAGGGCTCGCTGCTCGGCGCGACGGGCCTCGCGTCGACCGAACGCTACGACTTCCGCGGCATGACCGTCGCCGCGGGGCCGTCGATGACGACGCCGCGCGCGCTCGCTTTCGCGACGCGCCTGAGCGACGGGCGGGTGCTGGTCTGCGGCGGCGTGGACGCGACCGGCGTCGTGCTGGCCTCGGCGGAAGTCTTCGACCCCGCCACGAACACGTTCACCCCCACCGGGAGCATGACCGTCGCCCGCGCAGCCTTCGACGGGACGATCCTCGCCGACGGTCGCGTGATGGTCGCGGGCGGCACGACCACCCTCGCCGACGCGGTCGCGGCGCTGAGCAACGCGCAGGACACGGTCGAGATCTGGAGCCCGACGAGCGGGACCTGGACGCGCGTCGCGTCGATGGGCGACCGCCTGCTCGCGCCCGACCTCACGCTGCTCACCACCGGCTCGGTGCTCCTGTCCGGCGGCTTCGACGTCAACTCCCTGTTCGGCTTCCCGCTCCCGGTCGGTTCGATCACGACTTGCCGTCGCTACAACCCGACGACCAACATCTGGAGCAGCGCGGCGGCGATGACCGCGAGCCGCGGCGCGCACGGATTCAACACGGTGCGCCTCGGCGACGGCCGCGTGCTCGTCACGGGCGGGGCGACTTCGGGCCCCGACCTCACGCAGGCGGCGTCGATCGCGAGCGCGGAGGTCTACAACCCGACCACCAACTCCTGGTTCTCGCTGCCCGCGATGGCCGCCCCGCGCGCGATCCACAGCGCGACCCTCACCCTGAGCGGCAAGGTGCTGATCGCCGGCGGCGCCGGCGGCACGCTGACCGCGCCGATCGAGACGGCGAGCGTGCAGCTCTTCGACCCGGCGACGAACGGCTGGTCAACCCTGGGCAACCTCGTCACGGCACGCGCCGGCCACGCCGGCGCGCTCACCGACGACGGACTGATCGTCCTCTTCGGCGGTCAGGCCGGCGGCGGCACGAGCTCGCTGAACAGCCTCGAGACGATCCGGCCCTGAGGGCGTGACGGAACGAGCTCGCGAGCGTCGTGTTGAGCCGTCGCGCGGGCGTCGTTACCCTCTCCGCACGATCCGCACTTCCTGACGCCGCGCGATCCTGCCCGCGGCGAGGAGACCATCCTGACGGAGACCTACGACCCAGCGCCGAGTGAGACCGGTGCGACTCCCGACCACGCACCGCACGTCGTGTCGCCCAGCGGGCTCGACACGCGACTCCTCGACCAGGACGCGGTCCGCGCCATCGTGCGATTGCAGTCCTTCGGACACGAGGCCTACCTCGTCGGCGGCTGCGTGCGCGACCTGCTGCTCGGCCATCGCCCCAAGGACTTCGACATCGCGACGTCCGCCCGGCCGCCCGCGGTGAAGCGCACCTTCCCGCGCAACAGCCGGATCATCGGCCGTCGCTTCAAGCTCGCGCACCTTCACTTCGACGGCAATCGCAAGATCCTCGAAGTGTCGACGTTCCGCCGCCCGCCCGAACAGGGCGAAGACGACGGCGACGACGAGGACCTGCTGATCACGCGCGACAACGAGTTCGGCACCGCCGAGCAGGACGCAGTCCGCCGCGACTTCACGATCAACGCGCTGTTCCTCGATCCGAATCGCGACGAACTCATCGACCACGTCGGCGGACTCGACGACATCGAGCGCGGCATGCTGCGCACGATCGGCGATCCGTTCGTCCGCTTCCGCGAAGACCCGGTGCGCATCCTGCGCGCGATCAAGTTCGCCGGCCGACTCGGCCTGTCGATCGAAGAGCGCACCGCGACCGCGATGCGCGACGTCGCGCCCGATCTCGTCCGCGCGGCGCCGCCGCGCGTGCTCGAGGAGATCCTGCGCCTCCTGCGCGGCGGTCACGCGTTCGACGCGATCGAACGGATGCGCGACTGCGGCGCCTTGCGCGCGATCCTCCCCGTCGTCGACGGGTTCCTCGACTCCGCCTCGCGCGACGACCGGCTGATGTTCTGGCGCACGCTCGAAGCGCTCGACGGTCGGGCGCGTCGCGCCGCACGCAAC
>JACRLW010000026.1:0-13872 GCA_016235155.1 Planctomycetota bacterium
GCTGGGCAGGTTGGTCTTCAACTCCTCGATCGGGTCGCTGCGCTCGGAGCGGATCACGTCGAACTCCGCGAGCGGCGCCGCTTCGCCCTCCCAACCCTCGAGCTCGATCGTCACCTGCCCGGTGACGAGCAGCCGGTCGATGCGCGCGCGGGTCGCGGTCTGCACCGTCGCCTTGTTCGGGTCGACGCGGATCTCGACCAGCGTGTGGCCGGCCTCGAAGCGGATGTCGTGCACGACGCCGATCGGCACGCCCTGGAAGTTGACCTTGCTGCCGACCACCATCCCCTTCACGTTCTCGTCGAAGCGGATGAAGTAGGTGTGGAACTCGCGCTGGAGCGAGGAGCCGGCGATGAATGCGATCAGGACGACGAACAGGCCGCCGATGCCGAGCACCAGCAGTCCCACCCGCCATCGTCGCGAGTTCTCGTGCATCGTCGTCGTGCCTCAGATCGCGAAGTAGCGCGCGACGTCGGCGCCGGCGCCGTCGGCCTCGCGGAGCCGGCGGTCGACGAAGTCGCGGATGCGGGGATCGGCCGTCCCCAGGATCTCGTCGCGCGTGCCCACCGCCGCGACCTTGCCGTCGAAGAACACCGCGATCCGATCCGCGATGCCGAATGCCGACGGCAGGTCGTGCGTGACGACCACCATCGTGATGCCGAACACGTCGTTCAGCTTGAGGATCAGGTTGTCGATGCCCGCCGCGGTGATCGGGTCGAGTCCGGCGCTGGGTTCGTCGAGGTAGACGATCTCCGGGTCGAGCGCGATCGCGCGCGCGATCGCCGCGCGCTTGCGCATCCCGCCGGACAAACGCGCGGGGAGGAGGTCCTTGGCATGCAGCAGGCCGACCATGTCGAGCTTCATGCGCGCGACCTGGCGGATCACTGCGTCGGGCAGGTCCGTGTTCTCGCGCAGCGGCAGCGCGACGTTCTCCTCGACGCTCAAGCTGCCGAGCAGGGCACCGCCCTGGAACGCGAGTCCGGTGCGCAGGCGAAGCGCTTCCAGTTCGTCGGCGTGGAGGGCGTACACGTCGCGGCCGTCGACCGAGATCGTGCCCGCGGTCGGCGCCTGCAGGCCGGCGAGGTGGCGGAGGATCGTCGTCTTGCCGCAGCCCGACGGTCCCATGATCACGAACACCTCGCCGCGGCGGACGGCAAGGTCGATGCCGCACAGGACCTCGCGATCGCCGAGCACCGTCGTGATCGCGAGCGCGCGCAACACGTCGTCGGTGTCGCGACGCCGCGCCGCGAGCGCGTCGAGCGCGGCCTGCGGGATGCGCGGCCTCACGCGAGCACCATCCGTTGCGCGGTGACGAACAACGTGTCGACGACGATCACGAGGAAGATGCCGAGCACGACCGCGTTGGTCGTCGCGCGGCCGACGCCTTCGCTGCCGCCTTCGACCCGCAGGCCGAGCGCGCAACCGACGACGCCGACGCACAGCCCGAAGGTGACGCACTTCGCCGACGCGACCAGGAAGTCGCTCATCCGCAGCGCCGTCTGGAGCTGTTCGCGGAACGCCGCCGGCTCGATGCCCGCGACGCCCCACGCGAAGAGCGCACCGCCGCAGATCGCGACGACGTCGAACACGATGCCGAGTCCGAGCACCGCGAGACCGAGCGCGATCACCTTCGGCACGACCAGGAACCGCAACGGGTCGACCCCCATCTGCCGCAACGCGTCGACCTCTTCGCCGACGACCATCGCGC
Source organism: Planctomycetota bacterium (assembly GCA_016235155.1). GTDB lineage: Bacteria > Planctomycetota > UBA1135 > UBA1135 > UBA2386 > JACRLW01. The sequence continues at coordinate 1,706 of JACRLW010000026.1, forward strand.
CGAGTTGTGCGGCGTTGCTGCTGCCCGAGCGCGCCGCGAGGACGATCGCCGTCATCAAGGGACCGATCTCGGTCAGCACCGAGACGCCGACCATGTCGGCGACGTAGATCTCCGCCCCCCACACGCGAAGCTGCACCCAGGCCTGCATCGCGAGCACGAGCCCGAGCAGGAAGGCGATCAAGGCGACGATCGGCAGGGCCCCGTTCGCCGCGTGGTCGAGTTCGAGCGTGGTGCGGTCGATCCGGATCGGCCGTCCGCGCATCGGGCCGACGGTGATCGCGAGCAGGGTGCGCAGGCCGGTCGAACCGATCGCCGCGAACGCGTCGAGGAGCGGCATGACCGCGCCGCCGACGCGCCGCACGAGATCGACCGGTTCGCGCGCCGCGGGCTGGGCGGTCAGGCGCTCGACGGAGACCAGAGAGAAGAAGTCGAGCATCGGCTGCGAGAGGCCGCGCAACCGCACGTCGACGCCCGCCTCGCGCGCGCCGCGCAGGCCCTCGACGATCCCGCCGAGCCCCGCCGAGTCGAAGCGCTCGACCCGCCCGAGGTCGACGACCATCGACCCCGGCGACCCCGCGATCGCTTCGTGGATCAAGGCGACGGTCCCGCCGACCGTGGCGCGGTCCAAGGTGGCGTCGAGCCGGATGACGGGCACGTCGGGCATGGCGGGGTTTCGCCGGATCGGTCGCTCTCATCGACCGCTGCGGCGCGCGGGCTTGACGGGGACGGGGCGCAAGCGCCGGGCGAACTCGTCCGGTCGTCGGGCTTGCCGTGCCGCGGGCAAGGTCGAACAATCCCGCGCGGTCCGGCAGCCTCTCTCCCGCGCTTCTTTGCGCCGCGCGCGCGGTCGCGTCCATCCCCTCCGTCCCGTCGCGCGCCGACCCCGTCATGATCGCGAGATTGCTCCCGCTGTTCGTCCTGGCGACGACGGCCTGTTCCTCCCCCGCCCGACCCGACGACGGCACGCCTGACGCGGCCAAGACGGCGAGTGCCCCAGCCGACCTGCGCGATGCCGAGCGCAAGCTCGCCGAGGGCGACGCCTACGCGGCGCTCGACGTGCTCGACGTCGTCCTGCGTCGCTCGCCCGACTCGCGCGATGCGCGCCTGCTCGCGGCGCGCGCGAACCTGGCACTCGCCGATGCCGGCACCGCGGAATCCTCACAGTTCCTCGCGACCGCGGCGCGGCATTACGAGCTCGCGCTCGGCGTGGACCGCGCCGACCCGGCGACGCTCGTCGCGCTGAGCGCGGTGCGCATGCGGCTCGGTCGCTTCGACGACGGCCGCGACGCCGCGATCGAGGCCGCCGAACTCGCCACGGCGAGCGGTGCGCGGAGACTCGTCGCCGACGCATTGCTGCAGGCCGCGCAGAACGAGCTGCGCATCTTCGCCGCGGCGCGCACGGCGGAGCTCGATGCGGGCAAGTCGGACGCGTCCCAAGAGACGGTGCGCCTCGGCACCGAAGCGATCGCCCGCCTCCGTTCGGCGGAACTCGCGGGCGCGTCACCCGGCACCACGCATGCCCGCACCGCCGACGTCCTGCGCTGGCTCGGCAAGAACTCCGAAGCGCTGCAGGAACTCGAGAACGCGGTGCGCGCCGAACCGGACTCGGCCGAGGCGAACACCGCGTTCCAGGACGTGTGGTGGCAGATGGGCGGACACGCCGAATGCGTCGCCGCCTACCGGCGCCTGCTCGACGAGACGAAGGACAGCGGACCGCTGACCTTCTACCTCGGCCGCGCGCAGGTCGGCCGGGCCGACGAACTGCGCCGGACCGGCCGCTTCGAGGATGCGCGGCGCGCCTATTCGGAGGCCGTCCTCACGTGGCTGCACTACGACGGCATGCGCCCGGGCGACCACGCGCTCGCGGCCCACTGGACCGCGATCTGCCAGCTCTCGATCGCGCGCGTCGCGCTCGAAGAAGGCGATCTCCTCCGCGCCGAGACCGAGTACCCCGCCGCGTTCGATCCGCGCGTCGCGGAATACGACGCGCAGGGCGCGCCGTCGATCTACGACAGCTTCGGCGGCAACTACCTCGGCGGACTGTCGATGCTCGGGCGTCGCCTGAGCGAGGGCGCGAGCGGCGCGACGCTCGACGACGCGCTCGCGTTCTGGAAGCGAGTGATCGAGCGCCATCCCATGCGCTTCGGCGCGGTCTACAACAACGCGGCGCTCACGGCCCGCGACCTCGGCACCAAGATCGCGGGGCAGGACGACGCGAACGTCGGACCCGCGGGACTGCAAGCGAGCGAAGGTGAGCGGCGCGCGCGTCTCGAGCGGGCGTTCGCGTTGTGGGAACAGAGCTACGCGTGGTACGGCGTCGCGGTCGAGCTCGAGCCGAACGACGCGCGGATCGTCAACGACTGCGGGCTGATGCTGCTCTACCACCTGCACCGCGAGGACCAGCGCGCGCGCGAGCTCTTCGAACGCGCGATCCGGCTCGGCGAAGCGGCGCTCGCGGAACTCGGCAAGGACGCGCCGGAGGCGCAACGCGAGTTCCTCGAAGAGGCCACCGGCGACGCCTGGCAGAACCTCGGTCTCCTGTTCCAGCAGCGGCTGAACCGGCCGGTCGCGGAGTGGCGGCCGTGCTTGGAGAAGGCGGTCCTGCTCTTCCCGTACCAGCGGCGCGAAGCGGCGCGCATCCTGGCGCTGCTCGACGGCGGCGGCGCGATGACCGAGCCGGATCAGGACGATCCGCGCAAGGCAAAGTTCGACGCGGCCCTCGTGAAGGCGGAGGAGGCCGCGTCACGCGAAGACTTCGACGGCGCCCTCGGCGTGCTCGACGGCATCAAGCGCGAGATGGACGGCTACGCGCCGTACCACTTCCGGCGCGGGCTGTATTCGCTGCGCATGGCGCAGCAGGCCGCGCGCTCCGGCGGCAGCGCGGGGCTGATCGACGGCCTGTTCGTCGACGCCGGGCGACAGTTGAAGAAGTCGGTCGAACTCGACGGCAAGCCGATCGCCCCGCGCCAGACGCTCGCCGAGACGCAACTCGTGCGCGGCGAATTCGCCGACGCGTTCGCGACCGTCGAGTCGCTGCTGAGCCATGCGCGCGCGATCGGCGGCGTGAGCGACCAGGAGCTGCTGCTCGCGCACACGGTACGTGCGGAGGCGGCGGCGCGGGCGTACGTCGCAACTCAGCAGCCGGAGGCCGACGCCGCGGCGAAGAAGTCGGGCGTCGAACTGCTCGCGGCGGCGCGCGCGTCGATGCAGGAGCTCGAGCGGGCGAAGCGGCTCGATGCGCCACTGCGCGGCGTGTGGATCAACGCGGAGATGTGGGCCAAGGCGTCCGCGCAGGCGATCGCCATCGAGGTGCGCGCGTTCGATCGCGGCGAGAGCGCAATCGGCGATCTCGTCGCGAAGGGCGCCGAAGTCGGTTCGAGCCAGGCCGTGCTCGACGCATTGGCCAAGGCCGACGATGCAACGTCGTTGTGGTGGCGCGGCAAGGCCTCCTTCGACCTCGCGGTGCAGCAATGGGCGAACGGCGAGGGCGACAAGGGCGTCGCGACGCTCGACGCCGGCATCGCGCTGTTCGAACGCAGCAAGGCGACCAATCCGGAGTACGGCGACTCGTGCGAGCAGTGGATCGCGCTCTGCCTGGGCCAGAAGGGCATCCTCCTGAACAGCCGCGACGACCTCGAGGGCAGCAGGCAGGCGCTGCTGGCCGCGATGAAGCGCCGGCCCGACGTCTTCGCCAACGACCTCGGCGACGGCGCGAGCATCCGCCGGACCGTCCTGGTCCTCGCCGATCGCTACTACCAGAAGGGCAACCTCGCCCCGGTGGTCGAGCTGTATCGCGCCGCGGGCACCGCCGCGCCCGACGACCTCGACGTCGCGAACAACGAGGGCCTGTTCTGCCGCGATCACGCCGAGCGCATGTCGCGCAGCGATCCGAAGGCCGCGGCGGAGCTGTTCGAGGCCAGCTATGCCGCGTACGCGCGCGCCGTCCGTCTCGACCAAGAGAACCCGCGCCTGCTCAATGATTGCGCCGTGATCCTCGTGCACTACCTGCAGCGCGAGACCGCGCACGCGCGCACGATGCTGGAGAAGGCGGTGGAACTCGGCGAGAAGACGCTCGCGACGAACGCGCCGAGCAACCCCGACGACCTGCGCAATCTGCAGGAAGCGGTCGGCGACGCCTACGGCAACCTCGGGCGCCTCTGGTTCCGTCTCGAGAAGGACCTCGTGAAGGCGAAGGCGAACTACGAGAAGAGCCTCGACTTCTACCCCTTCGCGCGCCGCGAGGCGACGCGCGCGCTTCCCGAGGTCGAAGCCGCGATCAAGCGAGGTGAGGACAAGTGACGCTTCCGTTCGCCGCGTCGCTCTTCGCCTGCTTGTGCGTGTGCACCGCGTGCGCCGCGCAGGACCCGCCGCAACCGGCTGCGCAGGACGCCAACGCGCTGCGCCAGTCCGCCTTCGCCGCGGAGCGGAAGTTCGAGCACGGCGTCGCCGCCGACGCCTTCCTCGCGCTGAGCAAACTCGAACCGACCGAGCCCGATTGGGTCGTGCGCGCGGGCGACAACCTCGGCCGTGCCGGGCGCATCGACGAAGCGATCGACCTGCTCGCCGCCACGCGCAAGCGCTTCCCCGACGCGCTCGCGATCCAGACCATGCTCGCGCGCACGTATGCGCTCAAGGCGGACGCGATGCGCATGACGAGCGGCCGCGACGCGTCGGTGCAGCTCTACTACGAAGACGCGGTGCGCAGCGCCCGCGCGGTGATCGCGATCGACGCGAAGAACCTGGATGCGCGGCTGGTGCTGGCCTCGGCCCTGCTCGAACTCGGCGAGGCCGAGTCGGCGTTCGAAGCGGCGACCGCCGCCGTGGCGCTGGACAACGACGGCTACAGCGGCAATGCACTGCTCGGGCGCGTCGCCTACGAGCGCTTCGTCGCGGCACGGCGCGGTGCATCGGACGCGAGCGGCGAAGCGAAGGCGGCGCTCGAAGCGCTCGCGGCGTCGATGAAGACCGCTGCCACCGACGCATTCCTGGCCGCGGCGAAGGCCGAACCGTCGCGCTCGTTCCCGCACGTGGCGCTCGGCGATCTCGCCGCGTGGAACGGCGACCTGCCCGGAGCGACGAAGCTCTACGGCGACGCGCTGGCGCTCGATCCGTGGGCGAAGGTCAACCACGGCTGGTTGCGCAGCGCATTGGGCGGTGCCGAACGCGCGGCGTTGTATGGCGCGGCGGCGACGAGCTACACCGCGCGCGCGGAGCAGAAGGCGAACGGCACGGCAACGCTGCGCTGGTACGAGGCGCAAGGTCTCTTCGACCAGGCCAGCGACGCCGCGACGCCGTCGACCGAGCGCACCGCGCTGTGGAAGCGCGCCGCGGAGTTGTTCGCGGGCACGCTCGAACCTTTGCCGGACTACGCCGACACCGGCTGGTGGCTCGTGCAGTCGCGCTACTGGTCGGGCGACACCGCCGGAGCGACCGTCGCGGCGACGGCCTTCGCGAAGCAGAACCCGCGTCGCTTCGCGGACATGATCCGCGACGACGGCGACACGATCGCCGTCCTCGTCGGTCTCGCCGCGAAGGAGTACGAAGCCGGCCACATCCCCGCGAGCCGCGACCTCAACCAGGTGATCGCGTTCGCGCGCAACACCGCCGACGACTGGAACAACTGGGCGTTCCTCTGCCGCGAAACGCGCGCCCATGCGGACAGCCTCCTCGGCTACGAGCGCGCGCTCGCCGTCGAACCCGACTCGCCGCAGTTGTTGAACGACTGCGCGGTCATCCTCCAGTACCACCTCGCGAACCCGGACAACCTCGCGCGCGCGCGGGAGATGTACGAGCGCGCGATCGAACTCGCGGAGAAGCAACTGGCAACGGGCGGACTGAGCCCGGCGAAGCAGCAACTCGTGGCGACGGCGCTCCGCGACGCGAAGAACAACCTGGCCGCGATGGGCCGGTCGCGCTGAGTCATTCACTGATCGTCGAGCAGGCGTCGCGCGAGGTTGCCGTAGTCGCGGTACGGCGTCTCGTCGGGCGGACCGGCGGCGTAGCAGAAGCGCAGGCCGCGCAGGTCGCCGGCGGGGATGGCGAGCAGGGTGCTCGAGACGGTGCCGTACTCGCCGCCCTTCTTCAGCACGCGGTGACCGGAGCGTTCGCCCTGGTCGAGGAGCAAGGACGAGAGGAGTTCGAAGCGCCGTTCGAGGGCGAGGCCGCGCACGCACGCGGCGTCGAGGCCGGGCAGCGTGAGTTCGCCCAGGCGGTGTTCGTTGCTCAGAACGACCGCACCGCCCGCGATGCGGTGTTCGGCGAGGTCCTTCGCGTCGAAGACGAGCACGCGCGTGTCGGCACCGTCGCTGACGACGAGCTGGAAGCCGTCGAACACCGCGCGCGTGACTTCGTCGCGCACGGCCGCGACCGCGGATGCGACGTCGTCCTGGTCGAGGGCGAGATGGGGAAGCGTGCCCCGGCTGCGCGCGCCCGCGCGCTTGGGCGCCTTGGTCACGTTGGTCAACGCCGCGAACAACTTGTGATCGCTCACCCCGAGCCAGGTCCCGCCCGCGCGCGCATCCCGCGGCGAGAGCATCCGCCGCCGGCTCCCGACGAAGAGCCCCGGCGGCGAGGTCCGCCGAGAGCGCTCCTCGTCGCGATTGCTCGCGACCAGCACGGGGAAGTCCGCGTCGACGCCGGTGAGGAGGATCAGGAGGCACATGGGGGCGGCTTCAGGCCCGAGTTCGCGGATCGTTCGGCGACTCCGGCGACGGATCGACCGAGGGCGGCGTCGGTTCGCGAACCGCCATCGCCCCGAACGGCAGTCCGCCCTGCGCGCGCACCGGTGCAATGGCCAGCGGCGATGCTGTCGTCAGGACGTTGCACAGCTCCCCGGCGGTGCGCGGTTCTGGCCACGGCCAGGCACCGCGGTCGCGAAGTGCCCTCGAGCCCTTGTCCGCATCGCCGGTGATGCGCACGAACACCGGCACGAGCCGCAGCTTCTCGAGTTGTTCGACGGCGCCGGTCCACGTGCCGCCCTTGCCGGACTCGGAGCGAACCACGAGTGCTGCATCCGCGAGGGCGTAGATCAGGCGGTTGCGCTGCATCGCGAAGCCGACGTGGAAGCCCGCATTGGGTCCGTAGGCCGGAGAATCGTCGCGCGACGCGACGATTCGGGAGGCCGGAGGGCCCCAGCCAATGGAGCGGCCGAGGCCTGACGGGGTCGTCGCGAAGCGACGACGCGGCAACCTGTCGGTTGCGGCCTCGGCCGCCGGGCCGGAGGGCCCCAGCCAATGGAGCGGCCGAGGCCTGACGGGGTCGTCGCGAAGCGACGACGCGGCAACCTGTCGGTTGCGGCCTCGGCCGCCGCCGGATCGGCGGTCGAGAGCAGGAGCAGACGTCCGGACTGCATCGCGTCGCGGTGGCTCCGATCGACGGCCGCGCGCGCCAGACCGTCGGCGAGCACGCCCACCACGGAACCGCCGGCGTCGAGCGCGCCCTGCATCGCCGCCGTGTCCACGCCGCGCGCTCCGCCGGACACGACGACTCGACCGGCGGACGCCGCCAACGCGCCGTTCGCGCGCGCGAACGCGAGGTCGTCGTCCGTCGCACTCCGTGAGCCGACGATCGCCAGTCCGCCGCGTTCGCCGAGCGTCAGTTCACCGCATCCGAACAACACCGGCGGCGCGGAACGCTCGAGCCGGTCGCGCAGGCGCTTCGGATACCGCGATTCCGCACGGCTCACGACCCAGATCCCACGCGCTTGCCACTCGTCCCAAGCCTGGGCCAACGCGAAACCGCGCGCGAGCAGAGCGCGCAACCGTTCGCCGTCGAGTGCGCCTCGGCAGCGGTCGAGCAAGGCCTGCGCGTCCCTGCCCAACAAGTCCGACGGCGTCCGGCCGTTCTCGTGCAACGCGAGCGCCAGCGCGTTGTATTCGCCGAGGCTCAGCGGCTCGCTCGCGACACGCGAAGCACCCGCGCGCAACGGCGCCGTCAGCAGCAGGATCGCTTGCGTGTTCGGATCGGGCGGTGTGGTCATTCGTCGAAGCCGGCCTGCGCCAGCGCGAGAGGATAGACGGCGGCGACACCGTGCGAACGCAAGAGCCAGGCCGCCGCCGTGAAGGTCCACCGCGAGTCGACCAGGTCGTCGACCAGGAGCACCGGACCGTCGAGCAGCTCGCCGGCCGCAAGACGGAACGCGCCATCGACGTTCCGTGCCTGTTGCGTCGAGTTCTGCATGGACTTCTGTTCCGGTCGATCGATCTCCGTGACGAGTGCAACGCGGAACGGCAGGCCGAGCGTGTGAGCGAGTCGTCGCGCGAGGTCCGGCACCAGGTCCGGTCGGCGCCGCGACGGGATGCACGTCGGCCAGTTCGGCGCCGGATCGGGATCTTGCGCGGTTCGATCACCAGCGTCTGCGCTCCCAGGAACTCGTGCGCGGCGCGCACCAGGTTCTCGTCGACGTCGTGCGGCAGCGCTTCGAGCGACGACTCGGCGACGTCGCGCGGATCACCGTCGAGCGCGCGGACCAGGAACGCCATGTGGCCTTCGCGCAGGTCGACGTACTCCTGCATCTGCTCCTGCTCGCGCCCGCGAAGCGCCGTGAGCCGCTCGGCGCGCCCCCAGAATCCGTCGCCGAAGACGTTTGCCGTCAGTCGCCAGCGCGCGTCGTCCTTCACGATCGGGCCCGGCGATTCCAGCGACAGGAGTTGCAGGGTCTTGTCGATGCGCACGCGCTTGACGTTCATGCGCTCCGTCATCCGGTTGAGCGTGAGACCGTCCGGACTCGACTCCAGCGCCGAGAGCACCTGCTCGACCGCTTCGTGCGTCGGGAACGCGGACCGCACGAACCAGTCGAGGATGTCGATGTCCTCCGACCCGGCGAGCAGCACGCCGCGGGCAGACGAGATCTCACGGCCGGCGCGGCCGACCTGCTGGTAGTGGGCGACGACCGATCCCGGCACCTGGAAGTGGATCACGAAGGCGAGGTCGGGTTTGTCGAAGCCCATCGCGGCCGAGGCCGCGGCCCATCCGGGCTGCTGGCGTCGTCGCTGACGCGACGACCGAGAAGGCCTCGACCGCGCTTCTTGCTGAGCCCCTTCGTCCTCCGGATCCTCGCGGCGCGCGAGGATTCTCCGGACTACGGACCCATGCGGAACTCCTCGCTTGCGAGGCATTCCGGCGAGATCAGGAGGATGTCGACCTCGTTGCGCTCGATCCGCGCGGCGACGAGGTGCTCGATCGCGGCGTCCTGACCGTCTCGAAACTCGGCTCGCGGATCGCCGGTGCCCGCTCTCAGCAGGGCGAGCGCGCGTGCACGGTCGAAGTCCGTGCGGGCCGGGCCGCAACCCGCCCCGCTCCGACCTTCGCGGGTATCGGGTTCCTCGCCGGAGTCCATCGAAGGCGGAGCTTGTAGCGAGTCGTGGTGGGAACGCCGCGCCTGCCGCAGCTCCGGCCATCGACGCCCCAGGCGAAGCAGCACGGCTTGACCGCGAACGGCGAGGCATTCGATACTCCCCGCGCTCTCCTTCTCCCGCGCCCGGAACTGGGCGCCTCGCCTCGTCATGGAACTGAAGCCGGTCTACCTGCTGGCGCCCGAGCCCGTTTCCGATCGACGTCCCTCTCGCCGGCCGCTGTCACGCCGTGCGCTCCTCGCGGGGATGTTCGGCACCGCAGCAGGAAGCGCGATGCTCGGCTGGTGCCTGCGCGGCACGATCGTCGATGCCCGGCACGCGGCGCCCGCGATGAACGCGGCGCTGGTCTGGGCGCTCGCCGTTCAGGACGCGCCCATCGCCGAGCTCGAGCGCGAGTCGCTCTCGTTCCTCGCCGTCGTCGTGTCGACGCGAAGCACCGCGCTCCGCAATGGGGTGAGCCGACTGGCCGAGTGGGCGATCGCCGATCGCTCCGCGTCGTCGTCGGATCGCGCGGAACTCGCGCGCCGGATCGAGGCTCTCGCCTCGGACGTCCCCGAGCTCGACCTGCCGAACAGCGTCTTGCGCGCCTTGCACGAACTGCGCTGAGTTCCATGCCCATGCCTCAAGCCGGCCTGCGTGGTCCGGGCACTGTCGCCGAAGGCGGCACGGTGCGCATCGAGGTCGCGAACGGGGCGAAGTCGGTGCAGGTCGCGTTCCTCGGGCAAGGCCGCCACAACCGGCGCGTCGACGTCGTCGACGGAGTCGCCGAGTTTCGAGTGCCGCCGGGTGTCCGGGGCGGCTCGCGCATCCTCGTCTCCGACTTCCTCTTCCCGAATCCGTCGACGATCGAAGTCGTCGTCACCGGAGGTTCGAACCGATGAAACCCCTGAGACTCGCGCCCCTCCTCTCTCTCACGTGCTGCGGCGGACTGGTTGCGCAAGGCATCCATGTGGTGCCGGCCGGATTGGGCAATGCCGAGGGGCAGACCGTGTCGTTGCTCGCCGATGGCCGGAACCCGCATCGACGCCAGGTCGTGATCGCCGCGAGCGAACTGCTCGCTCTCGTCGACCAGGAGATCACGGCGCTGGTGTTTCGTCGCGACGCGAACGCGAGCCCGGGCGCAACGCAATCCGGAACGCTGAACGTCACGCTCAGCCTGGGCGCCGCACCGCAGGGTCCCGCGAGCGCACGGCCCGATTTCGTCGCGAACCTCCCCGTTCCGATCACGGTCTTCCAAGGCAACGTCATCCTGCCGTCCTCGCCAGACGCGGGTTCACGCATGCCGCAATGGGCGGGCAGCGACATCGTCGAGATCACGCTGACCACGCCATGGCGCTATGCAGGCGGCGACCTCTGCCTCGATCTCCAATCCACGAGCGCCGGATGCTCCTGGTGGCCGGTCGACGCACACCGCGTGGCGGCGCCCGGCGCCGTCCAGAGCTTCGGCAGTGCTTGCGGACCCCGCGCTCTCGCATGGGGCGAGACGAACCACGTCTCCGCCGCAGATCTCGTCGTCGGCGGAACAGCCTCCTTCCAATTCAACGGCGCGCCCGGTGCCCTCGCGTTGATGTTCGTCGGTCTCGCCCCGCTCCCCGCGCCGATGGACCTCACCTTTCTCGGCGCGCCGACCTGCACGCTCGACGTCGCGCCGATCGGTTCCTTGGCGACCGGCGTCTCGCCGGCGTGGACCACCGACCTTGACGTCGGCGGCATGGCGCAGCTCCCGATCACGCTGCCGACGGATCTCAGCTTCCTCGGCGGTGAACTCTGGACACAGTGGCTCGACAGCGACGGCCCGACCTTCACGACGAGCAATGCGTTGCGATGCCGGATCGCCGCGGCGATGCCCTCGCTCGGCCTTGCGACGATCGAGCAACTCGGCAATGGCCCGATCTACGTGCAACCCGGCGCCGGCCCAGTGCTCGCCTTCCGCTATCAGTGACTCCGCCGCTCCTTCACCGCCCCGCCTCCCAGCTCCGCACTCCCCACATCACCACTCCCGCCGTCACGATCGCGCTGCCCGCGATGACGAGCATCCCGAAGAGCCCGGTCCACTCCGAGACCAGCCCGCCGGTCAGGGGCCCGGCGAACATGCCGAACTGCATGCAGCTCTGAAGGCATGCAAACGCGAGCGAGCGGCCCTGCGGCGGCAGGCGCTTGCCGAGCGCGGCATAGGACAAGGTGGTGCCGCCTGCCGCGAAACACGCGGCGACGATGCGCCAGCCGACGAAGGCGCTGATCGTCGTGGCGAAGCCGGCGCCGATCGTCGCCAGACCCAGCCCCAGTGCGATCACCGCCAATCCGCGCAGCGGACCGAAACGATCGCCGAAGCGGCCCCACAGCACGGTCAGCAGGACCTGCGCGAGGGCATGGATGACGAAGATCAACGCGGTCGTGCGGTCGACGGCGTGCGCGCGGTCGGCGGCGCGGGCCGCGACCCAGTCGAGCGGACCGAGGTTGTCGACGAGGAGCGCGACGAAGGCGTCGGCCATCTGCAGGCCGAAGCGGAACAGGAAGAAGCACGCCAGCAAGGCGACGACCGGGCGGATCCCCAGCAGTTCGCGCAGGTCGCGGCCGACGCCGATGCGATCCTCCCCCACCGCGCGCAACGCCGACTTGTCCTCGCGCGCGAACAGCACGAGCGGCACGAGCGCGATCGCGGCGAGCAGGCTCGTCGCCCAGAACACCGAGGAGCGACCGAACCAGAGCGCGATCTCGCTGCCGAGCGCGGGTCCGGCGAGCAGGCCGAGGGCGAGGGCGATCTGCAGGCGCGCGATCACCTTCCCCTGGCTCTTCGCGGGAGCTCCCGCGGAG
>JACRLW010000026.1:13882-15732 GCA_016235155.1 Planctomycetota bacterium
TCGTCTCCGCGGGAGCTCCCGCGGAGACGAGCGCCATCGCCGGCGCCACGTATCCCGCGAGTGCGCCCTGCAGCGCGCGCAGCGCGAACAACGCGAACGGCGTCGAGGCGAGCGGCATCAGCGCCGCCACGACCGCGATGCCGAAGATCGCGCGGATCGCCATCGCCTTGCGACCGTGGCGATCGCCGATGCTCCCCCACAGCGGTCCGAGCACCGCTGCGGTCAGCGGCGCCACGCCATAGATGAGTCCCGCCCAACGCGCCGCGTCGTGCTCGTCCACGATGCCGAAGCGCTCGCGGACGTAGATCGGCAGCATCGGGAGGAACGCCATCAGCCCCATCGACACCGCGAAGAGGCTGGGCCAGACCGCCCAGAGGTTGCGACGCCAGGATTCCAGGGACGCGAGCGTGCCGCGCTCGCGTCGCGCGGTCACGTCCCGAGTTCGATGCGTCCCGCGTTCGAAGCGACGGCGCCGAGCGGGTTCACGCCGGGAGCGACGACGATCGCCTGCGCGAACACGACGATCCCCGCGAGCGATGGCGTGCTCGGGATCGCGAGCGATGCGACGGAGTACGCGCCCTGGATCGCGAACGGCGTCGCGACGTCGGCGACGACGTAGAGCCGGCAACCCGGCATGCCGATCGGCGCGAGCGGCGTCCCATTGGGGATCGAAGCGAAGCCGAGCAGCAGCCAGCCCGCGCTCGCGCTCCCCGGCGCTTCGCCGATCACCATCGTGAACGTCGTGCCGAGGCTCGGCCGCGTGCCCGCGCCGGCGACCAGACCGAGCGGCGAGCCGCCGGGACCGGTGCTGAACGGCGTGGCCGTCGTGAGGTCGATCGAACCCGGGTCCGCGGCCCCGTTGCCGGGCGTGAAACCGACGAGGCAGCGATGCGCGACGTTGCCCGCGGCTCCGAACGCGATGCGGAAGCGGCCGTCGGACCACATCACGAGCTGCGCGGTGTTCGCAGACCCGCCGACGTTGTATTCGGGCACCGCGTCGTAGGTGATCGCGAACGAGGTCGCGCTCGGCCGATGCGTGCGCACCGCACCGCCCGCGCCGGGGTTCAGGTCCATCCAGATCGGCGCGATGCTCGCCGTCTCGCCGAGGAAGGCGCCCGGGTCGCCGTCGCAGCAACGATGGCCGGCGATCGTGCCGGGCTCGAGGTAGACGCTTCCGTTCGACGAGACGTCGACCGCCGTGGTCGAACCGCCGTGGAACGGGAAGGTGAAGCCGAGCGCCAGGTTTCGCGCGACCGCGTCGTCGCCGAGGCCGAGGCTCGTCGCTCCCACGTAGCCGGGATCGAGGCACGCGCTCGCGCACCGCGTGACGTCGTAGCCGCCGCCCGGCGCCGGCGTGAAGTCGAGCGCGAGACCCGCCAGGTCGAAGCCGGCGTTCGCGAACAGCTCGTAGACCGACGGCGAGGTCGGACATCCCGCGCCCTGCGCGACGAACGACGCGAAGCGGCAGTCCGTGCGCCGCGCGACGGCGTACCCGCCGCGCCCGTTCGGCGTGAAGGTCACCCCGAGGCCGCCGAGGTCGAAGGTGTTCGCGGCGAAGGTCTCGTAGATCGTCGCCGTGGTCCCGCTGTCGAAGGGCAACGCGTTCGCGAAGTCGAGCGCGCCGGGATCCGCCGCATTGCCGCCCTGCGTCGAACCGATCAGGGTCGTGTGCCCGGCGACGCGCACGGCCGGGTCCCAGAACATCGCGAACGAACCGTCGGCGAGGAGCTGGAGCTGCGCGGTGAAACGCGTGCCCTGCCCGTACTCGACGGTCTGGTCCCAGGTGATCACGGCACGGCCGGGCAACGCGTTGAAGTACACGGCGCCCGCGGCGGAGGGGTGGAGGTCGA
>JACRLW010000026.1:15770-151716 GCA_016235155.1 Planctomycetota bacterium
GACCGCCGGCGAGGAACTGCGCGCGATCGCCGTTGCAGCAGGCGTTGGCCGTCGAGTTGTCGAGCCAGACGAAGCCGTTCGACGACACGGCGATCGTCGTTACGTTGCCGCCCGCGAAGGGGAAGCTGAAGCCGAGGGACTGGCGCGGCGAGACCGAGTCGTCGGAGAGCAACAGGTCCGTGCCGAGGTTCGGCTCGAAGCAGGGCGACGATTGGGCGACGGCCGGCGCGACGAAGGTGAGGACGAAGGTGAGTGCGAGGACGAGCGATCGAGAGGGGTGGAGTGTCATGGCGCGCGGCGCATGCTAGCCCGCGCCGGGCGCCGCGAGCGCGCGGCCGATCCGCGCCGCGATCGCGAGCAGCAACGAGGTTTCCGCGGCGTCGAATTCGTGTTCGTCGCGGCGTGCGACGCCGAAGGTGCCGCGCACCGCACCGGAACCATCGAGCATCGGCACGCACAACGCGCCCTTCATCGCGGTGAGCTTCGCGCCGGGACGCACGTCGCCCGAGGAATCGGTCTGCAGGTTGCACGCGCCGACGGGTGCCTTGCGTTCGGCGGCGAGACCCGCCATCCCCTTGCCGACGGGAATGCGTTCGACAGCGGGACGGATCGCCTCGGGGATGCCGCGCTGCACGCGCAGATGGAGCAGGTTCGTCGTCGCGTCGAGCACGTGGATGCTGCCCGTTTCGCAGGCGAGGCGGCGCAGGCCGAGTTCGAGCAGGGCGTCCCAGTCCGGGGCCGGGCCCACGCAGAATCGATCGACCTGGGAGAGCAGTTCGGCGTCGGTCCGTGCACTCATGCCGGCAATCTCTAACCGAGGAGTCGAAGCCTCGCCTCCCCGCATGCATGATCCGCGCCCTTCATGACGACGATCCTGTCGATCCGCACCGCCGCGTTCGCCGTCGGCCTCGCGCTGTCCGCGCCGGGCCAGGCTCCGATCCAACTGCCGATCGACGGCGCGCCCGAGCAGTCGTCGTGGCGCGTCGAGGGTGATGCCCGCGGACCGGTGCCGCTCGGCAACGGCCGCGTCTTCGCGGCGGCGGGCCTCGGCGCACGGGCCTGCGAACTCGCCGCGATCACCGGGCCCTGGTACGGCGCGGGCGACGTCGAGGCGATCGGTGACGGCGCGTTCGGCGGACTCGTCGTCGAACTGGTCGGCGCCGACGGCAAGGCGTTGCCGATCACGACGCGCCAAGTCGCGCGCATCAGCGACACCGGCGCAGTCGCAGCCGAGGATCGCTCGGGCTCGATCGCGCTGCGCATGCTCGCGTTCGCGCCGGCGTCGGGCACGACGCTGAGCGCATTGCTCGCCGTCGACGGCGACGGCTCGCCGGCCGGGCTCGCCCTGCGCGTGCGCACGACTCGCGCCGCGGTCGCGTCAGGTCTCGCGCTCACGCTCGCCGCGGGCGACCTGCGGTTGCTCGTCGCATTGCGGGGCGAGGACGGCGGCGCGGCGGAGATCCGCGACGGCGCTCTCCTGCTCCCGCTGCCGGGCCCGTTCCCCTGGCGCGGCACCCTTGCACTCGCGACCGGCGACGACTCTCCGACAGCGGACTTCGCCGCGACGCGCGCCGCCTTCGACGCAAGCGTCGCGCAGTGGCGGGAGACCCTGAGCCGCACGCCGATCCTCGATTCCGACCATCGCCGCTTCGTCGACCTCGTGCGCGACCAGAAGGTCGCGTTGCTCACGCAGCGCTGCGCGACGACCGGCGCGATCGTCCCGATGCTCGGCCGGCGCGTCTTCACGCTGCGCACGCAGATCGGCGCCCTGCCCGTCCTGCTGCGTTTCGGCCTGTACGACGAAGCCAAGGCGGTGCTCGACTTCGTGTGGGACGCGATCCGCGCCGCCGGTCGGATGACGGACGAACTGCCCTTGTCGATCGACCGCCGCGCCGCGAACGCGAGCACGACCGCTGCCGAGTTCTGGCGAAGCGTGCCGATGCCGCCGGCGGAGCTGCCGTCCTACGTCCTGCTCGCCCACTACTGGTACTGGCGCGCAACGCGCGACCTGTCGCCGATCGACGCGCACTGGCTTCTGATCGACGCGTGTCTCAAGCGGCCGGTGCGCGGCGAGGACTCGATGATGCCGTTCAGCGGCGGCGAACCCTGGTTGCCGCCGCAGCTCCTCGCCACCGCGCGCACGCAACTCGGCGACGACCCGCGGCTCTTCGGCGAGGCGCAGGCGCAGGACCGCGCGAGCTGGTCGTTCGCGAGTGCCGTCCTCTTCATGCTCTCGGTTCAGGCCTACGGCGAACTCTCCGACGCGCGCGACGAACGCGCGCGCCCCGAGGCCTGGCAGAAGGACAAGCCTGCCGACGCACCGAGCCACGCCTTCCTCAAGCGCGCGATCACGTTGATGCAGGACATCGAGAAGCGCTTCTGGATGGCGGACTTGCTGCGCTTCGCGCCGGCGGTCTCGCCGGTCGACGGCCGTCCGACGCGCGAACCACTCGCCAACGCCAACCTCCTGCCCTTGTGGGCCGGCTGGACCTTCCCGACCGGCGAGCGCAGCCGCGACAACCTGCGGAGCACTCTGACTTCGCTGTGGCAGGACGGTGTGCGCGTCGGAACCACGCGCACCGTGCCGATCGCGACCGGCGATCTCGGCGGGATGCTCCTCGTCGCGCTGTCCGAACGCGACGACGCGCGGCGCGTCGACGTCGTCGACGAGTTGATGGCGCAGGCCGAGCCCGCCGGTTCGTGGGCCGACTGGATCGGCGCGGACGGCCGGCCGCTCGATCGCGACGGCGACGGCCCGTCGCGACCCGTCCTGCTCGATCCGGCGACGAGCGGGGTCAACCTCGACGCGATCCTCTTCGCGCTCACCGGGATCCGGCACGTGTCCGTGCCGAACTGGGACGACGACGACATCCGGCTCGAACTGCGCCTGCCGCGCGGCGCGGACTTCATCTCGCTGCGCAACGCGCAGAAGGACGGCCGCGCGCTCGACCTGTTCTGGCGTCGCTCGCGCTCGAAGCTGACCGAGGACGAGCGCAAGGCGAACGACGAGTTGGCGGCGGATCGGCGTCGCGATCCCGAACTCGAGTACGAACGCATGCGCTTCGTCGTCGAACTCGTCCGCGGCGCGCCGAAGGCCGGCTACTACCACGCCGACATCGACGCTGCCGGCACGATGTTCGTGCGCTACCTCAAGCCCGATGCGCCGGCGAAGCCCGACGAGCACGACTTCCGCCGCATCGAGGAGATGGAGTTCAGCAAGGCCGACGAGCTCGCATTCCTCGTCGAACGTCGCGGCGCGGGGCCGGACCCCGCGGCGGCGGCGATCGCCGTCGCGCCGTCGGCCCGCTCGCTCGTGTTGACCTGGCGCGAGACCTTCGCGAACGCACTGCGCGGCCCGGCCGCGACCGTCGTCGACACCGGCTCGCCGCTCCTCCTCCCCGAACTCGAGACCCTGCTGCTCGACGGCGACAAGCCGCGCCACGCCTCCCTGCTCCTCGACTGGCGCTTCGACGCGCCGCCGCCCGTGCAGTGGAACGGGACGTTGTTCGCGAGCCCGGCGTGGCAGGCACTCCTCGATCGCTACGTGAAGGCCGGCGGAGTGCTCGCCGATCCGGGCTTCTTGCGCGTCGCCACGCTCGACGGCAAGGAGTTGGTCGCTCGCGAGGACGGCGCGCTCGTCGTCCCACCGGGCGACACCCCGGTGACCTTGCTCGTCCCCGTCGAGGTCTCCGCGGATCGCGAGACGGCGCTGCGCGCGGGGTCGTCGATCGGCTTCGCCGTGCGCGCCGACGGCGCCGTCGTGTGCTCGGGTCGTGGCCGTGCGCCCGCGGCCCCGGACCGCGAGGCCGCGCTGTTCCGGATCCGCGGCGCCGAGCGCCGTCTCGAGGTCGAACTCGCCGCGTCACCCCAACTCGAGCGCATCGTCTTCCTCCGCCTCGCCCGACCCGACGGACTGCCGTTGCGTTGAGCGGCGCTACCTGCGCTTGTCGCTCGCGTCGGAGATCGTGCGCAGCACGATCCAGGTCGTCGGCAGTTGTGGCGCCGCGGGAATCTTTCGGGTGAACGAATCGAGTTGGATCGCGGGCAGGTCGACGCGCGTCAGTGGAATCGGTTCGACGGCCCGCTGCACGGCGATCGAACCCTGCGCCTGTCGCACGGGCGTCGCCAGCAGGCGGAGGTACTGCTGTACCTGCGACTCGTCGCCTTCGAGTTCGAAGGCGACGTCGCCGGCCTGGAAGCGGTAGGCGCCCGGGTTCGCGGGAGTCTGGTCCTCGTTCGCTCCGCCCACCGGCGCGGCTTGCAGTGGACGGAACTGCGGCAGCATCACGTTCGAAGCCCAGTCGCGCTGTTGGGTGAGCGGCCACTTCGCGAGTTCCTCCACGGCGAGCGCTTCGACCCGGAGCTTCGCGACGACTTCCCCCTGAGCAGGGACTTCGGCCGGCGGCGCGCCGGACGCCGGTGCGCCTGGTGCCGCGGGACGCGTGCCGGCGCCGCGGAGCGTCGAGTCCCGGCGACGCCCTTCGCGCGCGGCTTCGTCTTTCCGATCGGCGGCCTTCGATTCGTCGGGCTTCGCCGTGTCCTCGACCGTCGCAACGCCGTCGAGCTTCAGCGTGAGCAGCGCCGCAGCGGGAACCTCCACGAGGTAGACGAGCTGCCCCGGGTCGACGAAAGCGGCGGCGGGTTCCTGCTCGCGCATCACGAAGCCGACCTGCTCCTCGACCTTCGCTCCGCCTTCGCCCGCGCCACCGCCGCCGGTGAGATCCTGCTCCACGCCGAGTCGTCGCTCCTGGCCGGCCACCGCCGCGAAGCTCCTCTTGGGCTCGAGTCGATCGCGTGCGCCCCGTTCGGCTTCCGCCAGGTCCTTCCCGGTATCGCCGAAGTGCGTGCCTGGCTCCGCGACGCGGGGAGCGTCTTCGTCGTCGCGGCTCGCCGGTGCTGCGTCCGCGGGTGCATGAGCGACCGCAGTCTCCGACGCCGGCGCGGCTTCGCGCGTGCGCGGCAACGCGAACCACAGCGCGACGAGAAGGACGGCCGCGGCGGCGCTGCCGGCCCAGGGGAACCAGCGCCGCGGGGGACCATCGCGCCGCTCGTCGTCGATCGCGCGCATCACGCGGACCGCGAAGCCCGGATCCACTCGTTCACCGGCGCGCAACGCCTCGCGGATCGATCGGACCGTGCTGCGGTACTCCTCGGCGGCCGCGCGCAACTCCGGATTGACCCGCATCTCGGCCTCGAAGCGCTGCAACTGCACCTCGTCGAGCCGGCCGTCGATCCAGTCAGCGAGTCGCTCGTCGGCGAAACGCTTGTCATCGAGACGCCGGTCGTTGGATCGCTGCTCGTCGCGCTCGTGCCTGGTCATGACCGGAACCCCTTCAAGAGTCCTTGCAGGATCAATCGACCGCGGTGGATGCGGGACCGGACCGTCCCCGGCGGCACGTCGAGCAACTCGGCGATCTCCTCGTAGGCGAGCCCCTGCATGTCGCGCAGGACGACCGCCTCGCGGAACTCGTCGGGGAGCTGCGTGACCGCGTCGCGGACCGCTGCGCCGAACTCCTTCTGGTCGGCACTGTCGCTCGGGTCGAGTTCGCGGGAGGGCGGCTGGATGTAGAGGTCGTCGGTGCCGGCGATCGGCGCGTCGATCGAGAGCGCGCGATGGCGACCGCGCTTGATCGTGCGCCGGGCGCGGTACTCGGTGATGACGGTGTTCAACGCGATCGTGTGCAACCAGACCGGGAAGCGCACTCCGCCGTCGAAGCGGGGCAGCCCGCGGAACGCGCGCATGAAGACCTCCTGGCAGAGGTCCTGTGCGGTGTCCCGGTCGCATCTCAATACGCGCATCGCCAGACGGAAGACGTGGTCCTGATAGCGCTCGACGAGCGTGCGGAAGGCGTCGCCGTCGCCCGCTCGGGCGGCGTCGACGATCATCGTCTCGGCGGGATCGTGCTCGTTCGAGGAGGCGACCTCGTGCACTTCGTCGGGCGTGGTGCGCAACGGACGAAGGCGTCGCGGGTCGGTTCCCGCGGTCATCTGCTCGCTCTCGTCGAGGGCCAAGGGATCGGCGGCGTCGGGCGTTGGGTTCGGGCCGGCATCGCGATCGCGCGACCGTCGGGGTCTGCGCGAGGCGCGGGCCGAGGATAACGTCTCGCGACTCGACGGCGCAGGCGCGCACGAAACTCCACACCCCGTCCCGGCCCGGTCCGCCCGACCTTCTCCCGCCGACCCTTCCCAGCCATGACGCGACACGTGATCACCGTCCCTTGCCCCTGCTGCGGACGTTTCCTCGAGATCGACACGCGCACCGGAAAGGTCCGCGCCCAACCGGGGAAGGACAGCGGCCTCGACGCCTTGCTCCAGAAGCAGAAGCAGGAGAGCGACCGCCTGACGGACCTCTTCGATGGCGCGCGGGGAGCCGAACGCGAGCGTGACAGCGAGCTCGACGACCTGTTCAAGCAGGCCAAGGAGAAGAGCAAGGACGACCGCGACAAGCCGCGGAGTCCCTTCGACTTGGAGTAGCTGCACCCGACGGCCGGGGTCGCACCGTACGGAGCGCCGAAGTCCCGGTTCGATCTGGGACCCGATCGACACCGATTGACGCCTCGCAACCGGCGCAAGAGACTCGCCGCGCTCTTGCGAGCACGCGCGGCCCATGGATTTCCGTCCACTCGACACGGATCACGCTCCAGCCACCGATCACCAACTCGGTGACTCGACCAGTTCAAACGGCGACCGCAACGCCGAGCACCGCGAGATCGACGCGAGCTTCCACCGCTATCGCCGCACGCACGCCGTCGAGGACGCCGCGCGCTTCCATCGCCTCACGTTCCGCCGGGTGCGGCTTCTCGCTGCCGGACTGATCCGCGATCCGAACGACGTCGACGAGGTCGTGCAGGAGACCTACCTCGCGGCATTCCAGGACACCGACGGTTGGGACGGCGCGCGCCCCGTGTTGCCCTGGCTCTACGGCATCGCGCGACACCGCGCTCTGAACCTCAGGCGATCGAGGGGACGGCGCCGCGTGCGCGAGGCGTCGGTGTTCGCCGAGCATGGCTCTGCGGTCGACGCTGCCGTGGAAGCCGGCGCCGCGGAAGTCGTGCGCGTCGTCGAACACACCATCGCAGGACTGCCGCGGCTCTACCGCGAGGTCGTCGCCCGCAACGTGCTCTCGGGCGACAGCTCCGCTGAAATCGCGCGCGGGCTCGGTCGCGCGGAGAGCACGGTGCGCGTCCAGCTCAGTCGCGGCTTGCGCATGCTGCGACGCTCGCTGCCGGCAGGGATCAGCGCGGCGTTGGCGGCCGCGTTGTTGCCCGATCGCGGCTTCGCCGCCGCGTGGCCGTCGCCGGCGGGCGATGTGGCGCGCGAGGCGGCGCGCGACGCCGCGATCCGACGCGCCACGCTACGCAGCGCACGGCGCATGACGGTGCTCGCCGCGACAGCCGCGATGCCGTTGCTCGCGATCCTCGTCGGATTCGGTCCTGGACAGGAAGTGCCGGAGACCAAGACGACGGCATCGGCCGGCTTGCGCGATGCGATACGCGACGCAACCGTTGCGTTGCCCCTCGATCCGGTCGTCGTGCGCGAACCGGCGCCGGCTCCCGTGACCACCGAACTCGTCGTCGAACTCGTGCACGAGGGCAAGCCGGTCGCCGGCGTGCCGATCGGGATCGAACTCGTGAAGCCGGGGGTCTTCGTCACCGCCGTCCGCGATCGTTTCGGCAGCCGAGAGATCTTCGAACTGCCCGAGTTCCGCGCCACGCGCCCGGCGATCCACACGACCGACGAGCAAGGTGCCGTCCGCTGCACGGTCCGCCCCGGCCATCACGTCCTGACGGTGCCGGGACAGAGCTTCGGCATCGTCACGTACGCCGACACGCCGGGATTCGTGCGTCACGACCTCACGGACCGCGCGGCGCTCGTCACCGGCGTCGTCGTCGACGCTGATGGCCAGCCCCATGCAGCCGAGTTGTGGTGCAGCTCCGACGCCGAGTCGCCGGTGATCGAACGGCGACTCGTCACTCCCGACGGCCGCTTCGCGATGCTCGTCGCGCGCGGTGCCACGGTCGTCGCGCGGAGCGGCGTGACCTGCTCCACGCCGCGACGTGCGGACGCATCCGGCGACTTCCCGATCGTGCTCGTGCCGTCCGGCGAAGTCAGCGGCGTCCTCGTGACCGACACCGGGCGACCGGTGGCTCACGGCGTTGTCGACGTCACGTCCGCGGGCTCGACCGCGCGGGTGAAGGCGGCTGCCGACGGCACCTGGCGCCTCGCCGGAGTCACCGCGGGAGCGTGCGTCGTCTCGGGTCGATCCACGACGAGCGGCATGACCCGCCTGGACTGCGAAGTGCGCGTCGGCGAAGCGACGCACGTCGAACTCGTCCTTCGCACCGGAGCGAACGTTTCGGGTCGCGTGACCGACGCCTACGGGCGCGGCGTCGGCAGGACCCGCGTCGCCGCCGGATGGTCGTTCACCGAACTCGGTTGGTGCGCGACGGCGACCGACGAGAACGGCTTCTTCCGGCTCGACGGCATCGGCCCGGGCGCCGTGCGTCTGACCGCGGGTCTCGGACCGGACGGCTTGACGCGCGCGAGCTTCACCGTCGAGCCCGATGAGTCGCTGGTGTGGAACCCGGTGATCTCGCACGAGGACGTCCGCGTGCGCGGACGTGTCGTCGCGCCGCATGACGCCGGCGAACTCGTGGTCGCGATCGACTCCGTCGACCACTTCGCTCCGCAGACCCAGACCCTGACGGACGGGCGCTTCGTCTTCGACATCCCGGAACCGGCGACGACGCGCTCGTTCACGCTGCGCATCTACCCCGCCGCCGCGTTCGCGGAGCTCGGCGTGCGCCGCTGCCTGCCGATCGCGACCTTCACCGGCCTGCGGCCCGGACTCGACGAGCGGGTGTTCGTGGTCGACGCCAACCCGTCGCCGCGCGGCGTACTGACCGCTCGCCTCGATGCGTCGGTCGCCGACCAGCTTGGCCGCGTGCGTCTCCTCCACGAGGGCTTCGACCACTGGATCGTCGTCGGTTCGCTCACGGCAGAACGCCGCGTGCTCGACCTGCGGCTCGACCGCCTGCCCGCCGGCGACTATGCGCTGCTGCTCGATGGCAACGCCGGACGCCACGAGTTCACGCTCGCCGACGGCGCATCGCTCGACCTCGGCACGGTGCGCTTCGCGACCGGCGCCAGCCCGACCGCGTCGTGCGAGATCACGCTGGTCTTCGAACACCCCAATGACGTGACGCCGATGGGCCGCTTGCAATGCGAGGTCCTCGGCGACGACGGCACGTGCCTCTCGCGCTTCGGCATTCCCGGCAGCCTCGGTGCGTGGCGGCACACTCTCCGCCTGCCGTCGGGCAACGCGCGCGTGATCGCGCGCACGAGCGACGGCCTCGCCGCGGACCAGGCGCTCGCGATCGGCGCCGAGCCGGCGCTCTGCGCGCGCATCCCGCTGCGCGCGCCCGTCGCACAGCGCTGATCGCTCAGCGCCGGCGCTCGATCACGCGGCGCCCCTCGTCGTTCCACTCCGGCTTCGCGTCGCGGTTCGCGAACGCCTCGATGACTGCCGCGATGCCGCGCACCACGGACGTCATGTGCGCGTACGCAATGCGCGACGGCTCGTCGCCGGGCTGGTGGTAGTCGCGGTGCAACGTGCCCGCGCTGATCGAGTGCGCGACGACGCCCTTCTGCGCAAACGGCAGGTTGTCGCTCGCGCCGAACAGTTGTGTCGCCATCTCGAAGGGCTCGAGGACCACGCCGCGCGACGCGAGCGCCGGCTCCGCGATCGCCGCGAAGTCGGAGTACTCCGCGCCGGTGATCCAGGCGAAGGGCGGCGCCTCGCGCTCGGGACGGCCGAGCATCTCGAGGTTCACCACCGCGGCGACCGACGCGAGCGGCACGGTCGGGTCGTCGGCGAAAGCACGGCTGCCGCGCAGACCCTTCTCCTCGGCGCTCCAGCACGCGAACAGCAGCGAGCGTCGCAACGGCTTCGCCGCGCCGTGCTCTTGGTCGCGCGCGAAGTGCTCGGCGAGCACGAGCACCGCGGTGGTGCCCGTCGCGTCGTCGTCGGCGCCGTTGTTGATGCCGTCCGCGGCACCGGCACGCGGCGCGATGCCGATGTGGTCGTAGTGCGCGCACACGACGACGAACTCGCCGGCGAGGTCGCTGCCGGGCAGCACCGCGACGACGTTCTTCAGCGGGACGTCGATCGCCTCGGGAGCCGGCAGCGTGACGTCGAGCGTCTCGCCCTCGCCGCTCGCGACGCCTTCGCGCAGGAGGATCACCGGTGCACCGCCCTGCGCGCGACGCGAGAGCACGCGCCGCGTCCCCGCCGCCGCGAGCCACACCGGGGAATCGGCGGCGACGGCGAACACGCGCAGGTTGCGTCCCGCCATCGCGCGGCGCGCGGCTCTCGGGTCGGCGTCGGGAGCGGCGAGGACGAGCGGTTCGTCGGTCGCGGTGAAGACGCGCCCGTTGTCCCAGAGCCGCCAGTCTTCGCCCGCGGCGAGTTCGCGCCGGGAGTCGCCCCTGCCGAGTGCGACGCGCGCGCCCTTGGTCACGAGCTCGAGGCCCGGCAGCGCGTAGTCGTGGAAGAACGACGGCTCCGTCTCGCCCGGCTTCGCGCTGCCCTTGGGTCGGAGTCCCGCCTTCGCGAAGCCGTCGGCGAGGAAGTGCGCCGCACGCTCCTGGCCGGGACTCGGCGAATCGCGTCCGCCGAGCTCGTCGCTCGCGAGGAAGCCGAGCACTTCGCGGATGCGGGCCTCGGTGATGTCGGAGGCCGCTTCGGATTGCGCGACGGCGGGAGCGAGGAGGAGCGCGGCGAACGCGCCGGCACGGAACGGATTGCGGTTCATCGGGAGAGCACGTCGTTCAGAGAGCCGCTGCGAAGGCCACGCAGGTCGGCGCTGATCCAGCGCCAGCCGAGCGCGCGCAGCGCCGGCTCGATGCGGTCGCTCAGCGCGACGAGGCGCGGGAGTTCGGCTGCCGGCACTTCGATCCGCGCCACGTCGCCGTGGTGACGCAAGCGGCAGTCGACGAAGCCGAGCCCGTGCAGCAGTTCCTCGCCGCGCTCGATGCGGGCGAGCAGCGGCGCGTCGACTTCGAGCCCGTACGCGACGCGCGAACTCAAGCACGGCATCGACGGTTTCTCCGCGACGCTCAACGCGTGACGCCGCGCGTACGCGCGCACCGCGGTCTTGTCGAAACCGGCATCGGCGAGCGGAGCGAGCACGCCCCGCTCACGCGCGGCGCGCGCGCCGGGCCGATGGTCGGCGAGATCGTCGGTGATCGCGCCGAACGCGAGGGCGAAGCCGCGCTCGCGCACGTGCTCGCCGAGTGCTTCGAGCACGGCGTCGAAGAGCTCCTGCTTGCAGTGGTAGCAGCGGTCCCGGTCGTTGCGGCGGTACTCCGGCCGCTCGAGCTCGCGCGTGTCGAGCACGCGATGGTCGACGCGGAGGGATCGTCCGAAGGCGAGCGCCGCGTCGAGTTCGGGCGCGGCGAGCGACGGCGAACGCGCGGTCACCGCGACGACGCGGTCGCCGGGCAACGCGCGCGTCGCGGCGTGCAACAACACCGCCGAGTCGACGCCACCCGAGAACGCGACGATCACGCCGGGCAGTCCGCCGAGCCGTTCGAGCAGTGCAGCTTCGCGCGGATCGCTCACTTCGTCTCCGCGCGGTACGCGAAGCGCCCGCCGATCACCGTCGCGAGGACCTTCGCGTCGAGGATGCGCTCGGGCTCGCAGGTCAAGAGGTCGCGATCGAGGATCGTCAGGTCCCCGCGCTTGCCGATCTCGATCGTGCCGAGCTCGCGCTCGGCGAACGACGCGTACGCGGCGTCCATCGTGAAGCCGCGCAACGCGGTGGCGCGATCGAGCGCACCACTCGGCCGGAAGCCGTCGGCCGGGCCGCTGCCGTCCGGCGCCTTGGTCGTGACCGCGGCATAGAGACCGCTCCGCGGATCGACCGACTCGACCGGGAAGTCGGAGCCGAGCGGCAGCGGCAGGCCGAGGCCGAGGAAGCGCGTCCACGCGTACGCGCCCTCGACGCGTTCGGGCCCGAGTCGCGCCGGCGCCCAAGGCATGTCGCTGGTGAGGTGCGTCGGCTGCATCGAGGGGATCACGCGCTGCGCCGCGAAACGCGCGAAGTCGTCGGGATGGACGACCTGCGCGTGCTCGACGCGGAAGCGCACGCGTTCGCGCTCGCTCGCCGGTACCGCGGCGGCGTAGGCGTCGAGAACCGCGCGGTTCGCGGCGTCGCCGATCGCGTGCGTGCAGAGCTGGAAGCCGCGCTCGACGCAGAGCCGGGCGAGCTTCTCGAGCTGGGCCTTGGGCGTGATGAGGAGGCCGCGCGTGCCGGGTTCGTCGGAGTACGGCGCAAGCAGCGCGGCGCCGCGCGAACCGAGCGCACCGTCGGCGTAGCCCTTCACCGCGCGGACGACCAACGTGCCGTCGGGCGTCTGCCACGGTCCTTGCTCGATCGCCTGGGTCGCTCCGGCCGGCAGCATCGCGTAGACGCGCAGCTTCCAGCGCCCGGCGACGTGCAGCGCGCGGACGACCGCGAGTTCGTCGGGGTCCATGCCCGCGTCGTGCACGCAGGTCAGCCCGTGACGCACGCAGGCGTCGTGCGACGCGAGCAGCGCCTGTTCGATCTGCGCGCGCGAGGCGTCGGGGATCTGCGAACCGACGAGCGCCATCGCGCGGTCGACGAACACGCCACTCGGTGCACCGGACGCATCGCGCCGGATCTCGCCGCCGCTCGGGGCCACCGTCTCCTTCGTCACTCCCGCGAGTTCGAGCGCGCGCGCATTCGCGAGCGCCGCGTGTCCGTCGACGCGCACGAGCCACACCGGGTTCTCCGGCGTCGCGCGCGAGAGCGCCTCGTGCACGGGAAACGCCGTCGCGGTCCAGTCGTTCTGGTCCCAGCCGCGGCCGAGCAGCCACTCGCCGCTGGGCGTGATCTTCGCGCGCGCGACCACACGCTCGATCACCTGCTCGTAACTCGTCGTGCCGACGAGGTCGATCGTGCGCAGCGAGTCGCCGAGCCCGCGCAGGTGCGCGTGCGCGTCATGCAGCCCCGGGACGACGAACGCCCCGCGCATCTCGACGATCGCCGCCCCCTCCGGCGCGACGGCATCCGGCGCCAGGATGCGCCCGTCCTCGATCACGATCTGGTCGTCGGGCCAGAGCTCGCCGGTCCCGGTCCAGACATGCACTCCGCGCAGGACGAGATCCTGCGCGGCGCACCAGGGCGCAAGTGCGAGGAGGACGAGGCAAGCGCGGGCGACGAGCATTGGCGCGAACCATACGCCGGGCGACATGATCGCTCGCCATGTTCCTCCGCAGCGCGCACCTGAAGAACATCCGATCACTTCGCGACGTTTCGCTGCCGTTCGTCCGCAATGGCGACGCGGCACGCCGATGGACGCTCGTGCTCGGCGAGAACGGTTCGGGGAAGAGCACGATCCTCCGTGCGATCGCCCTCGCCCTCGCCGGCAGCGAGGCTCTCCCGGAACTGCTGGGCGACGTCGACGGCTGGATCGCCAACGGCGAGAAGAAGGCGTCCATCGAACTCGGCATCGCGACGGCGGAGGGGGAGCCGCGCTCGATCCGTCTCGTGCTGGAGCGCGGACTCGGCAGGACCGCCGTCGTCAAACGCAACCACGCCAACCTGGACGCCCTCGATCGAGCGTTGTCCTACACGCAGCGCAGCTACCTCGTCGCCGGCTATGGCGTCTCGAGGCGGCTCCGGTCGGGAACGAGCCCGAGCCCCCAGGAGGCGCCCGGCAGTCCGCGCACCCGGGCCGTCGCGAGCCTGTTCCATGCCGAAGCGGAACTGCAGTCGCTCGAGACCTGGGCGATGGACCTCGAGTACCGCCGGGGCGAGAAGGGGCTCGCCCTCGTGCGCGACGCGGTCGGCGGGATCCTTCCGGGCATCGAGTTCGCGAAGGTCGATCGCGAGAAGCGCCAGCTCCTGTTCTCGACGCGCGACGGCATGGTCCCGCTCGCCCGCCTCAGCGACGGCTATCAGCACGTTGCGGCGTGGATGGGCGACCTGCTGTTCCGGATCACCGAGACCTTCGACGACTACAAGAACCCGCTCGCCGCGCGCGGACTCCTGCTCATCGACGAACTCGAACTGCATCTCCACCCGCTCGCGCAACGCCGGCTGCGCGCCTTCCTCGACCTCAAGCTGCCGAACCTGCAGATCGTCGCCACCACGCACTCCGCGCTGACCGCGCAGCAGGCCGGCGAAGGCGATCTGTTCTACCTGAGGCGGGACGGCCGCCGTGAGGAGCCGGTCCTGCACGCGTTCCGCGGCGATCCGCAGAAGCTGTTCGCGCACCAACTCCTGCTCAGCGACGCGTTCGGAGTCACGACGCTGCACTCACCCGCGGTGCAGGAACAACGCGATCGCTACCTCGCCCTGCGCGACAAGGCTCGCCGATCGCCTGCCGAAGTGCGCGAGTTCGCGGCCCTGACCGACGCACTCCGCGCCCTTCCCGACTGGTCCGCCGGCGCTTCCACAGCGCGAGTCCCTGTGGACGTCGCGCAGCCTGCGCCACGCGCCGCCACGAGGAAGGCGCGCACCGCGAAGACCGAGAAGCGGAGGCGTACGTGATCCGGCTCGCTCGCGACCGGACGGCCGTGCCGCCGGCATTCACGGGCAAGGGTCGCGTCGCCAACGAGAAGAAGCTCTGCGACCAGCTCCCGACCAGCGAGTTCACGTTCGACGACGGTGTCTGGAAGAAGGCCAAGGCGCAACTGAGCGCGGAGAGCCGCGACAAGTGCGCCTACTGCGAGTCGCCGACGAAGGTCGTCGCGCACGGCGACGTCGAACACTTCCGCCCGAAGAGCAAGTACTGGTGGCTCGCGTACTGCTTGGACAACTACTCGTACTCCTGTCAGGTCTGCAATCAGGTCCACAAGAGCGACGAGTTCCCGGTCGGGAAGAAGAAGCTGGCCGCTCCGAAGCAACCCGTCGCCGGCTCGCTCGCTCCGGATCCCGTCGACGCCACCGCCGTCGCAGACTTCGCGACGCGTTGTGCGGCAGAGAAGCCGAAGTTCCTCGACCCGTACGCGGAGGAGGTCGAGTCGTACTTCGCATGGCGCGCCGACGACGTCCTGAAGGAGGTCGAGATGCTCCCGCGCGCCAAGTCCGGAGCGAAGCGGACTCGCGCACTCGCGACGATCGACGGCCTCGGCCTCAATCGCGAGGAACTCCGCAAGGTCCGCTACGAGACGTTTGCGCCGGTCGCCCTGCTCGCCTCGCTCCACGGCAAGCTCGGCGCCGCCGACCAGGCGACTCTCCTCGACGCCCTCGCCGACCTCCTGGACGACGCAATGCCGTACGCGGCGATGAAGCGCTGGTTCGTGCGCGAACAGTGGAAGCTGCCCGTGCCCTGACGGCGCACGCTCACCTCACGGCTGCGCCGCCTCGTTGTCGAAGATCTCGGTCTCCTTCGTGATGATCGCGCGCGTGAGGTCGCCCTCGTGTTTGACGCGCACGCCGGGGAACACCAGCACCTCGCGCATCTTGATCGGCTTCTCGATCACCGCGCCGTCCAGCACGAGGCAGCGCTCGAGCGAGGCGCCTTCGGCGATCTGGACGCTGCGGCCGATCAGGTTGCGCGCGCCGTGGACGTCGAGCCAGCGCAGGTTCAGCGCCAGCAGGTCCATCGGGTAGGAGAGGTTGAGGTCGGCCTTGATGACCTCGGCGGCTTCGACGCGGTAGCCGTCGTCGATGTAGATCTGGATCGCGTCGGTGATCTCGTACTCGTCGCGCATCGCGGTGCGCGGCGTGCGGCGGACGGCGTCGAAGAAGGACTGGTCGAAGAGGTAGATGCCGCAGCCCTTCAAGTCGGTGCGTGCGAAGCGCGGCTTCTCGACGCCCCGGTGCACGCGGCCGTTGGCGTCGGTCAACACGACGAAGTTGCGCCGGATCTTCTCGGCGTCGGGCTCGCGCATCACCGCGAGCACGCCGTCGGCGCCGCCCGGGCCCATCATGCGCTCCGGCATCGAGGCGAGGTTCTCGGTCTCGAAGTAGATGTCGCCGAGGAACAGGAAGAAGGGCCGGTCGACGTGCTTCTCGAGCTTGTAGACCGCGTGCGCGATGCCGAGCGTCTCGCCCTGCTCGACGTATCGGATGTTCAGGCCGAAGCGCTCGCCGTCGCCGAGCTCGCGCACGACCTGGTGCCCGAGGTGACCGATGACGATGACGACGTCCTCGACGCCGACCGCCTTCATCATCTCGAGCTGGTGCGCGATCAACGGCTTGCCGCCGAGCGGCAGGATCGGCTTGGGCCAGTGTTCGGAGAAGGGGCGCATGCGCGTGCCCTTGCCGGCGGCAAGGATCACGCCCATCAGCGACGGCATGCCCATCGATCAGGATCCTGGGTGGAAGCGGCGGGACGGAAAGCGGAGCGTCCGATTCAATCGCGGCGGCTGCGGTTGATGAAGGTCGCAATCGCGCGCGTCTCGAAGCTGCCGACGAGCAGGTCGTCGAGACCGTCGCCGTCGAGGTCGGCGAGCGCGGCGGCGACCGCTTGATGGAGGGCCGGGAACACGATCGGCGCCGCGAAGCCGCCGCGCCCGTCGCCGAGCACGATGCGGCACTCGCTGCTGCCCTGCGCCGCGACCATCACGTCGTCGAAACCGTCGCGGTTCAGGTCGGCGGCGAGCAGCGCGGTGGGACCCGAGCCGGCGGGGATCACGACCGAGCGGAACGAGCCGCCGCGCAGCGACATCAGCACCGTGATCGTGTCGCTGCCGCCGCCGCTGACGACGAGGTCGGTCGCGCCGTCGGCGTCGAAGTCGCCGGCGCGGAGGAAGTTCGGTCCCGGCCCGACCGGGATGTCGATCGACGGCACGAGACCCGCGGCGGTCGGCTCGAGGATCGTCACGGTCGCCTGTTCGAGACGGCTCGTCGCGATCTCGAACAGCCCGTCGCCGTCGAAGTCTCCCAGCGCGAGGCCGAAGCTACGGCCGGGGACGGCGGCGTCCAGCGGCGACGCGAAGGTGAACGGCGCGGAACGGCCGCGCAACAGGGTCAGCTTCGAATCGACGTGGTAGGCGATGACGAGATCGCGCAGGTGATCGCCGTCGACGTCGCCGACGACGACCTCGAAGGGTCCCGCGCCGGGCGCGAGCACGTCGTCGGCGCGCGCGGGGATCGTCTCGAAGGCCGTGACGAGTCCGGTCGAGCGGTTGGCGAGGATCTTCACGCCGCCCTCGACCGGGATCACGAGGTCCATCCTGCCGTCGCGATCGACGTCGGCGGCGTGCACGTTCTGCACGAGGCGCCCGAGATCGATCGTCGCAAGCGGCACGAGTTGCAGGTCCTCGCCGACCTTGCGGCCGATCGAGAGCACGACCAGCGTGTCGGTGAAGCCCGCTGTGACGACGTCGTCGCGGCCGTCGCCGTCGAAGTCGCCGGCGTCGACGGTCACCGGGCTCGCGATTCCGGGCACCTGATGGAAGCGCCCGCCGGCGAGTCCGCCGCTCGAGCGACCGCGGAAGAGGTTCACGACCGGCGCGTTGTGGGCGGGGACGATCAGATCGCGCGCTCCGTCGCCGTCGAGGTCGGTCGCGAGCGGCGTGGTCGCGGACCCGCTGACGGGAAGTTCGGTCGGCTGCAGCGCGAAGGCGCCGCCGAGCCCGCGGAAGACCGCGAGCGCATGGCGGTCGAGGAGGACCGCAGCGAGGTCGGGGATCGCATCGCCGTCGAGATCGGCGAGGCGAAGGCCGTACGGCGCGCCGATCGGCGTGAGTTCCTGCACGACGCCGAGCGTCCCCGGCCCGACTCGTCCGATCACCGCGATCTTCTTCGTCGCGAGCGACGACGCGATCAACTCCACGCGGCCGTCGCCGTCGAGATCGCCCGACGCGAGGCCGAAGCACTGCGCGCCGACCGCGATGCTGGCGTCGCGCGCCGGCAATCCCGACGAGTCGCCGAGCAGGACGATCACCTGGCCGAGTTCGAAGTCCGCCATGGCCAGGTCCTTCCTGCCGTCGCCGTCGAAGTCGCCGATCTGCGGGAAGCCGGCGGTCGCGCCGCGCGCGGTGGGAACCAAGCCGATGTTGCCGACGAAGGTCGCGTCGCCGACGCCGAGCCAGAGCGTGAAGTCGGAACGACCGGTCTGACTCACGACCAGATCGGGCACGGCGTCGCCGTCGAGGTCGCCGAGCTTCGCGTCGAGCACGCCGGGACCGACCGAGAAGGGCGAGCCGAACCGCGCGAAACCGCCTCGCCCGTCACCCTTCAGGACGATCGCGGTGCCGTCGACCAGGACCGCGACGAGATCGAGGTCGCCGTCGGCGTCGAGGTCTGCGGCGTCGAGCGAAGCCGGCTGTGCGCCGAGCGGAATCGTCTGACCGACGGCGAGCGTTCCGCCGCCCTGCCCGAGCGCGACGACGATCGCCCCTTCGAGTCCGGCCGTCACCAGGTCCTGGCGGCCGTCGCGGTCGGCGTCGAGCGCGACGACGCACGCGGTGCCGACGGCTCCGGTCGCGACGAGCGTACGCGATTCGAAGGCGATGCTGGCGAGAGGGGTGAGCTGTCCCAGGCGGCCGCGACCGTGGTTGGCGCACGCGCCGAGCGCGAGCAACGACACGATCGAGCCGAGGAAGGAGGAACGAACGAGGCGAGAGCGATGAGCGCGCATGGGGGCAACCGCGTCGGACCTGCGGCGCGGAAGTCTAGCACGTGCGATACCGTCGGCCGTGGATCGCTCACGCGTGGGCGCAAGACGATCCGCACATCGCATGCAACGCGCGATGCCATCGCGACGCAGGTGCGTGCGACGCGCCGCGCATCGATCACGGCGCGAGGTACGAGAGCGCGCGTTGCACGTAGTGCCGCGCTCGCCAGCGCATCGCCTCGCGTTCGACTTCGGTGACCATCCGGCGGATGCGGCCCGGCACCCCGAGCACCACCGATCCCTCGGGGACGACCATGCCTTCCTGCACGACGGCGCCCGCACCGATGATCGACCAGGCGCCGATGCGCACACCGCCGAGCACCGTCGCGTTCATCCCGATCAGCGTCCAGTCGCCGACCTCGACGCCGTGCAGGACGACGCCGTGGCCGATGGTCACGCCGCGCCCGGTCCGCTGCGGCGCGCCGGCGTCGACGTGCACGCAGGTGTTGTCCTGCACGTTGGTCTCGTCGCCGATCTCGATCCGCGCATCGTCGCCGCGAATCGTCACGCCGAACCACACCGAGACGTCGCGGCCGAGGAGCACGTCCCCCATCACGGCGGCGTTGTCGGCGATCAAGGCGTCGCCGACGCGCCGCACGCGGCCGACCATGTCCGGCCAGACCCTGAACTCACGGTCGTTCATCCGCGGGAGATCCAATCGACGAGGGACGGTGAGACCACGACGAGCGCCACGGTCGCGCCGTTGTGAAGCATGTGCGTCGCGATCGGCGCGAACAGCCCGCCGCTGCGTTCGCGCAGCCAGCCGAAGAGGGCGCCGAGCAGGGCCGTCGGCACGAACAGGACGCCGCCGTCGCCGACGTGCATCGCGCCGAACAGCACCGCGACGACCGTGATCGTCGCGCGCGGGCCGAGGCGCGCGCGGAGACCGTCGTGGAGGAAGCCGCGGAAGACGACCTCCTCCAGGATCGGACCGAGCACGACGACGGCGAGCGCGGCCGAGGCGAACCAGGGCGTCGCGGAGGGCGTCGCGAAGTACGTGAGGTGCGGCTGCGCCTCCATCGGCCAGCCGAAGGCACGCCACACGGCGGTCAGGCCGAACACCAGGAGCGGCACCCATGCGCAGAGGAAGACCAGCCAACTGCACAGGCAGAACCGCAGCACGCGCCAACCGCGGACGGTGAACCACGGCGCCTGCGGAGCGGGCAGAAGCGGAGCGTGCGGCGACGCGAAGGGCCGGCGGCGCCAGACCACCGCGAGCGCGAGCGCGATCACGACGCCGATCGACTGGCCGGCCAGCGCGAGTTCGATCTTGTGGCTGCCCTCGGCCTCGCCGGCGCCGAGCAGTTCCATCGCGAGCGACGCCGTCGCGACGAACGCGAAGAACACGAAGATCGCGCCGCTCATTCGCCCGCGACCCCGATGCGTCCTTGCATCGGCGACGACGCGCTCGCGAAGCGACGCGTGCCCATCCGCCCCGCGAGCCAGGCGAGACGACCGGCTTCGCAGGCGAGCTTCATCGCGGACGCCATGCGGACCGGGTCCTTCGCCAGCGCGATGCCGGTGTTGAGCAGCACGCCGTCCGCGCCGAGCTCCATCGCGACCGCGACGTCCGACGCGGTGCCGACGCCCGCGTCGACGAGGATCGGCACGCGCGCGCGTTCGATGACGATCGACAGGTTGTTCTGGTTGAGGATCCCGAGCCCCGAACCGATCGGGGCGCCGGCCGGCATCACCGCCGCGCAGCCGGCGTCCTCGAGCCGCTTCGCCAGCACCGGGTCGTCGCTCGTGTAGCACAGCACCGTGAAGCCCTCCTTCACGAGCACCTTGGCCGCTTCGAGCGTGCCGACCGGATCGGGCAGCAGCGTGTCGGGATCGCCGAGCACCTCGAGCTTCACGAGGTCCGACATACCGGCCTCGCGCCCGAGCCGCGCGGTGCGGATCGCGGAGTCCGCGTCGAAGCAACCCGCGGTGTTCGGCAGCAGCCGATAGCGCTTCGTGTCGAGGTAGTCGAGGAGCGTCTTGCCCTGCGGAACACCCAGGGAGAGCCGGCGCACCGCGACGGTCACGCAGTCCGTGCCGGACGCGAGGAGCGCGTCGCGCATCGTCTGGAGGTCGTCGTACTTGCCGGTGCCGACGAAGAGCCGCGACGAGAACGAGTACGGACCGACGACCAGCGGCTTGTCGTCGCGCTTGGGCTGGGCGGGGCTGATCCAGGTCACGGCAGAGCTCCGATCCGCAGGGGTCTCACCCGCCGCCGACGAGCGTGACGATCTCGAGCTCGTCGCCGGAGACGAGCGGTGTCGTCGCGAAAGCCGAGCGCGGGACGATCGTGCGGTTGCGTTCGACGGCGGAGTGCCGCCGGTCGACGCGCAAGCGCTCGAGCAGTTCGGCGACGCTCGTGCCGGCCGGCACGTCGTGCCGTTCGCCGTTGATCGTCACGGTCAGGGTCGGGTCGGGTTGGTGGGCCAACGTCGTTCGCGGGGCAGGGACGATAGCTCAACCCGCGCGCTCGACGACCAGCACCTTCAGGTACTCGGACTCGGGCGCGGTCAGCGACACGGGATGGTCGGGACCCGCCCCGAGCCGGGCGCGCAGGAAGATCCGGAACGGGAGATCGGCAGCTGCCTGCCGCAGGACCTCCTCGAACTTCTCGAGCGTGACGTGATGGCTGCACGAGCACGTCACGAGGAGGCCGCCGGGCGCGAGCAGGCGGAGCGCGAGGCGATCGAGGTCGCGGTAGCCGCGCAGTCCGCCTTCGAGTTCGCGCCGGCTCTTCGCGAAAGCCGGCGGATCGACGACCGCGAGCTCGAAGCGCCGTTCCGCGCGGCGGAGGTCGCGCAACACCTGGAACGCGTTGCCGGCGAGCGTCTCGAGACCGGCGAGTCCGTTCGCGGTCGCGGTGTCGCGTGCGCGCAGGAGCGCAGGCTCGGACTCGTCGATCGCAAGCGCGTCGCGCGCGCCTCCCGCGAGTGCGGCGAGCGCGAAGCCGCCCTGGTAGGCGAAGGCGTCGAGCATGCTCCGCCCGCGCGCGTGGGCGCGGACGTAGCCGCGCGCCGGAGCCTGGTCGAGGTAGAAGCCGGTCTTGTGGCCGTCGAAGGGACGCACCGGATGGCGCAGGCCGTCTTCGACGATCGTGAGTTCCTCGACGCGATGTCCGGACAAGAGGCGCACCGTCGCGTCGAGTCCCTCGAGCTTGCGCACGCCGATGTCGTTGCGCGCGAGGATCATCCGCGGCGAGCAGAGGGCCTCGAGCGCTTCGACGAGTTCCGCACGCATCGCTTCGAGCGGCGCGGTCCCGACCTGCACGACGAGGCAGTCCACGTAGCGATCGACGACGAGGCCGGGGATCTCATCGGCCTCGCCGTGGATCAGGCGCACGCCGCCGTCGCGGGCCGCGAACGCCGCGCGCGACGCGATCGCCGCGCCGAGGCGCGCACGCAGGAACTCACCCGGCGCCGGAACGCCGTCGCCGGGCCATGGCCCGCAGCGGCGCAGAGCGAGCCTGCTCCTCGGCGAACACAGAGCGAGGCCGAGGTCGCGGCCGTCGGGATCGCGCAGGCGCACGAGACCGGGTTGCCGCGCGGCGTCGAGGCCGGGCGTCGCGTCGTCGGCGTAGAACCAGAGCTGCCCCTTGCGCGCGAGGGTCGTCGCGCGCGCGGTGAGTTGGATGACGGTCGCTCCCGCGAGTCCGTTCACGAGAGCCTCAGGTCGCAGAACGCCTCGGCGTGGCCCTTGCCGCCGCCGCAATGCAGTGAGCGATAGGCATTGAGGCCGAGGATGACGTGCGCGTAGTCGACGTAGCGCAGTTGCGTCGTGTAGCACGCGAGCGCCTTGCGCTTCGCATCGACGACGTCCTCGATGTCGACGACGAGGTCCGGCTCGAGCGGCGACCAGACCTCGTAGCCGAACGCCCGGCCGCGGAAGCCGGTCCTGCGCAGGGCCCGCATCACGCCGTCGTGGCCCGCGCGGTGATCGCTGTTGTGCTCGCCGGACCAGGGCAGATAGACGATCTCGGCGCGCCACGCGGCGAGTTCGGCCGCGGCGCGCTCCGCGATGCCGAGCAGGTCGGCTTCGGTGAGCACGCACGCGTCGGGATAACCCCAGAACGACGACTCGCGCACGCCGAGCTCGAGCAGTCCTGCGCGCGACTCGGCGCGCCGCCGTTCGCCGTAGCCGTCGCGCGGAAAGCAGGCATCGGGATCACCGGAGCCGCCGTCGGTCGCCACCACCACGCGCACCGGATCGCCCTGCCGCGCATGCCGCGCGAGCGTTCCTCCCGGCCCGATCGCCTCGTCGTCGGGATGCGGCGCGAAGCACAGCACGCGGCCTCGCGGCGGCGTCGCGAGCAAGCGCGGCGCGGCGCGTGGCGCGGGCGCGGTGTTCGATCGGACGGGGTCGGTCATCGGCGGGTCACGGCGCGCGGACTCAGATCAGATCCGACTCCCCCATCGTGAAGTGCCAGTGCTCGCGGAGCAGCATCGGGTCGAGCGTGAACGCGGCGACGACGACGAAGTACTCGCTGTTCCACGTGTCGTAGCCGAGCCGCTGGAGGATGCGACACCGCGGATCGGCGGGGTTGACGACCGTCGCGATCGCGCCGGTCGCGTCGTCGTGTGCGCGCCGTTCCGCCGCAGCGACGATCGCGCGCAGTGCTTCGTCGTCGTCGGCGGGGACGAGCCAGTCGACGAGGAACGAGGTGTGAGGGCGGCGCAGGTCGGCGACGCAGTCGACGGCGATCGCGCGCAGGGCGCCGTGCGAACGGACCTCGAGCAGGCGGAAGCGCCTGCCGGGGTGCTCGGCGTAGCGCCAGTTCAGCCAGGCGGAGTCCTTGCGGAGGCAGAAGCGCGTCTCCTGCGCGATGCGCGCCGCGAGGGCGTCGGCATCGGCGGAGACGCGGACCACTTCCGTCACGTCGAGTCCGGCGGGCGACGCGACCAACGCCTCGCGCCCAACAGGGATGTCGCGGGCGAGGAAGTTCCAGTCGCGGACGTTCTCGTAGCGGAGGTAACGCTGGCCGATGCGCCAGGCCGGGATCGGCCAGCCGTAGTTGAAGGCCTGCTTGTCGGGCCCGCAGTAGAGCCCGTAGTAGAGGTTCCCCATCTGGACGAAGAGCCCGGGCCGCTCGCCGACGCGCCGCCACTCGTGGCGCACCATCAGGTCGGTGATCTGCGCGGTGCGGCACGGGGCACCGTCGAAGGTCGCCCGCAAGGGCTGCGACGGATAGGCCCCGACGACCCCGACCTCGGGATGGGTCGCGACGATCATCTCCCGGCCCAGGCCGCCGGGCGCCGCGTACTTCCAGCGCCAGGTCGCCAGGTCCATCGGCTGCACGCCGGGATGGTCGACCGGGAAGATCGAGTTGAAGCAGTCGACGAGGGCCGGGTCGTCCTCTGGGCCCGCGACGCGGATCTCGAGCGGCCGGCCGCGGACCAGCAGGCTCGCGAGCACCTCGCTCATGGGCTGATTTCGAGCGGACGCTCCAGGTCGGCGCGGTGCACGACGCGGGCGAGGTGCAGGAAACCGATCATCCGGACGGCGCTCGGCTCGAAGCCGTGGTTCGCGAACAGGCGCATGGCCGCGTCGTTCTCCGGCCGCACCATCGCGACGAGGCGCCGCAGCCCGATCCGGCGCGCCTCGGCGATCGCGCGCTCGACGAGTTGCGCGCCGACACCGCGGCGGCGATGCCGCGGATCGACGATCAGCGTGAGTTCCGCCGAGCGGTCCGGCGCGAGGTCGAGGCGCAGGAAGGCGACTGCAGTCCGCGCCGCGAGCGCGGCGAGTGCCTTGATCCGCGGGTCGCCGCCCGCCATCCGGTCGGCCCAGACGTCGCGGGAAACGCGGTCCGGAAGCGGCATCCCGGCGGCGGTCAACCATCGCTCGAGGCGCGGAGCGTCGGCGACGCGAAACGCGCGGAAGCTGATCGGGACGGTCGTCACGGGCGGGGCATGCTAGCGCCAAGAACCGAGCGGACCACCTCGTTCGCTTGACGATGCCACGCGCGTCGTTACCATCGCCGCCCTGGTTTCACAGCGCTTTGCGACGGCAGCGAGCGGGGTTCCCGCTCGC
The DNA here is from genome assembly GCA_016235155.1 of Planctomycetota bacterium. Lineage (GTDB taxonomy): Bacteria > Planctomycetota > UBA1135 > UBA1135 > UBA2386 > JACRLW01. Next base: position 40,455 of record JACRLW010000026.1, read on the forward strand.
TGCCGTTTCGGGGGCGTGCGGAGAGCCGTCTTCGCCCCCGGGAGCCTGTGACGCCCCCTCATCCCCGGACCGGCAGGCTTGGCGGCCTCCGCGGCCGTAGGACCGCGTCGGTCCTCGTCCGCGAAGCGTCAGGTCGGCCCGGTTCCATCCCGTGTTCCGACCATGGCCTCTTCCGACATCCTTCGCTACGTCGAGTCGATCGCAAAGGACAAGGAGATCGACGCCGAGCAGCTCATCGCCGCGATCGAGCAGTCCGTGGCCCAAGCCGTGGCCCGCAAGTACGGGATCGACGACCTCGGGATGCGCCTGGATCGCCAGTCCGGAGCCTGGGTCACCAACTACGAGATCGACCTCGAACGTGAAGGGCGCATCCTCGCCCAGGCCGTCAAGCAGGCGATCATCGGCCGCGTCCGCGAGGCGGAGCGCGACGTCCTGTTCGCGGAGTTCGAGTCGAAGATCGGCGAGATCGTCTCGGGGACGATCCAGCGCTTCGAAGGCGACACGACGATCGTGAACCTCGGTCGCAACATGGAGGGCATCCTGCCGCGCGCCGAGAAAGTGCGCGGCGAGACCTACAACGTCGGCGACCGGATCCGGGCGCTCGTGCTCGAGGTCAAGAAGGCCGGGAGCCGGGTGAAGGTGATCCTGTCCCGCGGCCACCGCGACCTCGTGCGCGCGCTCTTCGAGCTCGAGGTGCCCGAGATCGCCGAAGGCGTGATCGCGATCCGTCGCATCGAACGCGAACCCGGCTACCGCACGAAACTTGCGGTCGACAGCGGCGACGAACGCGTCGACTGCGTCGGCGCCTGCGTCGGCGTCCGCGGCACGCGCATCAAGTCGATCATCGACGAGCTCAACGGCGAGCGCATCGACATCATCCGTTGGACCGAGAGCGCGGAGCAGCTGATCCGCAACGCCCTCAAGCCGGCGGAGATCTCCCACATCGAACTCGACGACGAGCGCAAGAAGGCGCTCGTGCTCGTCGACGAGGACCAACTGTCGCTGGCGATCGGCCGGCGCGGCCAGAACGTCCGGCTCGCGAGCCGCATGACGCACTGGGAGATCGACATCATGACTCGCGCCGAGCTCGAGAAGTCGTTCGCGGACGAGGACGGCGCCTCGAAGGCCGCAGCTCTCGCCGCGGCACGCGCGGCGGGCGAGACCACGGAGGGCGACGCAGTGGACGGTGACGCAGTGGACGGCGAACCCGCCGTTTCACGGGACGTCACTGCCGAGACCGCCGCGGGCGAGACCGCGACGGGCGAGACCGCGCACGCCGGTCCAACTGCGGACGACGGCAATCCCGCCGGCGCCGCCACGGGTGACGCGTCCGGCGACGGCGACGACACCGCGAGTGCGAACACGGGGACGTCGACGTCGTCCGCCGACACGAAACCCGAGAGTTCGAACCAGGAGCAGGCTTGACCAAGGTCCGCGTCTACGAGCTGGCAAAAGAGTACGGGCTGAAGGGCCCCGAACTCGCGAAGGAGCTCAAGGAGCTCGGCTTCGCGGCCATCAAGTCCCACATGGCCGTGCTGGACGACGCGCAGCAGCTCCAGGTCCGCGCCGTCATCGAGACCCAGTTGCTCACGCAGCGCTCCGCGGCCGCGACTCCGGTCGTCGAAGCGGAGCCGGCGCGCACCGAAGCGCCCGGCCTCAAGCGCAAGGCGCTGCCCGGCTCCGCTCCGACGCCGACCGGGACGGGCGAGGCGGTGGCCGCCGAGCCGTCGCGCAAGCCGCTCCCGGACAAACTCGAGCGCAAGCGCCTGCCCGAGCCGCTCCGCAAGGAAGCGCCCAAGCCGGCCCCGCAGAAGCGCCGCGGGGACGAGCAGCCGGAGGCAACTCCGACTCGCGAAGCGACGCCCGCTCCCCGCGAGATCGCCGAGGAGTCCCACGAGGCGAGCGTCGCGACGCCCACGCCGACGCCGCAGGAGACGACCGCCGCACGGGAAACCCCGTCGATGCGCGAACTGCCGCCGCGTGAGCACGGCCCGCGCGAAGTTCCGCAACCCAAAGAGCCGCGCGTCGAGACCGTCGCGATGCCGCCGGCCGCGAGTGCGGTCGTCGACGCCCCGCGAGAGACCACGTCGCCGGAACCGGAAGCCGCCGAGGCTGTCGTCGGCGAAGACGTCGGAGTCCGACCGATCGAGAGCGAGGAAACCCTGGCCGCGAGCGCACAGGTGAGCGAGACGACCGCCGTGCGCCATCCGGCGCGCAAGCACGAAGCGTCACCCGACGCCGCACCGATCCCGACCGAACCGACCGTGCCCATCGGGCCGACGGTGAAACGCCTGCTCGTCCCCGAGGCGAAGGCCAAGGTGCTCGGACGCATCGAACTGCCGCCCGAGGCGATCCGCGACGCGCAGCGTCGCTCGGCGCCGGCGCAGGCGCGCAACCCGGGCAACGTCGATCGGAACCTGCGACAGGCCGCGCTGCGGAGCACGCAGAGCCGCTCCGCCGCACCGCGCGGTCGGCCGGCGCCGGGTGCACAGAGCGGCGCACGCCGCGGACCCGCGCCGACCTCCGGTCCGAGCGGCCGGCCGCGACCGGGTGGCCGCGGCGGCAAGCGAGGCGGCGGCGGACTGTCGTCGACCTCACGGTCAAGGCGCTCTCCGAGGCGCTCGGCGTGAAGGTCAACGACCTGATCGCGACGCTCACGTTCAAGCTCGGCGTCATCGGCAAGAACATCAACTCGTTCCTGACCAACGACGAGGTCGAACTGATCGGCCTCGAGGTCAACCGGAACATCAAGATCGTCGAGCGCCAGGAAGCCGAGGCGGAGTTGCTCTCCGACCTGCAGGCGGCGCACGCCGACGTCGACACCGAGCCGCGCGCGCCGGTGGTGACGTTCATGGGCCACGTCGACCACGGCAAGACCTCGCTGCTCGACGCGCTGCGCAAGAGCGACGTCGCCGAGGGCGAAGCGGGCGGCATCACCCAGCACATCGGCGCCTACAAGGTCACCTGGCACGACGGCAGCGAGTTCGTCGTGCTCGACACGCCGGGCCACGAGGCGTTCACGTCGATGCGCGCCCGCGGCGCGAAGCTGACGGACATCGTCGTGCTCGTCGTCGCGGCGGACGACGGCGTCATGCCGCAGACCGAGGAGGCGATCGCGCACGCGACCGACGCGGGGACGAAGATCGTCGTCGCGATCAACAAGTGCGACAAACCCGAGGCTCGGCCGATGCAGGTCAAGCAACAGCTCGCCGTGAAGGGCCTGCAACCCGAGGAGTGGGGCGGCGAAGTCGCGATGGTCGAGGTGTCCGCGACGACCAGGCTGGGCCTCGATGCGCTCGTCGAGCGCATCATGCTCGAGGCCGAGATCATGCAGCTCTCCGCGAAGTCCGACGCCCCCGGCGAAGCGGTCGTCGTGGAGTCGCGCCAGAGCCCCGAGCAGGGCGTCGTCGTCAACGTGCTCGTCACGAACGGCACGCTCCGGGTCAAGGACACCGTTCTGTGCGGCGGGAGTCTCGCGCGCGTCCGCGGGCTGGTCGACGACCACGGCCGCCAGATCAAGGACGCCGGGCCGTCCACCCCGATCGCGTTGATGGGTCTCGACGCCCTGCCGATGCCGGGCGACCGCCTCTACGTCATCACCGACGTGAAGAAGGCCAAGGAGGTCGCCGAGGACCGCCAGCGCACCGCGCGGACCCTGTCGCTCGCCGAGCGCTCGAAGATGACCGCCGAGACGCTGCGCGCGCAGCTCGAGCAGCGCACCGTCGAGGAGATCAAGATCATCCTCAAGGCCGACGTGATGGGTTCGCTCGAGCCGATCCGCCAGAGCCTCGCGAAGCTCAACACCGAAGAGGTGAAGGTCAACGTGATCCACTCCGCGCTCGGCGGCATCACGGAGACCGACGTGTCGCTCGCCCAGGCGTCGGGCGCGATGGTCATCGGGTTCAACTCGGTCGCCGACCAGTCGGCGCGCCAGGCCGCGGAACGCGCGGGCGTCACGATCCGCTTCTACGACGTGATCTACAACCTCATCGACGACGCCAAGCTCGCGATGGAGGGCAAGCTCAAGCCGGAAGAGGTCGAGGAAGTGCTCGGCCACGCCGAGATCCGCGCGATCTTCCGCTCGAGCAAGTTCGGCAACATCGCCGGCTGCTTCGTCGTCGACGGCCTCGTGCGCCGCGCCGCGAGCGTGCGCCTGTCGCGCGATGGACGCGTCGTCTACACCGGCGCGCTCGCCTCGCTGCGCCGCGAGAAGGACGACGTCCGCGAGGTCAAGGGCGGCTTCGAGTGCGGAATGGTCCTCAAGGACTTCAACGACATCAAGGAAGGCGACCAGCTCGAGTTCTTCACCGTGAAGCTGGTCAAGCGGACGCTCGATTGATCGCGGACCGCATCGACGCGGCCGCGACGCGGAGCGTTCTCCATGTTCATCGGCGTCCTCCAGTTCACGATGGCGATCCCGCACTCGGAATCGCTGAAGGACAAGCGCTCGGTCGTGCGCGCGCTGAAAGACCGGGCACGGCGTGAGTTCAACGTCGCGATCGCGGAGACCGAGGACCTCGACGACTGCGCGATCGCCACGTTCGGCGCCGCGATGGTGAGCAACGACGTCGCCTACCTCAACGGCGCCCTCGACAAGCTCATCGACTGGCTCGAAGACTTCCGCGACGCGCGACTCGAGGAGCACGAACTCGAGATCCTGAGGCCGAGATGAACGAACGCCGCCAACGCCGCATCGAGTCGCTGATCAAGGAGCGCGTCGCGGAGATCGTCGATCGCGACCTCGCCGATCCGCGCCGCGGACTCGTGACGATCACCCGCGTGAAGGTCGACAAGGACCTGCAGGTCTGCCTGGTGTTCTGGTCGGCGCTCGGCGGCGCGGCCGAGCAGGCACGGAACGCCCAGGTGCTCGCGGGAGCCTCGCGCTACGTGCAGAACCAGGTCGCACCGATGTTGCGCACGCGCACGATGCCGCGGCTGAAGTTCGTCCACGACGACGGCATCGAGGGCGCGCTGCGCATCGACGGCATCCTCGGCGAACTGCGCACGGAGCGCGCGACCCGTGAGCCCGCGGCCGACCCGGTGCCGGACGGCGATCCGGGCGCCGGGGATCCGGCAGGCGAGGACGGACCACCGGACCGTGCACCCGGCACTCCTCCCGCGGACGCGTGACGGAAGCTCGCCCGACGCGGAGGATTCGCGGCGCTGGTTCGTCCCGCGCCGTTCCCCAGGAGATCCCGTCATGCTTCTGACCCGTCCCGCGCTGTCTTGCCTCTTCACCGCCTGCGTGTCCGTCGTCCCGCTCATCGCGCAGGAGGACGCCGCCGTCGCACCGCTTGGACTCGCCGAGGTCGCCGCGCGCATGCGCGCGCTGCCGGGCGTCGCGTTCAAGACCTTCGAGGAGCAGGACCAGGCGATGGTCCGGCGCTTCCGCCGGATGATGCCGCAGGGCGCGCGCGAGACGGAACTCTCCGGACGGTCGGCGGGCGAGCTGCTCGTGGCGAGCGTGTTCGACGGCGAGCACGAAGTCGTCCTCTCCGGCGCGCGCATGGTCGCCCGCACCGCCGACGGCGAATGGCGGGCGCGCCGCGGCGTCACGGTCGACGGGCGGCCGCTGCCCTTCCTCTTCGACCCCGCGCTGTTCTTCGAGCGCCTCGCCGATGCCGTCGAGTCCGCCAAGGACGAGCGCCGCGAGGCCACGACCTGGCGCGAGAAGCCGTGGCAGGTCGTCACCGTGACCTTTGACGAGGAGGCCGCGCGCGATCTCGTGCTCGGCGGCGCCGTGCCGCGGGTCGGCGGCGGCATGCGGGGCGCGATCATGATCGGCGGCCCGGACCTCGGCGGCGACGACCCGCCGGAGATCACGATCGACGTCGCGTTGTGGATCGATCCGCAGACCGGCCTCTGCCACCGCATGAAGGCGAGCGCCTACGAGGTCAGCGACGTGCCGGACAACGTGCACATCCAGATCGAGGGCGACGCGGGCGAAGCCGAGGACGCCGGCGAGAAGGTCAAGGAGCTCGATGCCGACGGCAAGCGGATCTACAAGGGCGGGCTCCCGGTGCGCGCCGTCGACTCGTCGACCTCCGCGATGCACTTCGAGGTCGAGTTGAGTGCGCACGGAACGACCGAAGCTCCGAAGCTCGACGCCACCGCGCTCGCCCGTCTGGGCGTCGCCGGCGACAAGTAGTGTCCTTCGCTCACGCGCGCACGACGACCGCGTGATCGCCGCGCGCGCGGAAGGCGCCGACGACCGCGGCGGCAAGCGTGCCCGCGTCGTTGAGACGCCGCGTCGCGAGCGTCGCGATGCGCTCGGGCAGCGCCAGCAGCAGTCCGCCCGAGGTCTCGGCGTCGAAGATCATCGACGCGAGCGCATCGTCGACGCCGGCGTCGATCGCGACGCGAGCCGATCCCGCGACGCGTGCCTTCTTCCCGCCGCCGGAGACCGCTCCGGTGCGCGCGAGTTCGAGCGCGCCGGCGAAGACCGGCAGCGCGCCGGAACGGAGTTCGAGCGTGAGCCTGGCGCCGTCGGCCATCTCGCGGCCGTGACCGGCCAACCCGAACCCGGTGACGTCGGTCGCGCCGTGCACCTCGAGATCGAGGACAGCACGCGCCGCGGCGCGGTTCAGCGTCGCCATCTGCTGCATCGCACGCAGGACGAGTTCGCCGTCCGCGTCGACCAGGCCCTTCTTGATCGCCGTCGACACGGTGCCCATTCCCAGCGGCTTGGTGAGGATCGCGACGTCGCCCTCGCGCGCACCCGCGTTCCGCCAGAAGCGGTCGGGATGCACGATGCCCGTCACCGCGAGACCGTACTTCACCTCGTTGTCGCGCACCGAGTGACCGCCCGCGAGGGCACCGCCGGCTTCGCGGATCTTCTCGAGCCCACCGGCGAGGACTTCGCCGAGCAACTCGAGGTCGAGCTCGGCGGGCCACCCGACGATGTTGAGCGCGGTCAGCACCTCGCCCCCCATCGCGAAGACGTCGGACAGGGCGTTCGCCGCGGCGATGCGTCCGAACCAGCGAGCGTCGTCGACGATCGGCGGGAAGAAGTCCGTCGTGACGACGAGCGCGCGATCGGCGTCGAGACGATAGACCCCCGCGTCCTCGAACCCCTCGGTGCCGGCGAGGAGCGCGGGATGATGGAGCGGCCCCAACTTGGCGAGGACCTGACCCAGGCCCTCGGACGGCAGTTTGGCGGCTCAACCCGCGGCGCAGGACCAGTGGGTCAGCCGCTTGTCGTTCGGATCGGGGGTCATCGGGTCGGGAAGGAGTGGCGAAGGGGACGGAGTCAGCACGAGAGTGCGGAGCGGATCACGCGCGCGACCTCGTCGAGGTCTTCGTCGGCGAGCGTGCGCGCATCGAGCCAGACGGCGTCGTCGGCGACGCGGCAGAACACCGCGGGCCGCGCGAACTGACGCAGTCGTTCCGCGACTCTTGCGCCGCCGGGAAGCACGACCGCGAACGACGGCAACGCGCGCGCCGGATTCGCGCCGCTGCCCGCGAAGGACTCGCTCACGCGCACGCTCGCGCCGTCGATCGACAGCGCAACGGACAGGCGCGTGGCGACGTCGCAAAGGGCATCGGGACTGCGCGCGATCGCGCGCAGCGCGGGGACCTCCGCGAGCGGGTCACCGTCGCGATAGATCAGGAGCGTCGCCTCGAGCGCGGCGAGCGTCAGCTTGTCGCAGCGGACGGCGCGGTAGAGCGGGTGCGCGCGGATGCGTGCGACGAGCGCCGCGTCGCCGAGCACGATCCCGCACTGCGGTCCGCCGAGCAGCTTGTCGCCCGAGAACGACACGACATTCACGCCCGCCGCGAGGCTGTCGCGGACCCGCGGTTCGTCGCCGAGTCCCTCCGGCACTTCGGGCGCGAGCAGGCCCGAGCCGAGATCGTCGAACACGCAAACGCCACGGGCGCGGCCGAGGGTCGCGAGTTCGCCGAGCGCGGGCGACGCGCAGAAGCCGAGCACGCGGAAGTTGCTGGTGTGGACCTTCAGCAGCATCGCGGTCGCGGGACCGATCGCGCGCTCGTAGTCGCGGAGGTGCGTACGGTTCGTCGTGCCGACCTCGACCATGCGGCAGCCGGACTGAGCCATCACGTCCGGCATGCGGAAGCCGCCGCCGATCTCCACGAGTTCGCCGCGCGACACCACGACTTCGCGGCCCTCGGCCAGCGCGCGCAGCACGAGCACGACGGCCGCCGCGTTGTTGTTGACGACAATCGCCGCCGGCGCGCCGGTCAGCTCCGTGAGCAGCGCCGCGACGGCCTCCTCGCGCTGGTTTCGCTGGCCGGATCTCGGGTCGACCTCCACCACCGCGTAGCCCGCGGCGATCCCCGTCGCGTTGATCACCCGCCGGTGTCGCTGCGCCAGGCTCGCGTGCACCGCTTCCCGCAGTCGGGCGACCAGCGCGTCGCGCGTCGCATCGGATCGACCCAGCGACCCGTCGCGGACGGCGTCGCGCACCGCGTCCAACAAGCGTCGTGCTTCACGGACGACGGCGCGCTGCGGCAGATCCGAGAGGCGAGCGTCGCGAGCAATCGCATCCACCGCGGGCAAGCCGCGCAGGAGGTCGGCGACGTCGCTGCGGTCCGTGGTGTCCATCGTTCGGAGCGTCGCTACCATAGCCGCGATGCCGCTGGAGCGCCTCCCGAGCCGCGTGCCGGAACAAGACCCTCGCGAGCGTGCGCTGGCGCGGACCTTGGGGCAGAGCGAACTCCTCGCGCGCGTGTTGCTCGCGCGCGGCTGCGACGATCCGGCGCGCGCTCGCGTCCTGTTGCGCCCCGACCTTTCCTCGCTCGCGGACCCGTTCTCGTTCGTGCAGATGGAACGTGCCGTCGACCGGATCCGCGCGGCGATCCGCGGACGCCAGCGGATCCTGATCCACGGCGATTACGACGTCGACGGCATCAGCGGCGCGGTCCTCCTCCGCCAGTTCCTGTCGTTGCTGGAAGTCGACGCCACGGCGTTCGTGCCCGATCGCCGCGACGGCTATTCGTTCTCGGCCGCGTCGTTCGCGGCGGTGGAATCCGGCGGTTACGCGCTCTGCATCTCGGTCGACAACGGCACGAACGCAACGACCTGGATCGAGCGGATCCAGCAGGCGGGCTGCGACGTGATCGTGACCGACCATCACGGGACATCGGACAACGTCGCTCCGGCCTATGCGGTCCTGAATCCGCGGCTGCCCGACGCCGGCTATCCCGACCGCGACCTCGCCGGCTGCGGGGTCGCGTTCCGCCTCGCCGCTGCGGTCGCGCAGTCGTTCACGCGCGGCCGGCGCGAGGGCGACGAGTTCGCGGGCTTCCTCCTCGACGCGATGGCCTACGTGGCGCTCGGCACGATCGCCGACGTCGCGCCGTTGCGCGGCGAGAACCGCGCGATGGTCTACCACGGGCTACGCGCGCTCGCCGTCAGCAAGAACCCGGGCATCCGCGCCCTGCTCGACTGCGCCGGTCTCGCCAATCGCACCGCCGAGGCGGAAGACATCGCCTTCCGGATCGCGCCGCTGATCAACGCCGCCGGGCGCATGGGTCACGCGAACGACGCCGTCCGCCTGCTCACCGCGCGCGGCTATCAGGAGGCGCAGGAGGCGGCGAAAGTCCTCGAGCGCCACAACGAACAGCGGCGGCGCATCGAGCGCGAACTGGTCGAGCGGGTCCGCATCGCCGCCGAACGCTGCGACGACGCCGTGCTCGTGCTCGCGGGCGACGACTGGCACGCGGGCGTGCTCGGCATCGTCGCGGCGCGACTCGCGGAGACGACCGGCCGGCCGGCGATCCTCGTGACGTTCCAGGGCGAAGTCGGCCGCGGCTCGGGGCGGTCGTCGGGCGGTCTCGACCTGCGCGAGGCGCTCCACGCCTGCGCACCTCTGCTCGTCAGTCACGGCGGCCATGCCGCCGCCGCCGGACTCGAGATCCGCCGCGAGCAGTTCGACGCGTTCCGCGCGGCGATCAACGCCCATGCGGCCCACGCCGTGCGCACGCCAAACGACCTGACGCTCGACGGCACGGTGACGTTGGCCGAACTCGATCCGCGCGAGGTGCGAGGACTCGACCAGCTCGGACCCTTCGGGGCCGGCAACCCGCGTCCGGCATTCGTCACGCGCGGCGTGCGGATGGCCGGCGTGCCGGCGATCGACGCGCGAAGCGGCGATCTCCGCTTCCGCGTCACCCAGGACGGCACGCTGCGTCCGGCGCGCATGCGCAGCGGCACGCGTTGGTTCGAACGCGTGCGCGCCCTCGACGGACCGTTCGACGTCGTCCATGCGCCGCGCACGCCGCTGCGCGCCGAAGACGGTCCGGTGGAACTCGTCGTCGCCCGCATCCTGCGGCCGGACGGCCCCTCGCTGGCGGCCCCGCTCGAAGCGGACTGAACGAGCACCACGATGGCCGATCGACGGCGACTCTTCCTGATCGACGGCACCGCGCTCGCCTACCGGTCGTACTTCGCGTTCGCGGGATCGTCGCGCGGCGGACTCAGCCGCCGCGACGGCCACCCGACCGGCGCGACGTTCGGCTTCGCGATCACGCTTCGCTCGCTGCTGGAGCGCGAGAAGCCCGACCTCGTCGCCGTCGCCTTCGACGGCTCGCGCGAGGATCTCGAACGGACGCGCATCTACCCGGAGTACAAGTCGACGCGCGAGAAGGCTCCCGAGGAGATGCTCGCGCAGTTCGGCGACATCGAGCGACTGGTCGAAGCCTGGGGAATCCCGGCGGTCGCGAGTCCCGGACACGAGGCGGACGACGTGATCGGCGCGCTGGCGGTGCAAGGTCGCGACGCCGGAATGGACGTGTTCATCGTCACCGGCGACAAGGACGTCGCGCAGTTGGTCGACGACCGCATCCGCCTCTGGAACCTGCGCAGCAGCACCACGCAACCGGAGATCCTCGACGCGAAGGCGGTCCGCGACCGTTTCGGGGTGCCGCCCGAACGGATGATCGACCTGCTCGCGCTGATGGGCGACTCGTCCGACAACGTCCCGGGAGTGCCGCGGGTCGGCGAGAAGACCGCCGGCAAGCTGATCGCCGAGTTCGGGTCGCTCGACGAACTGCTCGCGCGCACGAACGACGTGAAGCCGCCGGCGATCAAGGCGTCGCTCGAGGCCCATCGCGACCTCGCGTTGCTGTCCCGCACGCTGGTGACGATCCGCACCGACGTCCCGTTGTCGAAGTCGCTCGACGAGATCACGCCGCCCCGTCCCGACAAGGCGGCGCTCCGGGCGCTGTTCCGCGAGCTCGAGTTCGAGTCCCTCGCGCGCGAGGTCGGCGACGACAAGCCGCCGGTCGGCGAGCAGGACTACCGCATCGTCCGCACTGAGGCCGAACTCGACGCGATGCTCGACGAACTGCGCGCCGCGAAGAGCTTCGCGGTCGACACGGAGACCACGAGCATCGAGCCGATGCACGCGGAACTGGTCGGCGTGTCGTTCGCCTGGCGCGCCGGACTCGCGTACTACGTCCCCTTCAACCTCGATCCGCCGGTCCTTCCCGCGGGTCGCCAAGCACTTCTCGACGCGCTGCGATCCGTGCTCGAGGACCCGACGCTCGAGAAGACCGGACAGAACGCGAAGTACGACCTGCACGTCTTCGCGAACGCCGGCGTCGCGGTGCGCGGACTCGGCTTCGACACGATGCTCGCGTCGTACCTGCTCTCGCCGGGCATCGGCCAGCACAACCTCGACGCGCTCTCGCTGCGCTACTTCGACTACACCAAGATCAAGACCAAGGAGCTGCTCGGATCGGGGAAGCAGCAGAAGACCTTCGACCAGGTCGACGTCGACCTTGCCGGCCGCTACGCGGCGGAGGACGCCGACTTCACGTGGCGCCTGCGCGAGCGCATGGCGCCGGAGCTCGCCGCGGCGAACCTGATGGAGGTGTTCACCGCGATCGAGATGCCGTTGGTTCCCGTGCTCCTCGACATGGAGCGCGAAGGCATCCGCGTCGACGTCGACCACCTGCGGCGACTCGCGGAGCGGCTGCGCGCGGAGATCGGACTCCTGGAGCAGCGGATCGCGGAGCGCGCGGGGGAACCGCTCAACCTCAACTCGCCGGCGCAGATCGGCACGGTGCTGTTCGAGAAGCTCCTCGTGCACAAGGCCGCTGGCTACCGGCCCAAGAAGACCAAGACCGGGCAGTGGAAGACCGACGCCGACGTGCTCGAGGAACTCGCCGAGCACCACGAGTTCCCGCGCCTGATCCTGGACTGGCGCCAGCTCAGCAAGCTTGCGGGGACCTACGTCGAGACTCTGCCGAAGATGGTGCACCCGCGGACGGGGCGCATCCACACGTCGTTCAACCAGGCCGTCGCGGCGACGGGCCGCCTGTCGTCCGACAACCCGAACCTGCAGAACATCCCGGTGCGCACCGAGTGGGGTCGCGAGGTGCGTCGTGCATTCGTCGCGCGGGCCGACGGCTGGCAGTTGCTGTCGGCGGACTACAGCCAGATCGAGTTGCGGATCCTCGCGCACGTCGCGGAGGACCCCGGTTTGATCGAGGCGTTCCGCACCGGCGAGGACATCCACACCCGCACTGCGGCAAAGGTGCACGGCCTGCTCCCCGGCATGGTGACGCCCGAACTGCGCAACCAGGCCAAGGTGATCAACTACGGCCTCGTGTACGGCATGGGCCCGTCGCGTCTCGCCGCCGAGACCGGCATGACCGCGGCCGAGGCCAAGCGCTTCATCGACGCCTACTTCGGCGCGTTCCCCGGCGTGAAGCGCTGGCTCGACGCGACGCTCATCCGCGCGCGTGAGGCGCGCGAGGTCCACACGCTGTTCGGCCGGCGCCGCCCGCTCCCCGACATCGACGCCGACAACGTGCCGTTGCGCGTCGCGGCAGAGAACATGGCGGTCAACACGCCGATCCAGGGCACCGCCGCCGACATCGTGAAGCGCGCGATGCTCACCGTGCACGGAGAGATCGCGCGGCGGAAGTTGCGGGCGCGCCTCCTGCTCCAGGTCCACGACGAACTCGTGCTCGACGTCCCCGAAACCGAGATCCAGGAGGTCGGACTCCTGGTTCGCGAGTGCATGGCCGGTGCTGCGGACCTGCGCGTGCCGCTCGATGTCGCGATCGGGCACGGCCGCGACTGGCTGGCCGCGCACTGAGCTCCCGGCGCGGTGGAACCTCCGCTGGCAGCGGCCACTGCGCAGCCCACCCGCCTCCTTCGGGCGAGCGTCGTACACTTCCGCACGATTCCCGAGCTCCCCCGATGCTGCTGCGCAACTTCATCCCTGTCCTGCTCTCCCTCGGTCTCGCGCCGAACCTCCTCGCCGATCGCTTCCATCTCGGCTCACCCGACACGGCGGCGAAGATCACCGACGGCACTCCCGACTTCGTGCAAGGCGTCCTCCTTCGCGAGGAGAACGGCGCCTACGTGATCCGCGTCGAGGGCGGCGAGATGCAGCTCCAGAAGTCGCTGGTCTGGAAGGTCGAGTCCGACGGACTCACCGTCGAGCAGGTGCAGAAGCGCGAGACCGAACGGGCCGAGGAACTCGCGCGGGCGAACGCACGCCGCGCGGTGCAACTCGGCGCCGCCGCCGAGGCACGCTTCGAGCGCCTGCGCGAAGTCCGTGCTGCCGAAGCCGCCGCGAAGCGCGAGGAACAGTCGCGCGCGGTCGAAGCGGTCGCCGGTTCGAGAACCGTCTACGACCCGATCCTCCACACGGCGGTCGAGGTCGGCGTCGGCGGCATCGTCGGCGACACCGTGCGTCGCGAACTCGGCGGCGTGCTGCGCAACGCGCTCGAACGCGACCTGCGCGACGTCCGTCGCGCGGTGCGTGACTCGCTCCGCCGCTGAAGCGGAGCGGACTCAGCCGGTGCGGCGGCGCGAGCCGGTGACGGCTTCGTCGAACATGGCGCCGAGCACCGCGAGGAACGTGCTGCCTCCGATCGGGGACGCGAAGCGCAGCACGAATCCGCCGCCGTCGATCCCGACGCCGATCGAGACGTCCCGCAACGCCGCGTGGAGGTCTTCGGGCGACGGCAGGTCCTCGGGAGTGATCGGGATCCGTTCGTTCGACTCGAGCAGGTTCTCGACCTGCGGCGAGGTCTCCTCCCAGAGCGCCCCGATGTGCTCGCGGACGCGCAGCCACATCCAGAGCGACGCATGCTCGACACAGCCGTCGCCGGCGGCGGACGGATCGACGTCGAGTCCCTGTTCCTGGCGGAGGAGTTCCTTCAGGTAGGGCAGATCGCTCGCGACGACCAGCTTGTCGTCGTCGGTCGCGAACGCGATCGAGGCGCGGACCGGAGCTCCTTCGACAGTGATCCACCGCAGCGTGCGCTCCTCGACCACCTGCTCCTGGACGACCGCGCCGGCGCGGGTCGCGAGGGCCGCGAACTGCTCGGCAGGATCGACCCCCTGCGGGGCGCGACCGACGAGCACGAGGCGCGGGAACTGCGGTACGCCGAATTGGAACTTCGGCGTCGTGACGCCCAGGACGAACTCCGGACCGAGAGCATCGACGAGCGCGAGGACCTCCTCGGGCTCGATGCCGGCGTCGCGAAGCCCGCCGGCGAAGTCGCGGTCGAAGTCCCGCCGCAGTTCCCGGCGTGCGGCCGCCGGCAACGCCGCGACCAGCGCGTGGATGCCGGCCCGGAGCTTCTCGAGGTCGACGGTCAGTCCGCAGACCAGAGCACTGTCCTCGGGCAACGAGTTCAGCAGCGCAGGATCGACGCGCGAGCCACCCAGTGCCGCGAGGATCCCGTGCTCGTCGATCTCTCCCGCGACGCGGAAGACATCGACGGACTGACCACCGCGCATCGCCGTTCCGAAGGAGAGGCCGTCGAGCGCCCGCACGCCGAGCGCTGCAAGGATCGCGTCGGCCTCGTACGGCGCGTACCAACGCACCAGGTCGGTGATCGGCCGCAGGTTCACGGCGCCCCAGGCCAGAGCGCCGTCGCCGACGTCCTCGCGGGCGCGGGCGGCGATCGGGGTCGCGAGGATCGACTCGGTCTCGCCGCGCAGCGTGCCGAGGATGTCGGTGAGGTAGCCGGCGCCGAGCGTCGCGATCGCGTAGCCGTCGACCTTCGCGATGCAGACCTCGCCGCTACGGCGTTCGTGCGAGAGCACGTTCACTTCGACGCCGCCGATCGTTCGCGTGCGGGTCGTGATGACCTCGCGCTCGTCCATCGCACCGATGAAGCGGTCGATCGCCGCTCCGAGCGCTTCGGAGTCGTCGCCGAGTTCGAGGACGAGCCCGAACGAGGGCAGCATGCCGTCGTCGAACGCGACCGGACGTCCGACGCCCAGCGCTGAACGCGACCTCAGGATCGCGCGCAGTTCGCGCGTACCGAGCCCGATCTGCCGCAGCTCGTCGGTCAGGTCGCGGAGAACTTCCGCGGCGAAGAGATCGGCCGGACGCGCACCCAGGGCGCGTTCGCCGAGTCTCTCGGCCAGCGTCAGGAGCGGAGCCTCGGACGCGGCGCGGACGCAGGCATCGAGACCGGCGAATTCGACGAAGGCGATCGTCGAAGCGGGCAGGAGCGCCGCCGGAGAGCGGTCGTGATCCTGCGGAGCAGTGGGGAAGGCCGCGGTCGCGGCGAGGAGCAGGAGGCTGAGGCTCATGAAGACCTTGGGGCTGGGGGCGAAGGGCGTCGATGCGGGCCGACCCCGGAGTATTTCCGCGGACGGGGCCGCGCGGTGCGACGCTCGAAGCGGGCGATGGTGGCCGGAAGGCAGCCCGGACTTCCGCGCGGGGTCAGGCCGAAGGCGGACCTTCGAGCCCGCGAACCTCCCAGGTCCGCACCTCGAGTTCCAACGCCACGCCGAAGTCGGCCGCAACCCTCGACGCCACGGTGCGGATCAGGCGGACAAAGTCGGCGCAGGTCCCCGAGCCGTCGTTCACGAAGTAGTTGGCGTGCTTGCCGCTCACGCTGATCCCCCCCTCCCGGAGCAGCTTGCAGCCGGCGCGTTCGATCAGGCGACCGGCGGCGTCGCCCGGCGGATTGCGGAAGACGCAACCCACGCTCTTCTCGCTCGCCGGCTGGGTCGCGTTGCGATGGCGGATGTAGCCGTCGAACCTCTCGCGGATCGCGCGAGGCTCCTCCAGACGCAGCGCGAACCGCGCACTGAGGACGATGCGGCCGTCGAGACCGCCGTCGCGATAGCGTGCGTGGAATCCGTCTCGGCCGACTTCCACGATCTCGCCTTCGCGATCGACGACGACGATCGACTCGAGCAGATCGAAGGTCTCCCCTTCGCGCGTGCCGGCGTTCATCGCCACCGCGCCGCCGACCTGCGCGGGAACGCCGGCCAGCGTCTCGAGCCCGGCGAGTCCCTGACCGATGGTGAGGGGGATCAGACCCCGCACCGATACTCCCGCGCCGGCGATCAGCCGCGTGTCGTCGCGGACCACCCGGTTCAGGCGCTCGAGCGACATCACCACGCCGCGAACGCCTTCGTCGGCGATCAGGACGTTGCTCCCGCCGCCGAGCACGTGCAGCGGGACCTCGCACTCGCGGCAGGCACGGGCCACGAGGGCGACGTCCTGATCCGTCGCGGCTTCGATGAACCACTCGGCAGGACCGCCGATCCGCAAGTGCGAGACGGGCGCCAGGGAAACCGACTCGCGCACCGCGCCGCGGAGGTTGGCGAGCGCCGCCCGGAACGGACCGTGCATCAGATCGACTCCAGGACGGCGGGGACGATCGAGTCGATGTCGCCCGCCCCCAACACGAGGACGACGCTCTGCGGCGTGAAGGCCTCGGCCACCATCGCCGGCATCACGCCGAGCTCGGGCACGACGTCCGCGCGCGTGCCTCGCGCGCGCACGCCGTCGACCAACTCCGCCGCGTGGACGGTCCGCACGTCGCCGGGCTTCTCGCGGGCCGCATAGACCTCCGCGATCAGGCAGTGATCCGCGCCGGCCAACACGTCGACGAAGTCGTCGAGCAGGTTGAACGTGCGGCTGTGCTGGTGCGGTTGGAAGGCGAGCACGAGCGGTCGCGCGGGGAATCGGCTGCGCGCCGCGCGCACGACGGCCCGGACTTCCGCCGGATGGTGCGCGTAGTCGAGCACGAGCTGGCCGCCCCGCCGGCCGGATCGCATCTCGAAGCGCCGCCGCACGCCGACGAACGAACGGATCCCGGCGCAGGCGCCGTCGAGGTCGCCGGCGGCGGCGTCGACCAGAGCGAGCGCCGCGAGCGCGTTGTTCACCTGGAACACGCCGGGCTGCGTCATCTGGATCCGCGGGAGCTTGCGGCCGTGGGCGATCGGCACGAACGAACAGCGGCCGAGGTCCTCGGTCAGGTCCGTCGCGCGGTAGTCCGCGAACAGGCTGGCGCCGACGCTCACCACGCGCGCGTGTTCGGTGCTGTCCGCCACGACGGACATCGGCACGGCCTCGGTCACGACGATCGTCCCGCCGGGCCTCACGTTGGTCGCGAAGGAGCGGTACGCCTCGAGCACGTCGTTCTCTCTGGGATAGCAGTCGAAGTGGTCGTGATCGACGTTGAGGATCGCCGCCGCGAACGGCCGCAGGTTGAGGAACGAGCGGTTGAACTCGCAGGCCTCGACGACGAAGAGGTCGTCGCGCCCGCCGTAGCCGTTGCCGCCGAGTTCAGGGATCTCGCCGCCGATCAGGTGCGAGGGGTCCAGTCCTGCGCCGCGCGACGCCGCGACGGTCAATGCGGTCGTCGTGGTCTTGCCGTGCGTGCCCGCGATCGCCAGCGTCCGTCGTCCTTCGGAGAGCCTGCCCACCGCCTCCGCGTACAGGAGGCTCGTGAACCCCCGGCGCACGCATTCGCGCACTTCCTGGTCGTCCTCCGGCACGGCGGCGGAACGCACGACGTAACCGTTCGAACCCTGGATCAGTTCGGGGCGATGCCCGGTCCAGATGTGGATGCCGTCGGCGCGCAGTTCCTCGACGACGGCGCCGTTGCTGGCATCGCTACCCGAGAGATCGACGCCGAAGCGGCCGAGCATTCGCGCGAGGCCGGACATGCCGGAACCGCCGCTGCCGCTCAGATGGAATCGTTCGCTGCCGTTGCGCAACACGGTGTCAGTCGCTCCCGATGCTTCGGATCCTCTCGGTGCTCGCGTGCCTCACGACAGGAGGCTCCGTTGCAGATCGTCCACGATCCGATGGCAGGCGTCGCCGAGATCGAGCGACCGCTCGCACAGCTCCATGAACCGCAGTCGCTCGGGTTCGGCGAGGAGGTCGCGGAGTTCGGCGACGAGACGGGCCTCGTCGAGGTCGCGCTGCTCGATGACGCGGGCGGCGCCGGCGCGCCCGAGCACGCGGCCGTTGTGGAGTTGCTGGCGATCGCGGTGGAAGGGATAGGGAACGACGAGCGCGGCCCGGCCGGTCGCGACGAGCTCCGCGATGGTGCATCCGCCGCCGCGACACACGACCAGGTCAGCAGCCGCGTACATCGTCGCCATGTCGAAGGACATCGCGCGCACGAAGGCGTCGATGCCGCACTCCAGGCCGACCCGATACCGCGCACGGACCTCGGCTTCGCGACCGGAGCCGGTCAGGTGGAGGATCTGCAGCGGGCGCTTCAGCGCGAGCAGCGCCTGCGGAACGCACTCGTTCAGGAAGCCGGCGCCCTGGCTCCCGCCGGTGACGAACACGACCGGGACGTCGTCGCGGAGTTCGAGACGGCGACGCGCCGCAACGCGATCGACGTCGACCATCTCTCTACGAACCGGAGTTCCCGTGACCATGCCGTGCCGGACGCCGCGCACCGGCGGCAGGCCGAGGTAGACGCGCTCCGCGAAGCGCGCGAGCAGTCGATTGGCGCGCCCGGGCACCGCGTTCTGTTCGAGGACGGCGAGCGGCAGTCCGAGCGATCGACCGGCGAGACCCGCTGCGACGGACGTGCTCCCGCCGGTGCACACGACGGCGTCGACGTGTTCGCGGCGAAGGAGTCGTCGCGCCGCGAACGTGCCGCGCGCGAGCGCGACGAGCCGCCCGATGCCGCGGCCGCGGACGTCGAGCGACTCGGCGCGCCGCCCCACGCGCTCGAGGAGCGCGCGCTCGACGTCGCGTCCCGCGGTGACGAAGACGGTGTCATGGCCCTCGGCACGCAAGGCCTCGCCGAGGACGAGCGCGGGCCACAGGTGGCCGCCCGTCCCGCTGCTGACCAGACAGATGCGTTTCACCATCGTGCTGACACCGCTCCCGCCGGTTCGATCGGTCGACCGCGCCCGGCGTCGCGCGGTTCGACTCGTCTCGTGGCCGAAGTCGCAAATCAGGCCCGGCGCACCACGTCCGGAACGACGATCTCCGCGCCGACCGCGAGGTGCTTGTCATCGAGACCTGGATTCGCGTCGACGATGCGGCGCCAGTCGCTCTCGCGTCCGTAGTAGCGGCGCGCGATCGACGACAGCGTCTCGCCTTCCACCACGCGGTGGAGCACGCCACCGGCGGGCGCCGTGCGCGGCGAAGGACGCGCTGACGCCTGACCCGCCGCGGGCGCGGGCACCTCGATCGAGACGTTGGCCCGCATCCGATTCGGATCGAGTCCCGGGTTCGCCGCGAGGATGCGCGGCCATTGGCGCTCGTCGCCGTAGTAGCGCGCCGCAATCGAACTGAGCGTCTCGCCGGCCACGACCTGATGGCGCCGCGAGGACGCGGCGATCGGCGCGACTTCGTTCGCGAGCACCGGTTCGGGTGCCGCCGCGGCCGCCGGCGGCGGCGGGATCACGATCTCCTTGCCCTGCGGCATCCGGCGCGCGTCGAGGCCGGGGTTGGCGTCGAGGATGGACTGGTAGTGGCGTGCCGTCCCGTAGTAGCGCGAGGAGATCGACGACGGCGTCTCGCCCGCGACGACCTTGTGCTTGCGGACGATGACCGCGGGCGACGGCGTGAGCGTGTCACCCTTCGGACCGGTCGCGGATCGATCGCCTTCCGTGCCGACGACCGGCGGGCTCGCGTCGCGCTTGACCGGTTCGGTCGGACCGACGTCGACGAACTCGATCTTCGGGTCCGCCGGCTCGTTCGGAACGGTGCTGAAGAGCGATCCGAACCGCTCGGTGGACGATCCGCCTGGCGCCGGCGCCGAGATGTCCTGGGTGCCGACGGTCGCCAGTTCCGAACGTGAGGCGACGTCTTCGGAGACGGCGTCCGAGGGTGATCCCATCAGCGCGATGCCGAGGATCATGACGATGACGACGACGAGGACATAGAGCCCGTACTTCTCGAGTTGACCCATCTCAAATCCCTCCCTGGTGCTTGGTGACGAAGCGCTTGGACGCGAGGTCCGAGCGCGCAGCATTGCCGATGAGACCCACCACGCCGAGCGACGTGACGAGGTTGGTTCCGCCCGCGCTGACGAACGGCAGGTCGATGCCCTTTGCCGGCGCGAGACCGGTCGTCACCAGCATGTTGATGACGGCCTGGGCGCAGACGGCGAAGCCGCAACCGAACACGATCCAGCGATGGAACGGATCGTCCAATCGCCGGGCGAGTCGGTGGCACACGACGCCGATCAACGTGAACGCCGCGAGCACGGTGACGCAGCCGGCGAAGCCGAGCTCCTCACCGAGGATCGCGAAGACGAAGTCGTTGTGGGGCTCCGGGACGAAGCCCATCTTTCGCCAGCCGTGTCCGATCCCGGCGCCGGTCAGACCGCCGCTCTGCAGCGCGATCAACCCCTGCGCGACCTGATAGGGCGGGTCCTCGGACAACCAGCGCTGGACGCGTTCGAGGGCGTAGCCGTGACGGCCGACGATGAGCAGCGCCGCGGGGAGCGCGATCGCCGCGCCCAACCCGAGCCACAAGAAGCGCACGCCGGCGGCCACCGCCATCGTGCCCGCGACAGCGAGGGCCAGCAGGGCATTGCCGTTGTCCGGCTGCAGGAACAACCCGGCGGCGAGGACGAGCGCCGGCGCGAGCACGACGCAGAGGCCCCGG
The DNA here is from genome assembly GCA_016235155.1 of Planctomycetota bacterium. GTDB lineage: Bacteria > Planctomycetota > UBA1135 > UBA1135 > UBA2386 > JACRLW01. Next base: position 61,277 of record JACRLW010000026.1, read on the forward strand.
CCGAATTCACGGATGCGTTCGCCGGCATCGGCGATCCACGCGGCCGTGAGCACGATCATGCCGACGCGCGCGAAGTCCACCGGCTGGAAGCTGATGCCGCCGATCGACAGCCAGCGGTGCGCGTGATTGCGCTCCGGACCGAACAAGGCCGCGGCCCAGACCAGACCCGTCAGCGCCAGGCAGATCAGCAGGGCATGGCGGCGGATGGCTCGAAGGGGCGCGATCGCGCACACGACGAAGAGCACGATGCCGACCACCAGCTTGCTGCCCTGCGCGCGGAGCGCGAGCAGGGTGTTGCTCCCGCGCTCGAGCGACTGGACGGACACCGCCATGACGAGCCCGATGCAGCACAGACCCGCGACGGCGAGCATCAGCCAATCGAGCTCGCGGATGCGGCCCGGAGTTGCGGCGATGGACGGCGCTCTCGGCATGGGTGAAGCGTTCAGCGGACCTTGAAGAGGGCGAGACTCGTCATCGCGAGCATCGCGCTGACGAGCCACATCCGGACGACGATCCGCGTCTCGGGCGTCCCGGCGAACTGGAAGTGATGGTGGATCGGCGCGCAGCGGAACACCCTGCGCTTGAAGATGCGGAACGATGCGACCTGGACGATCACCGTCAGGGCTTCGAAGACGAACACCCCGCCGACGACGAACAGCAACAGTTCGGTGCGCGACACGAGCGCGGCATAGCCGAGCGCTCCGCCGAGCGGCAGGCTGCCGACGTCGCCCATGAAGACGTGCGCCGGCGGCGCGTTGAACCAGAGGAAGCCGAGCGAGGCGCCGAGCAGCGCGCCGAGCATCACGGTGAGTTCGCCGGCGCCGGGCACGTTCTCGACCATCAGGTACTCCGCGAAGTCCGCGCGACCCACGAAGTAGCAGATCCCCGCGAACGCGAGCGCCGAGGTGATCACGCAGCCGATGGCGAGACCGTCGAGACCGTCCGTGAGGTTCACCGCGTTCGAGGTTCCGGTGAGGACCAGTACCGCGATCAGGAGGAACACCACGACGCCGAGCGATGCGATCGGTCCGGTGACGAACGGCACGTAGAAGGACGGCCCGGCGGCGCCGCCGAAGCCCGACGCGAGGAGCCATCCGCCCGCGACCAGCGCGCCGAGCGTCAACCAGCCCTGCTTGCTGCGCTTGGAGAGACCGTGCCGCCCCTTCACCTTCAGCTTGACCCAGTCGTCGACGAAGCCGACCGCCGCATACCAGGCGATCAGCACGAGACCGATGATCGTCCAACGATTGGGACCGTCGAAGCGACACCACAACGCGCTCGAGACGAGCATCGCCCCGATCAAGAACACGCCGCCCATCGTCGGCGTGCCGCGCTTGTCCTTGTGGAGTTCGCGCAGACGATCGGAGTCGGTCTTGTCGGTGTCCTCGCCGAACTTGAACCGTCTCAGCAGGGGGATCGCGCGGGCGCCGAGCAGGAGCGCGCAGGCGAACGCGAAGATCGTCGCAGCGATCGTGCGGAACGAGATGAACTTGAACAGCCAGATGCCCGGCAGGTCGAAGCCGGGTCGGTCGCCGTTCCAGAACAGCTCGAACAACACTTCAGCCGCCGCTCCGGGCCGCGACGGACCCACCGAGTTCACGCGCGAGACCGTCGACCAGCCGGTCGAGTGCCACCGCGCGCGAGGCCTTGCACAGAACCACGTCGCCCGGGGCGACGATCTGCCGCAGGTACTCGATCCCCGCTTCCACGTCGGCCACGCGTGCGACGCGCGCATCGGACATGCCCGCCGTCCGCGCCCCCTCGGCGATCGGATCCGCGCCGGGGCCGACCGTCACCAGGAGGTCCAGGCCGGCCGCGGCGACGTCGCGGCCGAGGGCTTCGTGGAGTTCGACGCTCCGCGCACCGAGCTCTTTCATCTCGCCGAACACGAGGATGCGCCGGTCCGCGCGATCGAAGCACTGCAATGTGTGCAGTGCCGCACGCGCCGACGCAGGGTTCATGTTGTAGCTGTCGTCGACGATCCGGACGCCCGCGACCTCGCGCGGCTCGAGGCGCCGCGAGCTGTGGGGAAGCGAGGCCAGCGCCTCGATCGCGAGCGCTGGAGTCACGCCGAGTTCCGAGGACGCGGCGATGCAGGACAGCGCGTTGTAGACGTTGTGCGTGCCGAGGCGCGGCAGCGCGACCGGGCGTTCGCCGTTGAGCCGGAACGTGGTGCCGAGCCCGCAGAAGCCGATGTCGGTGGCGAACCAGTCGGCGACCGAATCGACGCGGACGAGGACCGTGCGTACTCCGAGCCGCTCGGCGATGCGCAGGCACGCGCGGTCGTCGCCGTTGAGGATCGCGAGTCCGTCCGCGCGAAGACTCTCGAAGATGTTCGCCTTCTCGCGAGCGATGCCCTCGAGGTCGCCGAGACCGGCGAGGTGCGCCTCGCGGACGCACGTGAGGATCCCGACGTCCGGTTCGGCCGTTCCGGCGAGCGTCCGGATCTCGCCGGGCGCGTTCGTGCCGATCTCGACGACGGCCGCGCGAGTCTCCTTGCGGATCGCGAGCAACGTCAACGGCACACCGATCTGGTTGTTGAACGACTTCGGCGACGCGACCGTCGCCATCGCGCGCGCGAGGACGTGCCCGAGCATGTCCTTCGTGCTCGTCTTGCCGCACGAGCCGGTGATGCCGACAACGCGCGCGGAACTGCGCCGGCGGTGCTCCCGCGCGAGGTCGAGCAGGGCGCGTCCGGTGTCCTCGACGCGCACGAGGAACCCCGTCGCCGCTGCCCGGGCGCGATCGACGTCGCCGAGCACGACGTCCCGATGGACGACCGCGCCGTGGGCGCCGCCGCGCAGCGCCTGCGCGACGAAGTCGTGCGCGTCGAGTCGCTCTCCCCGCAGGGCGACGAACAAGTCGCCTGGCTGCACGAGGCGGCTGTCCGTCACGACGCGCGTCGCCGTCGGCCCCGACCGCACGACCCGGCCACTCGCGGCCTGGGAGACGGCAGCGGGCGTGAGCCAGGACGAATCGGATCCGGAGTTGGTCGCGACCATGGTCAGTCCCGCGAAGCGAGCGCTTTCCGCGCCCACTCGCGGTCGTCGAACGGCACGACGGCGTCGGCGAGGATCTGGTAGGTCTCGTGGCCCTTCCCCGCGATGAGCACCATCTCGTCGGCGCGCGCGCGGCGGACGGCTTCCACGATCGCGTGCGACCGGTCCGTGATGCGCGCGTACTCGCGGATGCGCAGCGGCTGGTCGGCCGGGATGTCGAGCAAGCCGCGCTCGACCTCGTCGAGGATCGACTCGGGGTCCTCGCTCCGCGGGTTGTCGCTCGTGATGAAGACGCGCTCGGCCCATTTCGCGGCCGCCCGCGCCATCAGCGGACGCTTGCCGCGATCGCGATCGCCGCCGCATCCGAACACGATGGTCAACGGCCCATCGCCGAGGTTGCGGAGCGTCGCGCAGGCCTTCTCGATCGCGTCGGGCGTGTGCGCGTAGTCGATGAAGACTCGCGTCGCGCCGCGCACGCCGACCGGCTCCATGCGGCCGCGCACCGAGGGCGCGGTCTCGAGCGCATGCGCGATCGTGATCTCCGAAACGCCGAGCGAGAGAGCGGTCGCCGCCGCCGCGAGAGCGTTCTCGACGTTGTGTTCGCCCGGCAGCGGGAGGTTCACCTCGTGTTCGCCGTGGGGCATGCACAACCGCAGCCGCGTGCCGTCGAGCGAACAACGCACATCGGCGGCGCGGACCGTGGCGCCTTCCATCCGTCCGTAGCCGACCACCCGGACCCCGTGCGGGATCGCCTCGTACATCACCGGCGTCGCCGGCGAGTCGAGGTTGAGGACCGCGACCCCACCGGGGCGCAGCGACGCAAACAACCCGGACTTCGCCTTCGCGTAGGCCGCCATCGACCCGTGGTAGTCGAGATGGTCCTGCGTGAGATTCGTGAACACCGCCGCGCGGAAGCGGACGCCACGAACGCGCTGCTGATCGAGCGCGTGACTGGAGACCTCCATCACGCAGGCCTGCACGCGGCGATCGACCATGTCGCGGAGGTAGCCCTGCAGACGGACGGCGTCGGGCGTCGTGTTCGATGCCGGGATGCGCCGGCCGCCGAACTCGTAGCTGATCGTGCCCAGTAGTCCGGTCGGCCGGCCGTCGAGCTCGAGCACGTGCCGGAGCAGGTGCGTCGTCGTCGTCTTGCCGTTCGTCCCGGTGATGCCGATGGTCGCGAGTTGAGCCGAGGGGTCGTCGTAGAACGCGCATGCCGCGTCGGCGAGTGCCGCGCGGACGTCGCGCACGACGATCACCGGGACCTTCAGCGCCATCGGCCGCTCGCAGACGATCGCGAGCACGCCGCGCTCGAGGGCGTCATCCACGTAGCGGGCGCCGTCGTCGCGCGTGCCGGGCACGGCGAAGAAGAGCGTGCCGGGGACGACTTCGCCGCTGTGGTAGGCGAGGGACGTGACGGGCTCGTCGCCGTACGGCTCGAGCCGATGGACACCGACCGGTTCGAGGACCCGGATCAGGTCCTCGAGCCGCGTGCCGTTCTGCCTCGGTTGGAGCCCCGAGGGCCAGGCAAGCTCTGTCATCACCGCCTCTGGGATGGACCGGAACCCCCCGGCTCCGGGCCGACTGCGACGGAACCCGACACTGACCTGTCGTGATCCGTCGTGCGCCATGCCGCCGCCGCACGATCGAGTGCGGCGACGAGAAGACGCGCTGCGGCAGGCGCAGCATAGAGTCCGCCGTAGAACGCTCCAGCACCTGCTTTCTGGAGCACGCAGACCACGAGGAACTGCGGTTCGTCCACCGGGCTGAACCCGGCGAACGTCGACGTTCGGATGTCGCCGTGGAACGCCGAGCCGTCCCACCTGGTCGTCTTGCCGACGTACTGCGACGTGCCGGTCTTGCCGGCGATCACGGGCCCGGCCGTGCCGCGCTGCGCACGCAACTCCCGCAGCCAGCGACCCACCAAGCGCGCCGTTCCGTGGTCGTCCTCGACGACCTGGACGAGTGCGGCGCAGACGTCGGCGCGCGTGGACGCGTTCAAGAAGCTCGGGCCGTCGGAGGCGTACGCCACCGGGAGGAAGGCGTCGCCCTGCTTCGCGGCATCGATGACGTGCAACTCGCGGGGACGTCCCGAGACGAACGTGAGGAAGGCCCGCGCGAGTTGGAACGGCGTGACGCCGATCTGGTAGCCGAACAGCACCGAAGGCCCGGCGAAGGCCAACTGCTCCGACGGAGGCAGCGACGGGATCGGGGCCGGCCGGGTGCCCTTCTGCTCCCCGGGGTAACCGATCGAGGTGGGTTGGCCGAAGCGGTAGATCGACAGGTAGTCCTCGATCCCCTCCGCCCCGAGCCGGAGCCCGAGCTTCACCGCGCCGATGTTGCTGCTGCGGATCAGGACCTCGCGTGGGGTGAGGACCGTGTTCGGATGGTCGTCGCGGATCTCGCGCCGCGGCACCCTCTGACCGGGCGACGCGCGGTCGCTCCCGGCGAGGTAGCCGGCATGGACGTCGATCGGCTCGCTCCAATCGAGCTGGCCGCGCTCGGCGACCATCGCGACGTGGAGCGGCTTCACGACCGAACCCGGCTCGAACACCCGCTGGGCCGGCGTGAACGCGCTGTTGCGGTCCGGCCGGCCGTCCTTGCCGGCGACGTACGAAGCCGCCGCGACGACGCCCCCGGTCCGCGCATCGACGAGGACGAGGGCGCCCCACTCCGGAGGGTGACCGTAGTGCGCGCGCACCGACTCGACGGCCTGGCCGAGCTCGGCGTCGGCGCGGATCTGCAGGGCGGGGTCGAGGGTCGTCCTCAGTTCGGCCGGCGCCTCGGGCTCGCGGCGGTCGCCTGTCCAGTAGGTGCGCGAGAACGCGTCGGTCCTCAGCAGCGAACGACCGGACTCACCCGGCACGAGCGGCATGAGGCGCTCGAGTCCGGAGACGGGGAACCGGTCGTCGACGATCGCGAGCTTGCCGTCGTCGCCCGGCAGCCGCAGCGGACCGGGCTGCACCCGGCCGACGAACGCGGCCAACGGCTCGGCCGCGGCGTACTCGCGTTCCCAGCGCGGCGCGAAGGTGAGGTAGAGGCGGTACGGCCGCTGCTCGCCGCGCTCTCGCGGCGCGCGACGCACGTCGAGCTCGCGAAGGGCGGCGACGGCCGCGGAGTCGTCGAGTTCGCGATCGACGAGCACATCGACGCGCGTGCGGCCCTTGGCGAAGGCGTGCTCGACCGCACGTTCGACTCGTTCCCGCAGGGTGCGGCGCAGCGAGTCCTGCTGCATGGCGCTGCCGAACCGCTCGCGGTCCCTGGTCAGGGCCCACGCGAAGTCCGCGACGAGTCGATCACGGGCCTGCGCGAGCTGCTTGCGATCGGGGACGGCGCCGGACTTCGCCGGCAACCCCGCGAACGACTCGGCCGAGGCTCGAACCTCGTAGACCGGACGATCCCAAGCCAGCGGTTCCCCGAACCGATCGAGCAAGGTGCCGCGCGATGCCGGCACGCGCGACTCCGCCAGCGCGATCGCGTCGCGAGCCGATCGAGCGCGCACGATCTGCAGGTCGACAAGCCGGACGAGCAGCGCGACGGCAGCGCAGCCGAGCATCGCGAACGGGAGGGTGGAGCGGATGGCTTCGGCGCGCATCAGACTTCGGCCCTCTCCGCCATGACGGACTCGAACTTCCGCCACAGATCGACCAGGGGATCCACACGGGCGGCGGTGCGGAACCGGATGCGCTCCGCTTCGCGCGCGATGCGCGAGGCTTCGGCCCGCTCTGACACCGCGGCGATGCGCGCGCGGCGCTGCACGTTCTCGACCTGGATCGCGGCCGTCGCGATCGAGAGCCCGACGACGGCGGCAAACGCGACGGCGGCGACGAACCACTTCATGCGACCCTCTTGCTGCCCCAGCGGAGCTTCGCGCTGCGCGCGCGCGGATTGCGCGCGCACTCGTCGCCGGCTGCGACGATCGGCTTCTTCACCGAGACCTCGGCGTGCGCCTTGAAGAACCGCTTGAGCACGCGGTCCTCGAGCGAGTGGAACGCGATCGCGGCGAGTCGCCCGCCGGGCGCGAGCGATCGCCAGAGCTCCGGCAACCCGCGCTCGAGTTCGCCGAGTTCGTCGTTCACGGCGATCCGGATCGCCTGGAACGTGCGGGTCGCCGCGTGCACGCGACCATGCCGCGCGGACGGCGGGATCGCCCTCATCACGACGTCGACGAGCTCGAGGGTCCTCGTGATCGGACGCCGCCCCCGCGCTTCGACGATCGCGCGCGCGATGCGTCCGGCGAATCGCTCCTCGCCGTAGTCGCCGAGCACGCGTTCGAGTTCGACGGTGGACACGCCACGGAGCCATGCCGCTGCGTCGCGCGAAGCGCGCGACGCATCCATGCGCATGTCGAGAGGACCGTCCCTCATGAACGAGAACCCGCGGAGAGGCGAATCGAGCTGGAGTGAACTGACGCCGAGGTCGACGAAGGCCCGGTCGCACGAAGCGATCCCGAGGTCGGAGAGAGCGTGCTCGACGTCGGAGTAGGGCAAGTTGCGGAGAACGAACCGTGCGCCGCCTTCGGTCCGCGCGACGGTGAGCGCGCGCTCGGCGAACGGCAGGATCTCCGCGTCACGATCGAGACCGACGACGAGACCGTCCGGACCCAACGCGCGCGCGAACGCTGCCGCGTGTCCACCTGCTCCCACCGTGCCGTCGACGAGCGTCATGCCCGCTCGCAGATCCATCGCGTTCAGGCACTCGGGCAGCAGCACCGGCTCGTGGACCCTGACCGGTCCATGCGCGTCGTCTGCCCTGGTTGCTCGCGGATCTGCGTCGTTCACGACCCCCTCCTCGCATCAACCGCCCGTCGTGCGAGAAGAGGAGCTCGTCGGATGACCGACACGGCGGTAGGTCCTCAGCCTGCCGCCGACCCGACCGTGTTGTTCTGGAGAGAGCGCGGGTCGATCGGTTTCGTCGCGTCGCGCCAAGCCGTGGCCGACCACAGCTCGATCACGTCGCCGTTGCCGACAACGACCACCTCCCGGCTGGTCCCGAGCTGCAGGAAGTTCCGCAGCACCTCGGGAACCAGGATGCGGCCCGACTTGTCGAGCGCGCAGGATTCGGCGTAGCCGAGGACGAGTCGCCTCTGCCAACGCCGCCGGGGTGCCTGATCGAGGAGGTCACCTTCGAGCTGGGACGAGAGCGCTTCGAACTTCCGCTTGTCGACGAGCCACAGGCACCCGTCGGGACTCGCGGTGAGCACGAACTCGGCCTCAGGATCTCCGATCGCATCCAGCAGGCGCTTCGGAACGATCAACCTCGCCTTCTCGTCGAGGCTGTGGACCGAGGCTCCGCAATACGCTGGACCGGACATGCTGCTGCAGGCTCTCGCCCTGGCTCGGAGCGGTGCGCCTCGCTCAGGACAAAATCCACCTTACTCTCCCGTCTCCCCACGTCAAGCGCGAGAAAAGCGGCGAATCTCGGAGCGAGACCCACTTTCCCCCACGTGGACGACCACCCACACCCACATGTGGGGAGTTGCCCGATCGGCCACTACGGCTCGTGAGGTGAAAGTCGATCGCTGCAGAGACACCTTGGATCGAGGAAGAAATCCCGGATGGATCGCTCAACCATCATGGCTCGCCCCCTCCTGCTCCGCGAGCGCGGCGAGCAGTTCGTCCTTCAACTTTGCCATCCGATCGCCCGCCAGTTCGGGCGCGACGAGCGCGATCCGCGCCGAGCCCGGCACCTTCGGATCGAGGACGACCAGGTCGGCAGATTCCTCGGTCTGATTCGCAGCCGGAACCATGCGCAACACGCGCTTGCGCAGCAGGAGCAGCGCGACGAAGTAGCGCAGTCCACGCGCTTCGTCGCTGTCGTGCTCGCCGAGCCGGTCGAACAACACGCGGAGCGACGCGAGGTCGATCGTCGGAGCGCGGTGCCCGGGCTCCTGCCGCCGGGCCTTCCAGAAGATCGGCGACTCGCCGGTCTGACTCACGCGACGGTGGAAGCAGGTCGCGCAGAGGTCATGGCGCTCGCAGCTCGGAAGTTCGAGGACGGCGAAGAACTCGTCGGCCGTCGGCAGGGGGCAGGCCGGTTCGGGACACCGACCTCGTTCACGATGGATCCGCCAGGCTTCCAAGTCGTCGACCTCCGATCAGCGCGCCGGCAGGCGGGCGACCCAGTGTTGCCACGAGACGAGGCTCCCGGGTTCACGCCGACCCGACAAGCGCATCAAGGACGCGCGAGCAGCCGCGATGGCGCCGTTGTCACGGGCCTCGAGCGCCGCGGCGAGAGCAGAGACGAGCGCCTCGGCGCTGGCGCGATCGCGCTGGTCGCCCAGACCTTCGAGGATCGCGATGCGCAGGAACGGGTCGGTCTCGGCCGCGAGCCGGTCGCGAAGACACGCGCCGCCCGCCTCGCCCTGCCGCCCCAGGCCGCGGAGCGCCTCGGCGCGCACGCCCGGGTCAGGGTCGGCGAGCGACGACACCAACCCCGCGCGTACGCCGTCGTCAGCCGCCATCAGCGCCAACGCGCGCACGCCGGCGCGCCGGCCCCGCGCGTCGTCGACGGCGAGTACGCGCCGCCACACGCCGACGGCCGGCGGCCCCATCGCGGCGAGCACGCGCGCCCCGATGTCGCGCCGATCGGCCTGGGTGGCGCGCAAGAGGTCCAGGACGACGCACGGCGCCGCGGCCGAGCCGACCCCGACCAGCGCATCGAATGGCCGGCGCCACGGGACCTCGATCACGAGCGCCGCGGTCGAGGCCGGAGCAGTGTCGGTCGCGATGAGCAGGTCGCGCACGAGGAGGCGCGCGAGCCAGAACGAAGTGACGGGGTCGGCGATCGCGCGCGCGCGCACCACGGCGAATCGCTCGTCGTCCTTGGCCCGCCAGGCCCGCTCGGCTTCGCGCAGGGTGTCGAGTTGGGCCCGCGACGGCGGCACCACGGGAAACGCGCCGTCCGGCAACGGCGACCCGCTCGCCCCGGGATCGAGGAGTTCGGGCCACAACCCGACCCAGACACGACCGGCCGCGAGGGCGTCGGGACGCTCCATGCTCGGTCGCGCATCGCTCGCACACGACGGAACCGCGGCGAGGAGCGCGGTGAACGTCGCGAAGGATCGGATCGAGGACGGCACGGCGCGGCACCATAGCCGCGCACGGACGACGCTGCCACGCGCACGGCGCGCGCGCTCGACGCGCGAGCTATCGTCCGCGCGATGCCCGGAGCGAGCGAGATCCGCATCGAGGAGTGCACCAGCGCTCGCCGGTTCCTCGCCGCGCAAGCCGACTTCTATCGCGACGACCCCCACTGGGTCCCTCCGCTCCACTGGACCGATCGCAAGAAGGTCGACGTCCGCCGTCACCCGTTCTTCGCTCACGGCGAGGGGGCGCTCTGGCTCGCTCACCGCGACGGCGAACTGGTCGGTCGCGCCAGCGCCGCGCGCGATTTCGAGCACGACCGTTTCCACGGCGAGCGGCAAGGCACGTTCGGACACTTCGAAGCGCGGGACGAAGCCTGCGCGCACGCGCTCCTGCGTCACGCGCGGAGTTGGCTGGTCGCACGGGGCGCGCACGTCATGCGCGGCCCGATCGACTTTTCGACGAACTACCGCTGCGGACTGCTCGTCGCGGGCGATGAGGGCCCTCCGGTGGTGATGATGCCGCACAACCCGCTGCGCTACGCCACGTGGCTGGAGACCTTCGGGCTGCGGAAGAGCAAGGACCTCCTCGCCCTCGATCTGGTCGCCGAACGGCTCGACATGCGCCGCTACGACCGTCTCGTCGAGCGCGTCCTGGAACGGACGCCGGTGCGTCCGCGACGACTCGACCTGCGCCGCTTCGCGAGCGAGATCGACCTGGTGTGGCAGCTCTACAACCGGATCTGGGAGCGCAACTGGGGCTTCGTGCCGATGAGTCGCGAGGAGTTCGTCGCGGAAGCCCGCGAGCTGAAGTCGGTGCTCGTCCCGGACCTGACCGTCATCCTCGAGCGGACGTCGGACGGCCAGCCCGTGGCGTTCGCGATCGGCGTGCCCGACGTCAACGTCGGGATCCGTGCGTGCCGCGGCCGCCTGTTCCCGTTCGGCTGGCTCCGACTCCTGCGCGCGATGCGCGGCGTGCATGCGTTCCGGACCATCACGCTCGGAGTCGTCCCCGAACTGCGCGGCACCGGGATCGACGCCGTCCTCCTCCGCCAACTCATCGCGCAGGGATTGGCGGCGGGCTACACGCGCTGCGAGGCGAGTTGGATCCTCGAGGACAACGTCGGGATGCTCCGGCCCCTGCTCGCCGCGGGCGGCCGCGAGTACCGCCGCTATCGGGTCTACGAGTCGACGCTTTGCTGAACCATGCGTTCGATCCGCGCTTCTCGTTTCGCGCCGGGAACGCCGGTCGCCGCCGCGTCACGCCGCGTCACGCCGGATCACTCCCCGATCGCCCCGGCACGCCGCGTGCGAAGCCCGCGCGCGGCCGAGCCCCGCTCAGTGTTTCCAGGGATGGAAACGCGTGAGAGAGGCGACCGGATGCGGGGCTCGGCCGACCTTTCCCCCGCCCCGAACCAGAAGATCCAGGCGAGAAGAGTCACCTGAGGACGACGGGAAAGCGCCCCAGCCGTTCGATGCGAAGCGATCGGGCGCGCTCATAGAGCGGGCCGGCCTCGGTCTTCCGCCAGGCGATCTCGGCCTCGACCTGTGTGCGCTTCTCCTGCAGCCGCGCCGCGTCGCCGACGTTTGCCGCGATCGCGCGCCCCAGCTCGTCGAGGAGATTCTCGAGCAGGAAGATCCGGTCGACGTCCACGTCGATCGCACCCTGATCCTGCGTCGCGGCCGGATCGGCCGGCGCTCCCGACGCCGGCAACGCGCTCGCGGGGTCGCCTTGCTTCGCCGAGTCCAGCGCCGTGTTCTTGGTCGCGGCGTCCCGCGACGCCGCATCACGGCCGCCGCTGGTCGAGTCGTAGAGGACGTACTCGCGGTCGTAGTAGCCGCCGAGCGAACAGGCGCCGAGCGCCGCGGCGAAGAAGAGCGCGAGGATGGACTTGGTCATGGTCACTGCCGACGGGCGCGCCATGCTCGCACGGCGAGGCTCGCTCCGGAAGTCCGCGCCGACGACGGTGTCCGTCACCTAGCAGCACGCGACGCGAACCGATCGCGCATCGCCGCGAAGCGCACTGCGGCGAGTCCCTCCGGCAAGCGGCGGAGGCGCCCGGCCGCCGCCGCCGCGTCACCGTTCGCAGCCGAGAGCAATTCGCCCACGAGTGCTGCATCGCCCGCGGCGACGGCGACCGCGAGCGGTTCGCCGATCCGCTCCCGATCGGCAACCAGTCGACCGGCCCGGACCGTCAGGTCCTGCTTCGGAAGCCCGGCGCCGCACAGTTCGCGGAGCGCCATCACCTCGTGCACCGTGAGCCCCGATGCCGCCGCCACCTCGCGAGCGAGGGCCGCGTCGGCCTCGATGCCGAGGAACGCCGAGCGGCCGCGCTGGATCGCGAAGCCGGCGAACACGAGCGCGGCGAGGACCGCGAGGAGCGGCAGGCCCTTCACTTGCCGGCGGCCGCTCGGGAGGACTCGTGCAGCAAGCGGTAGCGCTCGCAGATCGCGACGCGCTGCGCCTCGGGCATCAGGGGGAGCACGCTCCCGAAGTCCTGGCCGGTGGTGACGCGCAGCATGCGGCCGGCGAGCGCGCGAAGATGCGGCTGTCCGAGTTCGGTGACCAGGCGCGTAAGTTCGGGGACGGCCGCCGTGCCGCCGTCAGCGACCAGTATCGCTGCGTTCAGCGTGTGGCTGACCCCGGCCCGCGCCAGGGCATCCAGGAACCACGCGGCCTGCGAGCGATCGCGGCTGTCGACCCACCACTGCCGGAGCGACTCGGCGCGCGCGTTGTCCGCCGTCGTGTCGTGCCCGGTGATCGAAGCGATCGCGGCGACGACCCGCAGGCGACCGCCGTCCACCTCGAGCATCGCGAGGAGCTCCTGCAGCGCGGCGGGATCCTGGAAGTCGGCTAGCGCGAGCGCCACGAGTCCTCGCACCAGCGGATCGGGATCCTGCAGGTGCGCGCGCAGCGCAGGCGATGCGAGGTGGTCCCCCTGCTGGCGCAGCATCTCGAGCGCGATCGAGCCCAGCGTGTCGTCCTTGCGCAGCGAGACGAGTTCGGCGAGCGCGAACGCCGCCTCCGGCTGACGCAGTGCACCGAGCGCACGCACCAGCGCGACGCGATCCGCGTCGTCCGGCGTCGCCATCGCCTGCCGCAGCGCCGTGAACACCCCGTCGCCGCCGAGCTGGCCGAGTGCGATCCACGTTGCGCGGCGCAGGGCGGGCGCGAGCGGCGCTTCGTCGATCAATGCGAGCAGCGGACCACGAGCATCGGGTGCGCGCATCGCGCCGAGCGCGCGCACCGCGGCTTCGCGCAGTTCGACGGCCTCGCTCGAATCGCGCGCGATCGCGAGCAGCGGCGTCGTGGCGCGCAGGTCCTTGGCGCGGCCGATCTCCTCCATCGCAGCTCGCCGGACTTCCGGCGGCGACCCGGTCAGGCACGCGATCAGGCGATCCTGGCCCAACAGCGCGAAGACCCTGGGCAGCACGGCGTCGGCGTCGCGATCGGCCACGTCGTGGGCACGTGCGGCGTCGACCGCGGCGCGCCAGGTCGCCTCGCCTGGGACGAGCAACGCGAGTTCGACGAGCCGGAACGAGATCTCGTCCCAGGGCTGGATCGCCTTCGCGGCGGCAAGCAGCAGTTCGCCGTCGGCTTCGCTCGCCGCGTCCCGCAGGCCGGCTGTCGCCGTGAGTTCCTCGAAGGCGATCAGGCGACGGAGACCGCGCTCGCGGGCGAGCGCCTCGAGCAGGCGACGCCGATCGCGTGCCGCGCGTTCCGTCGGATCAGCGTGTTGCGCGCGCCACCGCAACTCGGCGCGCCAGAACGCCGCCGCGTCGGGTTCGTGTGACGGATCGCGCCAGAGTTGCCAGCGCTGGGAGCGGGCGACGGTCTCGACCTGCGCGCCGATGCGGTCGAGCACGTCGCTCTGGATGCGGGGATCGGTGCGCGAGACGGCGGCGCCGACCCGCAACGCGAGGCTCCGCGACTCGCCGAGCCGCACTTCGCCGCGTTCCGTCGATGCCAGGCCGGCACCCTGGACCGCGGCGACGAGTGCCAGGATCTCGTCGTCGGCCAGGAAGACGTCGAGCACGTCGCCGCTCGCGTCGCCGACCGGGGAGCGCTCGCCGCGCAGAACCAACGTGAACTCGTCCCGCCGCCACGTCACCGTCGCGAGCCCGGCGTTCGCGGCGTCGATCGCGATGCTGCGCCGCGCGCCGACCGAGACGACCTTGCCCGCGGTGCCCCACCATTCGCGCCACAGCGCGGTCGAGGTCCCGAAGTCCTGGCCCGAGAAGCGGGCGAGTGTCGCCAGGGCGAGGCCCTTCAAGCGCGCGAGATGCGGGACGAAAGCGGACGGCGCCGCAACGTCGACGAGCGCCCCGATCACGTCGTGATCGCGGTACTTCGCGCCGGTGACGTCGTCCGATCGCGCCGCGAGTTCCGCGAGCGCCAACGCGACCGCCGTCCTCTGGAAGGGATCGGGCATGTCGAGTTCGGTGAGCAACGGCTCGCGCATGTCCTCGGTGAAGAGCGACTGCGCCGGATTCGCGTCCTGGAGCGTCGCCATCACGACCGAAGCGTAGCCGAAGCTGCGACCGCGCGCGGGGCGTCCCAGAAGCTCTCTCAGATCGGTCAGGTCCGCCACGCCCTGGGCGATGAGCGCGTCCATCGCCGCTTCCGCGATCACCGCGTCCTCGCCGAGGCTCTCGAGGAGTCGCGTGCGGACGGCGGGCGCCGGTCCGAGCGCCCCGAGCAGCCGCACCGCCTTGGCCCGGACGTCGCCCTTGCCGTCGCGCGACAACGCGAGGAGGAGCTCCGCGTCCTCGGCGCGGACACGGGACGCCAGCACTCGCGCCGCGTGATGTCGCACGGGTGCGAGGCTCGCGACCAGACACGAGAACAGCCGCTCCCGCGCGTCGGCCTGCGCGATCATCGCGAGCGTGTCGATCGCGACGTCGATCGAACTGCCGAGCGAACGCGTGAGCAGCAGGTACTCGAGATCCGCGGCGTGCTCGCTCCCGCCGAATCGCTGGAGCAGGAGCAGGGCACCGTAGGCGGTGTCCGCGTCGACGCTGCGCAAGAGGGTGAGCGCGCGCCCCGGCACGTCCTCGTAGGTCCTCCCGATGAACTCCAGGATCGCGGACTGCTTGCTCTCGGGCAGGTGGAGCGTGCGGCGCAGCCCCTTGAGTTCCTTGCGCAGTTCCTCGTCGTTCCCGCTCGAGGGCGAGGTCGCCGTGCGCGCGCCATCTTGTTCCGCCGGCGGCCGGGGGTCGGGGAGCACGAGCCGCCCGCCGCCGCCGTGGACGACACGCGATCGCGGGATGACGCGCGTCTCTCCCACGCGGCCGCTGCCTCGCCCCTGCGCGGGGTCCTGGCCGGATTGCGGATCTTGGACGGCGAGGACCGCGAGCGCGACGAGCGCGAGGCTTTGCATCGATGCAGGATTCGGCGGGGCGCGACCACGCACGGGGCGAGCGGCGGGTCGGAGGGGGCGGGGACTATAACGGATCCCTGCATGACGCCCGCCGCCGTGCGCGCCGCGCTCGCCCACCCCGCCGGGCTGTCAACCGCCGCGGCGATCGAACTCCAACACGCGGCGCGGCCCCTGGTCGTCGCGACCGGGATCCGCGGCACACCGCGTCTCGTCGCCGGCATCGACGTCTCGATCGCCTCCGGCGCGGCGCACGCGGCCGTCGCGCTGTTCGATCTCGAGCGGTGGCGCGTCGTCGAGATCGCGCGCGCCGGCGCGGCCGTGACCTTCCCGTACGTTCCCGGACTGCTCGCCTTTCGCGAGGTGCCCGTCGTACTCGCGGCTTGGCGGCGACTGCGCACGCGACCCGATCTGCTCCTCGTCGACGGCCACGGCACGATCCACCCCCGCCGTTTCGGGCTGGCGTGCCACCTCGGCGTCGTGCTCGACCTTCCCGCGATCGGCGTCGGCAAGACGCGACTCTGCGGTCAAGCGCGCCAGCCGGGACCGCGACGCGGCGCCGCGACGCGCGTCCTGCTCGGCGGCGAGGTCGTCGGCCGGCTCCTGCGCACGCGCGACGGTGTTGCGCCGTTGTGGATCTCGATCGGCCACCGGATCACGTTGGACGACGCCGTGCGCATGACGCTGCGCTGCGGTTCGCGCTTCCGCCTGCCCGATCCGATCCGCGCCGCGCACGCCGCGGCGGCGGGCAACGACATCGACATCGCGAGCGTGCGCCGGAAGAATGCCCCGCCTCGAAGCCGCCCGGCATGACCGAGAAACGCCCACGCCGCATCCTGCGCCGCCTGTCGATCGTCGTCGTCCTGACGGCGGTCGTCATCCAGTTCGTCCCGGTCGACCGCGGCAATCCGCCGATCGACCCGTCGCTGCAGCTGACGGCGCCGCAGGACGTGCTCGCCGTCCTGAAGCGATCGTGCTGGGACTGTCACTCGCACGAGACCATTTGGCCCTGGTACTCGTACGTCGCACCGATCTCTTGGTTCGTCGCGAACCACGTGCACGAGGGACGCGAGAAGCTGAACTTCTCGACGTGGCTCGACGAGTATCCCGACGACGTCGACCAGGAAGACGCGCGCGACGAATGCTGGGACGAGGTGAAGAAGGGCAAGATGCCGCTGCGCAGCTACCTGATCTCGCATCGCGACGCAGATCTGAGCGACGCCGACAAGGCGCTCTTGAAGGCCTGGGCCGCTCGCTGAGGGGGCCCGCGACCGATCAGCGCGGCCCGAGCGCTTCGAACAACGGCGCGAGCCCGGCCTCGTGTCGTCGCCATGCCGCCACCGAGGTGCGGAACAGCGGCCGCTTGACCTGAAGCATGCTCGCCGTGCGCACGATCCGATCCGTCTCGTGGGACCGCAGGCAGCCCTCGTGCCACTCGAGACCGACGAAATCCAACAAGCGTCGCGGCGAAGGGCTGATCGCCCGCGAAGGTCTGGCGGAAGATCGACCAGCAGTTGTCCCGCGCGTCGCGGATGCAGTGCACGATCTTCGCGTTCGGCAGCATTGCCGCGATCGCGCCGAGCTGGAGGAAGTTGCCCGGGCACTTGTCGACGATGCGCTCGCTGTGCGGCGCGAGCGGGCGCA
The DNA here is from genome assembly GCA_016235155.1 of Planctomycetota bacterium. GTDB lineage: Bacteria > Planctomycetota > UBA1135 > UBA1135 > UBA2386 > JACRLW01. The sequence continues at coordinate 78,382 of JACRLW010000026.1, forward strand.
CCGCGGCGAGGTACTCCGCGGCGCCCTCGCGCAGGATCCGTTCATCGAGCGCGAGCGCCGGATCGGCGAGTTCGGGATGACGACGCACGATCGTCTCGACCTCGTAGAGCTCTCCGGCTCCGAACACGCGCGGATGCGTCGCGAGGATCTGCTCGGTCATCGACGTGTTCGACCGCGGCATCCCGAGCACGAAGATCATCCCGGGATCGGGATCCCCACGTCCGCGCAGGCGCTCCACGGTGGCACGGTCCCAGCGCCGCCGGATCGCGGCGAACTGGGCGCGGGCGTCGTCGATGCTCCAGCGGATCGTGGCGCGCCGTGCGGCGTTGCCCCGCAGCAGCGCCTGGAACGAACCGCCCGCGTCGCCGAGATCGCCGCGGACCTTCGACACCGCAAACCAGAGTTCGTCCTCCGGCACCCCGGCGTTCTGGGGATCCGCGGCCGCCTGCTCCAGCCAGCGCACGTGGTCGTCTGGTTCGGTGAAGGTCTTGGTGAGGCACAACGGGATCCGCGCGGAATGGAACCGTGGTTCGATCCGGACCGCTGCCTCGTAGGCGGCGACGGCCTCTTCGCTGCGGCCGGCTTCGCGCAGCACCTGCCCGAGGTTCAGACGCAGCCCCGCCATGCGCGGCGCGAGCGCGATCGCCTTCTCGTAGCAGTGGATCGCGCGCTGCGAGTCGTTGCGGAGCCGCGCCAGCGTGCCCGCTCCGTTCCACAGTTCGGGCATGCCGGGCGCGACGGCGAGAGCGGCGTCGAGGAGCCGTTGCGTTTCCTCGATCCGCTTCTCGTTCATGCGCAGCATCGCGAGGTTGTGCATCGCGCGTGCTGCACGCGGATCGAGTTCGATCGCCTTCTCGTACGCCGCGGCCGACGCCGCCGCGTCGAGCAACTTCTCGCAACAGACGCCGAGGTTGAACCATCCGAGGCTGCTCCTCGGGTCGAGCCGGACCATCCGCTCGAAACACGGCCGTGCCGCGCGGAACTTGTTCTGCGCGAAGAGGAGGTTGCCCTTCGTCGCGTGGTGCGACGGGTTCTTGTCGTCGAGCTTGATCGCCTTGTCGATCGATTCGAGCGCCGCATCGAACCGGCTCTGCGCGGCCAGCGCGCCGGCGAGGTAGGCGTGCGCGTCCGCGTAAGCCCGGTCGGCCTTGATCGCGGCGCGGAAGATCTGCTCGGCCTGGGGATACTGCCCCGCGCGTTGCGCGGCGAGTCCCTGCTGCAGGAGGAAGCGGACGTCGCCGCCCGACCTGGGGAACGGTGTGCCTGGAGAACCTGGACGCGTCATGTCGCGGGCGCCGGAGGATACCCGTGAAGTTCTTGGGCGGCGGGCTACGTTCGCGACCTCGGTGCGACCATGACCAGCGATCCGACGGACTTCGATCCGACGAAGACCTTGCTCGAACTCGTCGATGCGTGTCGCGAATGGAATCGGACCGACGACCCGGACGCACGCGACGCCGCGCGCGCCGACGCGATCGATGCACTCGAGGAACTGCTGGAGTGGTTGAAGGGCGGCGACGACCTGCCGAATCCCGACGGGATCGCCGGTCATCTCGACACGTGACGCGACCGATTCACGCGCGCGTCACGGCGATCGCGAGGTTGTCGCGACCGCAAGCGGCGCCGGGCGAGGGCTCCGCGAGCGCGGTCGCCCCCGCCGCGCGGGCCAGCGCGAGCGGATCCCACGCGTTCGCCGCCGCGAGTTCGCGCAGGCGCGCAGGCTCGACGCCGACGCCCTCGCCAAAGGCGTCGCAGAGTCCGTCGGTGTAGGCGATCACCAGGTCGCCGGCGGCGCACGCGAAGCGGTGCGACGGCCGCGCGCGGAGGAGCGACTCGCATCCCCCCGGTCGCACGAAGTCGCGGTCGGGAACGACCGGTTCGCGCACCCCACCCACGCGGTCGAGCACGACGAGGCGCGAATCCCCGAAGCACAGGGCGCGGCCCTCGCCGCTCGCCCGGTCGATCACCGCGACGACGAGCGTCGTCGCCGTCGCGGAGTTCTCCGGCGACGGGAGCGCGGCGAGGCGATGCAGCAGTTCGTCGAACGAAGTCTCGTCGAGGGCCGGTGGTCGGGCCGCGATCGCTTGGATCAACGCATGGCTCGACTCACGACCGAAGTGCGCGTCGGCGACGGCGAGCACCGTCGTCGCGCCGCATTCGACGACGCAGCAAGCGTCCTCGTTCGGGTAGTTCCGGTTCCCCTTCGACGCCCAGAACCGCGGTTCCGGCACGGCTCCCGGCGACGTGGCGAGCGCGCTGCGGCCGCCGCGGGTCGCCGCAGCGCTGACGCGCTCGAAGAGACGGTGATCGGCGCCGAGCATCACGAGGCGCTCGATCGCCGCCGGAGCGCCGGTCACCTGCCCTCGTACGACTCCGGCGTGTTCTCGCCGCCGTAGGGATGGACGTCCCAGAACCACTGGAACGGGAACGTCACGACGTCCCATCCCAGCGCGACGGGGAACGCCAACACGGTCCCGCCGGCGCGCACGAAGACCGACTTGCTCGGCTCCGGTGGGTCGTAGGCGCTCTGCTCGCCGCGCGACCAGTGCACGAGGTGGGACGTGGCGCAGGCGTTCAGGGCCACGAGGAGCGCGAGGGGGAGCAGACGGACGAGCCGAGACTTCATGGCGGTGGCGGAATGTAGCCCGCGAAGACGGTGCGGCGCGCGCCGATCTTCCGGCGCCGGGCTTCCCGATTCGCCGGTCGTGGCCCGCGCGCGGCGCAGCCGCTATCCCTTTCGCCGATGCGCCGCTCGTTCCGGATCCGTCTCGCCGCCTGCACCGTCGCCGCCTGCTGCGCAGCCCCCGCGCTCGCTGCGCAGGACCACGAGTTCCTTCCCGGCACGGTGCGCGACCCTGCCGTGCCGTCGCAACAGGACGTGCTCGGCTTCGCGACCGGCGAACGGATCACGACCCACCGCGACGTCGAGCGCCGGCTCGCGGCGCTCGATGCGGCGTCGGATCGCGTGCGCGTCGAGACCTACGGGGCGAGCGTCGAAGGCCGCGCGTTGTGGTTGGTGTTCGTCTCCTCGCCCGCCAATCTCGCGCGGCTCGACGCCGTGCGCGCATCGATGCAGCGCCTCGCCGACCCGCGTGGAGTCGCCGAGGACGAACTGCGCCGCCTTGCCGACGAGACCCCCGCGTTCACGTGGATCGCGTGCTCGGTCCACGGCGACGAGATCTCGCCGACCGACGCCGCACTCTGGCTCGCATGGCACCTCGCGTCCGCTCGCGGCGACGCGCTCGTCGACAAGATCCTCCACGAGACGATCGTCGTGCTCGATCCGCTGCAGAACCCCGACGGCCGCGAGCGCTTCGTGTTCACGTCCGATCAGACGCGCGGTCGCTGGCCGAGCGCCGAGCCCGCCGCGGCGGAGCGCGATCAACCCTGGCCGGCGGGGCGATTCAACCACGCGCTCTTCGACATGAACCGCGACTGGTTCGCGCTGACCCAGCCGGAGACGCGCGCGCGGGTGAAGGCCTTCCTGCGGCATTGGCCGGTCGTCTTCGTCGACGCGCACGAGATGGGGACGAACTCGAGCTACTACTTCGGGCCGCCGGCCGAGCCCCTCAACCCCGAGATCTCCCCGGCGCAACACGCCTGGCTCCTGCGCTACGGGAAGAACAACGCCGCGTGGTTCGACCGATGGGGCTTCGACTACTTCACGCGCGAAGTCTTCGACTCGTTCTATCCCGGCTACGGCGAGGGCTGGCCGACCTTCCACGGCAGCATCGGCATGACCTTCGAGGAGTCGTCGGTGCGCGGCCTGGTCGCATGGCGCGAGGACGACACCACGAAGCGCTACGTCGACTCGGTGCGAAGGCAGGTGATGGCGTTCCTCGGCACCGCGGAGACCACCGCGCGCGACAAGGACGAGGCCCTGATGCGCTTCGTCGAGGATCGCCGCGGCGCCGCCGCCGAGGGCGAACGCGGCGCGATCAAGGAGTACGTGTTGCTGCCAGGACGCGATCCCGGTCGCACGGCCGATCTCGCCGCCCTGCTCGCCTTCCAGGGCATCGAGGTGCGTCGGCTCGTCGCGGCGACGACGAACGGCAGCGTGCGCGAGCACGGCGGCGGCGGCGAAGCAACCTCGCGCGAGCTTCCGGCCGGCAGCTTCGTCGTGCGTCTCGACCAGCCCGCGAAGCGCCTGGCGCTCGTGCTGCTCGCGCGGCAGCAGGACATGAAGCCCGAGTTCCTCCAGAAGCAGATCGAGAAGGAGAAGCGGCGCGAGGACACGGAGATGTACGACGTCAGCGCGTGGTCGCTGCCGTTGACCTTCGGCGTCGAGTGCGTGGCGACCGGATCGTTCACGAGCGGCGAAGCCGTCCTGGTCGACGGGACTTCGCTCGACGAACCCGCGATCGAGCCGCAGCGCTTCGCGGACGCGACACCGGCGAGGGTCGCATACGTGCTGCCGTCGGCTCGCGCCGCGAGCCTGCGCGCGCTCGCGGAACTGCTCCGCGCCGGCGCGCGCGTGCACGTCGCGGGCAAGTCCTTCCGGATCGGCGAGCGACGCTTCGACCCGGGCAGCCTGATCGTGAAGGTCGCCGAGAACCCGCCGAGCGTGCACGCGCTGGTTCGCGCTCTCGACGCCGCGTTCGCGCTCGACGTCCTCGCCTGCAACGACTCGTGGGTCGACGAGGGCGTCCACTTCGGCAGCAACGACGTGAAGTGGGTCAAGCCGCCGCGCGTCGCGATCGCGTGGGACCGGCCGACGGCGACGACCTCCGCGGGCGCCGTCCGTTGGCTGCTCGAGTGGCGATGCGGGCAGCCGGTGACCAGCGTTCGCACCGACCGTCTGCGCAGCGCCGATCTCTCGCGTTTCGACGTCCTCGTCCTCCCCGACGGCGGTGACTACGGCGACGTGCTCGGCAAGTCCGGCGCCGAACGCATCGCCGACTGGGTGCGCGCGGGCGGGACCCTGGTCACGCTCGGCGGCGGCGCGACACGCTGGCTCACCGGCAAGGACGTTGCGTTGCTCGCGAGCGAAGCCGAGAAGCGCACGAAGCCCGGCGACGAGAAACCGGAAGGGAGCAAGCCGGAAGACAGCAAGCCCGTCGAGAACAAGTCGGACGAGACGAAGCCCGACGAGACGAAGCCCGACGAAGCGAAGCCCGCGGCAGCGGAGACGAGCGACGCCGAGACGTCGAAGGCGAAGAAGCCCGCCTACGACTACGAGCGCGCGATCCTCCCCGAGCACGAAGACCCCGCGGCGACGCCGGGCGCCCTGCTCCGCGTCGAACTCGATCCGGAGGAGTTCGCCGCGTTCGGCGCGGGCGACGCGGTCGACGTGCTCTCGACCGACCGCGAGATCTACCTCCCACTCAAGCTCGACCAGGGCCGCAACGTCGGCGTCTTCGCGAAGCGCGACGCCTTGCTCCGCAGCGGCTTCGCGTGGGAGCACAAGCTCGACCAGCTCGCGCGGAAGGCCTGGCTCGTGCACCAGCCGCACGGCAAGGGTCACGTCGTCGCGTTCGCCGAAGACCCCGCGATCCGCGGCTTCTGCCGCGCGACCGAACGCCTCGTGCTGAACGCGGTGTTCTTCGGGCCGGCGTTCTGAGGCGGGGCCGGGCGAAGCACCCGAGCGGCGCTCGTAGCATGTCGGCCATGCGCCGCGCCTTGCTCTTCATCGCGCCGACCCTCCTCGCGGTCGCGCGGGGAATCGCACAGGACGAGTCACCGGCGGTCGTCGATCCGCTGCGCCGCGAGATCCGCGTCCCGCTGCACGAGGGTGGCGTCGACACCGCCGAGTTGATCGAGGCGCTGCTCGGCGCGTACGAGCTCGACGTCGGCGCGCTCGATCTGCCGGATGCCCGCATCGATCTGCGGGGCGTGCGCGGACGACTCCTCCTGCTCGGCTGCAGGAAGGCGCTCCTCGACACCGTGAGCTTCGCTCGGGCGCTCGACGACCGCGAGCTCATCGTCGTCATCGACCGCGTGCGCGCGCGCGAGGTCCGCCGCGAGCTCCGCGCGAACCTCGCGAAGCTGGCCTCTCGCCTCACCGGCGAGGACCTGCTCGAGCGCCGCTTCGACCTCGCGCTGCCCGCGACGATCGACGCGACGCGATCGCTCGTCGTGCTCGTCCACGGCGTCGAGAGCAGCCCCGAGGTCTGGCAGGACCTGCGCGCGTTCCTCGCCGGGAGCGACTGCCAGCTCGCGACGTTCTCCTGGCCGAACGACGAATCCTGTGAGCTCGCCGCGGCGGAGCTGGCGAAGTCCCTGCGCGCGCTCGGCGAGCAGCGCGTCCGCATCGTCGGGCACAGCGCCGGCGGTCTGATCGCGCGCGCGATGCTCGAGGATCAGAAGCTCGATCCCGGCAACGTCGAGATGCTGATCCAGATCGGTGCGCCGAACGCCGGCTCGCGGCTCGCAGGCCTGCGCTTCGCGCTCGAAGCCGCTCACCTGTTGCGCGACGAACCCGGCGCCGACGCCTATGGCGAGGCGCTGCTCGCCGGCCTGCGCGCCAACCTGCTCGACGGACTCGGCGAAGCCGGCGGCGACCTCCTGCCGGACTCGGTCTTCCTCACGCGCCTCGCCCGCCGCCCGCGCAACCCCACGGTTCGCTACCACCTCGTGCTCGGCACGCGGTCGGTGCTCAGCGAACGGCAACTCGAAGCGCTGCGCGAACGCGCGCACACCCTGCTCGACCGCTCCCCCGCGACGCGCGTCGCGCAGGACAAGCTCACGGCCTGGATCGACGGCCTCGACGAACTCGTCGACGGCCACGGCGACGGCGCGGTCGCGGTCGAACGCGGCGCGCTCGACGGCGTGGAACCCGTGCTCGTCCCTCTCGACCACGTCGGGCTGGTCCGGCTGCGCGGATTGCTCGGTCGCATCGACGACGCCGCCGATCACCCGGTCTTCTCGCGCGTCCGCGCCTGGCTCGCGGAGGACTGATCGGGACCCGAGCCCGCCGGAATCCAAGGTCTTTGTGTCTGCCGTACGGCGGTCCTCCGATCCAGTCGGAAGACCCGGCCCTTCGCCGGCACCCGATTCGAGGTTTGCCCCCATGACCGCCCGCCCCCTGTTCCGTGCCGCCTTCGCGCCGATCGCCCTTGCCATGAGCCTTGGCGCCCAGACGACTCCCGAGTTGATCGGCATCACGGCCGCGACGCCGTTCGTCCGCACGCGCGACATGGCGCTCTGCCGCGAAGGCACTTGCGCACCGCTCGGCTTCCCCGCGATGGCCGCGCATCCCGCGGCCGGAGGAACCGGGTACGACCCGACGCGCGGCGGCGTGTGGATCAGCAACGGGACGATGGTCGCGTGCGTGTCGGCGGACGATTGCCGCTACCTCTGCGCCGCCGCGCCGCTCGCCGGTTCGCGCGCCTTCGTCTCGGGTCTCGCGGTCGACGAGATCCGTACGCGACTCTGGCTCACGGACACGGCGAACACGATCCACACCTACGAACTGCGCTGCCCGCTGACACTGCCGCTGTCGTCCTGCACCGCGAGCGTGCCCGCCCGTCACACGATCGGCGGCATCGCGACCGCCGACGTCGACGGTCTCGTGATCTGGTCGTCGTCGGACTTCTCGGGTACGGCGCCGCCGGGGAACGTGCTCTACGTCGCGCCGATGACGCGCCCGTGCACGCCGACGTGTTCGACGCCGCTGCCGGGTTGCGGTCTCTCCGCAATGGGTCCGATCCACGGCGTCGCGTACGACCAGTGCAGCCGCATGGTCTGGGTGACCGACGGCTTCAAGACGCTCGGCCTCGTGCTCGACACCCGGACCTGCGCGCTGACGCCCACGCACTGCTGCGCGCCGTCGACCACCGAACCGTTCATCGGCCTCTGTGTGAAGCCGAGCCGCGCGACCGTGAGCGGGCGAGCGTGCGTCCATCCGGCCTGCGGTCCTTGCACGCCGACGACCAGCATCGGCACCGCCGGCGATCCCGCGATCGGCAACCCGAGCTTCACCGTCACGCTCAGCGGCGCGCCGCTCGCGACCACCGCATGGCTGATGCTCAGCCTTGGTGGTCCTTGCGTGAGCCCCGGTGCACCGGCGCCTGCGCCGTTCTGCGGCCTCCTCGTCGTCGACCTGAGCGTCCCGCCGATCGTCATCGGCCCGGTCACGACCGCCGGCCTCGCGGCGTGCACGGGCAGCGCGGCGATACGCGTGTCGGTGCCCGCCTCGCTCGGCCTCTGCGGACTGCACGGCTGCGCCCAGTGGATCGGGATCTGCGCGGCCGGCGCGGGCGGCGTACTGAGCCCCGGACTGTCGTTCGCGCTCAGCGGGACGTGAACGCGTCGCCGCCCGACGCGCGCCGCGCGAGTTCGAAGAGCCGGCGCAGGCGGTCGAAGGCGCGGTGCGCGGCGCGCTGCGCGGCGTCGTGCGCGATGCCCAGGCGTTCGGCCTGCTCCTGCAGCGGCACGCCTTCGCTGGTCCAACGCACGAGATCGCGGTCGCGCGGCGGGAGCGCCGCCATCGCCTTGATCGCGAGGACGACGAGTTCCTTGCGCTCGGCGAGCGTCGAGGGACCCGGCTTGCTGCTCGCGGGCAACCGCGCGCTGGTCGCGCCCGCCGCGGAGTGATCCCGGTCGGACAGCGTGAGGCGCAACACGCGCGCGGCGCAGCGCTTGCCCGCCTTGTAGTGATCCGCGCGATCCGCGACGTGCCGTCGCGCGAGGGTCGCGAGCCAGGCGCGGAACTCCGGCTCGCCGCGGTATGCGAATCGCTCGCGCTCGGCGAGCGCGCGCGCGTGCGTGCCCTGCACGAGGTCGTCGAGCGTCTCGAACGCAAAGAGCCCGCGCGCGTGGTTCTCGAGGAACGCGCGCAACCACTCCGCATGCACCACGAGCAGCGCCGGCAGTTCGGTCGCGTGGTTCATCGCGGCACCTGGGTCTCGCCCGTGGCGCCGGCGATGCGACGAAGAGCGATGCGGAAGCCGATGCCCGGGTCACGCGTGTCGGCCGGCACGCGACGCGTCTCGAGGCGGAACGCCGCGTCGTTGCGATCGCGCCAACTGCCGCCGCACACCGCCGCGACGCCGTCGTCGTCGCACCACTCCGCCGCATTGCCGGTGAGGTCGTAGACGAGGAACGGCGACTCGTCCGTCGGACAACTCATCGCGGGCAAGGGCCGCGGCGCGGGCAATCCGTCGGCTCCGAGCCACGCTTCGCGGAGCACGTTGCCGAAGACGAAGTACCGGCTGTCGCCGCCCTTGCCCGCGCGCAACCACTCCCGGCTGGTCGGCAGCGCGTAGCCGTAGCCCGCGGGCTTCTGCCAGTGCGCGTCGGCCCAGGCCGCGAACGCGCGCGCGGCGTGCCAGGTGACTCCCAGCACCGGTTCGTCGAGGGCGCGCGCGTCGCCGTCCCAATGAAGGGCGCCGTCGACGACGCTCCACGGTCCCGACTCCGGCCAGCGCGACGCATCGCGCGGCGTGGCGGCGATGAAGTCGCGGTACTCGGCGCAGGTGACCTCGCGCTCCTGGAGGAAGCAGCCGGACTCGCCCCACGCATACGCCTCGGCCGCGATCCGCACGAAGCCCGCCGGCGTCGTGCCGATCGGCAGGAGCGACACGCTGAGTTCCGCGCAGCGCGCGAAGTGTTCTGCGGCGTGGTCGACGTGGAAGGGCAACACGACGTCTTCGCAGCCGGGACTGCGCACGAGCGCGACGTACCACGCCGGTTGCAACGACAGATCCTCGATCGGCGTCGTCCCCACGCGCCGATCGTCGCTCAGAAGCAGCGGTGCCCGCGTGACGCGCACCACCAGGTCCTTCGGCAGTTCGAGGTCTTCGGCGCGGCCGCTGCGCCACACCGTCGCACGCGCGCCGCCGCGTTCGACGCGCGCGCGCAAAGCGGCCGGCGATTCGGCCGCGAGGAGCTCGTCGCACGAACGGCCGTCGATCCGAAGGACCAGGTCGCCCGGCGCGAGCCCGCCGCTCGCGCGCACGATGCGCAGCGCGGCGACGCCCGGTCGCTGCCGCTCGGCGGGTCCGACCGCGCGCATCGGGACGGCGCGCGGTTCGTCGTCGGCAAAGACGTCGCTGAGCAAGGCGTACTGGAACAGGAAGACCTCGGCGCCCGGCGGGTCGGTGGTCAGCCGCAGCGCGCCGCGACCATCCATGCGCCGCGCCCAGGTCCCGTCGTGATCCTGTTCGAGGACCCGGCGGCGGAAGAACTCGGCCGCCGAACGGGAGCCGGTCTGCCGAGCTTCGAGCCAGCGCTGCCAGTCGAGCTGCGCGTTCACCGCGTCGATCCCGGGCGGATCCGCATGCAGCCGGCGCGCGGTCGCGAGGTGGGAGTCGGCGCGTGCGAATGCATCGGCGCGCTCGGCGGTGAAGGCGTCGATCACCGCACCGAGGCCGGCGGCGCGCGACGCCTCGTCGGCGGTCCAGATCCGCACGGCCTTCGCCGTCTCGAGGTCGCGCAGGACCATCGCAGCGCGCTCTGCCTCGCCGCGGCGCGACTCGAGCGCGTCGAGATCGGTGCGGACTTCCGCGACGAGCCGCAGGGCCTCGGCCCGGTCCGCGAACCGCACGATCACACTGTTCACCACGAGCCCGATCAGGACGACGACGACCGCGAGTGCGACGGCCGCGAGCTGCGGATGCCGTCGCATGCGCTTGCGCGCGATGGTCCAGAACCTCGGTTCGCGGGCGGCGATCGGCCGGAGTTCGAGCACCGCGCGCAGGTCGTCGCCCAAGGCTTCGGCACTCGGATAGCGACGCGCGGGGTCCTTCTCGAGAGCGTGCAGGAGCACGGTCTCGAGGTCGCGCGACAGTCCCGGTCGCAACGCGCGCGGCCGGATCGGTTCGTCGTGCAGGACCGCGTGCATCACGCGCTCGATCGTCTCGCCCGCGAACGGCGGACGGCCGGTGACGCATTCGTAGAGCGTCGCCGCGAGGCCCCACACGTCGACGCGCGCGTCGGGGCGAGCGCCGGATCGCGCGGTGATCTGCTCGGGTGCGGCATAGCTCGGCGAACCCGCGAACTCGCGCGTGATGCTGCGGGCTTCGCTGCCGAGATCGCGCGCGAGCCCGAAGTCCATGAGCAGCGCGTGGCCGTCCGGCAGGACGCGCACGTTGTGGGGCTTCACGTCGCGATGCAGGATGCCCGAGGCGTGCGCGCACGCGAGAGCGTCCGCGATCTGGATGCCGTAGCGCGCGGCGTCGGCGACCGGCAGCGGCTCGCCGCGCTCGAGCAGGTGCCGGGCGAGCACGGCGTCGAGGTCCTCGCCGGGCAGCACGTCCATCGTGAAGAAGCGCACGCCCTGGTCCTCGCCGAGCGCGTGGACCGACGCGATGTTCGGATGCCGCAGCTTCGCGATCGCGCGCGCCTCGCGCGCGAGACGTTCGAGCGCCGTCGGCGACGACGCAAGTTCGGGGCGAAGCACCTTCAGCGCGACGAAGCGACCGAGTCCGCTCTGTTCCGCGAGGTAGACGACGCCCATCCCGCCCTCGCCGAGGCGACGGATCAGCCGATACCCGCCGAGCTCGCGCCAGGGCAGCTCCGGCTCGGCCGCGATCGCGCCGGCCTGGTCCGCGGTGTCGCGGGGCCTGCCGGCGAGGCGCGCCATCTCCCGCAGGCGCAGCAGCCAATCGGTGTCCGTGCCCGACGCCGCGAGTTCGATCGTCTCGTCGTCGAGCGATTCGCCGCGGAGCGCGCGCGCCAGGAGCTCGTCGAAGCGCTCGTCCGCGTTCGGGCTCGTCGGTGCTGGTTCGCCGCCGGTCATCGGCGAAAGAGTAGCTCGATCGAATTGCGGCGGAGCGCGGGCGGCTATCTCGAGTCGCCGCGCTTGCGTCCGAAGAGGAGCTTGTCGACCGAAAGCCCGCCGGGCCCGGCGAGCAAGGTCATGAACGAGACGGCGCAGTAGATCCCTGCGATCTCCCAGGCGGCCGCCTTGCCGTCGGCCGAGACGAAGACATCGCCCTTGCTCACGTGGAACCACACGGCGACGGCCATCACGCCGGTGCACATCAGCGAGGCGAGCGGCGTGAGGAAGCCGGCGGCGAGACACCAGCCGAACACGCCTTCCGCGATCGCGCCGAGCGCGACGACCGCGGCGGGAAAGCCGGTGCCGCCCTGATCCCAGGTCGTGAGGTTCTCCAACTTCGGGATCCCGTGCAGGCCGAGAGCGACGCCGGTCGAGACGCGCGCGAGCAGGAGGCCGAACGACGCGCCGGCGGGGAGGGGACGGGGGACGAAGAGCGATGCCATGGGGGTTTCGGTTCGGAGCGGCGCGCAGGATAGGCCGCGAACCCGGGCGACACGATCGACGAAACCCACCCCGGGCAAAGGATCCGCGCACGAGGTGGCCGATCCGTGCGACACGACGGATCGATGCGCGTCCTTCTCTGTTCGCTCGCGGTGCCATGGCCGAGCCGTCCCCGGCTCGGGATCTTCCACGTGCATCAAGCGCAGGCACTGAGGGAGCTGGGCTCGGTCATGGAGTTCTTCTCGCCCGGGCCCGCGATCGCCCCGTGGATCGGGGGACTGATGCCGCGCCTGCGCGACCATGCCCGGCGGCCGGTGGAATACGTGCTCGAGGGCGTACGAGTGCGTGCGCCGCGCACGCGCTTCTGCTTCCCGCCGCCCGTGCGCTTCGAGTTGGCGCGGATTGCGCCGCGGAAGCTGATGGGTTGGGCGTCGGCCGCGATGAAGGCGCCGCTGGACGATGCGATCGCGGCGTTCCGACCGGACGTGCTCTTGGCGCACGGGATCGTCCCTTGGGGCGAACTCGCGCTCGACGCCGCGCTGCGTCATGGCTTGCGCTGCGCTTTCGTCGAACATTCCGCCGACGACGTGCTGAGGTTGCGGCCGGCCACGCGGCTCGGCGACGCCGTGAGTGCGTGTGCGCGGCGGGCCGAGTGCGTGTTCGTTCCGGGGGCACCGAGCCGGGACTGGCTCGTGCGCACGATGGGTTGGACGAACGTTGTCCTGCTGCCCAATGGGGCCGTGCGCGCAAAGGTCCCGCCGGCGCCTCGGCCTCGGTCGATGGATGGTCGCTTCGTCGTGCTCTCGGCCGCGAACTACTACCGGCGCAAGGGCTTCGAGGAGCTGGTCGAGGCCGTCGAGCGGGTGGGAGCGGAGCGCGAGGATCTCGATCTCCATCTGGTCACCGACGCGCCGCGGAGCCTCCAGCGGAGGGTCCGGCGCTCACCGATGGCCGCGCGCATCCACCTGCACGTACCGATGGCGCCCGAGGACTTGCTCGGTTGGATGGCCTGGGCCGACCTGTTCGCGCTCCCGTCGTGGCACGAGTCTTTCGGATTGGTGTATGCGGAAGCGCTCGCGGCCGGGACGCCGGTGCTGGCGACCAGCGACAGCGGTTTCGCGTGCGAGGCGCAAAGGTGGGCGGAAGAAGGTCATCCGGCGCCCGCGCTGATCGTTCCCCCGCACGACGTCGGGGCGATCGCCTCCGCATTGGCGGGAGTCATTCACGACCCCCTGCACGGCAGGACGGCCGCCGCATCGGGCGCGGCACTCGTCGCCGAGCGCTTCACCTGGGAGCGGAATGCGCGGGCCTTGCTCCAAGCATTTCGCTCTTGCGTCCGAAGGCCGGAGAAGACCCGCGCGGCGTCCGATCGTTCCTCGTCGCACGTGTAGCCGCAAGACCTCGACCGCCGACCGGAAGTGCAAGAAGGTCGACGCGCAGGGTGGGTTGGATCCGTCGTCGCGACGATCCGACGTCGCTACGAGCCCCAGCCGGGCAACGCGGCCGCCTGTCCCACCCAGGTCGCCATCTGCGCCTCGTCGATGTCGTCCTCGTGGATGTCGATCCAGCGCGCGTCCTTGCCCGTGCCTCCGGGCGGAACCGGTCGAAGCAACGTGCCTCGGAAGAAGGTCACCTTGACGTAGCGGGTGAAGACGTGGAACCCCAGGAACCAACCCTGACCTTCGACGCCATAGAACGGCGAGTTCCACCTGACCGCTTTGCGCAGGCCGGGGACGGTCCGCACGATGAGTTCGTCGAGGCGGCGACCGACCTCGCGCTTCCAATCCGGCATCGCGGCGATGTAGGCCTGCACGGGCTCGTCGCCGTCGCCTTTCGCGATCTGCGGATTGCCGCCCGCGAGGAGCTTTGCCGCCTTGGCGCCACGCCCGACCGGCTCGGCCGCTTTCGTCGGCGCGCCATTGCGGGCCACCGCGGCTTTCACGAGTGCCTTGAACGCGCCCGCGTCGACCTCCTCCCCCTCGTGGATGTCGATTGCCCGCCGCGTGTCACCCGCCAAGCTGGAGTTGAAGAGGCGCGATGGGTCCGGGACATGCGCCCCGCAAGCAAACGTGAGCTTCACGACCTTCGCGTACGCCTCCCCGGTGCAGACGATTCCGTGATGGGACCAGACCGGAGTGCCCAGCCACTTCGACTCCTCGGTCATCGCGGGGTCCGCCTCCAGGATCAGCGCCCGCATGCGGGCGAGGGTTTTCCCGCGCCACCCCCCGAGCTCGCGGATCCGTCGATCGATGAGCCGGGATGCGGGGTTTCCGGCCGCGCCTGCCTTCGGCCGGGGCTTGGACCTCGTGACCGGATTGCGTGGCTTGCTCGCGCGCGACGCGCCCTTGGCTTTCGGCTTCGCCTTGGTGGCCACCTTTCTCTTCTCCGGCTTCTGCGTCACGGTCGGTTCTCCGATTCGTCGTGCTTCTTGGCGGCGACCACGCCCCGGGCGAGCGGCAACGACCGACGCGCACCACGCGCCTCGCACCTGGTGCGGTTGGTCGACAGCACGCTCATCACCTGGTTCTCGCTTCCCACGCTCAGCCCGGTCAAGCCCCCCTCCCGCGCGTGGGCTTCCTGCGAGTCCGGGCTCCCACCGGCCCTTTGACCGCACGGTTGGGAGGAACCTGGCTCACGAGCGGGAAGCGCTCCGGATGGTCGATCGACTCGATGGCGAGATCGACGTCCAGATCGGGCCAGTACAAGTGACCCGGGCCTGCGAGTTCGACCTTCATCACTGCCGCGATGGACTCGGTGCGAAACCAGGGGAACTGCTCGAACGGCATGAACAGTTCGCGATCGCCAGCGAGCAGCCAGATGCCGTGCGCGGAGATCTGCGTGATCTCAACTTGGGAAGTGCTTCTGCCACGCCGCGCGGATCTCATCGTCGTGCTCCTTGACCAGTCGGAGGGCGGCGGAGAGGTTGCGTTGGCTCAATCCGTATGCCTGCGCGAGTGCGACCGTCGGTTCGAGCCAGAACTTCGCTTCGCCCGTGGCGTGATGCACGTGCACATGCATCCGCTTTTCTTCCCGAGAGAAGAAGTGGAAGCGGCGATTCGATGGTCGCGGTGCCGGCAGCGATCGGTGGCCATGAAACGGCGGACTTCACGTGGTACGCCGGGGACAGCGTCGCACGCGCGCGACGCGCGCCACTCAGCATGCAACTCGCATCGAATACGGACATCCGGAGCGCTTCACTCCTCGGCGAGGCGGACCCTAGTCGTCTGCCGCCCGCGCCGCAAGGCGAAGGAGCTTTGCCAACCTATCCGCCCCGCACGCCTGTCCCCCGCAACTGCCGCAGGCCGACGACGACGTAGCGCACGGTGCTCCAGGCGACCAACCCGGCGATGAGGAGCAGGAGCGGCAGCGTGACTTCGCGTCCATACCCCGCGCTGAAGGCCAGCAGCATGACGAACAACAGCACGCTTGCGGCCTTGCCGTGCACCTCGTGCTCGACCTCGACCTTGCCGGCTCTCGCGCGGATCACGAGCACGCCCGCGAGGAGCAGCAAGTCGCGCGCGATCAACAGGCCGAGGAACCACAGCGGCAAGGGCTCGAAGGCCTGACCGGAGCGCAATGCCAACCAGGTGACGAGCACGACCTGCGCGAGCTTGTCGGCGACGGCATCGAGCGTGGCGCCGACGCGGCTCTGCAATCCGAACCGGCGCGCGAGCCAGCCGTCGGCGAGGTCGGAGATGCCGATCGCGACCAGGACCGCGACGGCGAGGCAGTTCCCCACGGCACCGCCGTTCGCGAGCTCGGCGGCCCAGACCCACACCGGCACGAGCGCGATCCTCAATGCGGAGATCGCGTTCGGCAGCCAGCGCGGAATCGTGCGCATACGCCGTCAGTTCCGACCGACGAACGACGCGGCGGGCAAGCCGGCGCCGTTCTGGAGCTTGGGTTGGTCGGCGGCGCCGAACGCATAGCGCGCCATCACCGGAGCGGTGACGCCCTCCGCCTCGAGCACGACGCTCTCGCCGTCGATGCGGGCGCGGGCGAGGTGCCAGGCGCCGTCCTCGCCCGCGATCTCGAAACCGCTCGGCGGCTGGCCGTCGTTCGTGCGCAGCCCCGCCGCGTGCGTGAACTTCACGCGCAGAGCCGCGCCCTCCTGCACGACCTCACGGAACAAGGGCCCGGTGTACTCCATCTCCTTGCCATAGGTCTTCGCCAGCGCCCACAGGGCGAGACGCCGCCCGACCTCGAGCTTGTTGCGCGGATGGATGTTGCCGGGATCGCCGATGTCCATCGTGACGGCCATGCCGGTGTTCGGCGACACGTCCAGAGTCCGGCGTTGGGCGTCGCGCAGGAGCGCCGCCTGGCCGGTGTCGTTGCCGTAACCGAAGGGCGCGATCTGCACGAAGAGGAAGGGGAAGTCGCCGCGGCCGAAGGCCCGGCGCCAATCGGCGATCATCGCGGGGAAGAGCTCTTGGTACTGCGTGTCGCGGCCGACGTTCGACTCGCCCTGGTACCAGATCGCGCCGCGGATCGCATAGGGCGCCAAGGGCGCGATCATCCCGTTCCACAACGAGCTCGGCTCGCCGGACCCGATCGCGTCGCTGCGCGGCCGCGGCGGCAGGTCACCCTGCGCGACGCCGCGCGCGATGCGCCACTCGCCGGCAAGCGACACGGCCGTCGCCCCCGCCTCGTCGTCGGCGAGACGCACGCGGACCTTCGCCGCGTCGCCGAGGATCCCCCCCTCGCCGGCCGTGTCGTGCGCGCGCACCGCGATGGTCGTCGTTCCGCCCCGCACCAGTCGCCCGGGCACGCGGTAGCTCCTCGGCCGATCCCAGCCGTGCGTTGCGCCGGCGAGGATGCCGTCGAAGTAGGTGACGTCGTCGTCGTCGATCGTGCCGAGTTCGAGGACGACGTCGCGGCCCGCCCAGTCCGCCGGCAACCCGACCGTGCGGCGGTACCACGCGACGCCGTCGAAATCCTTCAGGTCACCCGCGGCCCACGGCGACGGCACAAGGATCGTCTCCCAGCCCGAATCGTCGACGCCGATCGACGACCAGGCCAAGGGCCGTCCGTTCGCGATGCGCCCGAAGTCCAGCGCCGCGATCGCCTCGCGCCACGCCGCCTCCGCGCGCTCCGCGGCGCGCCGCGTTCCGATCGGATCGCGCGCGATGGCCGCCATCCGTTCGAGCCGCGTCGTGAACATCGGGAACGGCGCCAACGCCTCGGCGCGCGTCCACGACTCCGCGGGCGTGCCGCCCCAGTCCGACTGGACCAGGCCCACCGGAACTCCCAGCGCGTCCTCGAGCGCGCGCCCGAAGAACTGCGCGACGGCGCTGAAGTCGCGCGCCGAGTCCGGTGCGCTCACGCGCCATTCCCCCGTCACGTCGTCGAGCGGAGCGGCCGCGGTGCGGTTTTCGACGTCGAACAACCGCAACCGCGGGCGGTCCGCGCTCGCGATCGCGGCGTCGCCGCCGTCCTCGCGATCGCGGCGTCGCCGCCGTCGACCCCGCGCAGCGCCCACTCCATGTTCGACTGGCCCGAGCAGAGCCAGACCTCGCCGCACAAGACGTCCTCGAAGCGCAGCGCTTCGTTGCCCGACGCGACGATCACCGTGAACGGTCCGCCCGCGGCCGGCGTCTCGAGGTCGACGCGGAAGCGACCCTGCGCGTCCGCGCGCGTCGCGACGCGCTTCGCTCCCGGCCACGACGCGGTGACTTCCACGCTCGCGCCCGCCGCCGTGCGCCCGAAGACCGGCACGGTCGCCTGCTGCTGGAGCACCATGTGCGATCCGAAGATCCGCGGCAGGACGAGTCCCTGCGCGCGCGCGTCCTCGCGCGCGACGACGAATGCGGAGACGGCGGACAGGACGGCGGCGAGCGGAACTCGGATGCGGTGCATGGCGGTTGCGTCCCATCAGCGGAGCACGCGCGACGACGAGTTCCAACGATGAGCCCGGCCGCACCGATCTCTCCGCCGCCCGACCCGGCCGCCGCTGACGCGATCCGCGACGGCCCGCTACTCTCGCGCGCGCAATGTCCGAACTCCGCTGCGCCCTCCGCTGCGCCGCCCTCCTCGCGTGCCTCGCCGCCGCGGCGTCCTCGCAGACGATCATCCGCGCCCCCGCGCCGTCGGGCCCGGCGGTGATCGACACCGGCACGCCGCTCCCCGTGATCCGACCGCCCGGTGGCGTCCGCCGCCGCGAGGTTCCGGTGTTCTGGCTGCTCGGCCAGTCGAATTGCGCCGGCGGAGCGAACGGCTTCTGGCTCGCGAACCCCTTCGCCGCCGGCAATCGCTGGCCGCAACTCGCCTACCAGCCGTTCGTGAAGATCTGGTGGCCCGGTCCGTCGGCGCTGCGGCCGTCCTCGCGCCCGAACTGGGAGGACTACCGGACCGGCTCCTTCGCGCCGGTCAACAATGCGAACTGGCACCTCACCGAGGCCAACTTCGGCCCCGAGGCGTCCTTCGGCGACGCCGCGTCGCGCGCGCTCGGCGAACCGGTCTGGCTGTTCAAGTTCGTCTCGGTCGCCGCGCTCAACCCGGATCATCATCCGACCTTCAGCAAGGTCGCCGGACGCGAGACGCTCTTCGACGAGATCGTGCGCGAATGGCGTCGCGCGGCCGCCGCGATGGAAGCGCAGGACCTCGTGCCGCAGATCCGCGGGGTGTGTTGGATCCAGGGCGAGTACGACTTCATCGCGAGCTACAGCACGAGCTACGCGACGCACCTCACGCGTTTCATCGGCGACCTCCGCGCGGCGATCGCGCGCATCAACCCCGACAACGTGCCGGTGCGCGTCATGATCGCTGAGATGCACGACCGCCACGTGCCGACTGCGACGTACGACATCCCCGAGGCGCATCTCCGCGCGGCGCAGGTCTTCGTCGCGGCCACCGTCGAGGACGTGTTCCTCACCGACGTCGACGACCTGCCGCTCGACCCGCTCTCGCCGAGCCTCGTCCACTTCGACGCAGTCGGCGACGTGTTGCTCGGCCAGCGG
The DNA here is from genome assembly GCA_016235155.1 of Planctomycetota bacterium. Classification (GTDB taxonomy): domain Bacteria; phylum Planctomycetota; class UBA1135; order UBA1135; family UBA2386; genus JACRLW01. The sequence goes on from JACRLW010000026.1 coordinate 97,501, forward strand.
ATGTTCGCGACCTGGTCTTCGGGCGAGGGACCGCCGCGGCGCTGATCCGGGTCGCGGCTATGCTCCCGCGCCCGCCGATGACCGACGCACCGCTCACCGACCTCGAACCGAGCACGACCCGACGACGCGGGCTGCGCGGTCTCCCCCGCTGGAAGCTGGTCCTGGTGTTCGTCGCCGCCGCGTGCCTGATCGCCGGCATCGCGCTGATCCCCTTCGAGAGCAAGCGCAGTCTCGACGGCGAATCGCCCGGCATCGGCGCCCTCCAGACGCAGGGCGGTGCCGGCGGCGCCACGCTCATGCCGAACGAGGACGGCGGACCGACGCCCGGCGAGCCTCGCGCTGGTCGGGCTCACGCAGCTCGACTGGGTCACGGTCCACTGGGAAGCGATCTCCAGCGCCTTCGATCGATTCGTCGCGAACGTCGAACGCGAGGCCGGCTCGTTCCAGACCCTGGTCACGGGGAGCCTGCCCCAAGCCGGACTCGCCGGGCTCGGACTGTTCGCCGGTCTCCGGCGTTGAGGAACGCAGCAGTCCGGCGCTCGGAAGGCGTCGCGGAAGACGACGCCGCGCGAAGCCGGCATCCCGCCGTGCGAACGCCCCGACCAGGGTTTCCCGCGTCCGCTAAGGGTCGACCGCCCGGCGGCTCGATGACACGAGATCAGGAAGACCGGCCGAGACGGCCCGGATGCTGGAGCGCCAAAGCACGCAGAGCGGATCGCCGCCGGACGGGGGAGAACCCCTCGTCGACGCCCTCGCTACGTACCTGAAAACCAGCTTCGTCTACCCCGAGAACAACCCGCGGGTGAAGGAGTCGATCCAAGCACTCTCCGAGCGGCTCGCCGCCGCGAGCGTGCAGGGCGCGCCGATCGAGTTCGTCCTGACGCGCGCCGGGGTGCGCGCCGCGGGTCGCGAGATCGACGGTGCACGGCCGCTGATCGCATGGCTCCGCGAGCGCTTCGTGCGCGCGCGCATCCAGGGCGTGCGCATCGATCCGACGCCGGACCCGATCGCGCTCGCCGCATTCGCGGCGGGACTGCGCCAGTGCTTCCCGCCGGGCGCGCCGCCGCTCGTCGATTCGTGGCGACACCAGGGAATGGGTGTCGAGCCGCTGTTCGCGACCGGACCGGCTGCCGTCGGCGGACCTCCGTCCGAACCGGCGACGCGCGCTTCGTCGGCGGGCATCCCGTCGTCCGCGAGTCCGTTCCCCGGCGGCGCACCGCGGGCGGTGCAGGCACCGGCACGACCCGAGCCGACGCCGCAAGCGCCGCGCATCGCACTCGACGGGATCCTCGCGCTGTTGACCCGCTCCGATCGTGCGCGCACCTCGATCGCGCGGATGCATCAACGCGTCGAGGACGAGTACCACGGCGCCGCGCACCTCGACACGTCCGGGATGCTGGAAGCGATCGTCGCGGAACTGCCCGAGACGCTCGTCGCGCGGCCCGACGCCGCCTGCCGCGAAGTCGAGGTCGTGCTCGATGGGCTGCTCGCCCAACTCGACGGCTTCCTGCTCGCACGTCCCGACGATCCGGGCACGCGGATGACGCACATGGCGACGACGATGACGCGCCGTCGCGCCGCCGCGATGCCGGCTCCTCTTGCGCCGAGCACCCCGCTCGTCCCCCAAGAGCCCGTGCGCGCGCCGGCGTCGGTCGCGCCCCTGCCGACTCCGCAGTCCGCGGCGCGTCCCGAGCTGCCGCGTGCCCCGCTGCCGCCCGGCACCGTCGTGCGCAATCCGTTCGCGCCGCCTCAGCCCGCGGCTCGGCCCGCAGCCGCGACGCCGCTCCCGCCGAACCCGCCCGCGCCTGCACCCCAGACGCCGCCGGTCGCGCAAGCTCCGCCCGCGAACCCCCGCAACAGCTTCCTCGACGCCTTCGCGATGCCGGCCGCGCACGCCGCGAACGGCACCCGTCCCGCTCCCGCTGCCGCGACTCCGGCAGCGCCTGCCGCGCCGCGGGCGCGCCTTCGCGAGGACAGCTTCGAGTCGTTCCTCGAAGGCGTGCGCTCCGACGTCGTCACGCGCGCGACCGCGCCGCTCACGCCGCCGAACGACGCGCGCGCGCGCAGCGCCGGACCTGCGCGCCTCGAGGACGATCTCGAAGCCCTCGTCGACGACGTGCGCCGTCTGCCGCATGCCGCGGACGTCGAGATCGCCGCCGCCGACCCGGTCGTCGCGGACGAGACGCTCGGCGTCTGCCTGCAGATGCTCGCGTACGCCGCGGACGGCGCGTCGATCGTCGCGGCCGCGGCGCAGGCGGTCGCACCGATCCTCACGGCGCCGACCGCGAACCAGCGCCGCATCCTCGCGCGTTGGCTCCGCTTCGCGCGCGAAGGCGGGCCGAACGGCGCGCAGGACGAGGCGAACCAGCGGGTGTTCGAGTTCCTCCAGCAGCACGGCGTCGCGCAGATGCTCTCGTCGCGCGAGTCGCTCGACGTCGAGCAGGTCGTGCAGACCTTCCCGACCCAGTTCGTCGCCTTCCTCGACGGACTCGACATGAAGGACCCGCGCAGCGAGGAAGCGTTCGCGCAGCTCTGGGAAGCGGTCGGCGGCGACTCGGTCGCCGACGCGGCGCGCGTGCTCATCGAGGACGGCACGCTGCTCACCCCGCATCGCACCGAGAAGATCCTGAAGCTCGGGGGACGGCGCGCCGCGGCCGTCGCGCGCCACTACGTGGCAGCCGGCGCGACGTGGACCCGCGCGCTCGTCGTGAACTTCCTGCGCCGCCAGCAGCTCCCCCGCCAGGAGGCCGCGGCGCTGTCGATCGTGCAGCCGTTGACGACGTTCCCGAACGGCTACCTCGCCGACCTCTGCGACTGCGTGGCGCACGGCAAGGCGAACTTCAAGCTGCACGGCTACACGAGCCTCCTTCTGCGCCAGTACATCCGCGACACCGCGGAGAACCCGGGCGATCTCGACCGGCGGCTCTACGCGATCCGCGCGCTCGCGCACTGGCCGACGCCGGAGACGATCCAGTACCTCGAACAGCTCGCGAAGGAAGGACGGCTGCTCGCGCAGACCAAGGAAGCGCGCGCCGTGCGCCAGGCGGCGACCGAGACGCTGAAGGCGATCCGCGAGAGCAAGGAGACGGCGTGAGGTCCTTCGCATGAGCGAGAAGACCTACTCCCGCATCCCGCGCGCGGTGCTCACGTTGATCGAGCACCTCGTCGCCGGACTCGTCGCGTGCCGCATCCACGAGCCCACGCACCAGCGGGTCGTGGCCGCGCTCAGTCAGGTGCGCGACGCGCTGCACGAGCTCCGCACGGAGACGAGCGAACAGGCCTTCGCGCTCCTCGTGCAGGGCGAGTCGCTGTCGTTCCAGGGCAAGATCGCGGTCCCGGCCAACATCAGCGCCGCGCGCCTCCTCGAAGCGCTCCGCCGCTGGAAGGCCGCGGGCATCCAGATCCACGCCGACGTCCCCGACTCCGAACTGGCGACGCTCTGCCGCATCCTCCTGCGCTCGCCCGACAACGTCGTCGCCGATGCGGCCGCCGTGAACCGCGCGCTCGCGGAGCTCGGCGTGCTCGCGGTGCGACTCGTCCCCGGCGCGACGGCCGAGCCGGCGCGCGCGCCGGCGCCGACGCAGGCCGCCCCGACGGCGAACTCGCGCTCGCTGATCGCCACGGTGCGCGACGGCGTCGAGGAGATGTTCAGCGCGATCGCCGCGGGCCAACCCGCCGACGTGCCCCGCGCGCGGCGTTGCGCCGAGTCGCTCCTGACCGCCGTCGACGCCGCGACCACCGGCGTCGAGACGCTCGACCTCTCGCAGCAACCGGCGGAGGACCCGCTGCTGGTCCTGCATGCGATGCGCTGTTCGGGCCTCGCGATGATCGCGATGCGCGGCACGACGCGCGACCAGGACCTCGTGCTGCGCGTCGGCACCGCCGCGCTGCTCCACGACGTCGGCAAGCTCCGCCTCCCGCTCGACCTGATCGCCGCCGAGGGGGAGCACGCGGACGAGTCGAATCCCGCGGTCCGCCAGCACCCGACGATCGGCGCGGAACTGCTGCTCCAGCACGGCAGCGTCGATCCGCTCTGCCTCGCCATCGTCTTCGGTCACCATCGCAGTCCGGTCGCGAGCGGCTACCCCGACACGCCCCACGAGCACCGGCCGTCGCGCGCGACGCAACTCGTGCGCATCTGCGACCTGTTCGAATCGCTGACCGCCCGCCGCGGCGACCGACCGCCGATGTCGCCCTCGCGTGCCTGGCGCGTCCTGTGCGCCGACGACAGCCTGCTCGACAAGTCGATGTTGCGCCGCGTCGTCGAAGGCGTCGGGTTCTGGCCGATCGGCGCGACCCTCGCCCTCTCCAGCGGCGAATCCGCGCGCGTCGTCCGCCCGACCCGCGATCCCAGCGCGCCGCTCGTGCGCGTCCTCACCGCCGGAACCGCGGGAACGCCGCCTGGCGGACTCCTCGATCTGAGCCGCACGCGCAGCACGACGGTCCTCGTCGCCGCCCCGGCCGCCATCTGACCACGCCCCTCCGTACCCCCGCCCCGGACAGATCGGGTCCCACGCGCTAATCTCCCGCCCGTTCATGGCCGTCGAGGAAGCAGAGCTCCAACGATTCCTCACGCAGCGGACGCCTCGTCCGCTGACGCCGGGGATCCGCGCCGATCGCCTGCCGCTCTTGCCGATCGCGGCGGCGATCGCGTTCGTCGTCGCTTCGTTCGTCGCGACGGTCGCGCTCGTGGACCGGATCTTCCCGATCGGCATCCTCGACGACTGGCAGCTCGACCTCTCGGAGACCGCGGTCGCGACCGGCGAGATCGTCGGGACCGCGGCGACCGAGTTCGAGACCGTCGATCCCGCCGACTCGACGCGCATGCTCCGCGTGCACCGCGTCGACTTCAGCTTCACCGACTCCCGCGGGGAACCGACCTTCGGTTCGAGCTTCGCGCGCGCGGAGATTCCGGTGCCCGGCAAGCGCGCCGAGATCCAATACCTGCTCGCCGATCCGACGATCGCGCGCGTGCACGGGACCTCGCGCAGTCCGACGGAGAAGCGCGGCGCGCTCGTGCTCCTCGTGCCGGCGCCGTCGCTGTTGATCGTCGTCTGGTTGTTCGCCCGACGCCGTCGCATGTGGCGGCTCCTGACCTGGGGCGTGAACACGCGTGCGCGCGTCGTCGACGTGGTCGACTCGCCGAGCCTGTTCGGCAGGAAGCGGATCTGCGTGGCGCTGTCGTTCCGCGACGGCCGCAGCACCGTGATCGAGATCCCCGCCCGGCGCGCGGATGCCGTCGCGATCCTCGAGCGATCCGCGGTCGGCGAGATGGTGCCCGTGCTCCGCGACCTCGTGCGCCCGAGCCGGATGCTCCTCGTCGATCGCATGCGCAGGTCGTCGCCGCAGGGTCTCGTCGCGTTCGACGGCGCCGACGAGTTCGGCGAACCGGTCGACGGCCGCGTCAGGAGCGAGGTCGCCAAGTCGCGGTGAACGCGCCGAGCGCGGCGCGCAGCACCTCGCGCAGCGGTGCGGCGCGCGCTTCGTCCCACCAAAACGGCGGACCTTCGCGCATGTAGAGCCGCTGGCTCATCTCGAGCTGCAGCGCGTGCACGCCGTGCTGTGGTCGACCGAAGCACCGCGTGATGAAGCCGCCTTTGAACGGGACGTTCCGCGATGCACCCGGGTCGTTCGCGGCGAGGACGGCGAACACCGCATCCGCGCGGTGCGGCTCGCACGACGTGCCGTCGACGTCGCCGAGCATGAAGCCCGGCAAGCGGCCGCGCGCGAGACGCGGCACGTCGCTGACGATGCTGTGCGCCTCGAACAGCAGCGCGACGCCGAAGCGCGCGACCCGCTCCGCGAGTTGTTCGCGCAGCGCGCGGTGGTAGGGCGTCCAGTACTGAGCGACCCTCGACGCGATCTCGTCCGCGCCCGGGTCCTCGCCCTCGCGGTAGATCGGCTCGCCGGCGAAGGTCTGCGTCGGGACGAGTCCGGTCTCGGCGCGACCCGGATAGAGCGCGTGCCCGTCGGACGGCCGGTTGAGGTCGACGACGTAGCGGCTGTAGCGCGCGCACAGGAGCGCGCCGCCGAGCGCGGGCACGAAGTCGTAGAGCCGATGCAGGTTCCAGTCGGTGTCGGGCAGGGCGCGGATCGCGTCGTTCCTCAGGCGTTCGGCGAGGCCGAGCGGAAGGTCCGTCCCGGTGTGCGGCGCGCTGACCAGCAACGGCGTGGTCGCGGTCTTGTCGCCCCGCAAGGTGAACGTCGCCGGCGCGGTCACGGCGTGACCTCCGCGAGCCGCGCGACGACGCGCGCGTAGTCGCGCAGGATCGTGTCGCGCGCGACATGACGCCCGGCCGCGACGACCTGCCGGCCGCCGACGAACACGTCGCGCACCATCGACCGTCCGGAGTTGGAGAACACGAACGCGTCGAGCACCGATTCCGGGCGGTGGCCGAGCAGTCGCGGATGTTCCGCGTCGAGCACCACGACGTCGCAGCGCCGACCCACCTCGATCGCGCCGAGCGGTTGATCGAGCGCGCGCGCTCCACCGGCAGCGCAGGCGTCGAAGAGCCGGCGCCCGACGTGCCGGCGCAACCGATGCCCCGCTTCGCCCGCGCGGTTGCGGCGTTCGTCGCGCAGGCGCTGGCCGTACTCGAGCAGGCGCAGTTCCTCGGCGAGTTCGATGCTCACGTGCGAATCGCTGCCGATCGCGATGCGACCGCCCACGCTCAAGAAGCCGGGCAACGCGAAGGTACTGTCGCCGAGGTTGGCCTCGGTCGTCGGACAGAGACCGACCACGGCGCCGGCGCGCGCGACCGCGGCGAGTTCGTCGGGCGTCGAGTGCGTGGCGTGCACGAGACACCAGCGGGCGTCGAGTCCGCCGGCCTGCGCGAGCCAGGCGATCGGCGCCATGCCGAGGCTCGCGCGACATTGCTCGACCTCCGCACGTTGCTCCGCGGCATGGATGTGCACGCGCGCGCCGGGTTCCGCGCCGTGCACGGCTGCGAGCAGGGCCGCGAGTTCGTCGGGCGCGACGGCGCGCAGGCTGTGCGGCGCGACGCCGATGCGGTGGCGCGACGGGCCGGTGCGCACGACGGTCCGCGCAGCCTCCCAGAGCGCCAGGAACTCGTCGACGTCGCTCGAACCGAAGCGCCGCTGCATCGGCGCGAGCGGACGGCCGAAGCCGGCGTGGAAGTAGGCGACCGGCAGCAGCGTGACTGCGATCCCGCTGCGCTCGGCGGCGGCGAGGATGCGGAGCGAAGTCTCCGCGCGCGACGCGTAGCGCGTGCCGTCCTGCGCGTGATGGAGGTAGTGGAACTCGCCGATCGCGGTGAAGCCGGCTTCGAGCAGTTCCATCTGCACGAGCGCGGCGATCGCTTCGACGTCGTCGGGACTGAGCGCCGCGGCGACCCGGTACATCGCCTCGCGCCAGGTCCAGAACGAGTCGTCGCCCGGCCCACCGCGCTCGCCCTGCGCGCATTCGGTCTGCCCTGCGAACACCCGCTGGAACGCATGTCCGTGCACGTTCGCCATGCCCGGGACGGCAAAGCCCGTGAACGACGAGAAGCGCGCCTCCTCCCCCATCGCCGGCGGCGCCTGGTCGACCGCGCGCACGAAGCCGTCGTCGTCGACCGTGACCCACGCCGGCGCGATCCAGCCGTCGGGTCGATGGAGATGATCGAAGCGCAGGACGAGCACGCGGCGGCGACCATAGCGCGCGCGCCGCACGTCGTCGCTATCGTGCGCCGCTCGTGTGCCCACGGACTCGCGAGACTCGAGACGACGCTGCGAGCGACGCCCATCCGCTGCGCGGCCGCGAGATCGCCGTCACCGGGCGCCTGGCGTCGATGACGCGCGCCGAGGCGATCGACGCCATCGCGCGCTGCGGCGCTACCTACACGCCGGCGCCGGATACGACGACCCACGTGCTCGTCGTCGGTCTGGAGGGCTGGCCGCTGCAACGCGACGGCCGGCCGACGCGCAGCCTCGCGCGTGCCCGTGAACTCGCCGACTCCGGTCACGCGATCCGCATCGTCGACGAGGCGGCGTTTCTCGTCGAACTCGGCCAGGACGAGCGCGCCGAGGAACTCGGCAGCCTCTACACGCTCGAGCAGCTCGCGCGCGTGCTGAAGGAACCGCTCGCGCGCCTCCGCGCGTGGATGCGGCGCGGCCTGATCACGCCGGCCCGCGTGGTCGGCCGGCTCTGCTCCTTCGACTTCGCGCAGGTCGCGAGCGCACGCGCGCTGCAACGCCTGCTCGACGGCGGCGCGAGCCTCGCCGAGATCGAACGCTCGCTGCGGATGCTCGACGGTTGGATGCCCGGCGCCTCCCGTGCCCTCGTGCAGATCGCGGCGGCGTCGCGCGGCGGCGCCTTGCTCGTGCGCCTCGACGACGGCCGGCTCGTCGAACCGAGCGGACAGATGCACTTCGCGTTCGCCGACGACGATGCGCGCGAGGTGCTCTCCCACGGCAACTTCGCGCAGCACCGCCGCCCCAAGAGCGCGGAGGAGTGGTTCGACCGCGGCGTCGCCGCCGAAGCCGAAGCGCGCTGGGAGGAAGCCGCCGACAGCTACCACCAGTCGCTGCTCTTCGGCGGTCCGCGCGCCGAGGTCGCGTTCAACCTCGGCAACGTCCTCCACGCGCTCGGCCGCGGCGGCGAGGCCGCGCAGCGCTACATGAACGCCGTCGAGATCGACGGCGGTTTCGCGGAGGCCTGGAACAACCTCGGCAACGCGCTCGCGGAGCTCGGCCGTTTCGAATCGTCGATCCGCGCCTATCGCAAGGCGCTCGCGTTGCTGCCCGACTACGCGGACGCGCACTTCAACCTCGCCGAGACGCTGCACCAGATCGAACGCTGGGACGAGGCGCGCACGCACTGGTCGCGCTACCTCGCCGGCGCGCCGCACAGCCAGGACCGCGCCTACGTGCGCTTCCGGCTCGGCGAGTGCGAGGCCGCGCTGCAACGCGCGGGTGAGCGCGACGCGGTTCCACACGACCAGGAGAACGGCGGATGAACGCGATCGGACGATTCGGTTCTTGGCTCACGGCGCTCGTCGCGCTCAGCAGCGTGACCGCGCAACGACCCGGCCAACCAGCGCAACCCGAAGCCTGGCGCTTCATCGCCGAGCAGCACGACCAGGATCGTGATGGCGTCGTGACCGCCGCCGAGTACGGGCGCGGCGCGGAGGCATTCGCGCGACTCGACCGCGATGGCGACGGCAGGATCACCGCCCAGGACTTCGCGCTGCCGATGCGCCGCGCCGCCGCCGGACGCGCGCGCGGTGTCGGCACGCGCGTCGGCGATCCCGCGCCGGACTTCGATCTGCCGCGACTCGCAAGACAACAGTCCGCGGGCTCCGAGCCGGCGACGAGCGACGCGACGCTTCGCCTCTCGTCGTTCGCCGGCAAGCGCCCCGTCGCGTTGATCTTCGGCTCCTGGACTTGACCCCCGTTCCGCGCCTCGGCCGGTCGGCTGAGGGAACTGCGACTGCGCAACCTCGGGAAAGTCGAGTTCGTGCTGGTCTACATCCGCGAAGCGCACGCGATCGACGGCGCGATGCCGAACCCGCGCGTACCCTTGGTCGAGGATCCGATCGACGACGGCGAGCGCCGCGAGGTCGCAAGCAAGTGCGTGCAGGGCCTCGGCCTCGACGAATTCACGGCGGTCGTCGACCGCATCGACGACGCGACCAACCGCGCGTACGGCGCCTGGCCCGACCGCCTCTGTCTCGTCGGCAAGGACGGCCGCATCGCGTACGCGGGACGCCCGGGACCCGCCGGCTTCGCGCCCGACGAACTCGAAGCGGCGATCGCGATCGAACTTGCGCGCGGCGAAGAAGGCGGCGGGCAAGCCGGCGAACCGAAGACCGACGACCCGGCGGCCCTGCTGCACGAACTCGTCGATCTGGCCGCGCCGAAGGAACGCGCGGCGAGGGCGAAGGAGCTCGCGGCGCTGCCGATCGATGTCGACACGTGGATCGGCGCGATGCGCGCATTCGCGCCTCTTGTCGCGGCGAGCCCCGGCCGTGCGCGCCCGACGGTGCCGCTCTGGAACGGCGAGGCGATGGAGGACACGGAGCTGTGGATCCTCGCGCCGGAGACGATCGACCCGCAGCAGCCGCTCGCGTTGATCCTGCAAGCGCACGGCACCGGCGCGTCGGGCGAGGGGCAACCGGAGATCTGGCGCGAGGTCGCGCGCGCGTGGCCGGCTGTGATCGTCGCGCCGTCGGAGTCGGGCGCGAACGACGGCTACCGCTATTCCGACCGCGAGCGCGAACTCACCCTGTCGGCGATGCGCTGGGCGCGCCGGCAATGGCGCGTCGATCCCGACCGCATCGTGCTGTCGGGCATCAGCCGCGGCGGTCACCTCACCTGGGACCTCGCCTCGCGCCGTCCGGATCGTTTCGCTGCGCTCGCGCCGATGATCGGCGGCCCGCGCCGCAATCCCGGGCAGGCGCAGAACAACCTGCGTTACGTCGAGAACCTCGCGCCGATCCCGATCCGCGATCTACAGGGCGCCCAGGACGACCCGCGCCTCGTGGCCAACCTGCGCATCGCCTTCCAGCGATTGCGCGACGCCGGCGCGCGCGACGCGAAGCTCATCGAGTTCGAGGCGCTGGGTCACGGCTTCGAGTTCGGCGCCGTCGACTGGGTCGAGTGGTTGAGCGGCGTGCGCCGGGACCCGCGTCCCGAGCGCGTCGTGCTCCGCGCCGCGCGCGCCGGCGAGGGTCGCTCTTCCTGGTGCGAGATCCTCGCCTACGACACGAGCAAGGTCCGCGAGGAGCCGGCCTTGAGCTTCCCCGCCGCGGAATGGGAGCCGCTCGACGAGACGGCGAGGCGCGCGAAGGTCCAGCGCCTCCTCGACGACTGCACCGCGCGGCTGGATGCACGATGGGAAGCGCCGGGGCGCATCCGCATCGACACGCTGCTCGTCAAGAAGCTCCGCCTGCTCCTCGACGACGCGATGTGCGACGAGAAGGGCCAGGTCGTCGTCGTCTGGAACGGCAAGGAGTACCGCCGCACGCCGCGCCGTGATGCCCAGGTGCTGCTGGCCGAGTTCGCCGAGCGCTTCGATCCGGGCTTCCTGCCCCTGCGGTCCGTTGTGTTGCCCTGAGGCTCTCGTTCAGCGCCGCGCCTCGAACTCGTCGCCCGGGGTCCAGCGCGGGGCTTCGTCGGCGTCGGCGCAGCGCAGCAGGCATTCGAGCACCAAGCGCAAGTCCATCACCGCGCCGTCGAGGTTCCAGCGCGGGTCGATCTCGTCGCTCGGTTGGTGGTAATGGACGGTCGTGTAGGAGGCCTTCAAGCGCTGGCGGCCCTCGCGGTTCTCGAGGAAGTCGCCGCCGGTCTTGAAGTAGGCGGACGGCACGCCGACCTGGGCGAAGGAGAAGTGGTCGGAGCGATAGAACAATCCGAGTTCGGGCTGCTTGTCGGCTTCGATGCGGCGGCCGCGGCGCTTCGCGACGGTCTCGGCCAATGCGGTCAGGTCGCTCTTGCCGTAGCCGATGAGTTCGAGGTCCTCGCAGGGGCCCCAGATGTTCATGCCGTCGAGGTTGAAGTTCGCGGCGATGGCCTTCTGCGGGACGGTCGGCGATTGCGCGAACCACTTCGAGCCGAGCAATCCGGACTCCTCGCCGGTGACGAAGACGACCAGCACCGAGCGGCGCGGCGCGACGTCGAGTCCGCCGAGCACGCGCGCGAGCTCGAGCGCGGCGCCGCAGCCGGACGCATTGTCGACCGCGCCGTTGTACAGGTCGTCGCCGTTGCGCTCGCGGCCGCGGCCGAGGTGATCGAAGTGCGCGGTGACCACGACGTACTCGTCGCGCAGCTTCGCGTCGCTGCCCCGCAGCACGCCGACGACGTTGCCCGAGCGGATCTCGCGCACCGCGTTCTCCGTGGCGAGGTCCACGCTCACGCCCAGGTCGACCGGCTCGAACTCGCGGGTCTCGGCCCGCGCGCGCAGGGCATCGAGGTCGTGGCCGCCGAGTTGGGCGAGCCGCCGCGCCGCGTCCTCGCTGCACCACGACTGGATCGCCAGCGACGGCACGCCCTCGACCGCCGGCAATGCGAAGTGCTCGCTGCCCTGGCCGGCCTGGATCACCTGGAACGGGTAACCCGCCGACGGCGTGGTGTGGATGACGATCGCACCGACCGCGCCGCGCCGCGCCGCCTCCTCGTACTTGTAGGACCAGCGGCCGTAATAGAGACGCCGCTTGCCGGCGAAGAGCTCGGGGTCGCTCTCCGGGTCGTTGTTCATCACCAGCACGACCTTGCCGCGCACGTCGGCGCCCTTCCAATCGTCCCAGCGCTGCTCCGGAGCGGTGATGCCGTATCCGACGAACACCAATCCCGCACCCTTCCATTCCGACCGCGCCTCGGCGCGACCGGCCTGGCACGTGTAATCGTCCGGTGCGGTCAATGCGAACGCCGCGCCGTCGCCCCCGGTCGCGGTGAGCGGCACGACGACCTTCGCAGTCACGCCGGTGATCGGCACCGGCTGGTTCCAGGTCCCGTCCGCTGCGCCCGGCGCGAAGCCCGCGCTCTCGAGGCGGGTCGCGATGTAGAGCCGCGCGAGCGCGTCGCCGCGCGAGCCGGGGCTGCGTCCCTCCAGCAGGTCGTCGGCGAGGAAGCGGATCGACGCGCGGAGTCCGGCGAGCTCGATGCGGCGGTCGAGGACGTCCCAGTCGCGGTCGACGGACCCGGAGGACGGCGATTGCGCGGCGAGGGGAGCGGCGAGCGCGACGGCGAGCGCGGCGATGGGTAGGCGGATCATGCGCGCATGTTCCCGTCCTCGCGCCCGCGGCGCGATGCCAGGGTCGGAACCGCGCAAGGAACACACGGTCGTGCGATCATCCGCACCCGTCATGACCGCTGTCGCGCCGACCGTCCTGCTCCTCGCCCTGATCGCCGTTCCCGACATCGTCCCCGAGGGAAGCAAACTGATCCGCGCCGAGGTCCGCTTCGAACTCGGCATGCTCGCCCGGGTCGCGTGCGTCGCTCATGTCGTCGCCGAGGGCGAAACGCTCCGCTCGATCGCGACGGCGCGCCTCGGCTCCGCCGCGCGTCATGCTGAGATCGCCGCGCTCCAGCCGAGTGTCGATCCCGAGCGCCTCACGATCGGGCAGAACCTATGGCTCCCGCCGCGCGATCCGTTGCCCAAAGACCAGGAGCCCGTCGCGGCCGAGGCCGCAGCCGATCCCGGCTGCTGGCGTCGGCGCTGCCGCGCCGACCAGAAGGCCTCGGCCGCTTTACCAGCCGGGGTCCTTCGCCTCCGAATCCTCGCGCCGCGCGAGGATTCTCCGGACTACGGACCCATGTTCGTCTACGCCGACACGGGCCACCCCGCCGGTGTCGCCCCGGAGCCGCTGTCGGCCGACGGACTCCTGGTCTGCCAGGCCCAGTCGAATCGGCCGACGTTGTGGGTCGTCACGCGAAGCGCGCGTGAGGCGTTCGAGGCCGCGCTCGTGCAGGGACCCCTCGCGCGGCCACAGCTCGAGCCGATGCTCGCGGCGCGAACCGTGCGCGAACTCGTCGGACCGCGCGTGCAACGACTCGTGCCGCGCTCGACTCCGGTTGCGCGGCGCGAGGTCGTCCTCCGCGTCGTCGACGAATCCAAGGGACGGCTGGCGCTCGCCGTCGTCGGAAGCCGCAGCTTCGACGCCGAGAACCGTGAGATCGACGACGTCAAGGCCGAGAAGGAACGCAAGCAGGAGACCGTCTTGCTGCTGCTGCTCGGTTGCGGCGGCGCCCTCGGCCTCTGCTTCGCGGGCGCGCGCCGGCGCCACGCCGTCGTGGTCCCAGCCTGAGGGCCCGCCGATGTCGCTCCCCACCACCACGACGGCGATCCGCTTCGCGCGCACCGGCGGACCCGAGGTTCTCGAGTGCCTCGAGATCCCGCTCGCGGCGCCACGCCCCGGCGAGGCCCTGCTGCGCAACACGGCGATCGGCGTCAACTTCATCGAGGTCTATCACCGCAGCGGGACCTACCCGGTGCCGCTGCCCGCGCTGCTCGGCAACGAAGCGGCGAGCGTGGTCGAGGCGGTCGGCGAGGGCGTCCGCGACGTGAAGCCCGGCGATCGCGTGGTCACCTGCTCGGGTCCGCGCGGCGCGTATGCGCGGTTCCGCGTCGTGCCCGCCGACCGGCTCGTCCCGCTACCGCGCGAGATCGACGACGAGACCGCGGCTGCCGCGATGCTCAAGGGCATGACCGTCGAGTACCTGATCCGCCGCAGCTTCCCTGTGCGACGCGGCCAAACGGTGCTCCTCCACGCGGCGGCGGGCGGCGTCGGCCTCATCGCCTGCCAGTGGCTGAAGGCACTCGGCGCGACGGTGATCGGCACGGTCGGCAGCGAGGAGAAGGCCGCTCTCGCGCGGGCGCACGGCTGCAATCACGCGATCGTGTATTCGCGCGACGACTTCGTCGGCGCGGTGCGCGAGCTGACCGGCGGAGCGGGCGTGCCGGTGGTCTTCGACTCGGTCGGGCGGAGCACCTTCCTGCGCTCGCTCGATTGCCTCACGCCGCGCGGCACGCTCGTGCTGTTCGGCAACGCGTCGGGCAAGCCGGAGCCCTTCGATCCGATGTTGTTGTCGAGCAAGGGCTCCTTGTTCCTCACGCGCCCCTCGCTCCACGACTACGTCCACGATCGAACCGAGATGCTCGCAGCGGCGGCGGCGTTGTTCGACGTCTTGCGCACCGGCGCGGTGAAGGTCCGCCCGAGCCGAAGCTTCCCCCTGGCACGCGCGGCCGATGCACACCGCGCCATCGAGAGCCGAGCGACGACCGGCTCGACGATCTTGATCCCTTGACCCCACCTGGCCCGGACCAGTCCTCGACACCTCATGCCCGTGCTCTCCGACATCGCGCCGGACCCCGTCCCGGCAGCCGATCCCGTGGTCTTGGTCGCGATCGCGCTCGCCGCTCTCGCGCTGATCGCCTTCGTATGGACTCGGCGCCGCGCTCGCCGGCCCCCGCCACAGCCGTGACCGGTCGCGTCGCGATCGCGGCCCTGTGCGTGGCGGCGATCGCCTTCGCCGCCGTCAGCGCCCCGCTCGAGGTCTACGTCGTATCTCTCGCGCTGTTCGGGCTGCCGCACGTGGCGACCGAGCTGCGCTACGTCGACGAGCGATTCGGCGCGCGAATGGGGACGCGGCTCGCGCGACGGCTCGCAATCCCCCTGCTCGGCATCGCGCTCGTGCGTGCGCTCGCGATCGCCGGGGTCGGCGATGCGACGACGCGCGCCGCCGTCGAGTGGACGCTCGGCGCCGCGTCGATCGCGGTCGTGTTGCCACTCCTCGCATCCCGCGGCTCGACCCCCGCGGTGCTCGGCGCGCTGGCGTTGCTGGTCGCCGTCCTCGCCGTGCTCACCGATCCGTTCGCGGCGCTGGTGCTGTTCGCCCTCGCGCACAACCTCACGCCGTTGGGCTTCCTGGCGGAGCGGCTCGACGGACCGTCGCGCCGGCGAGCGATGCTCGTCGGCGCTGTCGTCTTCCTCGCGATCCCGGCGGTGATCGTCTGCGGAGTCGCATCACCAGGACTCCCGTCTGATCGCGCGGACGCACTCGCCGCACAGCTCGCGAGCTTCGTCCCGATCGCGTGGCACGAGCACGGCTTCGCCTTCGATCTGTTCCGCGCCGGCGCCTTCCTCCAGTGCCTGCACTACGCGATCGTGATCCTCGTGCTGCCGCGGCTCGGAGGCGGAGGAGAAGCGTCAGGTGCATGCTGCCCGTGGCCCGTGCCGAAGCGCTTCGTCGCGTGGATCGGCGCGAGCGCGGCGCTGTTCGCCGTCGGCTACGTCTTGTCGTTCACCGGCACGCGCGCCACCTACGGGGTCGTCGCGGCGATCCACGCCTGGCTCGAGATCCCCGTGCTCCTCGTCGCATGCGCGGTCGCACCGCGGACCGTGCCGACGCTCGCCGGAGCCCGCGCGTGAGCGAGTGGTTGCGTCTGTTCGTCCTCACGGTCACGGTCGAAGTGCCGCTCGCCATCGCGCTGGCGCCGCAAGCTTTCAAGCGGCGCATCGCGCTCGACGCCCTGCTCGCCAACCTCATGACGCATCCTGCGGCATGGTTCGTGATCGGCCATGGCATGCTCGGTTGGTGGCCGACCGAGTGCGCAGTCACGATCGCGGAGGCCTTCGTCTTCCGCGCGGTCACCGGCTTGACGTGGCCGCGCGCGACCGTCCTCGCGGTGGCTGCCAACGGCGTGACCGCGGCCTTGTCGTTCGCCGTATGAGAACGGTGCTTGCGCCGCAGCGTGACGAAAGCATGCAAGTCCGCGACGACTCCGCGCGGATTCGAAAGGTAGCCTCCTGCGCGACCCACCCGCGTGCCGCATGGTGCCGCACCGGACAAGGCCTACGTCGATGCGCAACCTCTTCCCTCTCGCGCTCGTCCTCGCGTCGAGCATCTCCGCCCAGAGCTTCCTCGTCCCACCGGGCACATCGCCGACCGTCGGCACGTGCAACGTGTTCCCGTTCGGCACGTCCGACATGCGCTACCAGGCCCTGGTCCGTGCCACTGAACTCGGCAACACGCCCGGAGTCATCTCGGGCTTCGCCCTCGCGCCGTGCTCGACCGGAGTGCGCACGATGCGGGCGATCACCGTGAGGTTCGCGCACCTCAACCTCGGCGCGCTGTCGACGACCTTCGACACCAACCTCAACTCGCCAGGCCCGGCGCAGACGGTGCTCGACACCGTGAACCACAGTTGGCGGATGGTCGCCAACACCTGGAACTCGGTCGGTCTGCAGGACCCGTTCTTCTACAACGGGAGCGACGACCTCGTGGTCGAGATCACGGTCTACGGCTCGTCGGGTGTCAGCGGCGCCATGCACCGCGAAGCGACCAACCAGCGGGTCTATCTGGGCTCGTACTCGGGTCAGCCAACAGGCACCAACGGCGGCAACACCGCGTTCAAGATGAAGCTCCACTTCGGCGATGCGAACACGCAGTTGTTCGGAGCGAGCTGCCCGGGTTCGGTTTCCACGGCCAGCTTCTCGTTCAACGGCACGGCGCAGCTCGGCACGCAGCTCGACCTCGTGGTCACGAACGGACCGCCGTCGATGCCGGCTTACGTGTTGCTCGGCTTCGACGCGCACATGCCGCTCTTCCCGATGGACCTCGCGGTCGTCAATGCGCAGGGTTGCGTCCTCTACCACGACGTCACCGTCGCCGTCGGCGTGTTCAGCGA
The DNA here is from genome assembly GCA_016235155.1 of Planctomycetota bacterium. GTDB lineage: Bacteria > Planctomycetota > UBA1135 > UBA1135 > UBA2386 > JACRLW01. The sequence continues at coordinate 114,629 of JACRLW010000026.1, forward strand.
TCCGGCCGGCGGCTCGGTACTGTCGTTGGCCCTTCCGCCGATCCCGTCACTCGCCGGGCTGTTCTTCTATTCCTCGGCGGTGCTGATCGACCCAGCGGCCAACGCCGCGGGCTTCACGACGACCAACTATGGCCGCGCCCTGCTGGGCAACTGACGCCGTCGTCGCGGGCCAACCCGCCCGCCGCTCGCCGAGGTCGCCGATGCTCGCTCGCCTCCCGTTCGCAGTCGCGCTCCTGTCCTCCGCACTCGCCGCGCAGAGCTTCGTCGTCCCCGCCGGCGCATCGCCGGCGACCGGCAGTTGCGTCGGTATGCCCTTCACCACGGCCGCCACGCGCTGTCAGGTGCTGGTGCGCAACAGCGACCTCGGCAGCCAGGCCGGCGTGATCTCGGGTCTCGCGCTCGCGCCGTGTCAGTCCGCCGTCCGCGGGTCGGTTTCGATCCTGGTGCGGATGGCGCACTTCAGCGGCGCGGCCCTGTCGACGACCTTCGCGAACAACCTGTCGTCGCCCGGCCCGGCGCGCACGGTGCTCGACACGACCAGCCACGACTGGCGCATGGTCGCCCACACCTGGAACGAGATCGGGCTCCAGGATCCGTTTGCCTACAACGGCAGTGACCACCTGGTGATCGACATCGTGGTCACCGGCACGTCGATCGTCCTCGCCGACACGCACATCGACACGACCAACCAACGGATCTTCGCGTTCAACTACACCAACCAGGCGACCGGCACGAACGGCGGCAACACGGCGTTCAAGCTCAAGCTGTTCCTCGGCGATGCCAACCTGCAGCTCTTCGGTTCGAGCTGCGTCGGGTGGTTCACGCGCCCCCTGTTCTCCTTCAGCGGCTCGCCGCGCCTTGGCGGGCTGCTCGGCATCCACTGCGGACCGACCTACGCGAGCACCGTCGTGTTCCTGCTCGGCTTCGACACGCATCGCCCGACCTGGCCGATGGAACTCAGCGCCTTCGGTGCGCCGGGTTGTCGTCTCTACCACGAGATCATGACGACGATCACCGTCTTCACGGATGTGACCGGCACGGGGAACTCGCTGCTGTCGATCCCCACCGTCTCGTCGCTCGCGGGCACACCGCTCTACGTGTCGGCGGCCGTCCCCGACCTCTTGATCAACGCCGGCGGCTTCACGACGACGAACTACGGGCGCGCATTGCTCGGCAACTGATCGCGGCTCGTCGGCCGGGGGATTCCGTGCAACGATCCGCGCCGGCACGGCGTCTTCCTGACGACGCCACGCGATGAGCGATCCCCAAGAACCGCCGACACCCGAACGCCTCCTCGCCGAACAGGACTTCGTGCGCGGCGTGGTGCGCTCGCTGTTGCGCGGGGACGAGGCGGAAGACGTGGTGCAGCGCACGTGGTTGCGCGCGGTCCGCAGGACGCTGCCGGCGTCGGCAGGCTTGCGACCCTGGCTCGCCCGCATCGCCCGCAATCTCGTGCGCGACGGACGTCGCGACGCGCAGCGCCGCGCGGCGCGCGAACTCGCTGCCGCGAAGGACGAGGCCCTGCCTTCGACGCTCGATGTCCTCGCCCGCGAAGCCGAGCGGCGGCGCGTCGTCGACGCGGTGCTCGCGCTGCCCGAACCGTACCGCGGCGCCGTCCTCGCGCGCTTCTGGGACGACACTCCGCTTGCCGCACTCGCGAAGCGCCTCGACGTGCCCGACGCGACCGTGCGCTCGTGGCTCCGGCGCGGCCTGTCGATGCTGCGCGCCCGGCTCGACGCCGATCGCGACGGCGGCCGTTGGCGCGCAGCGCTCGCACCCTTGCTGTTCGAAGGAGGACTCGTGGTCTCGAAATCGAAGCTCGCCGTCGCTGGTGCTGCCGCCGCACTGATCGGCCTCGCGTTCTGGTGGAGTTCGTGGCCGGAGTCGATTCCGCCGGAGCCGCCGGTCGCGCGCGGCGAAGCCGATCCGCGGCAGGTGCAGTTCGCCGGCGAAGCGTCCACGGATCCCGCGATCGGCGAGCGCGCGGCGACCACCGGCCGTGCGCCGCTCGCCGCCGCGCTCGCGATCGAAGTCGTCGTCACCCAGGACGGGCTGCCGGCGCCCGGACTCGCTCTCGAACTGCGCGACTTCGCCGGCGCAGGCACCGACGGCAAGCCGGGATCGACGCACGCGCTGCTCACCGACGAACGCGGTCGCGCCGCGTTGCGCGTCGCCGCGAGCGACGAGCTGCGCACGCTCGACTTGCTGACGAACGAGCCCGCGCGCCGCGTCTGGTGCACGCCGCTGGTCGTCGCACCCGACGAGTCCGCGGTCACGCTCGAAGCCACGACGACTCGTTTCGGATGCACGCTGCGCGGCGTCGTGCGCGACGAGCGCGAGTCGCCGATCGAAGGTGCGACGATCTCCTTCAACGGCTGGCACGAAGCGCAATCCGATCCAAAGGGTCGCTACGAACTCCCGATCGGCACCGGCGCCGCGGTACGGCCGGTGCTCGCCTACGCGCCGGGCTTCCGCCAGTCCCTGAACACGATCGCCGTGCCCGAGGGCGCACGGGAGCACGTCCTCGACCTCGTGTTGAGCCCCGGCGCATCGATCACCGGTCGGGTCGTCGACGGCGCGGGCGACCCCATCTCCGGAGTCGAGGTGCGCACGTCGGGTTCGTTCCGGCGCCATGCCAGCGACAACGAGGGTCGCTTCGTCCTCGATCACCTCGAGCCCGGCTCGAAGCAGCAGGTCACGGCCGAGTCGCGCGCATACGGCGTCGCGTCCACGATCGCCGATGCCGGAGAGGACGTCACCCTCACGTTGTCACCCGGACTGCGCGTCGCAGGCCGGGTGCGCGACCCGTCCGGCCGTCCGATCGCGGGCGCCGCGGTCGGGATCTACGCTCAGTCGAGCGGGGTCCGCACGAGAGCCTGGTCCGCTCGCGACGGCAGCTTCGCGGTGACGGGTCTCAGCGCAGGCGAACTCGAGCTCGTCGTGCGCCGCCGGGGCTTCGCCCATGCGGTGATCCCGCTCGCGCTGACCAGCGACCGCGACGGCCTGCTGGTCGATCTGACGCCCGGACGCAGCGTGCGCGGAAAGGTGCTCGACGACCGAGGTGCGCCGATCGCCGGAGTCTCGATCTTCGTCAACCTCGAGCGGATGGTGATGGCGCGCACCGCGTCGTCGTCCGTCGCGAGCGCCGCCGACGGCGGCTTCGAACACCACGCTGTGCCGTCCGAGCCGTGCACGATCCACGCCTACAAGGACGGCTGGCAGTCGCTGGCGCACACGCTCGACGGTCTCGGCGACGTCGAAGTCGAGTTGCGGATGACGCGCGCCGCCGGCCTCGCCGGGCGCGTCCTCGACGCCGTCACGCGCAAACCGGTCCCCGAGTTCAACGTCACGGCCCTGCCCATCCCCACGACCGCGCGCCTGGAGCCCGTGCACTTCGCGGCCCCCGACGGGACCTGGTCGATGCGCGGGCAGCGCATCAAGGACGGGCTCGAGTTCGAGATCGTCGTGCGGGCGCCCGGCTACGCACCGGGTCGCATCGTCGCGATCGCGACCGCAAGTCCCGACCCCGAGCGCGCGGTCGTGCTGCTGGCGAAGGGCGTCGTGCTGACCGGCTCGGTGCTCGACGCCGTGACCGGCGCGCCGATCGCCGGTGCCGGGCTCGCGGTGCAAGGCGAGATCCAACGCGGCACGACGACCGACGCCGCCGGGCGCTTCTCGATCGAGGACCTCGGGCCGGGGCCGACGAGCCTTCTCGTGCGCGCGCAAGAGCGGCCCGTGCTCGTTCACACGCTGGAGATCCCCGCGGCAGCCGCGACGCACGAGATCGAGATCAGAGTCGGGCCCGGCGTCACGGTGCAGGGTCGGCTCGTGGGCTTCGACGGGCTGCGCCATGCACACGTCCTGCTCGACATGGGCGACGACTCCGCGAATGTCCCCGTCGCCGCAGACGGCAGCTTCGCGGTCACGCGCGTCGGCCCAGGCACGCGATCGCTCTACCTCTCCGGCGGCGAGCCGGCGTCGGTCGTGCGGGTCTGGCGCCTCGTCGTGACCGGGTCCGAACCGGCGACGCTCGCGCTGGCCGCGAGCGAGGGCGACGCGTCGCTGAGCGTCACCGTGCACGGTCTCGCCGACGGCGAAGCCCGCGTCGTGCCGCTCGGCGAACCGCGTACGCCGTTGAGCCTCCCTCAGCACCATCTCCGTTTCACCGGCGGCGCGTTCCGGGTCGACGGCCTCGCGCCCGGACGCTACCGCGTGCGCGTCACCGGCGAACGCCGCGAAGCGGCGCGCGAGATCGACGTCGACGGCGAGACCACGCTCACCGTCGACGTGCCGCGCTGAGCGTCGCTCTCCGACATCACTCGATCGTGAAGAAGTACGGGTTGCTCGTGTTGCCGCGCGGGAAGGGATTGCCGAACCCGATCAGCTGGAAGGCGAAGGGGATCGGTCCGACCAGCGTGGACGGGATCGGGATCGGCGCGCTGCCGTTGGCCGGCCAGAGGATCGCGTCGAAGGGGCCGCTCGGATCGACGAAGAGGCCGCCGAAGTTCAGCACCGGGAGTCCGGCGCCAAACGGCAGGCCGAGCGCGAGCGCGACGATCGGGAGCTGCGGCGAAGCGATCGAAGTCACCGTCAGCGTGCCGCCCGGGCTCGAACTGCCGGTGACCAGCAGGAGCAGGTTGTCGAACTCGTAGGCTCCCATGTCGACGCGCATGGCACCATCGACGTTGCCGTCGAGCAGGCGCGGGAAGCCGAGCCCGTCGAGACCGGTCGGACCGTCCAGCGGATCGCCGGCGTCGATGCACGGAGACGCCGGCGAGAGCCGCAGGTCGCCGGCGCCGGCGCTGAGGAACAGCGGATCGACGTTCAGGTTGCCGCTGCCGCCGGGGATGCCGCTGCCGTCGCTGAAGTCGATCTGGCCCGCGGCGAATCCGGCGAAGCCGCCCGTCGGGTTGCCGTGTGCGATCGAGCTGCGGACGTTGCCGCTCCATGCCGCGAGTCGACGCACGCCGACGCTGCCGTTGTAGGCGCTCGTCGCGCGCAACAGGTCGAAGCCGCCGCCGCGCAGCGTGATGCCGTCGCCGCCGTTCGCGAACGCGACGAGGTCGCTCGCGACGAACGCCGCCGAGAGATCGAAGCCGCCGAAGCCGCCGAACTCGACGCGGCAACGCCGCAGGGACGCATTCCCCGAGTTGCAGGTGATGCCCGCCCAGTTGCCCCAGCCGCTGCATCGGACCAGCGCCAGATCCACCAGCGCGATCGACGTCGCATCGATGCGGATCCCGTACCACTGGTTCGGACCCGCCGCCGACGCGTTGCCGTTGCCGTTGGTGTCGCCGCCGAAGGCGTCGTCGTGGAACGACGTGAAGACCACCGGGCCGTTGACGATCAGGTTGCCGGCGACGACGAACGTGCGCGCGGCGTTCGCCTTGAGGACGAGGCCCGGCTCCAGGGTCAGCGTGACTCCGGTCGGGATCACGGGGTTCGCGTTGTAGACCAGCACGCCGCCGATCACGTTCTCGGGGCGGACGGTGCACGACGCGACCGGCGCGGCACTGTCGAGCCGCAGGTAGTTCCCGCCCGAACAGTTGCTCGCCGTGTTGCGCGAGAGGCCGGCGAGCGCATCGAAGACGAAGCCGTACATCGCGGGCACGGAGGCGATGCGTTGGAAATCGCAGTTCGCCACCGTCGGACGCGAGGTCGTGGACACCGCCAGGCCGCCGAAGCCGCCGTCGCTGAAGCGGCAGTGGTCGAAGGACGGGTTCGCGTCGTCGACGCTGGCGCAGTTCCAGTTGCCCCAGCCCGTGCAGCGGATGTCCGTGTAGGTCAGCGAACTCGCGCTCGACCCGAGTCGGAACGACACGCCATACCACTGGTTGATCCCGGCCGCGGTCGCGTTGCCGTTCTGGTTGGTGTCGCCGCCGACGCTGTCGTCGTGGATCGACGTCAGCACGACGCGGTTCGCCGCCGTTCCGCTCGCGACGAGCGTGCCGTTGACCACCATCGTGTGTGCGTTCAGTGCCTTCAGGCCGAGCCCGGCTTGAAGCGTGAGCGTGATGCCCGCGGGGACGACCGGGTTGCCGGCGTAGACGAGCACGCCCTGGATGCCGTTCCGGGGCCCGAGCACGGTGCTGGCCGCAGGCGTGGCATTGTCGACTCGCAGGTAGGCGCCGCCGGGGCAGTTGCTCGCGGTCGTATCGGTGAAGCGCGCCGCGGCATCGAAGGTCATCCCGTGCACCGCCGGCACGGAGTTGATGCGCTGGAAGTCACAACGCGTCACGGTCGGCAGCGCCGCGGAGGCGAGCACGAGTCCGCCAAAACCCCCGTCGCTGAACCGGCAATCGACGAAGGTCGGGTTCGCGCCCGCGACTTCGACCGACCAGTTGCCCCAGCCCATGCAACGGACCTGCGCATGCGTCAACACGCTGGCGCTCGAGCCCCCGCGGAAGCTCATCCCGTACCACTGATTGACACCTGCGCTGGTCGCAGTGCCGTTCTGGTTCGTGTCTCCGCCGACGCTGTCGTCATGGATCGAGGTCAGGACCACGGGCTGGGACACGGTGCCGTTCGCGATCAGCGTCCCGTTCACCACGAAGGTGAGCGCGGCCGACGCCTTCAGCGCGAGACCGGCCTCGAGCGTGAGCCTCGTGCCGCCGGAGACGATCGCGAGGGCGTTGTAGACCAGCACGCCGTTGATGCCGTTCCTCGGCCCGAGCGTCGCGTCGGCGCCGAGCGTCGCGTTGTCGACCCGCAGAAAGGCACCACCCGGACAGTTGCTCGCCGTCGTGTCGGTGAAACGGGCCGCGGCCTCGAAGGACAACCCGTGCGCGGCCGGCACGGAGTTGATCCGCTGGAAGTCGCAGCGCGTCACCGTCGGCATGGCGCCCGCCGTGAGGGAGAGTCCGCCGAAACCACCGTCACTGATGCGGCAGTCGACGAAGCTCGGGTTCGCGCCGGCGACGCTCACCGACCAGTTGCCCCAGCCCATGAAGCGGATCTGCGTGTGCGTCAACGCGCTCGCTCCCGAGCCGGCGCCGAAGCTCATGCCGTACCACTGGTTCACACCGCCGCTCGTGGCATTCCCGTTGCCGTTCGTGTCGCCGCCCGCCGTGTCGTCGTGGATCGAGGTGATCACGCACGGACTGCCCGCCGTGCCCTGGCAGAGCAGCGTGCCGTCGATGGTGAACGTGTGGACGGCGAGCTTGACGACGGCGCCGGGCTGCATCGTCAGCGTCTGGCCCAGAGGTACGTTGATGCTGCCCGTCGTGTGGTAGACGGTCCCCGCCAGCAACGGACCGCCCGCGCCGTCGTAGACCGAGCCGGAGATCGGCACCTGGGCGGTCAGTGCGGTGCAGAGAAACAGAGCAGGGAAGATCGCGGAGTGAGATCGCATCGGAGGTTCTCGGGACGGGATGACGGGACTACTTGCCCCGCGGTCGCGCCCTCTGACGGATTCCCATCGCGGCCGAGGCCGCAACCCATCCGGGTTGCAAGCGTCGTCGCTGACTCGACGACCCGAAGGCCTCGGCTGCTCTTCTTGCCAGGGCCCTTTGGCCTACCGATTCGTTCCCTCGATCAACGGCGCCAGACCCTCGGCCACGATCTCGGCCATCAGCCGATAACCCGCGTCGTTGCAGTGACCGTCGGGCGCGCGGAAGTCGACGACGCTCCGCCCGCCAAGCCGCTCGGCGAAACGCGTCGTCACGTCGATCGCATCGATCCCGAGATCGAGCGACACGGCTCGCAGGGTCGCCGAAGCCTCCTGCACGAACGGATAGACGAGGAAGACCGGCGTCGCCCCGGCGTTGCGCGCCGTGACGGCGATCCTGCGCGCGTGCGCGGCGAGCACGCGTGCGGCCGCCTCGCCGTCACGGACCGCGAGGACTTCGTCCACGATCCGCGTGAGGCGCATACGCACGGCGGGTTCGCACGCAAAGGACTCGAGAACCGGGCGGAGCCGCGTGTCGCCGACGGCGGCTGCCAATGCGCGCAGATCGTCGGCGGCCGCCGTCGCGTCGTTGAGCACGGCGTATGCGGTGTAGATCGTGCGAAGACCGTCGTCGACGTCGCGCTGTCCGGTGCAGCTGACCTTGTAGCGCCAGAAGTACGACCAACGTTCCGGTGAGATGCGGATCGCCTCGTCCAGCGAGCGCTTCGCGTCGTCGTGACGGCCGAGGTAGAACTCGGCCTGTCCGCGATAGCGCCAGGTCATCGCGTCGTCGGGATGGGTCGCGAGGACCTTCGCCGCGACGTCGATCGCGTCCTGCGCCTTGCCGAGCGCGTCATAGGCGATGACGAGGCTGCGGCCGATCCAGAAGTCGGGCCCGCTCGCCCACTCCGCGACGAGCCAGTCGAGATGCGGCATCGCATCGTCGAGTCGACCGCTCTTGAAACAGAGCTGCACGAGTGCCTGCCGCGTCTGCGGATCCTTGTCATCGATCGCGAGCGCCTGCTCGAAGGCTCGCAATGCGCCCGCGACGTCCTTCCGTTCGTCCAGTCGCCAACCCTCCTGCTTCAGTCCGCGGGCCGCCTGGTTCTGCGGCCGCTTCATCGGCACGTTGCCGTACGGGAACACCGGCGTCACCGGTCGCGGCGCCCACTCCGGACCGCGCGGCGGAGGGGCGGCGGCGGGCGCCTGCCCCGCGCCGTGGAGCTTGCCGCTCACCCAGGCGACGAGTCGCGGGATGCGCCAGCGGAAGCGATAGGCGGAGTGATCGATCGCGTCGCCGTCGCTCCGGATCTCCTCGGGCACCGACCAGAAGTCGTTCTGCCCGACGAGCAGGCAGACGAACCGCGGTCGGTACTCCGCGAGTTGCGACGGGAGGCGCGTGAGCACGTCGCGCGAGTTCTGCCCGGACAGCCCGCCGTTCACGACCGTCCACGTCCGCCCGGTCCTCTCGCGCAGGAGGGATTGCAACACGGCCGGATAGCCGAGCGTCGTCGGGTCGGAGCTGCCCATCCCGTGCGTCCACGAGTCGCCGACGCAGAGCACGACGTCGTGACCGGGCGCGATCTCGGGCACCGGCCGGCGTTCCATCGACCACACGACGAAGGCGCCGATCTGCAAGGTGCCCTCGAGCAGGACGGCCGACGCGACGACCAGCCACGCCGCGAAGACGAGGCGGCGGCTGCGGCGTCGTCTCGGCGCGTTCGCGGTCGGCATGGTCACTCAGTCCTTCGCCTTGCGACGAGCGCCGTCGAGGGCCCGCGCGAAGGCGTTCTTCACCTCGGGCTCCGGACGGCGCGGCTCTTGCGCGCCGCGTGGCGTCGGTGAGCCGCGCGTCGTCTCGCCGCGCTTGGGCGCCTGACCGGGCTCGTCGCTCATGCGCATCGTGAGCGCGATGCGCTGGCGCGCGACGTCGACCTCGAGCACCTTCACGCGCACGACCTGCCCCGCGCGCACGACGCTGCGCGGATCCTCGACGAAGCGCTCGGCGAGACGGCTGACGTGCACGAGGCCGTCCTGGTGCACGCCGATGTCGACGAAGGCGCCGAACGCCGCGACATTGGTCACCGTGCCTTCGAGTTGCATGCCGGGCGTGAGGTCGGCGACGGTGGTGACGTCCGCGCGGAGCGTGGCGGTCTTCCACTCGGGACGCGGATCGCGCCCGGGCTTCTCGAGTTCGAAGAGGATGTCCTTCACCGTCGGTTCGCCGAATCGCTCGTCGGTGAACGTCCGCGCGTCGAGCGTGCGCAGGAAGCCGGCGTCGCCGACGAGCTGCTTCACCGTCCGGCCGGTGTGGCGCTCGATACGTCGCACGACCTCGTAGGCCTCGGGGTGCACGGCCGAGGCGTCGAGCGGGTCGTCGCCGCCGGGAACGCGCAGGAAACCCGCGCACTGCTCGAAGGCCTTCGGTCCGAGGCGGGCGACGTCGAGCAACTGCTTGCGCCGCGCGAAGCGGCCGTGGGCGTCGCGGTGCGCGACAATGTTCTCCGCGAGCGTCGTCGACAGTCCGGCGACCCGCGCGAGCAGCGCCGGCGACGCGGTGTTCAGGTCGACGCCGACGCCGTTGACGCAGTCCTCGATGACCGAATCGAGCGCCCTGCCGAGCCGCACCTGGTTCACGTCGTGCTGGTACTGCCCCACGCCGATCGACTTCGGCTCGATCTTCACCAACTCGGCGAGCGGGTCCTGCACGCGCCGCGCGATCGAGACCGCGCCGCGCAGCGCGACGTCGAGTCCGGGCAACTCCTTGCTGGCCAGCTCCGACGCCGAGTAGACCGACGCGCCGGCTTCGTTCGCGACGACGCGGATGACGCCGAGATCCTTCACGCGGGCGAGGAGTTGCACGACGACGGCGTCGGTCTCGCGCGAGCCGGTGCCGTTGCCGAGGCTGATCAGCGTCACTCCGTGACGTCGCACCAGGTCCTCGAGCGAGCGCAACGTGCCGGCGACGTCCTCGCGCGGCGGCGTCGGGAACACGGTCGCCGTCTCGAGCACCTTGCCGGTCTCGTCGACGACGGCAACCTTCACGCCGGTGCGCAGACCGGGATCGAGGCCGAGGATGCGCTTCGGACCGGCGGGCGCCGCGAGCAGCAGGTCGTGCAGGTTGCGCGCGAAGACCGCGATCGCCTCTTCTTCCGAGCGCTCTCGCAACGAGGTGACGAGTTGCGTCTCGAGGTGCGCGGCGAGCTTGATGCGCCACGCGAGGCGCGCGGTCTCGATCAGCCATGCGTCGCCGGGTCGCTTCTGGTCGCGGATGGAGAAGCGCGCGAGCAGAGCACCGAGCCCGACGCCGCGGCCGTCGTCGGCGAGTTCCTGATCGTCGGGCGAGGTGCGGATCGCGAGGCGGAGGAAGCCCTCGGCACGGCCGCGCAGGATCGCCAGCACCCGGTGCGAGGGGGCGCGGGCCAGCGGCTCGTGGTGATCGAAGTAGTCGGCGAACTTCGCCGCCTCGATGGTCTTCTTGGGGTCGACGAGGGTCGTGCGCAGTTCCGCGACCGCGGCGATCCGCTCGCGCAGCGTGCCGACGAGTTGCGGATCCTCGGCGAAGTCCTCCATCAGGATCTGGCGAGCGCCGTCGAGCGCGGCGTCGACGTCCAAGACCTCGCGCGCCGGATCGACGAAGCCCGCGGCGACATCCCGCGGATCCCGTGACGGGTCGGCGAGCAGAGTGCGTGCGAGGGGTTCGAGTCCCCGTTCGCGCGCGATCATCGCCTTGGTGCGGCGCTTCTGCTTGTAGGGCAGGTAGAGGTCTTCGAGGCGCTGCTTGGTGTCCGCGCCGAGGATCGCAGCGCGCAGCTCCGGCGTGAGCTTGTGCTGCTCGTCGATGCTCGCGAGCACCGCCGCGCGCCGTTCCTCCAGTTCGCGGAGATACGTGAGCCGCTCGGCGAGCGTGCGGAGCTGCGCGTCGTCGAGTCCGCCGGTCGCCTCCTTGCGGTAGCGCGCGACGAACGGCACCGTCGCGCCCTCGTCGAGCAGCTTTGCCGTCGCGGCGATCTGCGTCTCGCGCACGCCGAGCTCGGCGGCGATACGGGCTTCGATGGCGGTCTGCGCTGCAGTGGGCGTCGTCGCTGCGGTCATCGTCGGATCGGCGCGCAGCGAAGGGGATCGGACCGCCGAATGCAAGGTGGCCCGATCGCGCGTTCAGAACGCGGTCACGATGCCGTCGGTGAGCGAACGCGGCGCAGTCGACGACGACTGCACGACCTGCCACGTGAACGAACTGCCGCCCATGCCGGAAGGGATCGTGATCGAGTAGCTCGCCGACGCGATCCGCGGCGTCGCCGGCAGCGTTCCCATCGCCGCGACGATCGTGCTCGAGGGATCCAACACGAGGAGGCCGAGATCGCCGAGCGGTTGCGGCGTCGCGCCGCTGCCGGAGATGGCGAGCAACCAGAGGTCGTTCGCGACGCCGTGCGTGCGCAGTGTGAGGGTTCCGGGCGACGCGTAGCCAGGATCCGCGGCAAGGCCGACGACGCGCTCGAGTTGCATGCGCTCGAAGAGGAAGGCGAGGGTGTCGGCGAACTTCGTCGTCCAGTACAGGTCCCACGGCGCGTGACCGGCGCCCTGGAGCGGATGGAACTCGAAGGGCACGCCCGCGAGCTGAGCGCGGTCGCGCAGCGAGGTCGCCCCGCTGAACGGGACGACCGGGTCCGCGGTGCCATGCACGATGAACAGCGGCGCCTCGCCCGGGTCGATCGACGCCGTCTCGGCGAGCGCGCCCCACAGATCGACCACGCAGCGCTGCGAGGAGTCGAAGCCGGGGTTGCCGCTGTCGCCCTCGTCGGCGTCGTAGGCGGCGTCGAGCGCGGTGAACGCGCCGGCGGAGCTGCCCATGCCGGCGATGCGCGTCGTGTCGATGCGCCAGGACGTCGCGAAGCGACGCAGCCAGCGCAGCGCAGCCTTCATGTCGTGCGCCGCGTCGCGAATCACCGCGGCGTTCACCTGCGAGGAACTCGGTGCGAGCCGGTAGTCGATCGACGCGACGACGTAGCCCGCGCGCGCGAGGTCCGTCGCCGTGCGTCGCATCGCGGCGACCGACTTGTTCCCGCCGGTGAAGCCGCCGCCGTGCACGAGGACGATCGCGGCGCGCTCGGCGGCGACGTCACCGCGCGGTTCGTAGAGGTCGAGCAGCAGCGTGACGGTCTGCTGCGTGAAGCGGTCGACCGCGCTGCCGTACGCCAGGTTGCTCGAGACGTCGACCGTGGCAAAGACCGGGTCGCGGTAGCGGAGGGACTGCGCGGGAGCGAGACCCGCGAGGAGGAGGGCGGCGAGAACGAGGCGGAGCATGTGCATGGCGGGCGGAGAACGCAGCGGAACGCCGGACGCCCACGGCGTCGAGTGCCGACCACACGATGGACCGCAGCCGCGATGCGCCGCAAAGTGCGGGCATGCCGGGCCGCCGCTTTGACCGCGAGTACTACCGCCGCTTCTACGAGGACGAAGCGACGCGCGTGTACGCGCGCGACGACGTCGAGCGGCTCTGTGCCTTCGCCCTCGCCTACCTCGACCGCCTCGACATCGACGTGAAGCGCGTGCTCGATCTCGGTTGCGGGCTCGGCTACTGGCGCGACGCGCTCGCGCGCCAGCGCAAGAAGGCGAAGTACCACGGCGTGGAGATCAGTGAGCACCTCTGCGAGACCATGGGCTGGGAGCACGGTTCGGTCGTCGACTGGCGCGGCAACGGTGCCTACGACCTCGTGATCTGCCACGGCGTGCTGCAGTACCTGGGACCCGCCGACGCCGAACGCGCGATCGAGAACCTCGCGCGGCACTGCCGCGGCGCGTTGTTCCTCGAGGTGCTCACGAAGCGCGACTGGGAGGAGAACTGCGACCGGAAGGTGACCGACGGCGACGTACACCTGCGCACGGGGACCTGGTATCGCCGTCGACTGGCCCCGCAGTTCCTGGCCGCGGGCGGCGGGCTCTGGATCGGGCGGGGTGCCGGAGTGACCCTCTTCGAGTTGGAGACGACGGGGTGAAGGACGGCGGATTCCTCGTCTGACCGGCGTGCGCCCGGGCGATAGGGCGGCGACCCGTTACCCAGAGGACTCCGATGCACCTTCGCCTGACTTCCCGCGCCGCCACTTCCTGGCTCGCCGGCCTCGTGCTGGCCGCATCCCTCTCCGCCCAATGTCCCCCCGGACCCAACCGCACCTGCTACACGCTGCGCAGCGGGCCGGGGCAGGGGATCACCGGGACCTTCGGACTGCCGGCCGCCGCGCTGAGCGGTGGAGCCTTCACCGGCCTCGACTTCTCCGCCGCGGCGATCGGCACGGAACTCGTCGAGGTCACTTCGCCGCCGGGCTCCTGGCTCAACTCCAACTCGTTCTGGAATCCGCAGGCGAAGTGGATCGGGAAGACGAGCGGCGGCGCGCCGGGGAGCTTCCTGCTCTCCCACCCCTTCGTGCTCGACGGCTGCGCGTTCGCCAACGCCTGCATCGAGTTCCACTTCGCCGCGGACGATCAGCTCGGCGACACGAGCGGCGGCGCGAACCAGATCGGCGTGTTCCTGAACGGCAATCCGATCGCGGGCTCCGCCGGCGGAGGCTTCACGACCGAGTCCACGTGGACCGCGACCGGGATCGGCGGCCTCCTGCTGCCCGGGTGCAACCGGCTGGAGGTCTACGTGCGCGACGTGCTTGGTGGCCGCTCGGGCGTCCTCTACTCCGCGCGCATCTGCTTCGACGACGAGTGCCTGGCGAAGGAGCACATCAACCTGCACACGGGCAATGGGCTCGGACCGAACGATGCGAAGATCCGCGCCCTGTCGGTGACGCCCGGCGTGGCGATCACGCCAGCGCAGTTCGTCGCGGCCCGCGGGATACCCACTCCTTTCGCCCAGTTCATCACCCCGTGGACCGGTTGGTGCACGAACGTCGGCAACAGCGCCGCCGGCTGGATCGGGAACTCCGGCTACGGGACTCTCTACTGCCAACCCTTCGAGATCAGCGCGTGCAACATCACGAGCCTGCGAATCGACGCGCGCGGCGCCCTCTATCGCTTCCTCGGTGACGACGCCGGCAATCCCAACGTCGGGGTCTGGATCAACGACCATCCGATCCTGGGCAGCGTCGCGGACGGACTCGGAGGCACCGCTTGCCTGAGCGGCAGCGCGACGATCGGCGGCTGCCACGTGCAGACCGGCACGAACTACCTCTACGTCTACGTGCGCGACGTGATCGGCCCGATCGCCCCGTTCACCGCACTGCTCTACGACGTGAACCTCACGGTCACGAGCTGCGCGATGCCCGAGCAGGTCACCTTCGCGAGCGGGCCGGGAGTGATGCAGCGCTCCGGTCCAGCTTCGTCCCCGCTCCAGCTCGGGGCTTTCGTCTGGCCGACCGACTTCACGTGCTCCAACGCCGCGGTCGTCGTGCCGGCGTATTCCAGCTGGTGCCCCTCGATCTCCGGTTCGCCGGCGGTCTGGCTGTCGAACAACGCGAGCCGCGGACCGGCGTCGATCATGTTCTGCCAGGACTTCACCGTGAACACCTGCACGGGCAGCATCGGCAAGGCGATCCTCAACCTGCGCTATGCGGTCGACGACCACCTCGGCGACGGCGTGTCGGGCGGTCCCAACATCGCGGGCCTCTACGTCAATGGCCAGCCGGTCTACGTGTCCGGCACCACGACCGGCGCCGCGGGCATCTGCCGCACGATGACGCGCAACATCACGAGCCTCGTGCACCAGGGCGTGAACACCTTCACCCTGTATTGCCGTGACACCCAGGCCGTCATCAGTGGCGCCATGTGGGACGCCGTGATCGACATCGACCCCTGCCCGCGTCGCGGCGTCGTGGTCGGCAGCGGCTGCTTCGATCGACACGCGTTGCTCGAGGTCCGCGACGACTTCGTCCTCGGCGCCACGGGGAGCTTCGAGATCACCCCCGGCAGCCCGGCTGCACTGGGCGCGGTCCTGGGGCTCGGCTTCTTCTCCACCCCGCCGATCGACCTCTCGATGTTTGGCGCCCCCGGCTGCAGCCTCGACATCGGCCTCGCCGCGACGATCTTCGCTCCGATCTTCGGACCGCCGGTGAGCTTCCCGCTCTCGATCCCGAACGATCCGTCGGTCGTCGGCGCCTCGCTCTATGCGCAGGGCTTCGTGCTCGACCCGACGGTGAACGCGCTGGGGATCGACGTGACCCAGGCGCTGCGGGTCACGATCGAGGACTGACCGGTGCCGCGGCCGTCGCGGTGATCCGCGCCGCATAGGCGAGCGCGACGACGATTCCCGCGACGGTCGCAATGCGTCCGGCATCCGTCGCCCCCGCCGGCGACGAGACGATGCCGAGCGTGTGCGCGAGGCCGCCGCCGACGATCAGGCCGCACACGCACACGAAGGCGTCGCCATTGCCCTCGCCCGCCATCACGAGCTGACGCACCGGGCAACCGCCGGCGAAGGCGCCGCAGAGACCGACGAGTGCGAGCGCGAGCGCGTTCCACAGCCAGTCGCCGTGTGCGATCGGCTGGCCGTCGAAGCTCCACTTCGACGTCCCGGCGACGAGAGCAGCGATCGCATAGCCGGCGATCAGCAGCGCGGCGGCGAGCGTCATGCGGCGCTTGGGGGCGAAGAGCTGACGCGCGGCGGAGATCGCGCAGAAGCCGGTGAGCGAGAGGACGGCGCCCGCGACGAGGCCGACGGCCAGCGCGATCAGCCACGGCGCGTGCGCGGGGCCGTCGCTCGCGCCGGGGCCCGGACTCGAGAGAACTCCGCCGATCAGGAACAGGACGAGCAGGGTGCCGAACGCGAGATGCGCCCAGAGTCCGACCGGTGCCGCGACGACGCTCGTCTTCCCGATCGAGTAGCCGCGCTTCTCGAAGCGCGTCGCGACGAAGACGCCGAGCACGAAGCCGGGCAGCGCGAACCACGCGTTCAGATCACCGCCGCCGAGCCGCTGCAGCATGCGGAACGGACAGCCGAGGAAGACGAGCGCTCCCAACGCCATCAGCACGCCGAGCATGAAGCGCGACGCGGCGAAGCTCCCCGAGCGTGCGCCGAAGCGCTCGCGCGCCAGCACCATCGCGAGCGCGCCGAAAGTGATGCCTGCGAGTTCCGGCCGGAAGATGCGAGGCGCCGGTGCTTGGAAGAAGCCGAGCGCGCCGGCCGCGTCGCGCAGGAAGCAGGCGCCGCAGACTCCCATGTTGCCCGGATTGCCGAGCGCGACGAGCGTTGCAGCGAGGGCGCCGAGCGCGGCGACGAGGGCGAGAGCGACGGCGTTCTGCCGTGGGGTGACGTCCGTGCGGAGCATGGGTTCGTGGGCCGGAGAACGACGGCAAGTAGAGCGATCGAGGCCGATTGGCCGCCGCGACGGCGACGACGCTTCGGTCCGTCAGGGTTGCGCCTCGGCCGCGATGGGCGCGGATCGTGGCGTGAGGAGCGACCGGATCGAGAGTGGATTCCCATTCTCAGGCCGCGCTCGTCGCAAGCGCGCGAGCCAACTGCTTGCGCGTGACGCCGAGACTGACGAGCGCGTGCACGAGCAGGTCGATGGACACGGAACGGTCGGCGGCCTCCAACTTGGCAACGCGTGACTGACTCGAGTGCATGCGTCGGCCGAGATCAGCCTGGGTGAGTCCGAGCTTCGCACGCCGTGCGCGGACAGCATCTGCCAGGGCGAGCTTGATCTCGATGAACACCTGGTCGGCAACCGTCAGGTCGAGGAAGTCGGCAACCTTGCCGACGCGCCAGCCGGCGGCAACGAGGCGCTTCTGCTTCTTGATATCCATAGATAGGTATCGGGCAGGTGGGGTCAGCTGGAGTCGTAGCGACGAAGTCGGGCTCTCGCGGCCTTCACGACGACATCCGGGGTGGTCGTCGTGCGCTTGGGGAACACGGCAAGGATGACGATGGCGTCCGGATCGATGCGGTAGAGGATCCGCCAGTTCGAATCCCGGTCGCGGACGCGCAGCACGTGGCACCGAACACCGACGGCCGGCATGGGCCGCGAACAGGGCATGCCGAGGAGTTCACCCCGCTGGAGCCTGCGCAGGAGAACACCGGCCTCGCGACGTCCGTCCTCGCCGAAGGGCTACGACTTGACCTCACCATGAAGCCAGACGAGCGGTTTGTCGGAGTCCGACATCGAGTGCCAGCATATGTCAACTCGGACATGCCGCAAGGGCGGGCTTATCCCCCGACGAGGCGATGTCGCATCCAGGTCGCGAGCGCCCGTCGACCGCATCCACCGCTACGCTCCCCGCCCGCATGCTCGCGAGTCTCCTCCTCAGCGCCGCCCTCGCCTTCGCTCCGCAAGACGCCGCTCAGGATCCGGCGACGAACGTCGCCACCCTGATCGCCGAGGCGCGCGCCGAACTCGCCAGGCCCGATCACGCCAAGGCCCGCGCCGCGATCGACCGCGCGCTCGAGCGCGATCCCGTCGACCTGAACGCGCTGCTCCTCAGTTCGCAGATCGCCGAAGCCGCGACCGACAAGGACCGTGCGACGCACGACCTGCACACCTGGCTGGACCTCGTCGATTCGCTGCCCAAGACGGCGCGCGAACAGAAATCCCGCCTCGCTCCCGAACGCAAGACCCAGCTGGCCCGTCTCGCCACGCTCGACCCCGAGGCCGCGTCCTGGGGCCGTCTCCAGACCAAGGCCATCCAGGAACTCGACCTGCTGGCGAAGGACTACCAGAAGCGGAAGGACCTGCTCGGTGCGATCGAGGTCTACCAGGACGAGCTCGCCGTCGACCCGACGCGCGACATCGCGCGCGTCGCGATCACGACCATCCGCCGCACCGGCGGCAGCGAGGTCGCAATCGACGACGTCTTCGCAGGCGCGGGCGATCCGACCGCGGGCATGTCCGCGGCCGAACGTGCCGCGCTCGACGCGGCGCACGCCGAGTGGCCGAACGCGTGGACCAACTTCCGCTTCATGGAGGACGGCGGGAAGACGCCGCAGATCGAGATCCGCATCTTCAAGAGCCGCGACCAGTACCTCACGCTCGGGCAGAACCCCGTCGCGTGGTCGGGCGGTCACTTCATCGGCGACGCGGTCGAGACCTTCGTCGGCGGCGGCGTGCAGGGGCGCGAGGGCGTGCGCGACATGTACCGCACGCTGTTCCACGAGGCGGCGCACCAGTTCGTCTCGCTGTCGATCCCCTTCGTGCCCGGCTGGCTCAACGAGGCCTACGCGTCGTTCTTCGAGGGCTGCACGATCCTCTCCAACGGCAACGTGCGCTGGAACCAGCCGCCGCCGGGACGGCTCTTCCCGCTGGCGGCGCGGATGGAGAAGGGCTGGATGCAAAGCCCCGACGAAGCCGCGGCCGGCAGCGACGGGCAGTTCAGCGAACCGGAGAACGCGCCGCCGTTCCGCATGGTCGTCGAGGGGCGCTACTCGTGGGGTCCGCCGTGGTACGCGCCGACCTGGGGCGTCGTCTATCTGCTGTGGAACTGGCGCGACCAGGATGGACGCGCCGTCTGGCGCGACGCGTCGCACGCCTACGCCGAGTCGTTCAAGCGCGGGCAGCCCAAGGACCCCGCCCTGCACTTCGAGGAGACGGTGCTCGCGGCGCCGAACTCGCCGGCGAAGCGGATCGACGAGATGGACGCGATCTGGAAGGCCTTCGTCCTCGAACTGCGCGACCGTGCCACCGGCAAGCTCGACGACCGCACGCGCTTCCTCGACTGGGCGTCGCGCGCCGCCGAGCGCGGCGACAAGGCCGGCGCGCTCGAGCTGCTCGAAGAAGCGCTCGAGGACCGCGGCGCCGACCCCGACCTGCTCGAACGCACCGCGCGCCTGCTCGAGGAACTCGAACTGAAGGCCCGCGCCGCCGCGACCTGGCGCGAACTGCGCGCCGCGCTGCAGGCCGACGGCAAGAACGACGACCCGCGCATCGCCGAGGCGAGTGAACGCATCCTCCGCCTCGATCCGCTCGCGCTGAAGCGGATCGCGATCACGCAGAAGTTCGCGAACGACGGCCTCGCGCTCGCGCAGCGCTACGAAGCCGCGGGCCTGCCGACGATGGGCCTCGAGATCCTGCGCCGGGTCGGCGCGCGCTTCTCCGTCCCTGCGGTGCTCGACGCCTACACGCAGCTCGCCGAGCGCACCGGCAAGAGCCTCGCGCGCTGGCGACTCGCCTACGACGAACGCACGCTCGACGGCTGGTCGGGCGACTCCGCGAACTACCAGGCCTACGGCGCACGGATCCGCGCCGACGTGCCGGCCACCGCGGGCGACGACACGATGGTCACCAAGCTGTTGATCTGCGACGTCGCCTTCGACGCGGACTACTCGCTCGAAGCGCAGCTGCGGGTCCCGATCGACGCGCAGGGCGTCGCGGAGGGTCGCCTCGCCGGACTCTGCTTCGGCCGCAAGGGCGATCAGGACTACTCGGCGCTCCTCCTGCATCCGAAGGGCTACCTCGACGTGGCGACGAACCGCGGCGGCGTCTGGGAGGTGCACGATCACCGCAGCGTGCTCGCCGGCCCGGGCGAGTGGCACACGCTGCGCATCGACGTGACCGGCAACTCGGTCGACGTCTACTTCGACGGCCTCTACGCGCGCAGCGTCGACTTCGCGTCGCCGCACGTGCTGCGCGGCGGCTTCGGGCTCGTGACCGGACCCGGCGAAGCGGAGTACCGCGAACTCCGTCTCCTCGCGCGCGACCCGCGCGACCCCGCGGCGCGCATCGAGCGCGTGCTCGCGCAGAAGCGCATCCTCGCCGACGCCTCGCTGCGGCAACCGGGCAGCTTCGCCGGGATCGAACCGCCGCCGCTCGACGTCGACTGGCTGCGCGGCGAGCCCGTGGCACTCGCGGAGTTGAAGGGCAAGCCGGTGATGCTGGTGTTCTGGTCGCCGATCGCCGAGCGCCTGATCCCGACCGCCAAGTACGTCGCGCACCTGATCGAGCGCGGCCGCGAGGCCGGCCTCGAGACGATCGTCGTGTGCGATGGCGGCACCGAGGGCCAGGCACTCGAGACCGCGCTCGCCGCCGAACCGATGACCGGGGCGCGCATCGCGCGCGACAAGACCGCGACCTTCGATCAGTACTTCATCAAGATCGGCGGCTTCGGCATGCCGCGCTTCCTCTTGATCCGCCGCTCGGGCCGAGTCGCGTTCGAGGGCGATCCGGGCTTCACGCGGGGGATCGGCTGGCGCAAGGCGGACGGTCCGACCTTCGTCGACCAGCCCTTCGACGCATTCCTCGCCGACCGCTGACCGCGGAGCGGACACGAACCCCTGCCGCGTCTCGCGACGGGAGCACGGGCGAGGCGTCGCATCCATCGACGGTTCCCGGCCGGTGACCGGCGCACTGTCGAATCGCGGTGCAGCCGGACGCTTCGACCGGTCGAAGACCCGACGGGACGAACGGGTTTCGAACCTCCGATCTGACGTGCGCCCACACCACAGAGTGATCATCGCCATCACGGTCGCGACGGCCGCCGCCGGGACGATCGGCGGGCTCGTGGCGTCGCGCGACGCGGCGGTGCCCGCGCCGGGCGCGGGCTTGCTCGACGACGCGAACCTCGTCGCGCTCGCGTTGCCCACGGCGGACGACCACGATGCCGAAGCCCGCTCGCGTCTGATGCTCCAGCGCCTGGTGCGCGCCCGCGACGGGGTTGTCGGCGCCGCGTGTTGGTTGCCGAGCATCGACGGCGCGAGCGACGTGTTCGCCGCCGCGGGCGATGCCGGGGATGCCGTCGAGCTGCGCGAACACGCCGGTTTGCCGCGCGCGGTGCAACTCGCCGACGGCCGCACGGTCGCGGCCCCGGTGCGCAGCACCGACGGCCGCGCGCACGGCGTCGTCATCCTGCGTGGCGCGGAACCGCTCGACGCGCCGCTGCCCTGGTGGCCCCTCGCGACGCTCGTCGCGACGGGCATCGCCTTCGCATGGGCGCGGATGCAGGTCGGGTCCCCGCTCCGCCGGCTCGGGTCGCTCGCGCCGGGGATGTCGCCGGACGCTTCGCTGCACGCGCTCGCCGATCGGCTCGTCGACGACCTGGGCGAAACTCGCATCGCCGCGAAGATCGAACGTCAGGTGCGCCTGCGCACGCGCGAACTCGAGCTCCTCGCGCGTCGCGCCGACGATCACCTCGCGAACACCGCTCACGAGTTGCGCACGCCGCTCACCGCGGCGCTCGCCGCCGTCGACATGGTGTACGACGGCTACGCGACGACCGAGGAGGAACGCCGCCAGTTCCTCGAGCAGGCTGCGACCTCCGGACGGCACCTGATGCTCCTGCTCAACGACCTTCTCGACCGCGCCGCCGTCGAGTCAGGTCGACTGCGCATCGACCCGCGCGACTGCTTCGTCGAGGACGTCGTCCGCGACGCGCAGAAGATCCTCGCGCCGATGGCCGCCGCGCGCGGCAGCGCGTTCGCCGTCGAGATCGCGCCGGATGTCGCGCGGGCGGTGCGCGCCGATCCGACACGCGTGCTGCAAGTCCTCTTCAACCTCGTCGGCAACGCGCTCAAGTACTCGCCGAGCGGCTCGCCGGTCGCGCTGCGCGCGACGGCGGTCGAACGCGGCGTGCTCATCGAGGTCGAAGACCGCGGCATCGGCGTGCCGGAGTCGCAGCGCGGGCTCCTGTTCCAGCGCTTCAGCCGGGTGCACGACGCCTCGTCGTCGTCGGCCGCGGGCTCCGGCATCGGCCTGTGGGTCTGCAAGGCGCTCATCGACGGGATGGGCGGCGAGATCGGGCACAAGGACGCGGCCGACGGTTGCGGCTCCGTGTTCTGGTTCCGCCTCGACTGGGTGCCGGGGAGACCGGCGTCGGGCAAGCGCAGCGTGGCGGCTCAGGAGCAGAACGCGACGGCCTGAGCGACTGCCGCCATGATCCGGGCGATGCGCCGCCGCCCGGTCCGCCCCACCGTCCTCGCCCTCGCCGCCCTGGCCGCTCAGGCGACCGGTCTTGGACTCGCGGCGCAGGCGACGGGCGGCCCGACCCCGATCCCGACCGCGACCCACCGGATCGCACAGTTCGTGTGGGCGGGAGAGTTCCCTTCCGGCTGGCGGCAACTCGAGCGGCAAGAGGTGCTGGGCTTCGCGGGCCGCCTGTTCAGCGACACGGCGGTCGAATCGATCGCCGCGGCGGAGCTCACGGTCTTCGGTGAGATCGACCGTTGGCGCACCGGCGGAACCCGCGGCGGCGCTCTCGCGGTCGTGGTCCGCGACGGGGAACGGGTCGCGGACGAGGCCCTGGTCGAAGAGCTCGAGAGCTTCTACGCCAGCCTCACCGGCGACCGCTGCGAGGTCCTGTCCACCGGCCTTTCGACCGTCGGCAAGGCGGCCCACCCGGTCGTCGAAATGTCGCGTCGGATCAGCCCCGCCGACGGCAGTCCACCCTTCCGCACGCTCGACGTCGTCGCCTCGACTTCGGGCAAGCTGTTGATCCTCAGCTTTCGCGCGTGGGAGAATGAGTTCGTCGAAGTCGAACCCGGTTTGCGCGCCATCGCCTCGAGCCTCAGCTTCGCTCGGCCCCCGCGCAAACCCGGCGAGCTCGGCGATCGCCTGCTACAGGCTGCGGTCTTCGGCGGTTTCCTCCTGGTCGGACTCTTCGGCCTGAGGGCGCTGCTCCGCCGTCGCCCATCGGAACACCTCCTGCCGTCGGACCGCGATCGCGGTACCGGGTCTGGCAGCCCAGAATGAGCAAGAAGAAAGCCGCGACCACGGCCGAGAGCCGTGTCTCCATCACCAAGCCGCTGTTCGAAGCCGGGATGCAGTGCGCGAAGCGCCTGTATCTCGAACGGAACGAAGCGCCCAGCAAGCCGGAACTCGACGACTACCACCAGGAACTGCTCGAGCTGGGCGGGGCGCGAAGCTCGTCGAGCTGGCGAGTCAGCCGTTCCCGAAGGGCATCGACCTCGGCAAGGACGACTTCGACGACGCGCTGAAGAAGACGCACGCGTTCCTCACGATGGGCAAGCCCGGCGTGCTCTTCCACGCGGCATTCCGGGGCGGCGACGTGGAAGTGCGCGTCGACATCGTGCTCGTCTCCGCGAAGGCGGAACTCGATCTCTTCGAGGTGAAGGCGGGGACGACGGTGAAGCCGCGCCATCTCCAGGACATCGCGATGCAGATCCGGGCGATCGAGACGTCGAGCTTCCAGGTGAAGAGCGCGTCGATCCTCCACCTCGATCCGCGCTACGTGCACGACGGCTCGGCGAACTACCCGGTGCACAAGCTGTTCCGGAGCGTCGACGTCACGCGCCGCGCGCGACGACTGCTCCCGCGCGTGGCCGAGCAGATCGAGACCTTCGCCTCGGTCCTCGCCGACGAGAGCACGCTCGAACTGCCGACCGGCACGTGGTGCAAGAACCCGCTCCCGTGCCCGTTCCTCCCCCGGTGCACGAAGCAGGGTCCGGCGCATCCGCTGGTCGAGCTCCCGCAGTTGAACCAGCAACTCGAGCGACGCTTCCACGAGGATGCCGTCGAGTCGATCACGCAGCTCGATCCGCAGGACGAAGGGCTCTCGCAGCAGCAGCGTCGCGTCGTCCGGGCGATCGCCCTCAAGGGGCTCGTCGTCGAGCCGTTCGTCCCGGAGGAGTTGCAGGACGTCGACTGGCCGTTGTGCTTCGTCCACATCGGCTGGCACCTCGAACCGCTGCCGCGCCTGCCCAAGACCAAGCCCTGGCTCAAGCTGCCATTCGCCTGGTCCGTCCACCGCATCGGGCAGACCGGCTACGTCGCCAGCCAGAGCTTCGTCTCCGCCGTCGCGGACGACCCGCGACGCCCGGTCCTCGAGAGCCTCGTGAAGGAACTCACCGACGCCGGCACGGTGGTCGTCTACGGCAACGGGCACGACGAGCGCCTGCGCGCGCTTCTCGACCTCGATCCCGAACTCAAGCCCAAGCTGCGTTCCCTGTTGCAGGCGCCGCTGCTCGAGATCGGCAGCCTGATCCAACACGGCGTCTACCACCCGGACTTCGACGGCCGCTTCGAGATGCCGACCGTCCACGCGGTCCTCGCCGAAGCGCTGTCGCACCTGGAGCGCCCGCCGATCGCCGAACTGATCGACGCGTCCGATCTCGAGATCCACGACGACGACGAAGCGAGCCGCGCCTACGCGAAGATCATCGCGAAGCGCACGCGCACGACGACGCGCGAGAAGCTCGGCGCCGAGATCGACAAGTGGGCCAAGCGGTCGAGCGCCGTCCTCTACGACCTCTGGCGCCTGCTCAAGTAGCGGCGCAGCTACGCGCCGCCGAGCGCCGCGTCCTGCGCCGCACCCTGCTCGACGCCGTTCACGGGCGCCGCGCTCTTCACCGGTTCGACCAGTTCGCTCGGCTCGAGGCCGACGCCGAACGCGTCGGGAGGTCCGCCGACCCGGACGCGCGACCAGGCCGCTCGCACGAGCGTGTGCTCGTCGTCGAGCACGATCACGGAGTACGGATGGTCGGCGTAGAGGTTCTCGCGCTCCTCGATCCGCAACACGCCGCGGTCGCGCAGTTCGTTGATCATCGCGCGCCGCTCGGGGTGGACGATGTGCGCGAAGTGCTGGCTCATCGCACCCTTCAGGAACGGCGAGAGCCACACCTCCTTGCTGCCGTGACGGAGTCGCGAGCGGATCATCAGCTCGACGCACTGCATCAACCGGTCCTCGTGCTCCTGCGGCGTCGCCTCACCGCCCCAGGTGACCGGGATGCGGCCGACGACCACCGCGGAGCGATCGCGCGCCGGCGGGCGGACCGTGCGGCGGAGGCCGCGGGCCGCCGGACGCAGCAGTTCCTGATCGGCTCCTGACCCCTCGGCGTCGATCGCGGGCGCCGGCGCTTCGAGCGTCTGCTCGATGATCCGCTCGGTCGGCGCGCGCGACGGCGGCGGGGCCTGCGGCTCCTCGACCGGCGGCGCCGCGAGCCGATCGCCGGCGAGTTCCATCGCGTCCCAGAAGCGGTCGGCGCCGACGCGCGCACGAAGGTCGCCGCTCGTCGAGTCCATGATCGAAACGAGGCGCAGTTCACGCCCCTCTTCCAACACCTGGCGCGCGACCGGAAGGAAGTCCCGGTCGCCGGAGACCACGACGATCATGCCGACGTCGCCGCGGCGGAAGAGCACGCGCGCGACGTCGAAGGTCAGTTGGATGTCGGCCGAGTTGCGGCCCGAGTGCCCGACGAGCACGTACTGCGGATCGAGACCGAGCAACGCCAGATCGTGCGCAACCTCCGAACCGGGGTAGTTGTCGAAGGCCGCGTAGCTGCGGCCGATCAGCATCGCGACGCCGTTCTCCCGCAACCGACCCACCAGTCCCTGCAACACACCGAGTGCGACGTCGCGGACGCGCTGGTCCCCCACCTCCGCACGCCCACGCAACGCACCGAACAGATTCTCGAAATCCACGAAGACCGCTGCATTCATGCCGGGATCGTTGTGGGCCGGGCGGCGGGGATCAAGCCCCGTGTCCCGCGACGATCACGGGCGCGGTGAACGTAGACCCAGCGCTCGTCACTTCGCCGCGACTTCGCTGGCGGCGTCGAGGCGGGGGAGCGGCTTGAGCTCGGACTGGGGCACGTCGTCGCGCGAGAGGTAGGTGTAACCGGCGAGCGCCTCGTCGTAGCGGCGCATCAGCAACGCCAACTCCTCCAGCTTCAGCGCCTTGTTGCGCACCGCCAGCTCGCCCGCCCGGCGCACGCGGCGCATCAGGTCCTCGCGCTGGTACTGCACGTAGCCGAGCACCTCCGTGATCGAATCGCCCTCGACGACGCGTTCGATCTCGTAGCCGAGTTCGCCGTTCAGCGAGACGTGGATCGCGTGCGTGTCGCCGAACAGGTTGTGCAGGTCGCCGAGGATCTCCTGGTAGGCGCCGACCATGAACACGCCGATGTAGTACGGCTCGTTCGGGCGCTCGTCGTGGAGTTCGATCACGCGCTTCGTGTCGTGCAGGTCGATGAACTCGTCGACCTTGCCGTCGCTGTCGCAGGTCAGGTCGCAGAGCATCGCGCGGCGGCGCGGCTCCTCCTCGAGCCGGTGGATCGGCAGGATCGGGAAGAGCTGCTTCACGGCCCAGTGGTCGGGGATCGACTGGAACACCGAGAAGTTGCAGTAGTACGTGTCGGCGACGACGCGCTCGAGGCTCTCGAAGTCCTCCGGCACGTAGTCGAGCTCGCGGACGATGCGCAGGATTCGGGTGCAGATCGCCCAGAAGATGCGCTCGGCGAGTGCCCGGCCCTCGAGGTCGAGGTAGCCGAGGTTGAAGAGGGACAACGCCTCTTCCTTCTGTTGGAGCGCGTCGTGCCAGCACTCGCTGAAGTTCTTCTTGCTGACCGACTTCCAGGTGTCGAACAGGGCGCGGATCGGCGGGCTCTTGTGCGCCGAAGACTCCGGCGGCGGCGGCTCGATCGGCACCGACGTGTGGCCCAGCACGTCGAACACGAGCAACGCATGGTGTGCGACCAGCGCGCGCCCGGACTCGCTGACGATGTCGGGATGCGGCACCGACTTCTGGTCGCAGGCCTCCTGGATCGCACTGACGACGTCGTTGGCGTACTCCTGCAGCGTGTAGTCGGACGACGAGTGCCAGTTGGTCTTGCTGCCGTCGTAGTCGACCGCGAGACCGCCGCCGATGTCGATGAAGCCGAGCCCGGCGCCGAGCGCGTGCAGTTCGACGTAGAACCGGCTCGCCTCGCGCAGCGCCTCCTTCACCGAGCGGATCGCCGTGATCTGGCTGCCGATGTGGAAGTGCAGCAGCTCGAGGCAATCGAGCATGCCCTCGGCGCGGAGCTTCTCGACGACGCTCATCAACTCGGCGGACGTCAGCCCGAACTTGCTGCGGTCGCCCGACGACTCCACCCACTTGCCCGCGCCCTTCGCCGCGAGCCGCGCGCGCACGCCGATGTGCGGTCGCACCTCGAAGCGCCGGCTGACCTTGATGATCGTCTCGAGCTCGTCGTAGCGGTCGACGACGATGATCGCGTGGCGGCCGAGCTTCTGCGCCAGCATGACCGTCTCGACGTAGCCGATGTCCTTGTAGCCGTTGCAGACGATCAACGCGTCCGGGTTGTCCATGTGCGCGAGCGCGACCAGGACCTCGGGCTTGCTCCCGGCTTCGAGTCCGAGGCAGAGGTCGCGCCCGAAGTGCACCAACTCCTCGACGACGTCACGCTGTTGGTTGACCTTGATCGGGTAGACCGGCCGGTAGCGGCCCTTGTAGCCGTAGGCCGCGATCGCCTCCGCGAAGTTGCCGCACAGCGCCTGGACGCGGTGGCGCAGGATGTCGGAGAAGCGCAGCAGCACCGGCAGGTCGTAGCCGCGCTTCTCGAGGTCGCGCACGAGATCGAGCAGGCCGACCTGCGCCGTGTCGGGTCCACCCGGGTGCACGGCGAGTTGGCCGTCCGCCCGCACCGAGAAGTACCCGCTTCCCCAGTTGTGGACCTGGTAGAGATCGGCGCAGTCCTGGGTGCTCCACGAGCGGAGGTCGGTCTTCTTGGTCAACGGCGGCGTCCTCTGGTCCGCCGGCATCGCGCCGGGCGGAGTCGCGGATTGAAGCAAGGCGGAGCCGGCGTGTGCAGCCGTTCGCCCGCGTTTTTCCGGCGCGCGCGCGCCGCTACTCTGCCCGCGTGCCCGCGACCTCCGCTCCCGAGACCTTCCCACTCCTCCGCCGGCAGGACCCCGACCTCGCGAGGCTGCTCGACGCGGAGGACGCGCGCCAGCACGCGACGCTGACCCTGATCGCGAGCGAGAACCACTGCTCGCCCGCGGTGCGGCAGGCGGCGAGTTCCGTGCTCACCGACAAGTACGCCGAGGGGTATCCGGGCGCGCGCTACTACGGCGGCTGTGAGATCGCCGACCAGATCGAGGAGCTCGCGCGCAGCCGCGCGAAGCGGATCTTCGGCGCCGCCCACGCCAACGTACAGCCGCACTCGGGCACGAGCGCGAACCTCGCCGTGCTCGAGGCGCCCGCCGGTCCGAAGGGGAAGATCCTCGGCATGGCGCTCAAGGACGGCGGGCACTTGAGCCACGGCCACAAGGTCAGCGCGACCGGCAAGCTGTTCGAAGCGGTGCAGTACGGCATCGACCCGAACACCGGCCTGCTCGACTACGGCGAGATCCGCCGGCTGGCGATGGAGCACCGGCCGGTCGTCCTCATCGGCGGCGCGTCGAGCTACCCGCGCGCGATCGACTGGAAGGAGCTGGCCTCGATCGCGCACGAAGTCGGCGCCGCGCTGCTCGCCGACGTCGCCCATCCCGCGGGCCTCGTCGCCGGCGGAGTGTTCCCGAGCCCGGTCGGCCACGCCGACGTCGTGACGATGACCACCCACAAGACCCTGCGCGGTCCCCGCGGCGGTCTCGTGCTCTGCAGCGCGGAGCTCGCCAAGAAGATCGACAGCGGCGTGTTCCCCGGCGGACAAGGCGGCCCCCTGATGCACACCATCGCGAGCAAGGCCGTCGCCTTCGGCGAAGTCCTCGCTCCGGGCTGGAAGATCTACGCCCAGGCGGTGCTCGACAACGCGCGCCACCTCGCCGCGTGCCTGATCGAGCGCGGCCTCGCGGTGGTGACCGGCGGCACCGACAGCCACATGGTCGTGATCGACCTGAAGCGCGAAGCGTTGTCCGGCCAGGACGTCGAGGAGCGCTGCCGCACCGCGAACCTCGCCGTGAACAAGAACATGGTCCCCGGCGATCAGCGCTCCCCGCGCGTGACCTCGGGCGTGCGCGTCGGGACCGCGGCAGCGACCACGCGCGGACTGGGCAAGGCCGAGTTCGGAACGATCGCGGAGGTCCTGGTCGCGATCGTCAGAGGTGGGGATCCGGAGGCACAGCGCCCGGTGGTCGAGCGACTGTGCGCGGCGTGTCCGCTGCCGTGAGGGGTGGCGGCAGCCTCAGAACCTCAGATCCCCCTGCGCATAGAAGAAGTGCGCGAGGTCGTCGCTGCCCCGTGAGTCCTTCACGCCCTGGCCGGGGAAGAACATGCCGTAGCCAACCTCGACGTAGGTCTTCGCCGGCTTGGTGTCGAGGTTGACGCGGAACTTGAGGTCGAGCTCGTGGCCGAGGTCTTCGTCGATGCCGGCGCCGCCGGTGGAGAGGACGACGTTCGGGCCGCCGAAGGAGTCGGTGGACTCCATCGAGCGGAACCAGCGCCAGCTCGCTTCGAGCTGCGAACTCTCGCAGGGTTCGAAGCCGTAGGCGAACGACGCATGCACGACGTTCTCCCAGAAGGCGAGGTCCATCATCCCGAGGTGCGCATGCGCCGTCGGGAAGAGCACGTCGAAGCGCTCGTTGTCGCCGCTGCCCGGGTCGTTGCCCGAAGCCGCGTCGAGATCGGCGCGCACGTAGGGCTTGCTCCGGCCGTCGAATCGGTAAGTGCCGTGCAGGTGCGCGCCGTAGGTTTCGCCGATCGGGATGTCCGCGCCGTCGACCTCACCGGCCTGCGTCGCAAGCTCGGCGCCGACCTCGAACGCGTCGAAACGGCGCACTCCGCGCGCACCCAGGGTGAGGCGGTTCTCGTTGCGGCCGGCGGCGGTCATCTCGTCGTTCAGGAACAACGCGTAGAGGTCGAGCGCGCCTTCGTCGCACTTCGCGGCCCAGTAGAGGCCGGCGAACAGCGAGTCGTCATGGGTGGTCCTCGTCGCGCGGTCCTCGCGGAGCTGGACGACGAACAGATCGAGATCCGACGTCTCGCTCGGATGCCAGCGCCAGCGGCCGCCGTCGAAGCTGCGCGCGGAAGCCCTGATGCAGGTCGAGGCCGGGCGAGGCCCGGGAGACCGTGCTGTTGGTCTCGCCCCAGAAGCGTGCGTCCTGCACCTGCACGAAGGCGCCGAGGCGCTCGTTCACGGTGAAGTCGAAGTCGAGCCGGATGCGTTGACCGAAGTAGTCGTTGTTGTCGGTGCGGTCGCCGTCGAAGTCGAAGTCGAGGAGGTTCTCGTACCTCAGCCGGTACTGACCGCCGACCTTCATCGACTGGAGACCGGGGATCTCGATCTTCGAGCCGGTGGGTTCGAGGGTCTTCGACTCCGCCGGCTTGGGCGGGTCCTGGGCGAGCGACGTCGCAGCGAGCGCAAGGCAGCCTGCGATCGAATGAGTGATGAGCTTCATGGATCTGCGTCCGGGGTGGGAGCGAGCGAGGATCTGCGACACGACGCGCACGGGGTCGCGCCGACACGATTGCCTCGCGAACACAACAGACTCGAAGGTCTTTCAGTGGGTCCTCGCGAGCAACGACCGGAAGCATGATGCTGCATGGGCCGGGCCCGGGTCAGCGATGCCACCAATCCTCGGCCCACGAGCGTTCGATCGCTTCCCACACGATCACGCGCACACGCAGCTCGCCGCGCTCGATGCGCATCAACGTCGCTTCGAGTCCGCTGCGCGGACCACCGGCCGGAAGCACGCCGCTCGCGTCGACGAGTCGTCCGAGATGGCCGCACAACGCGGGGACGAAGCCGATGTCCGCGAAGCTGTCCCCCGCGACGGCGATTGCGGCGTCCGGTTCGTCCGTCGCGAGCGGTCGCTCGCCGCCGTTCGCGTCGCGCACGAAGACCGCGATCCACCGCATGCGGTCGCGGATCACGGAGCCGAAAGCACCGTCGGGCGCGAGGCCGGTCTGCTCGGCGAGGTCGCCGAGCCCGGGTCGCTCCTGCGCGGGTTGCGCGCGCAGCGACGCGCGCGGGATCGCGTCGAGCCAGCCGAGCCCGGTCAGACGCTGCGCGACGAGTTCCGCGGCGCGCTGGCACGCGGTGAGGGTCCAGTGCGTGTCGCGTGCCTGGTAGAGCGTCTCTTCGGGCCGCGCGCGCCGCCACGCGCGCATCGCTTCGAGCAGGTCGACGGTCTCGATGCCGGCTTCACGCGCCTCGCCGGCGAGATCGGCGTAGAGCCGGCGACGCGATTCGGGGAGGACGAACCCCTCAGGCAGGAGTTCGGGCAACACGCTCGCGGTGTCGGGCACAGGCACGAGGACGAGGCGGACGCCCAGTGCCTCGCAACGCGCGCGGTAGCCGGCGAGCAGCGCCCGGCGCGCGGCGCGGTCGCGCGCGAAGGCCGCCGGCGCCTGCAGCGTGTACCAGAAGAACAACTGCCCGCCGCGACCGAGCACCGCGTTGCCGGTGTCCAGGAGGCCGAGACCCATCCAGGCGTCGCGGTAGGCGCCCCGCAGCGCGAGCGTCACCGGCGAACTCTCGACGATGTGCTTCTCGAGCGCCTTGGTGTAGTCGCCGTCGAGAACCGCGCGCGTCTCCCAGGCCGGCGCCGGCGGCGTCGCGCGCGTGTGCACGCGCGCACCGGCGAACCAACACACGGGACCGATCGCGATCGCGACGCAGAAACCGACGATCAACAGGATCGCGCGCGGTCGCGGCAGCGGGTCGTACGGGTCGATGATCACGGCGAGCGAGTCAGAACTGGAAGTAGATGAACGGCGAGTGTTGCCGCGACGCGAGCTGACCGAGCGCGAGCAGGCCGACGGCGATCGCCCACCACACGATCCGCGTCGTGAAGCGCGCAGCGAGCGCTTCGGTGCGCGGCATGGTCCACGCGATCGCGAGACCCGCGACGACGGCGCACCAGGCTTCGAACGAATGACCGGTCGCGATCGGCAGGGCGCCGAGTCCGTTCATCCCGAGCATTCCCTTGCCGATCCCGCCGATCGCGCCGAGCGAGGTCGCCTTGAACAGCACCCAACCGCCGAGCACGACGACCATCGTCGCGACGATGCGCAACGGGTGCGGCAGGAAGCCCCACAGCGCCCGCTTGCCGGCGAGCCGCTCGATCACCAGCCAGCCGCCTTGGTACGCCCCCCACAACACGAAGTTGTAGGCGGCGCCGTGCCAGAGTCCGCCGAGCAGCATGGTCGCGGCGAGGTTGCAGTAGGTGCGCGCCGTGCCGAAGCGATTGCCGCCGAGCGGCACGTAGAGGTAGTCGCGCAACCAGGTCGAGAGACTGACGTGCCAGCGCCGCCAGAACTCGGTGATCGACGCGCTGCGGTACGGCGAGAGGAAGTTCGAGGGGAAGCGGAAGCCGACCATCAGTCCGAGACCGATGGCCATGTCGGAGTAGCCGCTGAAGTCGAAGTAGATCTGGATCGCAAACGCGAGCGTCGCGAGCCAGCCGTCGAGCAGGCCCGGGTTCGCCGTCACATAGGTCACGTCGACGAGCAGCGCGGCGTTGTCCGCGATCAGCACCTTCTTCGCGAGACCGATCAGCAGATAGACGACGCCGCGCGCGAACGGTTCGACCGCGTGCACGCGCTTGCGGATCTGCGCCTGCACGTCGTGGTAGCGCACGATCGGCCCGGCGACGAGCTGCGGGAACATCGACACGTAGCACAACAGGTCGAGGAAGCTCCGCACCGGCTTCACCTCGCCGCGGTACACGTCGATCGTGTAGCTCATCGACTGGAACGTGTA
The DNA here is from genome assembly GCA_016235155.1 of Planctomycetota bacterium. Taxonomy (GTDB): domain Bacteria; phylum Planctomycetota; class UBA1135; order UBA1135; family UBA2386; genus JACRLW01. Next base: position 147,313 of record JACRLW010000026.1, read on the forward strand.
GAACGAGATGCCGACGGGCAGCGCGATGCGTTGCCAGTCCGCGAGCGGCGCGCCGGTGATGTCGCGCAGCACGTCGACGCCGAGGTTGGCGTACTTGAACCAGCCGAGCAGGGCGAGGTTGCTCACCATCGAGGCGACGAGCCAGCGCTTGCGCGCGCGCGGCCCGCGCGCGCCGTCGATGCGCAGCGCGACGAACCAGTCGATCACCGTGCTCAGCAGCATCAGCGGCACGTACTTGGGGATCGACCACGCGTAGAACAGGAAGCTCGCGAGCGTGAGGAAGAGGTTGCGCGCACCGACCCACGGCAACGCGTGGTAGACGGCGAGGAAGAGCGGCAGGAAGCCGAACAGGAACAGCAGCGACGCGAAGATCACCGCGGCCCCGTTCCCCGTCGCACGACCGGGCTCACGCCTGCGTCGCCTCGCCGAAGCTCGCGGTGACGATCGTGTGGATCCCGCCACGCACGTTGAAATCGCCCTCGACCGTCATCGACGTCGGCCGGCACGCCGCGACGAGATCGTCGAGGATGCGATTGGTCACCGCCTCGTGGAACGCGCCCGTGTCGCGGTAGCCCCAGAGGTAGAGCTTCAGCGACTTCAACTCGATGCAGAGTTGGTCCGGCACGTAGCGGATGCGGATCGTCGCGAAGTCGGGCTGGCCGGTCTTCGGGCAGACGCACGTGAACTCCGGGCATTCGAAACGGATCGCGTAGGCACGGCCGGGTCTGGGGTTCTGAAACGTCTCGAGCATGGCGGCGCATGAGAGATAGCCGCGACCCCGCCCGGACGCGAAGTACGCGCTGCTGGTCGCGGGTTTCCGCTCCGCACTCTCTCGCCCGCGAGGTCCCCATGCGCCAGTCGTCGCGATCCGTCCGTCTCGCGCTGGCCGTCCTCGGCCTGGTCGTCACCGCCCCGGCCCAACGGCTCATCGCTCCGCTCGAGCCCGCCCACGTGCCGGCCACCTACAACGACTTCGTGCGTTCCGCCGCGGACTTCGACGGCGACGGCCGCCGCGATCTCGTCGGCGGCGACGGTCTCGCCACCAAGCTGTGGTTCGCCGCCGGCCCCGCGCGCTGGCGCGACCCGGTGACCGTGCCGGTGCCGCCGGGGACCTGGGGCGTTCCCGACGTGATCGCGGACCTCGACGGCGACGGCGACCTCGACCTCGCATGGCTCGCGGATGCGCGGCTCATGCTCAACGACGGCCACGGGGCCTTCGCACTCGCGGGCGCGTTGCCCGCTCTCGGCAACGCGAACGTGCTCATCGCCGTCGCGGGCGACGTCGATGCCGACGGCGACGCGGACCTGCTGCTCGCGACCTTCACCGATCTGCGCGTCTGGGTGCAGACCGCGCCGCTCGTCTTCGAAGATCGCTCGACCGCCTTGCTGCCCACGCCGCGCCCGAGCGCGTGGAACCTCGCGATCGCCGATCTCGACCGCGACGGCGACGCGGAGCTGCTGGCGCTGCGCGGCGCGGCGCCCGCGATCTACGTGCGCGGCTCGAGCGGCGTCTTCGCCGACGAGAGTTCCTCGCGCCTGCCGCCGCTCGCGCGGACGGCGCACGCGATGGCGGTCGCCGACTTCGACGGCGACACCGCGCCCGACCTGGTGCTCGTGGTCGCGGACGGCCAGGACGAGCTGCTCCTCAACGACGGCCAGGGTCGGTTCGCGCAGGCACCGCCGAGCGCGTGGCCGCGCGAGTCATCCGACGGGCGCACGGTCGCGGTCGCGGACCTCGAAGGCGACGGCGACCTCGACCTGCTGTTCTTCGATCTCGACGCCGCGCGACTGTGGGTGAACCGCGGCGCGGCGAACTTCGTCGACGAGTCGGTGCGCTTGCCGTCGTCGATCCGGAGTTCGGGCGTCAGCGTCTTCGCCGACCTCGACGGCGACGGCGACGCGGACATCCTCGGCGACACGCCGGCGCCGATCCCCGTGTTCCTCCAGGACGCGCGCGGCGACTTCGTCGAAGTCACCGTGCCCCGGCTGCCGCGCTTTTTCGCCGAGACCGGCGGCATCGCGAGCGGCGACTTCGACGCCGACGGTGACACGGACCTCGCGCTGACGGCCGGGGCCCAAGGCGTGCGGGTCTGGCGCAACGACGGCAGCGGACGCTTCGAGGACGTCGCCGCGGCTGCGATCCCGCCGAACACCCCGGGCGGCGCATCGTTGCTCGCGTTCGACGCCGACGGCGACGGCGTGCTCGATCTCTACGCCGCCAGCTGGCCGCGCGAGGTCCTCCTGATCGGCAACGGCGACGGCAGCTTCCGCGCCGGCCCACCGTCGACGCTCACCGAGTCCGCGACCCCGCGGCTCGCCCTCGACGCCGACCGCGACGGCGACATCGACGTCCTCGCCGGCGACTCGCGCGGCTTGCGTCTGCTCGCCAACGACGGCACGGGGGGCTTCACCGACCTGACCGAGTTCCGCCTGCCCGCGATCACCGGGTTCGTCGGCGACGTCGCGCGACTCGACGTGAACCGCGATCGCCGTCCCGACCTGATCGTGTGTGCGTCGAGCGTCGTCGTGCTCGTCGCGCGCCACGACGGGAGCTTCACCGACGAATCCGCGACGCGCTGGCCGGTCGGCCTGACGGCGTACCGCGTCGCGGTCGCGGACTTCGACGGCGACGGTGACCTCGACGTCGCCGCGAGCACGCCTCTCGGAACTCTCCTCCTGCGAAACGACGGTCGCGGCCGCTTCGCCGCCGGCGACGTGCTGGCGACGTCGGCCGTCGCACTCGCGGCCGCCGACTTCGACGACGACGGCGACGTCGATCTCTACCTCGTCCACCGGATCCGGCCCGACGTGCTGCTCGAGAACGACGGCCAAGGCTCCTTCCGCGACGTCACCGCGGAGCGCGTCGAGGAGCCCTCGCCGATCGCCGCGCAGCACGACGTGTCGATCGTCGACGTCGACGGGGACCAGGATCCCGACCTCGTCTTCGCCGTCGGCGACGTGCGACACGAGCAGAACACGCTGTTCCTCTGCAACCACCGCGGTCTGCACGCGCCGTACGCCGCGCAGGCCGGAGCACCGTTCGAACTCCGCGTGTCCGCCCGCCCCGGTTACGCGACGCGCGACGCGTTCGCTTTCGGCTTCTTGGCACTCGACCGCGCACGGATCGAAGTGCCGCCCCTCGGCACCTGGCAACTCGACCCGCGCAGCATCGTGCCGTGCTTTCTGCTGCGCCTCGACGCCCCCGACGGCCACGCGACCGCGCGCCTGCCGATCCCGGCCCTCCCCGCCCTCGCCGGCCGTGCGTTCTTCGTGCAGGCCGCGATCCTCGAATCCCCGCTTCGCCTTCGCTTCACCGGCGTCGTCGCCGCGCGCGTGCTGTGACCGTGACGCCCCGCGCTCAGTCGACGCGCAGCAGCATCGGCGTCGACAAAGTGACGCCGGTCGGGTCGAGGATGAAGGCCTGCAGCGCGGCGAGCGTGCCGAGCGGCAACGCCGGGATCGGGTGAGAGACCGAGTACGCCCCGCTCGGGTCGATCGGCCCCGCGCCGAGCGCGATGTTCTGCACGCCGACCCAGAGGTCGATCGGCAGGAGCCAAGGCGCGGGCCGGTCGTACGGACCGGCGACGATCATCGCGTAGCTCGCGTGCGGCGCCTGCACCGTCGCCGTGAGCACGCGTCCGGTGAAGGACGCGCCGAGACTCGCGAGCGGGATGCTCCGCCATGCGCCGAGCACCGCCGGCATCCCGCCGCTCGGCACGAGGTTGGCGCTCGGCGCGACGATGACGAGGTTCGACGCAATCCCGGACACGCGGATCGCCGGCGCACCGATCGAGCCCGTGACGGTCAGCGGTCCAGCCGCCACCGTGGACGCCGTCGTGCCCGCGAGCGTGAGTCGACCCCAGTCGACCACGATCGCCGCGGACGCCGTCGGACCGGGGACGATCGGAGCGGGCGCGCCGTGCACCGTGCATTCGCCGAGCACGACGCCGCCGTTCGAACGGATGCGGATGCCGGGGACCTCGAGCCCGCTGAACCCGAGCGGGATGAACGTGCAGCGCGTCGCGATCGCTTCACCGCCGACGACATCGAGCGCCGAGCCCGGCGCGATCGCCATGTCCACCGCGATCCGGTTGTCGGTGAGACTGAGCGTCGAGTCGTAGGTGCCGATGAGGCCTTCGATCAACGACCCTTCGAGGTGCACCAGCCCGCGGCAGCCCGTGACCCAGATCGAATAGGTGTTGAGGTTGGTCACGTTGAGCCCGCTCAACACCACGCGCTCGCCGCTCGGCACGCCGAGGATCGCGATCGACGGCGCGTGGAACCCGGCGACCCTCACGCCCGGTTCTCCGAGGATCTGGATGCCGCGCGTGATCGTGAACTGCGAGTATGTCCCGGGTCGCACCACGACGATGTCGCCCGGCGCCGAGGCGGCGATCGCGTCGT
>JACRLW010000092.1 GCA_016235155.1 Planctomycetota bacterium
TGTTGAAACGCTGGGTCTGGAGCCAGGCTTCGTAGTCGGGGAAATCCGGCCGGATCTCCATCTGGTCGTGCGTGTCGACCGCGAAGTAGAACTCCCCGGGGACGATGTGCTCTTGGAGCAAGAGCTTCATGTACGGGTAGTTGCGGTTGCCGAGCCGCATCCAGTAGCGCACGCACGCGCCCTTCCCCGACGCCGTGACGACTTCCTTCTGCATCAGCGCGAGCACGCGCTCGCCCGGCGCGTCCGGCGGCAGTTCGAGATCCGGCCGGCTGCGCGCGCCGCCCGCGGGTCCATAGGCGAGCGCGAGGTAGGCGTCGACCGCACGCGAGAGCATCGCGGGGCTCACCTGCTCGAGTCGCACGGTTCGGACGCCGGACATGGCGCTGGAAACGGCGGCGGAGTGTAGCGCACGACCGACGCGGGTCACTGCGGCGCTCCCTTCGCCGGACGACGCGACTTGTGCGACGGTTCGCGCCACAGGAGGAACGCGAGGCAGATCGCGCCGACGGTGATGCACGAATCGGCGACGTTGAACGCGGGGAAGGAGTGCTCGACGCCGTCCTCGCCCCGGTAGAAGAACAGCAGGAAGTCGCGCACGCCGCGATTGGGCATGAACGCGTTGTCGTAGAGGTTGCCGAGCGCTCCGGCGAGCACGAGCCCGATCACCAATTGCTGGAAGCGACGCGCCGCGGGGGTCCGGCCGGCGAACCACACCAAGGCGCCGACCGCGACGACGCGCAGGACGATCAGCGGGATCGTCAGCGACTGGCCGATCCCCCAGATCGTGCCGGGATTGGTGTAGTCGACCAGTGCGAAGCCGAAGCGATCGCCGAGCACCTGCAGGAAGTCGAAGTCGACGCGGCGCGCGTGCGAGGCGTGCTCACGCACGTAGGTGAAGGCCGCCGCCTTGCTCCACAGGTCGAGCACGACGAGCGGCGCGATCGGTCCCCAGAACCACGCCTTGCCGCGGAAGCTGCAGCGCGCGCGCGCCGGCTCATCCGTCGCCGCCTCGGGCAGGTCCATGGCGGGTCGTTCCATCACGGTCAATCCAGCGGGCGCGGGCACGGCGCCGCGTCGACCGCCCGGTCGGAGCGAGGCGCACGGGACGGGCGGTCAGGCGATCTCGCGGCTTTCAGCTTCTTCCTGGTGACGCACGCAGTAGCGCGCCCACGGCACGTACTCGAGGCGGTCGATCGGGATCCAGTACTCCGCCTTCGGATCGTCGGCGGGAGCCTTCAACACCTTCGCCGGGCTCGGCCGCGCGAGCGCGGTCTTCGCCACGGCGGTCTTCGCGGTCGATGCCGCGGCTGCCGGGGCGGCCTTCGCGGCGGATGCGGACTTCGCGCCCTTGAGGGGCGCGGCCTTGCCGGACTTCGACGCGACGGTCTTCGCAGCGCCCGCCTTGCTCGCCGGATCCTTCCCCGCCGATGCCTTGCCCGCCGAGGTCTTGCCGGCCGCAACCTTTCCGGCGGCGGTCTTCGCCGCGCCGGACTTCGCGGTCCCCTTCGCGGCGGACGCCTTCGCGCCGTCGGACTTGCCGCTCAGCGGTTTCGGCGCCTTCGGCTCCTGGCACTCCTCGAGACAACGTGGGCACGCCCCGAACGGCCACTCGCCCTTGCCGTCGATCCGATCGATGGCGTCGACGATCAGTTGGATCGTCTCCTCCTCGTTCTCGATCAGCCCGAGCAGGAAGCCCTGGTCGTAGTTGTCGGTGCCCTGGTCGGCGAGGTGATCGACCGAGTTGTCCTGTTCCGACGCGCGCAGAGCCTCGTCGCGCATCGAACCGACGTCGCCCCGCAGCGCGGAGAGATGACCCTCGAGAAGGCGGCGGAACTTCGTGAGCTCCGGCTTGCTTGGTTTCGGCATCGGGAAGGTTCTGCGTTCGAACGATCTCGACGGGGCGCAGGCCCCGGGCTCGCGCCCGGCGGACCCGATCGAAACCTCGATCGTGCCCTCCGCGCGCTTCGACTCCTCGGCCGCTGACTGCGTTCCGCTGGAGGGGCGGGGACGATAGGCTCGTGCCACAGGGCGGTCAAGGCGCGGAAGCCCGTGGGCGCGGCGCGATCCGAACGCGCGACGCCACCGGGCCCTGCGATGCGCGCCGGCCACCCCCGCTCCGATGTCGAGCGCCAGCTCCCAGACCCTGCTCGCCGACTTCCTCGTCTATCTCGGCGCGGAGGTGCAGGCGTCGCCCAACACGGTTGCGGCCTACCGGCGCGACCTGGGACCGCTGCTCGACGGGTCGCACGATCTGCCCGACGCCGCGCGCATCCGCGCCCATCTCCGCGATCTCGGGCGCACGCATGCGCGCGCGTCGGTGCTCCGCGCGATGTCGGCGATCCGCGGCTTCTGCCGGTTCCTGCTCGCCGAAGGCGTCGTCGCGGTCGACCCGGCCGAGGGGCTCTTGGGCGCACGCGCCGAACGACGCCTGCCCAAGGCGCTCGGGCGAGCCAACGTCGAGAAGCTCCTCGCCGCGTTCCCCGGCGACGACCCCCTCGCGGTGCGCAACCGCGCACTGGTCGAGACGCTCTACGCCACGGGTTGCCGGGTCAGCGAAGTCGTCGGCCTCGAACTCGGCGGCCTGATCCTCGATCAACGCCTCCTCCGCGTGCACGGCAAGGGCAGCAAGGAGCGGCTCGTCCCTCTCTCCGACCGCGCGTGCGAACTGCTGACCGCCTACCTCGGCGCGGTTCGCCCGCGCTTCGCGGCGCGCACCCTCGCCGGCGGCGAGAAGGTCTTCCTCTCCTGGCGCGGCCGACCCCTCGACCGCAACCGCGTCTGGCAGTTGCTCGCCGCCGCCGCCCGGCGGATCGGGCTCACCGTCGCGTGCTCGCCGCACGCGCTGCGCCACTCCTTCGCGACGCACCTGGTGCAGGGCGGCGCCGACCTGCGCTCCGTCCAGGAACTGCTCGGCCACGCGTCGCTGGCGACGACGCAGGTCTACACGCACGTCGACCGCACGCGCCTGAAGGAGCTGCACCGGCGCTTCCATCCCCGCGGCTGAACGGTCGATGGACGGCGGGGAGGAGGAGGAGATGAGGACCATCGTCATCGCCGGCGCGGCGGTCGCCGTCGTCGCCGTCGCCGCCGTCTCGTGGGTGAAGTCGAGCCCGTTCGCGCCGTCGGCCGCCGAGCCGCTCGGTCGACGCACGTCGATCGACGCCTGGATCGCGAAGGCCGGCTTCGGGGCGGCGCGCGTGGATCCCGAGGCTCCGCCGCCGCCGCGCGAGGACGGCCGTCGTGAACTGCGGCTCGAGCACGCCTTCGCGGAGTCGTTGGCGCACGCCTCGGAGCTCGTCCTGGTCGAGGACGGTGACCGCTCGGTGTTCGCGCTCACCGCACGCTTCTGGTCCGGCAAGGACGAGGTGCGCCACCCCGGCGCGAACGGCGCCAAGTCGGAGATCCTCGCGTTCACGCTGTGGAAGGACCTCGCGGGGGAACTGCCGGCGTTCCGCGCGCAGTTCGCGGGCAGCGGGAGGCTCGCGCGGCAGGTGCTGGTCGCAGAGTTCGCGAGGGCGGGAGCGAAGGGCCGCTGGCTGAAGACCTATGACAGCAACGGCGACGCCCGCACGATCTGGGACGTCGTCTTGTTCACGCGGGAGTGACGTCGTCGCGGTCCCTCGCCCGCACGGCTCTCTCCGCGAGCGCGCCGAACACCCGCTCCGCCACGGCGGCCGGCAAACCGGGCACGGCGCGCAGGGCGTCGAGGTCCGCTTTGCGCAGTGCGTCGACGGAGCCGAAGTGCGAGAGCAGCAGACGACGGCGCGAGGGGCCGACGCCTTCGATGTCGTCGAGTGCGCTGGTGAGCTTGCCGCGCAGTTTGCGATGGAACGTGATCGCGAAGCGGTGCGCTTCGTCGCGCAATGCGGCGAGGAGCAGCGTCTCGGGAGCGCCGTCGGCGAGCGGCAGGGGCGACGCGGTGCTCGGCAGCACGAGTCGCTCGGCGCTGCGTGCGCGCGTGTCGCCGAATCCGCGCAGGCGGCTCTTCGCGAGGCCGATGACAGGGACGTCGTCGCGCAATCCCAGTGCGATCGCGGCGCGCTGTGCGGCGGCGAGCTGACCCTGGCCACCGTCGACGACCAGCAGATCCGGCAATCGATCGTCGACCGCTTCCTGGCAGAGGCGCAGGCTGCGCCCGACCGCTTCCTCCATCGCGGCGAAGTCGTCGCCGGCGTGTTCGTCGGCGATGCGGAAGCGGCGATAGGCGGACTTGTCCGGCGCACCGTCGACGAAGGCGACACGGGACGCGACGGTCTCGCGGCCCTGCGTGGTCGAGACGTCGATGCAATGGATGCACAGCGGCGGCGCCTCCAGCGCACACAAGTCCATCAGGCGCTCGGCCGCGTCGCCGCGCGCTGCGGACTGTTCCTGCGCCGTGTGCGCACCCAGCCGCGCGTTCTCCGTCGCGAGTTCGAGGTGACGGCGCGACGCCCCGCGCCGCGGCACGCGCACGCGCACCGGCGCCCTGCGTTTCTGCGCGAGCCAGTCTTCGATCAGACGCGACTCGTCCGGCTCGGCGTGCACGAGCACCTCGCCCGGCACGAAGCGATCGCCGGCATAGAAGCGCGACAGCAGGTCCGCGATCAGCAGCTCGTCGGGCAATGCGGTGCGCAATTCGAAGCGGCGCGCGCTCTCGAGCCGCCCATTGCGGAACAGCAGGAACGCGGCGACGGCCTCCCCGTCGCCGCCGCGATGCAGGCCGAGGACGTCGACGTCGCCGGCGTCGCGCACGACGTGCTGCGTCTCGCCGATCCGTTCGAGGGCCTCGATCTGCGCCTTGAGCGCCGCGGCGCGCTCGAACTCGAGGCGCTCCGACGCCGCGCGCATCTCGTCGCGCAGGCCGCGCAGCACCGGCCCATGACCACCGCTCAGGATGTCGACGGCGCGCGCGAGGTTCTGCGCATAGGCGTCGCGCCCGACGCGACCGACGCACGGCGCCGGGCAGCGCCCCATCTCGAACTGGATGCAGGGCCGGCTGCGGTTCCTGAACACGCCGTCCCGGCAATCGCGCAGCGGCACGACCTTGTGCAGGAAGGCCAGGGTGCGACGCACCGACTTCGCCGAGGCGAAGGGGCCGAAGTACTCCGCGCCGTCGTCCTTGCGCCGCCGCACCAGGCGGAACCACGGCCAGTCCTCGCGCCGGTCGAGCCGCAGCATCAGGAACGACTTGTCGTCCTTCAGCTTGATGTTGAAGCGGGGTTTGCGCTGGCGGCAGATCGTGTGCTCGAGCAGCAATGCTTCCTGCTCGGTGGCGGTCGCGACGAACTCGACGTCGCGCGCCTCCTTCTCGAGGAAGCGCAGCAGATACCGCCCGTCGCCGCCCGGCCGGAGGTAGCTGCGCACGCGCGCGCGCAGGTTCGCGGCCTTGCCGGCGTAGAGGGCCCTGCCCTCGGCGTCGAGGAAGACGTAACAGCCGGGGCCGGTCGGGAAGCCCGCGACCTTCGCGACGATTGCCGCGTTCACAGCAGTTCCAGTTCGAGCTTCTCGATGCGGAAGATCTCGTCGCGCAGGCGTGCCGCGGTCTCGAACTCGAGCGCCTTGGCCGCTTCGACCATCTGCTTGCGCAGTCCGGCGACGTGTTGCGCGAGCTTCTTGCGGTCGGCGAACAGCTCGACGAGCAGGTCGGCGCTGGTGCCCGCCGGCACCGGCGTCGCTTCGGTCTTCGCGGCCGCCTTCCCCCGCGCGCCGCGCCCGCCCTTGCCGCGACCCATCTTGGGTTCCGCCACCTCCTCGGCCATCAGCGGTTGGAGGAGATCCCGCACCGCCTTGATCACCGTGCGCGGCACGATGCCGTGCGCCTCGTTGTGCGCGAACTGTCGGGTGCGACGGCGCTCCATCTCCCCCATCGCGCCCTTCATCGAGTCGGTGACCTTGTCCGCATAGAGGATCACGCGGCCGTCGACGTTGCGCGCCGCGCGCCCGCAGGTCTGGATGAGGGAGGTCTTGCTGCGCAGATAGCCCTCGCGATCGGCGTCGAGCACGGCGACCAGCGTGACCTCGGGGAGATCCAGGCCCTCACGCAACAGGTTGATCCCGATCAGGCAGTCGAACACGCCGAGCCGCAGGTCGCGGATCAGGGCGGTGCGCTCGAGGCTGTCGATGTCCGCGTGCAGGTAGCGCACGCGCACGCCGACGTCGCGGTAGTAGTCGGTGAGTTCCTCCGCCATGCGTTTGGTCAGCGTGGTGACGAGCACGCGCTCGTGTCGCGCCGCGCGCGCGCGGACCTCGGCGAGCACGTCGTCGACCTGCCCCTGCGCGGGACGGACCTCGACCGGCGGATCGACGAGGCCGGTCGGGCGCACGACGAGTTCCGTGACGCACTCGCCGCTCTTCTCGATCTCCCAGGCGCCCGGCGTCGCCGAGACGAACACCGTCTGGTTCTGCAGATCGACGAACTCGTCGAAGGTCAGCGGCCGGTTGTCGATCGCGGACGGCAGGCGGAAGCCGTAGCGCACGAGCGTCTCCTTGCGCGCGCGATCGCCGCGCCACATCCCGCCGGCCTGCGGGATCGCGACATGGCTCTCGTCGACGAACAGGAGGAAGTCGCTGGGGAAGTAGTTGATGAGCGTCTCGGGCGGCTGCCCCGGCGCCCGACCGTCGAGGTGGCGCGAGTAGTTCTCGATTCCCGGGCAGGTGCCGGTCGCGCGCATCAGCTCGACGTCGTGCCGCTTCGCGTCGAGGTCCGCGAGGCAGACCTCGAGCTCGACCTCGATCGACTCGCACGCGGCCTGCACGCGGTCCTGCGGCGCCACGTAGTGCGTCGTCGGATAGACGGTGATCTCGTCGAGTTCGCGGACCACGTCGCCGCGCAACGGATCGACCACGGCGAGCACGTCGACCTCGTCGCCGAACAGCTCGATGCGGATCGCATTGCGCTCCTCGTAGACCGGGAAGATCTCGATCACGTCGCCGCGGACGCGGAAGCGCCCGGGCGCGAACTCGAAGTTGTCGCGGCGGTACTGGATCTGCGCGAGCGAGCGCAGCAGTGCGTCGCGCGCCACGCGCTCGCCGCGCCGGATCCGCACCGACAGCTCCTTGTAGTTCTCCGGTGAGCCGAGGCCGTAGATGCAGGAGATCGAGGCGACGATCAGGACGTCGCGACGCTCCATCAGCGAGCGCGTCGCCGAGTTGCGCATGCGGTCGATCGCCTCGTTGATCGTCGCGTCCTTCTCGATGTACGTGTCGGTCGTCGGCACGTACGCCTCCGGCTGGAAGTAGTCGTAGTAGCTGACGAAGTACTCGACGGCGTTGTCGGGGAAGAAGGCCTTGAACTCCGCGTACAGCTGCGCGGCGAGGATCTTGTTGGGCGCGAGCACGAGCGCCGGCCGTTGCAGTCGCTCGACGACCCGCGCCATCGTGAAGGTCTTTCCCGAGCCGGTGACGCCGAGGATCGTCGCGTGCCGTCGTCCCTCGCCCAGCCACGCGCAGACCGATTCGATCGCCTGCGGCTGGTCGCCGGCGGGCGTCATGTCGGAGACCATGCGGAAGGCGGGCATCACGCGCAGGATGCCGCGCATCGCGCGCGCCCGCGAGCGGCGCGCTCCGCCCGTCGCGAGTCGGCAGGCTTTCCAGGATCGGGAGCGAGGGCTACCGTGTCGCGGCCCCGATTCGCCCGGAAACACGACGCCTTGACGACCCGACGCCGCGCGACCGGCACTGCCGGCGCATCCTCACGCACCACGAGTCCCCGCCGCGCGCGCGACGGCAAGAGCACCTATCCGTGCCCGAACTGCGGGACGCAGTACCGCATCCCCCAGGAGAAGCTCGACGACTCGATCAAGTGCGCCAACTGCGGGCGCGTGTTCGTGCCGACCGCCTCGAGCCAGCGCGGCCTCGCCAAGAAGAGCTCCGCGACGCCGTTCGTCGTCGGCGGCGGCGTGCTGGTCGGCGCGATCGTGATCGGGATCATGATCGCGAACTCCGGCGGCGCGCCGGTCGCGCCCGTCAAGCCGATCGCCGTGGCGCCCGAGACGGGGATGAACAACCCGCGCGTGCGCGACGTCGCCGAGTGGGTCGAGGCGTTGCAGAAGGCCAACGACTTCAAGCTCAAGCAGACCAGCGACTGGGCCGAACTCGCGCGCTTCCTCGCCGTCGGCAAGGACACGCCACCCGCCGACCTCAGCGCCGCGGTCATCACCGAGTTGCTCGGCGGGACGCGCAGCGCGTTCCTCCGCGTCGCCGAACTGACCTCCGCCTCCATCAAGCCGGACCAGGCCGCCGCCGCGAGCGGCTGGGTCGAGGTGCACGTCATCCTCCGCAAGCCGGACGAGAAGAAGAAGTACCAGCGCGACACCGGCGAGTACCGCGTGAGCTTCCGCAGCGCCGAGGGTCGCTTCGTCGTCGTCGGTTGGGAAGCGATGTACGAACCGCCGCCCAAGGCGCCGCCCGACCCCAACCTCGAGCGCGCGGTGACGCACGCGATCCTCGGCAAGGCGCAGGACGTCCAGCGCACGCTCGACGGCCAGACCTTCACCGCGCGCGAAGCGGAACTGAAGCCGCTGCCCCACCTCGACGCCACGCCGCCCGAACAGCAGCGCGAGATCGACGAGGCGGTCGCGCACGTCGTCGACCTCGAAGGCTCGCCCGCGCAATCGAACCGCGCGATGGACAAGCTGCGCCGCATCGGCAAGCCGTCGGTGCCGCGCCTGCTCAACCAGATGTACGAGATCGTCACCACGACGAAGCTCGACTCGCGCGACGCGCTCCTCAAGCTGCGCCGTCTCGAGCAGTCGCTCGAACAGCTGTCCGGCAACCGCTTCGGCTTCGATCCGTCGGAAGGCGTCGTCGGCAACGCCGGGCGCGAGGAGTACCGCGTCTCCGCGCTCAAGCAGTGGTACGGCTGGTGGGCCGACAACCACGCCAGCAAGAAGTGGAACATCGGCATCGAGCAGGACGAGACGCTCGAGCCGACGCCGAAGCCCGATCCGAACCAGAAGGACGGCGCCGCGAAGAAGTGACGCGCAACGCGTCGCGCGCGGCGATCGTCACGCCACGAACCCCGCTCCGAACGCCCCTCCAGAGGACGACGAGATGACCGAGCTCCAGATCGTCTGCCAGAACTGCGGCGCGAAGTACCGCCTGCCCGCGTCGTTCCACAGCGACAAGGCCAAGTGCAAGGGCTGCGGCGCGACCATCGACGTCGCCGCGCAGCGCGGTGCCGCCGCGGCTCCGCCTGCCGCCGCGGCGCCGGACGCACCCGCGAAGGCCCAACCGGCGGCAGCCAAGGCGCAGCCGGCCGCGGCGAAGGCGAAGCCCGCGGAGAGCAAGGAGAAGGAGGCGGGCACTCCCCACCGCGCTGCGCATGGCGCGGGGTCGCACGGCGCGGCGTCGCGGCGCGCACACGCCGCGAAGGACAAGGACGGCGACGAGGGCAAGGGTCACGGCCATCGGCGCCACGGCGGCGAGAAGCCCGCGAAGAAGTCGGGGATGAGCCCGATGCTGATCGGCGGCTCGCTCGCCGGGATCGCGATCGTCGTCGTCGTGCTGATCTTCGTGCTCGGCGGCGGAGACGATCCGGCGAACACCAGCAACGTCGCGAACGCGAACGGCGCGGGCGCGAACCCGGCGGCCGCCAACACCGCGGGAACGCCGAAGGTCGAGACACCGGCGGCCCAGAGCGGTGCCGCGGTGACGGCACCCGACGCTGCCGCAGCGGGTTCGGGTGACTCTGCGGTCAAGCCTGCCGATGCCACGGCGGAGAATCCCGCGGTGAAGCCCGCGGTGAAGCCGGCTGCCAAGCCCGCCGAACGCCAGATCCTCTCCAAGGGCGACGTGTTCGACCCGAAGACCCTCGAACCGCTCGCCTATCCCGAGTCGATGCCGCAGGAGAAGCGCACCGAGGTCGAGGCCTTGGTCGCCGACATCGCGGGGGGCGGACGCGCCGCCATCAACGCGAAGCGGAAGCTGGAAGAGACGGGCTGGGCCGCGCTGTTCGGACTCGTCAACAGGCTCCGCGAGATCGACTACACGACCGCCGGCGGCACGCTCGACGCCGGCGAGATCAATCAGCTCCTGACGACGATCTGCGACGGCACCAACGCCGGCTTCCGACCCCTCCAGGGTGAAGAGCCCCCGCTCGCCGACATGGACTGGAACGCGCGCACGGTGCAGGCCTGGCAGGCACAAGCCCGCAAGTTCCCCGACGAGGCCTCCTTCAAGACCTGGAAGAAGAACAAGGACGCGAAGCTGCGCAAGGACGGCTGAGCGGTGCGCCCGCGCACCGTCGCGTCGCTCGCGGTCCTGCTTCCGCTCGCCGCGTTCGCCTACCCCCGCCCGCAGCCCGCGGACGAAGTGGTCGCCGCCGCGAGCGCCTTCCTCGACGGCCTGAGCGACGCACAGCGCACAAAGGCGCTGTTCACGTTTCACGACGCCGAGCGCGGCAATTGGGCCTTCGTCCCCGGGCAGTACCCCGGCGTCGCGCTCGCCGAGCTCGACCTCGCCGCGCGCCGCCGCGCGCACGCGCTCCTGCGCACCGCGCTGAGCGAGACCGGCTACCAGGCGGTGCTGTGGATCCAGCGCCTCGAGCTCGTGCTGCGCGAACGCGAGTCGAAGCCCGGCCAGCCCGCGCTCCACCGCGATCCCGAGCGCTACTCGATCGCGTGCTTCGGCGATCCGCGCACCGAGTCCCGCTTCGGCCTGCGCTTCCAGGGCCATCACGTCTCGCTCAACCTGCTGGTCGTCGACGGCAAGCTCGACGCCGGCACGCCGCTCTTCCTCGGCGCCAACCCGCACGAGCTGCGCGACGGCCCCTTCGCCGGCACCCGCGTGCTCGGCCGCGCCGATGACCTTGCACACGCGCTGCTCGCCTCGTTCGACGACGAGCAACGCGCGCGAGCGGTCCTGCCCGGTGAAGTCCCGGCCGACATCGTGCTCGGACCCGGCCGCAAGGCCGAACTGCTCGGCGCACCGCGCGGCATCGCCCGCTCGGCCCTGCGCGACGACCAGCGCGCGCAGTTCGACGCGCTGCTCGCGACCTACGCCGGCTACTTGCGCCCCGAGCATGCGGAGCGCGAACTCGCGCGCCTGCGCAGCCGCGGCCTCGACGAGGTCACCTTCGCCTGGCTCGGCGCGAGCACGCCAAGCACGCCGCAGTACTGGCGTCTGCACGGCAAGGACTTCGCGATCGAGTGGTGCAACGTGCAGAACGAGGCGAACCACGTGCACACGGTCTGGAACGACCTGAGCAACGGCTTCGGCTCCGACGTGCTGCGCGCGCACCTGCAGGGCGAGCGGCGCTGATCGGCGCCCGTGGTCCGCTGAATCCTCGCGTCGCGCGAAGGATTCGGCGGACGGAGGGCCCCGGCCAAGAGCGTTGTCCGCCGGCTCGCGCTGACCCACGGCGGATGAAACGGTGGACGGTGTCGCCGCCGGCGGCATCGCGGTCGTTGCCGAGGGGCTGGCGCAGTGCATCACCTGTCGTGGCGGCGACGCGCTCGCCCGTTCCCCGGTCCTGTCGACGTGGAGTCGCCCGGGAAGAGCTCGTTCGCCAGCGCCCGACGACCGGCGCGAGATCGCGCCATCGCGCCACGCGGTGGCGTAGCACTCGCTCGCTCCGGGGATCCACCGGGGGGAACTCGGCCGCGACGGGATCCCGCGACCGGTCCGCGCGCGGACGGCGCCTGATGGGACGAGTCGCCCTCCACCACTCGTCGACAAGAGCCCGCCATGTGCGCCGTCGCCTGCCGTCTCGCGAGCAGCTGCTCGCTCCTCCTCACCCTGATCCTGGTCGCGCGCGAGGCGCCGGCTCAGCGGAGCACGACCCGCGAGAGCGTCGACTCGTCCGGAACCGAGGGCAACGGACTGAGCTGGCATCCGTCGATCAGCGCGGATGGACGCGTGGTCGCGTTCGCCAGCTTTGCGACCAATCTCGCGCCCGATCCGAACGGGATGACCATGGACGTCTTCGTGCACGACACGACGACGGGCCTCACGCAACTCGCGAGCACCGATACGAGCGGCGCCGCTGCCGACGCCTGGTCGGACATGCCTTCGATCTCCGGCGACGGCCGCTGGGTCGCCTTCGCCAGTGCTTCGACCAACCTGGTGCCCGGCGACACCAATGGTGTGGTCGACATCTTCGTGAAGGACACGCTGACGGGCGCCTGTGTCCGGGTCAGCGTCGACAGCAGCGGGATCGAAGCGAACGGAAGCTGCTGGGTCGCCGGCTTCGCGGAGGTTGGCGGACCGTCGATCTCCCCCGACGGTCGCTACGTCGCCTTCCACAGCCTCGCCACGAACCTCGTGCCCTTCGACACCAACGGTGCGCTCGACGTGTTCTGGCACGACCGCGACACGGATGCCGACGGCGTGTTCGACGAGCCCGGCGCCTTCCGCACGCTCCGCGTGAGCGTCGATTCCTCGGGAGTCGAGGGCAACGGCGACAGCGGCAACTACGGCCTCTGGATCTCCCACGACGGCGCGTTCGTCACCTACGAGAGCTGGGCGACGAACCTGGTGCCAGGCGACACCAACGGCCTCTCCGACGTCTTCGTGCACGAGCTCGCGACCGCGATCACCACGCGCGTGAGCGTCAGCTCGGGCGGCGCGCAGAGCGACGGCATCTCCAACCGACCGTGCAGCGCCGCGGACCCGTCGCTCGTCGACGACGGCCGCTACGTGACCTTCCTCAGCTCGGCGACGACGCTCGTCCCCGGCGTCGTCGGCGACCAGATCTACCTCCACGATCGCCTCGCCGGGACGACCGAACTGATCAGTGCGAACGACGCGGGGGTCCCCGCCGACCTGGGCTGCTTCGACTCCGCGGTGTCCGCCGACGGGCAGTACGTCGTGTTCTCGACCTTCGCGACCAACCTGATCGCGCCGCCGGACGGCAACCTCGGCTTCGACGTCTACCGCCGAGATCGGGTGACGGCGACGACGGTCCTGATCAGCATCGATCTCGCGGGGATGCCGGGGGCGCCGAGCCTGATCCCCCGCATCGCCGCTGCCGGCAACCGCTACGCGTTCCACAGCCACAACGGCTTCCTGGTCCCCGGCGACACGAACATGACGAAGGACGTGTTCGTCGTCGACGACGCCGCGATCTCGGGTTCGCGATGTCAGCCGGGAATGGCGCCGACGCGGATCGGTACGCCGCAGGCCTTCGCACCGTTGTCGCCGGCGGCGCTCGGCAACGGAATCACGGCGATCGCGCAGCTCGAGCTCCACCCGATCCCCGGCCTGCCCGGAGTGTTCGTGCTCGCGGCGACGGTACGCCGCGCGGGCGGACCCGGCGGCTGGGACCTCGTGCTCGGCCGCTGGTACCAGAACCTCTCGCCGCCGCGCTTCGTCCTGACCGACCACGTCGACGCGCTCGACACCGCGGGCGACGAGTTCGCGCTCTCCTTGTCCGACGACCTCCGCGTCGCCGTGTTCGACTCGCCTACCGGACCCCGCTACGCGGTCCGCGCCACTCCGAGCGCGCGGTTCATGACGTCGGACCCGCTCGGTCTCGCGGGCTACGTCGATCCGAAGCTGTGCACGATCTCCGGGCGGACTTCGCTCGCCTACATCGCCGGAGCCGATCTGCAGGTCGCCGAGTTCGACCGCAGCGCCTTCGGCACCGCGCGGTCACCCCTCTCTCTCGCCCGTCGTCTCGTGACGGCCCCGGCCGGAGCGCTGGGACTGCACTCACCCGAGCCGCTGCGCGATGCGAGCAGCGAAGCGCGGGCGTTCCTCGTCAGCATCAAGCGCAGCGCGGGCGTCTCCGACTCCGCGTTCGTCGCCGCGCTCGACGACAGCGAAGCGCCGCGCGTCCTGCATGCGGCGCGGACCTGGTTGAACAACCCGGCGGGGCTCGGCGGAACGACCTACTGGGCGAAGTCCCCGTACGCGGACCCGCTGCGCATCGAGTCCTTCGGCGTGGCCTCCGTCGTGGCGCCCGCCAACGGTGGAACGCTTCGCTTGTCGGCCTTCGCGCCGCAGCGCCCCGGCACGGTGATCTTCGCGGTCGGAGTCCCGACGCTGCCGATCTGCGCGCGCGTGCCCGGCATCGCGGGGGTCTTCGGTCTCGATCCGAGCAGCTTCGCCCTGCTCGGCCCGGTCGCGGTGCAGACCGAACTCGGCTACGCGGGCCTCGACGTACCGATGCCCGCGCTTCCCGCGGGCCTGCGCCTGGGAATGCAGGCACTCCTCTACGACAGCGCGACGGGCCAGTGGTCGTTCAGCAACGACGCGGCCTTCGTCGTGCGCTGAGTCCTTCCCTGGTCGGCGACATCCACTCGGAGACACGGTCATGAACCTCTGCACTGACTTCGCATCCGCGGTCGCGACGTTCGCGATCGCGATCCTCGCGCCGTCCACCATCGCGCAAACGCTGCGCGTCGACCTCGCGACGAACCGCGTCGCACAGGGCTCGAGTCCGGGCGCCGCCGTCACGATCGGCACGGTCGCGTACTTCACCGCGGACGACGGGATCCACGGCCGCGAACTGTGGCGCGGCGACGGTTCGCCGTCCGGCACCTGGCTCGTCGCCGACCTGCTGGCCGGCAGCGGCAGCTCGCAACCGGAGCGCCTCACCGTGCTCGGCTCGACGCTGCTCTTCACCGCGTCGGACCTGAACAACGGCGAGGAACTCTGGCGCAGCGACGGCACGGCCGCGGGCACGTACCTCGTCGCCGACCTCACGCCCGGCGTCGCGTCGACCTCCTTCTGGGGCGTCGCGACGAGCTTCACGGTCCTCGGCGGCGCGATCCTCTTCGCCGCGAGCGACGGCGTGACGAACGTCGAGTTGTGGCGCAGCGACGGCACGCTCGGCGGCACCACGCTCGTGAAGGACATCATGAGCGGACCGAACGGTTCGTATCCCGCCGAGATCACCGTGATGAACGGCGTCGCGTACTTCGCCGCATCCGCCGACACGAGCGGCTCCGAGCTGTGGCGGACGAACGGCACTTCCGCCGGGACGACCCTGGTCGCCGACATCGCGAGCGGCAGCGCGAGTTCGTCGCCGCGCTTCCTGCTGCCTTGGAACGGCCGGCTCTGGTTCACGGCGAACGGCACGGGCGGCAACGAACTCTGGGGCACGGACGGGACCGGCGCCGGGACCGCGCGCGTCGCCGACATCCATCCGAGCGGCAGTGCGTCGCCGGCGACTTTGATCGCGGCGCCGCAGGGCCTCTTCTTCGTCGCGGACGACGGCGTCCATGGTCGCGAGCTCTGGCGCAGCGACGGCAGTGCCGCGGGAACGACGCTCGTCGTCGATCTCTCACCGGGCACTCGTTCATCCTTCGCCTTCGTGATGACCGCCGCGGTCGTCGGCAACACGCTCGCTTTCGTCGCCGATGACGGCGTCGCCGGCTCCGAACTCTGGAAGAGCGACGGCACCGCGGCCGGCACGGTCCTGCTTCGCGACATCCTGCCGGGCGCGACGTCCTCGTCGCCGTACGGCTTGATCCGAAGCGGCACCCGTCTGTTCTTCTCCGCTCACGACGCCGTCGCCGGCCGCGAACTCTGGGTGTCCGACCTGAGCTCCGCCGGGACGCGGCTCGTCGCCGATCTCGCGCCGGGCAGCGAGAGCGGCGCGATCCTCGGCGGCACCTGGCATCCGGCCGTCGACGGGAGCCTGTGGTTCGCGGCGCGCGACGGCACGTCCGCGTCGGCGCGCGGCACCGAGTTGTGGCGCAGCGACGGGACCGCCGCGGGAACCCGGCTGGTCGCGGACCTGAACACCACGGCGCCGCGCGCGGGATCGTCGATCGCGTCGGGCTACCGCGAGGGACCGATCGTCGTGAACGGCGCCGCGCTGTTCGTCGCCGACGACGGCAGCGGCCGCCACCTCTGGCGCAGCGACGGCAGCGCCGCCGGCACCTACCGACTGCCGGAGAGCCTGGGCGGGCCGCGCATCCCTTCGCCGCGCTTCCTGACCCGCTCGGGAACGCGCGTGTTCTGGATCGCGAATGCACCGAGCTCCGGCTTCGAGCTCCGCGTGCACGACGTCATCACCGGCGCGACGAACCTCGTGCGGACCTTCGTTCCCGCTTCGTCCACGGAGCCGCGATCGCTGTGCGCGTACCAGAACGCGCTCTACTTCCTCGCCGACGACGGGACGAGCGGCGCAGAGTTGTGGACGAGCGACGGCACCACCGCCGGGACGCGACTCGTGAAGGACATCCGGCCCGGTTCGACCGGCAGTCAGCCGCTCGAGATCACGGCCGGCGTCGGGCAGATCCTCTTCAACGCCGACGACGGCACCGGTTACGGCCGCCGGTTGTGGCGGAGCGACGGCACGAGCACCGGCACCGTCGCCGTGTCCGGCAGCGCGGGCGAGACCGTCCAGTGGCCCGGCGGCTTCCTCACCTGGAACGGCGCCACGTACTTCTCGGCGAGCGTCGCCGGGAACCCGACGCGCGACGTCTGGGTGACCAACGGCATCTCGGCCGGCACGCGGCGGATCTCCAACCTGCCGTCGTCCACGCGGGGCGTCGGCCCGCTCGCCGCGACCGACGTCGCGCTGTTCTTCGCCGCCGACGACGGCGTCAGCGGCAGCGAGCTGTGGCACCACCACGCCGGCATCGCCCTCGCCCAGCGCGTCGTGGACCTCGATCCGCGCGCGGGACGCGGATCGACGCCGTCCGGCCTCACCCCGATCGGCGACCGTTCGTACTTCCGCGCGAACGACGGCATCTCGGGCTACGAGCTGTGGCGCGTCGACGGCACCTCGCGGGCCGCGCCGCTCGTCGCCGACGTCTTCCCGGGCCCGTCCTCGGGAGTGCCGGAGAACCCGGCCGTCGGCGGCGGCCGACTCGTCTTCGCCGGCGAGGATGGAACGAGCGGCCGCGAACTCTGGACCAGCGACGGCACCGCCGCGGGGACGCGCCGCGTCTTCGACCTCGCGTACGGCCGCGCGAGTTCCTCGCCGCGCGCGTTCTTCGTGCTCGGCAACGCGCTGTTCTTCGCCGCCGACGACGGCGTCGCCGGTCACGAACTCTTCGACGCCTCGCTCGATCGCTTCGGCACCGGCGCCGCGACGGCGGTGTTCGGCACCGGCTGCCCCGGCACCGACGGTTTGATCCCGACGATCGAGCCCACCGGCATGCCGACGCTGGGCAACGCCGCATTCGCGATCACGACCTGGGACGTGCTGCCCGGCCTCTATCGCGACGTGAAGGAGCGCGTGCATGCCCACCTGCGCCGCGCTCGGGGGAGCTTGCAGCAGCTACGTCGACACCCTGTTGCTGTCGGCGGGCACCCGCGTCACGCCGCTCGGCTTCGCGGCCTTCGCGATGCCGATCCCGATGGACCCCGCGCTCATCGGCGTCGAGCTCTGTGCTCAGTTCACGATCGTCGATCCCGCCGGCGCGTGGCAGGGCGTCGCGGCGTTCTCGCCCGGGCTGTGGCTGCGACTCGGACTGTGAATCCCGCCACTCATCGCCGGCGCGCCGCGACCCGCCGTACGAGCACGTCGGTCACCGCACCGCCGAGGATCACCGCGCCGATCACCGCGAACTCGATCTGGTTGGGGATCTCGTCGATCAGGTTGTTCGCGTTGCGCAGCACCTGCATCACGGTCGTGCCGAGCAGCACGCCGGCGATGCTCGCCTCGCCACCGCGCAGGGCGCAGCCGCCGAGCACGGCGCCGGCGATGGCGTAGAGCTCGTAGAAGTTGCCGAAGTCGGAGGGCTGCGCCGAGTTGACGTCGAGCACGAAGAGCACGCCGCCGAGACCCGCGAGCGTGGAACACACGACGTAGCTCAGCACGACCATGCGCGCGGTCGGCACGCCCGACAGGCGCGCCGCCTCCTCGTTGCGACCGAGCGCGAGCAGCCAGCGGCCGGGCACCGTGCGCGCGAAGAACAACCACGACGCCGCCGCGATCACGACCAGGAACACGCAGGGCGTCGGGATGCCGAGGCCCGAGCCGAGCTCGATGCGCCCCGCTCCGACGTCGGACAACCAGCGCAGCTCGGCGCCGAAGCCGACGGTGCGGTCGCCGGTGATGCCGCGCGCGATGCCGCGGTAGAGCAGCAGCCCGCACAGCGTGACGACGAAGGGCTGCAGGCGCAGGCGCGTGACCAGCAGGCCGTGGAACAGGCCGATCGCGATCGACAGGCCGAGCACGATCGCGAGCGCTTCCAGCATGCAGAGGCCCTGCTCGACGAGCAGCCAGGGCAGGAGGCAACCGCAGAGGCACACGACCGAGCCGATCGAGAGGTCGATGCCGCCGGTGACGATCACGAACGCCGCGCCGATGCCGAGGATGCCGAACAGCCCGACGCGGCGGACGACGTTCTCGAGGTTCTCCGGCGCGAGGAAGCGATCGCTCGCGAGCGAGGTCGCGATCACGACCGCGGCGAGCAGGCCGAGGATGCCGAGCAGCTTCCTCATGCGCCGCGCAGCTCCGCGCCGGTTGCGCCGGTCGCGAGTCGCAGGACCGCCTGCTCGGTCGCGATCGAGGCGTCGAGCTCACCGGCGATGCGACCGTCGTGCGCGACGGCGATGCGGTCGGCGAGGCCGAGCACCTCTTCCATCTCGCTCGACGCGAACAGGACGGCGAGCCCGCGCGCCGCGAGCCCGCGCACCAGCCGATAGATCTCGTCCTTGCTGCCCACGTCGATGCCGCGCGTCGGTTCGTCGAGCAACAGGATCCGCGGCGACCTCGCCAGCCACTTGCCGAGCACGACCTTCTGCTGGTTGCCGCCCGACAGGGCGCGCACCGGCTGGTCGACGTGCGGCGTCTTGATCGCGAGTTCGCGCAGGCTCCGCTCGGCGAGCGCGCGCTCGGCCTTGCGATCGACGAAGCCGTAGCGGTCGATCCGCGACAACGAAGGCAACGCGAGGTTCTCGCGCACGCCCGCGTCGAGCAGCAGGCCGTCGGCCTTGCGGTCCTCGGGCACGAGCGCGAGCCCCGCGGCGATCGCGGCGCGCGGGTCGCCGATCCGCAGCGCGACCCCGCCGACCTCGATCGTTCCCCCGCGCGGCGCATCGACGCCCGCGATCGCGCGCAGGAGTTCGCTGCGCCCCGCGCCCACGAGACCGGCGAGGCCGACGATCTCCCCCGCCCGCAACTCGAGATCGACGGCCGACGCCGGCCACGCCGCGCTGCGCAGTCCGCGGACGCGCAGCACGACGGCGCCGTCCGCAACAAAGGATCTCCGCTCGATGCGCCGCCGCAGGTCGCGGCCGACCATCAGGGTGACCATCGCATCGTGCGTGATCTCGTCATGCTCGAGTTCGCCGGCGTTCCTGCCGTCGCGCAGCACGACGACGCGATCGGCGAGTGCTTCCACCTCGCCGAGCCGGTGCGAGATGTAGACCACGCTGACGCCCTGCGACGCCAGCTCGCGCACCACGCCGAACAGCCGCTGCGTCTCGCCGAGCGAGAGGCTCGAGGTCGGCTCGTCCATGATCAGCACGCGCGCGTCCACCAGCAGCGCCTTGGCGATCTCGACGAGTTGCCGCTGCCCGAGGCTGAGACCGTGCAGCGGGCGCGACGGATCGACGTCGAGTCCGACCCGCCGCAGCACGACGCCGCTCGCGCGACGGACCGCGCGCTCGTCGATCAGGCCGAAGCGCTTCGGCTCGCGCCCGAGGACGACGTTGGCGCCGACGGCGAGGTTGTCGCAGAGGTTCAGTTCCTGATGGATCAGCGCGATGCCGCGCGCCTGGGCCTCGGCGACCGAGCGGAAGCTCGCCGGAGCGCCGTCGATGGCGAGCGTGCCGGAGTCGGGAGCCTGCACGCCGGCGAGGATCTTCATCAGCGTGCTCTTGCCCGCGCCGTTCTCGCCGACCAGCGCGACCAGTTCACCGGGCCGCACCGCGAAGTCGACGCCGTCGAGCGCGCGCACGCCCGGGAAGGACTTCGCGATCCCGCGCGCGGCGACGCGCGGCGTCGTCTCAGCGGCCATCCGCGCCGAGCCGCCGCTTCTTCTCGGTCCAGAACGCGTCGACCTCCGCACGCCGGATCGTGCGCGCGGGGATCGCCTCGACGCCGCCCTCCGGCAGCACCGAGCGGTCACCCCGCTTCAGCGCGGTGAGGATCTCGACCGAGCGCGCGCCGTACCGATACGGGTCCTGCACGACCGTCCCGACGACGTGGCCGTCGACGATGCCCTGCAAGGTGGGATCGGACTCGTCGAAACCGATCACCTTCACCGCGCCGAGCTTGCCGGCCTGCCGCAGCGCTTCGAGGATCTGCGGCGGGTTGTAGGCGAAGAGGCCGACCATCGCGGCGATCTCCGGTTGCGCGGTCAGCGCATCGGCCGCGTTCGCCTTCGCCGCGCTCTTGTCGAACTGGTCGGTGCGCACGCCGAGCACCGTGTAGCCGCCGGCGCTCTGCTGCGCATCGGCGTCGAGGCGCCGCGCATCGTCGCGCGCACGGCCGAGGATGGCGTCGATCGCGCCGGTCGTGCGCAGGCGCGCGTTGTCCTGTTCGAGGCGGCCGATGAAGAGCATCACCTTGCCGCCCTGCGGCAGCGCTTCCCGCACGAGGTCGCCGACCATGCGACCCGCCTCGTAGTTGTCCATGCCGACGAAGCAGAGCCGCCGGCTCTGCGGCGCGTCGCTGTCGGTCGTGATCAACGGCAGCTTGGCCGCGATGCGGTCGAGCAGCGGGGTCTGGTTGACGTGATCGATCGGCGACACCGCGATGCCGTCGACGCCCTTGGTCAGCAGGTCCTCGAGGATCTGCTTCTGGTCGCCGATCCCGTTCGGCGGCATCTCGACCAGGCACTCGACGCCGAGCCGCTTCGCGGCCTCGCGGCAGCCGGCCTCGGCGATCACCCAGAACGGGTCGACGCCGTTGGTCACGTAGGCGATGCGGATCGTCGGCGCCAAGCCGGGCGGCGACGCCTCGCCCGAACACGCGGGGACCAGGAACGCGGCGAAGGCGACGAGGGACGAGAGCGATCGGATCATCGTCGTGAGGGGCACTCAGCCGACGGTCATGCCGCCGTTGACGCAGAGGTTCTGGCCGGTGACGAAACCCGCCGCGTCGCTCGCGAAGAACACGCAGGCGCCGGCGACGTCGTCGGGTACGCCCCAGCGCTTCATCGGGATCAACGCGCGGTAGGCGTCCTTCTGCGCCTGCGGGTCGTTCGCGTGGCGTTCGACCGGGATCCAGCCCGGCGCCACGAGGTTGACCGTGATGTTCCAGGGTGCGAGTTCGGTCGCCATGCTGCGGGTCCACCCGTCCTGCGCGCCCTTCGCGGCGACGTACGCGGAGAAGCAGCCGACGCCGCGGCGGAACACCTCCGAGCCGATGTTGACGATCCGTCCCCAGCGCCGGCGTTTCATGTGCGGCAGCACGGCGCGGGTCAGCAGGAACGGCGACTTCACGAAGAAGTCGAGCATCTGCTGGTGGAAGGCCCAGTCGTAGTCCTCGATCGGCTTCTGCGGCTGGTCGGGCGTCGCATTGACGACCAGCACGTCGATCGGTCCGAGCTCCCGCTCGATCGCGGAACCGAGGCGCGGCACGTCGGCCTCGTCGACGACGTCGCCGCGGAACAATCCGCCCGCGAGTCCTTCGGCGTGGTACTCCGCGATCGTGCTCTCCGCCCCCGCGCGGTCGTTGAGGTAGTTGAAGGCGACCCTGGCACCGGCGCGACCGAGTCCGAAGGCGATCGCGCGACCGAGCCCGCGGCTGCTGCCGGTGACGAGCGCGACCCTGCCGGCGAGGGAGAACGCGGGGACGACGGGGGACGAGGACATCGCGTCGGGAACGAGGCGGCCTACCATACGCGCCCGCCGCGCACCGGCCATGCTCCGCAGCTCCTCTCTCGCATCGCTCGCGTCCGTCGCGACGCTCGCTGCAAGCGTCGTCGCGCAAGCGGGCCCGCCCCCGACCGTGCACGAGAAGGGCTGGTGCTGGACCCCGCCGCGCGCGGTCGAACCGCCCGCGGTCGACGATCCGCGCGTCGCCCGCGAGCCGATCGACCGCTTCGTCCGCGCGCGCCTCGCGGCGGAGGGACTCGCGCCCGCGCCCCCCGCCGCGCCCGCGACCTGGCTGCGGCGCGTGAGCTTCGACCTCTGCGGGCTGCCGCCAGCGCCGGACGAACTCGCCGCGTTCGCCGCGGATCCGTCGCCCGCGGCGCGCGCGGCGGTCGTCGATCGTCTGCTCGCCTCGCCCGCGTACGGCGAGCACATGGCCCGGCGTTGGATGGACCTCGTGCGCTACGCGGAGTCGATGGGCCACGAGTTCGACTACCCGATCCTCGGCGCGTGGCGCTACCGCGACTGGCTGATCGACGCCTTCGACCGAGACCTGCCCTACGACCGCTTCGTCGTCGAGCAGCTCGCCGGCGATCTCCTCGACGATCCGCGTCGCGACCCCGTGACCGGCATCCCGCTCGCGCCGATCGGCACGACCGGCCTCCTGCTCAACGAGGAGAAGCACTCGCCGATCGACCTCGCGCAGGCGGCGAGCGACCGCATCGACAACCGGATCGACGTCGCGAGCAAGGCCTTCCTCGGACTCACGCTCGCCTGCGCCCGCTGCCACGACCACAAGTTCGATCCGATCCCGACCACCGACTACTACGCGGTCTTCGGGCTCCT
The DNA here is from genome assembly GCA_016235155.1 of Planctomycetota bacterium. Lineage (GTDB taxonomy): Bacteria > Planctomycetota > UBA1135 > UBA1135 > UBA2386 > JACRLW01. The sequence goes on from JACRLW010000092.1 coordinate 22,492, forward strand.
CGCCTCGGCGCGCGCGGTGACACGCGTGCTCGAGCCCGCGAATTCGCGCGTCGCGCACGACGCACTCGCGCGCGCGGATCGAGCGCTGCGCGAGGCCGCGGGAATCGCTCCGCCGGCTCCGGCCGGCGACGGGACGACTCCGCTTTCGCTCCGCGACGGCGATCGCGTCGTCGCCGATGCCGCGCACCGCGACGCGGACGCCTGGCACCGCGACGGGTCGGCCCTGGAAAACGCGCGCGTGCGCGACGCGTGCGCCGTCGTCGACGCGGGCGACGGCACGGCCCGCTTGCTCCCCTTCCCGGGTGCTGTCGTGCACAGCGGTCTCCGCGAAGCGCGCGAGGTCGGCACGCTCGCGACCGCGTCGTTCACGATCGACCGCCGCTGGCTGCACGTCCGCGCGGCAGGGCGCGGCGCGCGCGTCAACGTCGTCGTCGACGGCTTCCGGGCGATCCGCGCGCCGATCTGGGGTTCGCTGCGCCAGGAGCTCGCGAGCGACGCACCGGTCTGGTTGCGCGTCGACCTCGAGCGCGCGCAGGGCCGCCGCGCGCACATCGAGTTCTGCGACCTGACCGCCCCCGATCCCGCCGACCCGCTGCATGAAGACGCCTGGGACCCACGCGGTTGGTTCGCCTTGTCGTGCGCGGTGCTCTCGGCGCGCGAGGAACCGCCGCCGCTCGCCGAGGCACCGGCGGAAGCGCGCGTGGTCGCGGGCGAGGCGATCGCGGCCGCGCTCGCCGCGCGTGACCGTGCCGCCGCGGCGCTGCCGCTGCCGGTCTTCGTCACGACCCTCGCCGAGGGCGATCCCGTCGACGAAGCGGTGCACGTGCGCGGCAAGCACCTCGAACTCGGTGAAGTCGTACCCCACCGCGACCTGACCGCACTCGGCGGCGCGCCGCTCGACGGTCTCGGGTCGGGCCGCCTCGCGTTTGCGCGTCGGATCGCGAGCGCCGAGCACCCGTTGACCGCGCGCGTGATGGTCAACCGCGTCTGGCAGCAGATGTTCGGGCGCGGGCTGGTCGCGAGTGCCGACAACTTCGGCGAACTCGGCGACGAACCGTCGCACGGCGAACTGCTCGACTGGCTCGCGCTGCGCTTTCTCGCCGACGGCTGGTCGGTCAAGGCACTGCTGCGGCGCATCGCGCTGAGCGAGACCTACGCGCTCGCGAGTCGTCACGACGATCCCGCGGCGGCGGCCACCGCCGAACGCATCGATCCGCAGGACGTGCTGCTGTCGCGCGCGCGGGTACGCCGCCTGCCCGGCGAAGCGATCCGCGACGCGATGCTCGTCGTCTCGGGGCGCATCGACCGCACACGCTTCGGCCCGAGCGTGCCGGTGCACTTGCGCGCCTTCGACGCCGCGCGCGGACGACCGGCGCAGTCCGGTCCCCTCGACGGCGACGGCCGCCGCAGCGTCTACCTGCAGGTGCTCCGCAACCACCTCGACCCGTTCTTCCTCGCCTTCGACGCGCCGATCCCCGCGACCACGGTCGGCACGCGCAGCACGAGCAACGTCCCCGCGCAGGCGCTCGCGCTGCTCAACGATCCGTTCGCGATCGAGCAGGCCGCGCTGTTCGCGCGGCGGGTCACGGCGGAGCTCGGCACCGACGTCCCGCGCGGCGTCGACGCGATGTACCGCGCCGCGTTCGCGCGCACACCGAGCACCACCGAGCTCACCGCGGCGCGCGGCTACCTCGGCGATGCGCCCGACGCGGCGCGATGGGCCGCCTTCGCGCACGTCCTCTTCAACGTGAAGGACTTCGTGTTCCTCGAGTGACGCGATGGATCCGCACGACTTCGATCGCCGCGAGCTGCTCGCGCGCGCCTGCCACGGCTTCGGCGGGCTCGCCGCTCTGCCCTTGCTCGGCCGCACGACCGGTCGCGGCGAACCGCACCATGCGCCGCGCGCGAGAGCGGTGATCTTCCTCTACATGGACGGCGGTCCGTCGCAGATGGACACCTTCGATCCGAAGCCGCGCCTGCAACGCGACGACGGCAAGCCGTTCCCGCTGAAGAAGGCGCCGACGCAGTTCAACGACGACGGCAACCTGCTGGCGTCGCCGTGGACCTTCCGCCCGGGCGGCGAGTGCGGCACTCCGGTCAGCGACCTGTTCCCCGGCGTACGCGCGCAGATGGACAAGATCGCCGTCGTGCGCTCGATGACCGCCGACTTCAGCGAGCACACCAACGCGAACTACTTCCTGCACACCGGCCACGGCCTGCAAGGACGGCCGAGCATGGGTGCCTGGGTCGACTACGGACTCGGTTGCGCGTCGCGCGACCTGCCCGCCTTCGTCGTGCTCAACGGCGGACTGATCCCGCCCGGCGGACTCGACTGCTTCCACTCCGGCTTCCTGCCGGCGACGCACCAGGCCTCGGTCCTGCGCGGCGGCGACGAGCCGGTGCCGAACGTGCGCCCGCGCGAGGCGCGCGCCGGCGAGCAGAAAGAGAAGCTCGACCTCCTGCGCCGGCTCGATGCCGCGGTGAGCGAGCGGCTCGGCCGTCCCGACGCGATCGAGTCGGCGATCCAGAACCACGAACTCGCGGCGCGCATGCAGCTCGCGGTGCCCGAGCTCACGTCGCTGAGCGGCGAGAGCGCGGCGACGCGACGGCTGTACGGTCTCGACGACGAGTACGAACCGACGCGCAGCTACGGGCGCCAATGCCTGCTCGCGCGGCGGCTCGTCGAACGCGGCGTGCGCTTCATCGAACTCACCTGTCCGAGCGTCGGCACCGACCGCTGGGACCAGCACAGTGATCTGAAGGTCCATCACGAGCGCAACGCGCGCGCCGTCGATCGCCCGATCGCCGCGCTGCTCGTCGACCTCGCGTCGCGCGGCCTGCTCGACGAGACCCTAGTCGTGTGGGCCGGCGAGTTCGGCCGCACGCCGTTCGCGCAGGGCCGCGACGGCCGCGACCACGATCCCTTCGGCTTCTCGATCTGGCTCGCGGGCGGCGGCATCCGCGGCGGTGAAGTCTTCGGCGCGACCGACGAGTTCGGCTACCGCGCTGTCTCGGGCGAAGTCGACGTCCACGACCTGCACGCGACGATGCTCCACCTGCTGGGGATCGACCACAAGAAGCTGACGTTCCGCTTCGGCGGTCGCGACGTGCGGCTCACCGACGTCTACGGCGAGCTGATCCGGCCGATCCTCGCCACGTGAGAGCGATCACGCGCCGTCGATCAGCACGACGTGCAGCGCCTGCGGGCCGTGCACGCCGACGACCAGCGTGAGTTCGATGTCGGCGGTGCGCGACGGACCGGTCACCAGGGTGATCGCCGCGGGGACTTCGCGCGTGGCATACGCCGCGAACGCGGCGTCCAGATCCGCGACCAGCAGTTCGACGGGAACGAGGGCGACGTGCACGCGCGGCAACAGCGAGGCGAGTCGATGGCGTTCCATCCCGGCGTCGAGCACGAGCGTGCCGGTCTCCGCGATCGCGGCCTGCGCGGACGTGATGCCGAGTTCGCACGAGGCGATCGCGTCGCGGTCGGCGACCTCGACCAGAGTCGCGCTCGCGGGCAGGCGTCCGCGCAGCGCGCGCACGAGCGGAGCGTCGCTGAGCGCGATGCGGGTCGCTCCGAGTTCCGCGGCGATCGAAGCGACGCAGTCCGCGGCGCCGTCGATCCCCGCGACGCGCCACGCGACGCCGCCGACGGCGCCGAGCCGCGTCGCGAACTCGCGCACGAGGTCCTCGCGCTCGCCGATCCTGGGCGGCGGACCGCGACCGGCCTCGCGCACGGCCGGCAGCTCGTCGCCCGCGGACCGCGCCTCCCGCAGGTGATGGCGGATCGCGCCGAGCACGGTCCTGCGCGCGGCGTCGCTCATCGCGGCGTGCCCTCGTCCTTCAGTCCCCGCTCCCAGAGCGCCCGGAACGAGTCCTTCGCGAGCGGGCGCAGGTCGCGCCCCTTGGTCCAGACGCCGAGTGCCATGGGTCCGCTGCGGATGCGGTCGCCGGTGATCAGGAAGCGCTGCGCGAAGCGTGCGAACGCCGTCGCGAACTCGAAGCGACGGCGACCGCGGACGACGAAGGACCACAGCGCGAACGCGAGTCGCTCGAGCCGTCGCGCCGGCTTCGGCTGCGCCACGACCTCCGCGCGGAGATCGAGCAGGAGGGCCGGGATGTCGATCGCGACCGGACAGACGTCGCGGCACGCGCCGCAGAGGGTCGACGCGAACGGCAGCGCTGCGCCGCGGCCGAGTCCCGCGAGCTGCGGCGTGATCACCGCGCCGATCGGTCCGGGGTAGACCGAGCCATAGGCGTGCCCACCGACGTTCTGGTAGACGGGGCACACGTTCAGGCACGCGCCGCAGCGGATGCAGGCGAGCGCCTGGCGCGTGACCGCGCGCGAGAGCATGCGCGAACGTCCGTTGTCGAGGATCACGACGTGGAGCTCTCTGGGCCCCTCCCCGCCGCCCCGTCCGCCCGGGCCGGTGAGCAGCGACTGATAGCTCGTGAGTCGCTGGCCGGTCCCGGCGCGCGGCAGCAGCCGCAGGAACACCGGCAGGTCGGCGAGGCGCGCGATCACCTTCTCGATCCCCATCACCGCGACGTGCACGCGCGGCAACGTGGTCGTGAGGCGCGCGTTGCCCTCGTTCTCGAGGATCAGGATCGAGCCGGTCTCGGCGACGGCGAAGTTGACGCCGCTGATGCCGAGGTCCGCGGCGAGGAACCTGGTGCGCAACGCCTGCCGCGCTGCGGCGGTGAGCGCGATCACGTCGGCGCCGGGGTCGGTCCCGAGATGCTCGTGGAACAGCTCGGCGATGCTCTCCTTCGAACGATGGATCGCCGGGACGATGATGTGCGACGGCACCTCGCCCGCGAGTTGCACGATCCACTCGCCGAGATCGGTCTCGACCGACTCGAAGCCGCGCTGCGTGAGATGCTCGTCGAGGCGCAGCTCCTCGGTGGTCATCGACTTCGCCTTCACGACCGCTTTCGCGCCGGCTGCCGTCGCGATGCCCGCGACGACCTCGCACGCCTCGCGCGCATCGCGCGCCCAGTGCACGCGCGTGCCGGCCGCCGTCGCTCTCGAGGCGAAGCGCTCGAGCAGGACGTCGAGAGAGGCCAGTGCCTCGTCCTTCAGCGCGCGGCCGCGTTCCCGCAGGGCCTGCCACTCCTCCGCGCCGAAGTCCTCGATCGCCGCGCGACGTCGTTCGCCGAACTGTCCGGTCGCCTTGCGCAGCGCCGACCGCAAGCGACCGTCGGCGAGGGCTTCGCGCGCGTTGTGGTCGAAGCGCTCCATCGGCTTGTGCGTGCCGCTCATCCGCTCGTCCTCGCGCCGTCGGCCAGCGTCCCGCCGAGCAGTTCCGCGACGTGCACGACGCGCACCGGGGAACCGACGCGTCGCAGCCGGCCCTCGATCTGCATCAGGCAGCTCGCGTCGCTTGCGACCACCGCGTCGACTCCCGACGCCGCGATCGCCTCGACCTTCTTGTCGACGATCGCAACCGAGAGTTCGGGGTGCTTCACCGCGAAGGTTCCGCCGAAGCCGCAGCACGCGTCGGCGTCGGCGAGTTCGACGAAGCGCGCGCCGCGCACCTTCTTCAGCAGGTGCCGCGGCTCCTCGCGCAAGCCGAGTTCACGCAGCCCATGGCAGGCGTCGTGCCAGGTGATCGTGCCGTGAAACGACGCGCCGACGTCGTCGACCGCGAGCACCGAGACGAGGAAGCCGCAGAGTTCGTGGGCGCACTCGGCGAAGTGCTCGGCGCGCGCGCGCCACGGGTCCCCCGCTGCGAAGAGGCGCGGGAACTGGTGCCCCATCGCCGTGCACGAGCCCGACGGCAGCACGGCGTACTCGGCGCCGCTGCGTTCGAAGCTCGCGATCCACTGCTGCGCCTGCAGGCGCGCCGGTCCGCGGTGACCGGCGTTGTAGGCCGGTTGTCCGCAGCAGGTCGCGCGAGGGTCGAAGCTCACCTCGCAGCCGAGCCTCCGGAGCACGGCGAGCGCGCCGGCGCCAGCCGAGGGCCAGCACTGGTCGACGAGGCAGGAGGCGAAGAGGGCGACGCGCACGGGACGGCGGGATCATGCCGTCGCGGCGCGGGCCGATCAGCAGTTCGCCTTCAGCAGTCCACGCTCAGCAGTTGACGGGACCGCAGGGCGGCATGAACGGCGTGATGCGGAACGTCGTGACGTTCGACAGCTCGAGCGGACCGATCGGGCCGATGTCCTGCCGTGCGCCCTGGAACCACAGCGTGAGTCCGAGCAAGGACGGGTCGGTGGGCACGATCAACAGGAGTTCGCCGCAGACGCCGGCGCCGAAGTTCCAGACCAGGATCGGGTTGGCGACGAGGAGCGAGCCGTCGAGGAAGCCGGAGGTGGCGCAGCCGATCGGCACGAAGTCCGCGCCGAACCCGACGAGCAGCCAGCCGCGCCCCATCCCGATCGGGCAGAGCTTCAGTTTCACGGGGCAGCTCGTCTGGGGCGTCCCGCAGAACTCGAGCGTCGCGGGCGGCGGGTCGAAGACCTGCACGACGTCGACGATCGGGCAGGTGACCCCGACCAGCGCGCCCATCACCTTCACGTTGCGGCCGACGTACTGGTCGAGGTTGATCACGCGGCTGACGAGCTTCACGCGCGTGTTCTCGAGCGCGTGCGTGAAGCGCTGCGTGCAGATCGACGGTCCGCTGTCGGGGCGGACGACGCCGGTGACGCAGACCTGGTTCTGGGTGCGCGGCGTCGCGCACAGGAGCGCGAGCGCCGCGAGAGTGGCGAGAGTCGAACGCAGGGACATGTTCACCTCGGGATCACGGAGCCGTGATGCCTGGCAGGGCGAGCATCGTCCCACTCGGGACGGATCGTGTCAGCGCACGCCGACGCGCGTCCACAGCCCCGCGGTCGCCGCGACGCCGCCGACGCCGGGCACGGGTGCACCGGCAGCATCGAGCACGACCCATTGGCCCTCGAACGCGAGTCCCGCGAGCGCGGGATCGCCCGGGATCGCGGCGGTCCACGCGGCGATGCCGGTGGCGCTGGTCGTCGCGGCGATCGCGTCGATCAACACGGTCGGGTCGAGCCAGAGGTAGCACGACGCGCGGCCGAGCGGCACGCGCGAGCGCGCGAGCGACAGCAGCAGCGTCGCGGGCGCGTTCTGGAGCGCGTTGCCGAGCTGGATGCCGAAGGTCGCGTTGCCGAGCACCGGGAGGCCCCGCACTCCGATCGACGGTTCACCGCGCGAACCTGGGCACGGCGAGCCGTAGGCGATCGTCGCGGCCCAGGGTGTGCGCGGCGCGTCGAGGTACCAGCCGACGCTCGCCGGGTGACTGCGGAAGTGCGCGGTGAGCAGGTCGGCGACGTGCAGGCGACCCGAGAGACTCGGGTGCACGCCGTCCGCGACCGTGTCGTCGCAGAGCCAACGCAGGCCGTCGCTCCGCGGGACGATGCCGTCCGCCCAGAGATACGGCCCCCACGCGAGCCACGGCGAGCGCACGGCGCCGAGGGCGGGGTCGTGGTTGAGAAGGGGATCGCCGGCGATCTGCGCTTGGATCACGGCCTTGATCGAGAAGCCCGTCTCGTAGCTGAGCGGCTCGGTGCGCCCCGGATTCGGCGAGTAGCCGCCGTAGGTCCGCGAGCTGAGGAACGCGACCTTCAGGTTCGGGTAGCGCGCCCGCGCGTTGTGGATCACGGCGACGAGCAGCGTCGCGAGTTCGTCGACGTGCGCCGGCCACTGGAGCGAGGTCGGCGCCGCCAGCGCTTCCTTCAACCACAAGGCCTGCACCTGCTGCGGCGTGAGCCCCGCGTTCGCGAGCCGCTGGTCGATGACCGCCCACGCGGCGGCGGCGGGGTTCGCGAAGATGCGCGCGTCCTGCCCGCCCTGCGCGCCGTCGACGACGCGGACCGCGGCATCGCGTTCGTCGTCGGCGTTGCTCCACGGCACGAAGGTCGAGAACTCCTGCGTCGTGTTCGACATCCCGATCGAGAGCAGCACGACGCGGCCGTCGATCGCAGGGGCACCCGCGGCGTCGCGCGGCGTGATCTCGCCGGCGCGTGTGAGTCCCGCGGCGAGGTGCGCGGGCGGGATCGCGTTGGTCCCGCCGGGGTAGAGCCCGCCGTCGCGACCGCGGTAGCTGCCGCCGGCGAGATCGGGGAGGGGAGTGAGCCCGAAGGACGAGCGCGAGCAGTCCTTCTGGGCGACGAG
>JACRLW010000086.1:0-18841 GCA_016235155.1 Planctomycetota bacterium
GGGGCCCGCGCCCGCTGCTGCCTGCTTGAGCTGCGAGACAGCCGGTTCGGCGAGCGCTTCCTTGGGGGCGACGGTGTTGATGGTGCCGCCGATGCGCTGGCGGAAGAACGCGTAGGGTGCGGTCATCTTGAGCGTGTAGCTCATGTCGTCGGCGGAGGCTTCCTGGGATGCGAACTTCTGGATGAAGCCGATGGCGTTCGACTGCGGCAGCGTCTTGATCCGGTCGTAGCTGGTGACCACGTCGGAAGCCACGAGGTCGCGCTCGGGTACACCAAGCGTGTTGGGGCCGACTTTCACGCCGGGTCGAATCGCGAAGACATAGGTGTTGTCGTCGGGGTGCTCGTAGCTGGTGGCGAGATCGTCGAAGCGGAAGCTCGAATCGAGCGCCGAGAAGTTCACGAGCACGTTGTAGAGGCGGGGGAAGTAGCCGACCGACGCCGCAATCGCCGTGTGCGGGTCGAAGGTATCGAAGTCCGCGGTGCTGCCAACGCCATACCGGCCGCCGGGCTTGGGCGTCAGCGTCTCCTTGGTCGGTTCCACTGTAGCGCCCGGGCTGGCCTCGCCCGTCGGGGTCTTGTCGCCGTCGCTGCTCTTACAGCCGACCACCAATATTGCGGCGCCCGCGGCGCCGGCGACGCCCGCCGACTGCAGCGCCCTGCGGCGGGAGATGCGGCGCGACGTGTATTTGTCCCAGAAACCGGTAGCCATGTCTCGAGTCTCCCTTCAGTGAGAAGCCGTCTCTCGGCCTTGAGTGGCCCTACAATCCCCGAATCTTGAGTCTGTGTCAAGCGATAGGTGAAGCCATCGTCACGATTCCCGCTTCGGGTCTCCTGCGGATCGATTGTACTCTACCGGCGGCTTTAGGCGTCATCTAAACTTGAGGCCTGCCCCAATCTTGTCAAAGGCGTTGATGTGGTTTTCAGCACGCGGCTCTGGCCGTACGTGGTTCGGTATCGGTGGCGCATGGGCACGGGCCTGCTGGCGCTGGCGGTTGCCTCCGGCGCGAGCATCATGGCGCCGTACGTCCTGGGGCGGGCAATCGACAGCCTGCTGGAGGGCGTAACGACGCAGAAGCTGGTGCTGTTCGCGTCGCTCACGGCGGTCGGCGGCATGCTCCTGCTCAACCGCCTTCCGCGGCACCATCATCCGCTGTTCGAGCACAGCACGTTCCACCGCGTCTCCAACGACCGGTTCTTCCTGTCGATCGAGTCGACCGATCCGAAGTTCGATCGGACCCAGACCGTGAACTTCCTGCGTGAACTCGGCGGCAAGAACGTCGAGTTGATCGTGGAGGACTGAGAGGCACCGAGACGATGACGCCCGCAAGACAGCTCTCCGTCCTCCTCGCGATCACGCTCGCGTCGCTCGCCCTCGGCGCGTGTCGCGGCGCCGTCAAGCGGAGTCCGCCGATCCACCCGGTCCTCGACATGGACTTCCAGGACATGGTGAAGGCCCAACTCACCCTCGACTTCGAGGGTTGGAGCGACAAGCGCGGTTCGCGCACGCCACCCGCCGGCACCGTCGCGCGCGGCTCGCTCGAGCGCGAGGCCCTCGCGGTGTTCCAGGACGGCAGCGGCAACTACGTCGACAATCCGATCCCCGCCGACGAGGACCTCGTCCGCCGTGGCCGCGAACGATTCGACATCTTCTGCTCGGTCTGCCACGACCGCACCGGCGGCGGCAACGGGGTCGTCCTCCAACGCGCGAAGGCGATCAGCAAGGGATCGTTCAACTTCGCGCTGCCGAACCTCGCGAAGGAGCCGCGTCTGATCCAGAGCAAGGACGGCTACCTCTTCCAGGTGATCACCAACGGCCAGGCGACGATGCCGTCGTACGCGAGCCAGATCCCGCCGCGCGATCGCTGGGCGATCGTCCACTACCTGCGAGTCCTCCAAGCGCGCGCCCAGTGACCACGATGACCGCCACCACCATCGCTCCGACGATCGACCAGGTCGCCCCCGGCATCACGACGCGCGTGAAGGCCGGCGACCTGCAGGTCCCGCAGAAGGGACTGCTCGCGCTCGGCGCCCTGATGCTCGTCGCGACGCTCGCGGGGATGTTCCTGAGTGAGCAGGAGACGAGGCGTCACGCGTTCCACGCCTACCTCGTCGCTTACATGTTCACGCTCAGCCTCGGGCTGGGTTCGCTGTTCTTCGTGATGGTGCAGCAGATCACGCGCGCCAGCTGGAGCGTCGTCGTGCGGCGCACCACCGAGAACTTCAGCGCCGTGCTGTTCCCGTGGATGGCGATCTTGTTCGTGCCGATTGCGTTCGGCATGCACGATCTTCGTTCGCGCGGTGTTCTACTTCGTCGCCTGGGGCGGACTCGCGCGTTACTTCCGCCGCACGAGCCTCCTCCAGGACCAGACCGGCGACGCCAAGTTGTCGCTGAACATGAGCCGTCGAGCCGCGCCCGGGCTCCTGCTGTTCGCGGTCACGGTCACGCTTGCGGCGATCGACTGGATGATGTCGCTCGCGCCGCATTGGTTCTCGACCATCTTCGGCGTCATCTACTTCGGCGGGTCAGTGATGGCGACGTTGGCCTTGCTGGTCCTCGTCTTCACCTGGCTCCGCAAGCAGGGCTACCTCGGCGATGTCATCACGACCGAGCACTACCACGACATCGGGAAGCTGCTCTTCGCGTTCATGGTGTTCTGGGCCTACACCAGCTTCTCGCAGTACATGCTGATCTGGTACGCCAACCTGCCCGAGGAGACCGAGTGGTACCAGCACCGCACGCACGGCGGCTGGCAACCGCTGTTCGTGGCGCTCATCGTCAGCCACTTCCTCCTTCCGTTTGCGTTGCTGATGTCGCGCAACGTGAAGCGTCACCCCGTCGGGCTCGTGATCGGCGCTGTGGTGCTGCTCGCGTCGCACTGGCTCGACATGCAGTTCCAGATCATGCCCGGGCTCCACGAGCACGGCATGCATCTGACCTGGATCGACGCGACGTCGTTCGTCGGCATCGTCTGCCTGTTCCTCGGTCTCGGCCTGAAGAACATCATCAGCGCACCGCTGATTCCTGAGCGCGACCCGCGGCTCGCCGAGTCGCTCCACTTCCACAACATCTGATCCGACGCTGCGGGCCCACCGGGCCCGAGGACCACGACATGGGACACGCCCACGACCCGCACCCGATCGACGGACCGCCCGAACACGATCCGGCGCACGACGTCGACGGCAAGAAACTCGCGCTCTGGCTCGGGGGCAGCGCGGTCGGTGTCTTCGTCACCGTCGGCGTCCTGCTCGTGATCTTCGAACAGATCATCGAGCATCAGCGACACAAGATGGTCGGCCTCACGCCCGCGGTGCAGGTCGACGACCTTCGCCGCACCGAGGATGCCGACCTCTCCGGCGCCGGCGGCGGCAAGAGCGTCGACGCGGCGATCGATTCCTATGTGCAGCAGCGCGGCGGCAAGCCGTCGGGGAACCGCTGATCGAGTCCGCGATGTTCGCTCGTCCGACCAGGTCCCGACCGTTCGTCCGCATCCGCAAGCTGATCATCCGGCTCGGCGCGGCGTGCGCCATCGTCGGGGCGGTGGGCGCGCAGAACATGCGGCTGCCGCCGGTCCTCGACGCCGCGGCGCTCGTCACCGATCGCCTCGGCAAGAGCGCCGCGCTCGACGTGGCCCTGGTCGACGAATACGGCCAGCCCTTCGTGCCTGCCGAGCATCGTTCCGGCGCGCGGCCGATCGTCCTCAACCTCGGCTACTTCGGTTGCCCGGGGATGTGTGGGTTCGTCCTCAACACGTTCCTCGAGCGACTCGTCGAGAGCGGCCTGAAGCCGGGGCGCGATCTCGACCTCCTGACGGTGAGCGTGCACCCCTCCGAGGGGACGGAACTCGCCGCGGACAAGAAGCGCAGCTACGTCGAGGCCTTCGGGCGTCCCGAATGGTCTGTCGACTGGCACTTCCTCACCGGCCCGGGTGAGGCGACCAGGCGGCTCGCCGACAGCGTCGGCTGGGGCTTCCGTCACGACCTCGAGAGCGACGTGATCGACCATCCCCCGGTCGTCGTGATCCTCTCGCCAGCCGGCGTCGTCACACGCTACCTCGACGCCCGCGACTTCGACGCGACGACCCTGCGCCGCGCGGTGATCGAAGCCGGCGGCGGAAAGGTCGGGAGCTTCCTCGAACGGGTCGTCGTGACCTGCTTGACCTTCGATCCGAACCGCGGCCGCTACGAAGTCGCCGCGATGACCATCATGCGGATCGGCGGCGGCGCGACGGTCGTCGCGATCGGCACGATGATCCTCCTCCTCTGGCGTCGTGAGCGTCGCATGCGCGCGCACGTCCTCGCCGCACCCACGACTGCGTGAGCTCGAAGAACCCGTGATCGCCTTCCAAGACCCGCTGGGCCAGTTGCCGCCGCAGGCGTCGACTTTCGCCGCGGACCACGACGCGCTCTTCTACTTCCTGACCTGGGTGAGCATCGGTTCGTTCGCGCTCATCCTCGGTTTGCTGACCTACTCGTGCGTGCGCTGGCGCCGCAAGACACCCGACCAGCCGGCGGCGTCGGATGTCACGCACAACACGAAGCTCGAGGTGGTTTGGACCCTGATCCCGGCGATCATCGTGATCGTCGTGTTCGCATGGGGCTTCAAGGGCATCCTGCCCCAGCAGATCGCGCCCGCCGACGCGCGGAAGTACCGGGCCGAGGCCTACACCTGGGCGTGGGAGCTCTATCACCCGGGTGCGACGAAGTCGGCCGGCGAGTTGTGGTTCGAGGTCGACAAGCCGGCGCGCGTGGAACTCACCAGCCGCGACGTGCTGCACGCGTTCTTCATCCCGGCCTTCCGCGTGAAGCGCGACATCGTGCCGGGCTTCCGCAACCAGATCTGGTTCCAGCCGACCTTGATCGGTGACTACACGCTGTTCTGCGCCGAATACTGCGGCGACCAGCATTCGATGATGCATCGCGTCGTGCACGTCGTCGACGCGGCAACCTACGTGAAGGAACCGTGGGCGGCATTGCCCGAGACTCCGGAAGCGCGCGGCGAGTACTTCTTCAACATGAAGGGCTGCCTGGCGTGTCATGGAACGAAGGCAGACTCGCCGGACCCGATCGGACCCACCTTCTTCGGGATCTACGGCCGGAAGGGGCGCCTCTCCGACGACAGCGAATACACGGCCGACGAGGCCTACATCCACGAGTCGATCCGCGAGCCGCAGAAGAAGATCGTGAAGGGCAGAGCGCCGGTGATGCCGCCTTTCGACGCGACCTCCCTCAGCGAAGAAGACGTGAACGACATCATCGCGTGGATGAAGACCCTCAAGTGACCTCGGCGACCAGCATTCGATGACCACCCACGCTCCCGCTCACGAGATCCCGACGGTCGAAGGTCGTCGCGAGCCCGACTATCTCCGGGTCACCAAGGGCTTCATGTCCTGGGTGACGACCCTGGATCACAAGCGCATCGGCTTGATGTACCTCTTCGGGGTCACGCTGGCGTTCATCGTCGGCGGCATCTTCGCGATGCTCTTGCGCGCGCACCTGTGGAACCCCGGCCCCGACGGGCAGATGTTCAGTCCACAGGACTACAACCAGCTCTTCACGCTGCACGGCGCGTTCATGGTGTTCGCGTTCATCATCCCGGCGATCCCGGGATCGATCGCGAACTTCGCGTTGCCGCTGCTGATCGGTGCCCCGGACGTCGCCCTGCCGAAGCTGAATCTCGCGAGCTTCTATCTGTGGCTCTTCGGGACGGTGTTGCTCTCGTACTCGGCGATCACCAACGGGCTCGACACGGGTTGGACCTTCTACACGCCGTGGAGCCTCAAGTCGCAGACCGCGGTCCTGTCCGCGGGACTCGGCGTGTTCGTCATCGGCTTCAGTTCGATATTCACTGGCCTCAACTTCCTCGTGACGATGCACAAGATGCGCGCGCGCGGGATGGGCTGGTTCCAGATGCCGCTGTTCTGCTGGGCGATCTACGCGTCGTCGGTGCTGCAGGTGCTCGCCACACCGGTGCTCGGCATCACGGTTGCATTGCTCGCCTTCGAGCACATCTATCACATCGGCGTCTTCGACCCGGCGGAGGGCGGTGACCCCGTTCTCTTCCAGCACTTCTTCTGGTTCTACTCGCACCCGGCCGTCTACATCATGATCTTGCCGGGCATGGGGATCATCAGCGAGGTGGTGTCGACGCACTCACGCCGTCCGCTCTTCGGCTACAAGCTGCTCGCGTTCTCCTCGATCGCGATCGCGGTGATCAGCTTCCTGGTGTGGGGGCACCACATGTACACGAGCGGTCAGTCCGAGTTCGCAATGCAAGCGTTCTCGTTCCTGACCGTGCTCGTCGCGATCCCGACCGCGATCAAGATGTGGTCGTGGGTGGCGACGATCTGGGGCGGCTCGATCGCGCTCACCGCGCCGATGCTCTATGCGATCGCCTTCCTGGTGATCTTCACGATCGGCGGCCTGACCGGCGTCTATCTCGCGGCGCTGGCGATCGACATCCACCTCCATGACACCTACTTCGTCGTCGCGCACTTCCACGCGGTGATGATGGGGTCGACGGCGATCGCGTTCTTCGCGGGCGTGCACCACTGGTGGCCGAAGATGTTCGGTCGGATGTACAACGAGAAGCTCGCGAGCATCGCGGCGATCGTCATCCTCACCGGCTTCATGGTGACGTTCTTGCCGCAGTTCGAGATGGGCAGCCAGGGCATGCCGCGGCGTTACGCGACCTACTCGGAGCAGTGGGTCGGTTACCACCGTGCCTCGACGGTCGGCGCGATGATCCTTGGCGCGGGCTTCGCGCTGATGGTCGGCTACCTGCTGCACTCGCTGATCGCTGGGCGCAAGGCGAAGCCGAACGAATGGGGCGGTGTGACCCTCGACTGGAAGTGCCCGACTCCTCCCAACCTCTACAACTTCGACGACGAGCCGATCGCCGGGAAACTGTACGACTACGGCCCCACGCTGAAGCGCTGACATGAGCCACGCCACGATCGTCACCCCGACGCCGGAGGGCGGCTTCCAGCCCCACACCGTCGCGCACCACTTCAAGACGGCCGAACAGGAGTTCCAGGCGGCGAAGTTCGCGTTCTGGCTCTTCCTCGTCACCGAAGTGATGCTCTTCGGTGGGCTGTTCGCCGCCTACATCTACTACCACGGCTTCTATCCGAAGTCGTTCCAGGCGGGCGGCTCGCTACTGGACTGGCGGCTCGGTGCGCTGAACACGATGTTCTTGCTCACGAGCTCGTGGACCATGGCGAACGGTGTGCGCTGTTCGCAGCTCAGCCGTCGCAAGGAGATGGTGGTCTGGCTGTGGTGGACCGTCGTCCTCGCCGGCGGCTTCATGGTCGTGAAGTACTTCGAGTACTCCGGCAAGTTCCACCACGGGATCTTCCCCTTCACTCAGGTGTGGCACCCCGAGGGGCACTACGGCGAAGTGCTCGCCGGCGTCGCGTTCCCGAAGCTGTTCTTCAACATCTACTTCACCATGACCGGCATCCACGGTCTGCACGTGCTGGTCGGCATGATCGCGATCGGCTGGCTGATCTGGCGGGGCGGTCAGGGGCGATTCCACTCCGGCTGGTACATCCCGGTCGACCTGATCGGCCTCTACTGGCACGTCGTCGACCTGATCTGGATCTTCCTCTTCCCCCTCCTCTACCTCGTCCCGTGATGGCGAACACCTCCCACGACTCGCACCACCACGACGTCGTCGTCGACCACTCGCACCACGGGCATGTGTCGACGTTCCAGATCTTCCTGCGGGTCTACGTCACGCTCTGCGTCCTGACGATCGTGACCGTCGCGGCGTCGCAGGTCGACTTCGGCGGCGCGAACATGCTGATCGCGGTGCTGATCGCCTCGATCAAGGCGAGCCTGGTCGTGACTTTCTTCATGCACCTGAAGTGGGACACGGCGATGAACAACATCGCGTTCCTCGGCTCGTTGCTCTTCCTCTCGCTGCTTTTCCTGTTCACACTCGCCGACTTCGCCACCCGCGGGATGGCGGATCCGACGCAGATGTCACCGATCCGGTGACGCACAGATCGTCCGCCGGTCGAAACCGTGCGACGATCGACGCGACGGCCTGCCGGCGGACCGGCGGGCCGTTCGCGTCTGAAGGTTCCTGATCTCGAGCATGCGTTCCGCCTGGTTCGACGCGGTCTACCTCCACGCGCGCCGCTCCGGCGACGCGCGGGTCGCGTTCTTCTGCGATGCCGGCCTCGATCGGATCGCCGATTCCCTGCCCGCGGACGTCGCGGCACGGCTCGTCGACCTCGACGCGGAGATCCTCCTTCCGACGGAAGAGGAGGCGCTCGCACCGCTCACGCCGACCGGTTTCGCGGGGAAGCACGGCGCGACGCGACTCTGTCCCGCGCTCTGGCGCATCCCGACCCGCGCGCTGCCTCTGAACCTCGCCGTCCCGCTGCTCGCGGGAATGGAGCTCGAACGCACGCGGCCGGGCCTCGTGTTCCTCGGGGTCGCGTCACGGCTTGCGATGGCGATGCTCGCGCGCGGCGACTTTGCCGCGGCCGAGACCGGCAGCCTCGTGCGCCACATCCCGGTGTGGACCGGCGACTCGCTCCGCGCGCTGGCCGCCGCCGCCGAACTCGCTCCGGGCATCCTGCGCACCGCGCGCTTCGCCGCGGAGGACGACCCGGTCTACGCGGTGACGGCCCGCAACCTGGTCCTGAGTTTCGTCGGCTTCGCGATCGACGCATGCGCGGACGGTCACCATCCGCGCCATGCGCGTGCCGAGCGCGTGCCGTCGAGCTTCCACGAGAGTCGGCCGCAGCCCGCCGTCGAAGTGCTCGTCCCCGACAACCCGCTCGAGGACGGCTCGGCCTGGGCAGTGCAGCTCTCGATGCGTCCGGTCCCCGGCGTCCCGATCGGCCATCCGCTGGAGGACTTGCACCAGCGCCTCGCGCAGGACCTGTTCCCCGACCCGCTCGCTGTGCAGAGCCTCCAGCAGGTCGAGGAACATCTCGAGGAGATCGGACGCCGCGTCCCCGCAATCCACCGCGCGATGAACATGGCCGGCGGGCGCGCGGCCCTCGACCGCAAGGAACTCGATCAACTGCTCGACCACCTCACGTTGCTCGAGTCGGAGGGCTGTGCGGTCACCCTTCCGGGCGTCGAGCGGCTGCAACGGCTCTCGGCGGTGGTGTCGCTCGCGCAATCGCCCGCGACGGCCGGCGAGACGCGGCCATGGTTCGACTTCCGCTGGTCGCTCGCGGTGGGGGACCGTCGACTCGACGAAGCGGAGTTCCAGCAACTGGTCGAGAGCAAGGCGCCCGTCGTGTTCCTCGACCGCGGACCGATCCTCCTCACCAAGGCGGATCGCGACGCGCTCGTGGCGTTCGGCAAGCGCGACAAGGACGAGGGCCAGCGCATCTCGTTCTTCGAGGCGATCCGGTTGAAGCTCGGCGGCGCGACGCACCTCCACGGGCTCGCTCTCGAGCGGCTCGAAGGCGGCGAGCGGCTCGAGGAACTCGTCGAGAGTCTCGAGCGGGCGCGTCGCGTCGAGGAGCGGCCGAAGCCCGACGGCTTCATCGGCGAACTACGCACCTACCAGCGTCGCGGCCACGCGTGGGTGCACTACCTGATCGACCAGGGTTTCGGCGCGTGCCTTGCCGACGACATGGGACTCGGCAAGACGATCCAAGCGATCGCCGTGATGCTCGACTGGCTCGCGGTTCGCCCGGACCACGGCGCGATCCTGCTGGTCTGCCCGGTCAGCGTGCTCGGCAACTGGCGGCGCGAGGTCGCGCGCTTCTCACCGTCGCTGCGCACGGTGCTCCATCACGGCAAGTCGCGCGCGGCGACCCCCGAGGAGTTCGCGGACATGCTCGCCAGGACCGAGATCGTGCTCACGAGCTTCAACCTCCTCCAGCGCGACTCCGAACTGTTCCTGTCGCGGACCTGGGAAGGCGTGATCCTCGACGAGGCGCAGAACATCAAGAACCCGAACACGCAGCAGTCGAAGGCTGCGCGCGACCTGCGCGGCAACTTCCGGCTCGCGCTGACCGGCACGCCGCTCGAGAACCGTCCGCTCGACCTCTGGTCGATCATGGACTTCCTCAACCAGGGGTTGCTCTCGACGCGCACCAACTTCCTCCAGACGCTCGAACATCCGATCGTCCGTCAACGCAGCAAGAGCAGCGCATCCACGCTCGGCCGCCTCGTGAGGCCGTTCGTGTTGCGACGCCTCAAGACCGATCCCGAGATCGTCAGTGACCTGCCCGAGAAGTCGGAGCAGGTCGTCGCGGCGAACCTGACCCGCGAACAGGCGGTGCTCTACGAAGCCGTCGTCCGCAAGGGTCTCCGCGAGGTCGAAGGCGCGAAGGAGGGCATCCAGCGTCGCGGCGCGATCCTCACCACGCTGCTCCGACTCAAGCAGGTGTGCAACCACCCCGCGCACTACCTCGCCGACGGTTCCGCGCTCCAGGGGCGCTCGGGCAAGCTCGATCTCCTGACCGAGATGATCGAGGAGGCGCTGGAGGAGGGCGACCGCTGCCTCGTGTTCACGCAGTTCAAGGAGATGGGTTCGCTCCTCAAGATGCACATCGAGGAAGTTGTGAAGGGGTCCGTGCTG
Source organism: Planctomycetota bacterium (assembly GCA_016235155.1). GTDB lineage: Bacteria > Planctomycetota > UBA1135 > UBA1135 > UBA2386 > JACRLW01. The sequence continues at coordinate 10,555 of JACRLW010000086.1, forward strand.
TTCCTCCACGGCGGTGTGCCGCAGAAGGACCGCGAGGACATGGTTGCGCGGTTCCAGGACAACGCGGAAGACGGCCCGCGCGTCTTCGTGCTCTCGCTCAAGGCCGGCGGTACCGGTCTCAACCTCACCGCCGCGAATCGCGTCTTCCACTTCGACCGGTGGTGGAACCCTGCCGTCGAGGATCAGGCGACGGACCGCGCGTTCCGCATCGGGCAGCAGCGCAACGTCTTCGTCCACAAGTTCGTGTGCATCGGCACGCTCGAGGAACGCATCCAGGCGATGCTCGAACGCAAGCGCGAGGTCGCGAACGCCCTGCTCGGCGCCGGTGAGCAGTGGCTGACGGAACTGAGCAACGAGGAACTCCGGCGCCTGATCGTCCTCGATCGTCACGAGGCGCTCGCATGACCGAGGCCCGGACATGAGGGAGTTCCGCAGCATCTCGGCCGGCGAGCGCTGGCGTCGCACGACGTCGACCGGCGCCGACATCGGCGAACTCGAGCGCGCGCTCGCGACCCTGCCCTCGATCCGCAACCCGCGCCTGCGCGTGCAACCGGGCGCGATCCAGGCGGAGATGGAGGGTGCGATGGGCGCCCTGCACGAGGTCAGCATCCATGTCCCGATGCTGTCGTCGCGCATCTGGCCGCAGGTGATCCGCGCGCTGCGCCGCTCCGCCACGATGCGCCAGCAGCTCGGTCAGGGAATGGTTCCGCGCGCGTTCGATCGCCTGATCGCGCGGATCGCCGGCGAGCCGGTCTTCCCCGAGCCGCGGCGCATCACCTCGGCATGCACGTGCCGCGAGAACGAACGGCCCTGTCGTCACATCCTCGCGCTGCATGAGATGTTCGCGCGACGGCTCGACGATCGCCCCTGGGAGCTCCTCACCCTGCGGGGCGTCGACTTCCACAGCCTTCTCGACGCATCGTCGAAGCCGCCTGACCCGGCGGAACTGGTTGCGCTGGCCTTCGACGCGCGCGAGGAACCGATCATCGCGCCTGACGGCGACGGCGTGGAACTCGAGCCGACGCTGACTTCACTGCAGGTCCGACGGCTCCTCGCGACGGACCAGGAAACGAAGCTGAAGGACGTCCTCGCCGTGATCGAGGCCTACCGCAGCGCCGAGCCCGAGCGGCCGGCCGGGGACTGATTCGCGTCGCGGCGGTCGTTCAGAGGACGAAGCGCTCGCCGTGCCGCGGTGCGACGACGTCCCGGAAGCCCAGCCCTGTGAGGCGTTCGACGAACGCCAACGTCTGGCGCTCTTCGCCGTGGACGACGAACACGCGCGTCGCGGTCGGTGCGAGATGACCGAGCGAATCGCAGAGTTCGCGCCAATCGGCGTGCGCCGAGAGGCCGAGGATGCTGCGGACCTTGCAGCGCACGCGCTGCGGCTCGCCCAACACGTTCACCTCCGTGTCACCGTCCACGAGCCGCCGGCCGAGAGTTCCTTCGGCCATGAATCCGACGGTGAGGAGGCAGTCTGCCGGTCGCGGTAGCGACACCTTCAGGTGGTGGAGGATGCGGCCGGCTTCGCACATCCCCGACGCGGCGATGATCACACCCTCGCGCACGCCGTTGAGAGCCTTGCTCTCCTCGCGGTCCTCGACGAAGCGGACCCCGTCGAAGAAGAACGGCTCTCGACCGGACTCGATCACCTTGCGCGCGTCCTTGTCGAAGAGGTCGCGGTGCGCGGACGTGATCTTGGTCGCCTTGCTGCTCAACGGTGAGTCGATCCAGACCGGCAGCTTCGGGATGCGCTTCGTCGCCATCAGGTTGCCGAGCTCGTAGAGGACGTTCTGCGTGCGGCCGACCGAGAACGCGGGGACGAGGATGCGCCCGCCGTCGTGGAGTTCCTCGCGGACGACCTGCGCGAGGGATTCGGCCATCGAGTCGTGGTCCTGATGGACGCGATCGCCGTACGTCGATTCGGTGATCAACCAGTCGACCGCAGGCATGCGCTCCGGATCGCGCAGGATCGGCATGTCCTTGCGGCCGTGGTCGCCGGTGAAACCGATCCGCACCGTTCGTCCGCCGCGCTCGATCGACAGCACGACCATCGCGGAGCCCAGGATGTGGCCGGCGTCGAAGAACTCGCAGCGCACGCCGGGAAGGACATCGAAGGGCTCGTGATACCGGTGACGGCGGAAGCGACGCGTCGTGCGCACGACGTCGGCCGGGTCGTAGGGCGGCTCGAAGATCACGCCTCGTTTGCGCAGATGGGCCGCATCCTGCTCCTGCAGACGGGCGGAGTCCTCGAGCAGGACGCTCGCGAGATCGCCGGTCGCGTGCGTGAGGTGGATCTCGCCGTCGAAACCGAGCTTGACGAGGCGCGGCAGCGAGCCGCTGTGGTCGATGTGAGCATGCGAAAGGACGACCGCATCGACGCGCGTCGCGTCGATCGCGAGTTCGCGGTTCGCCGCGTCGGCGATCCTCCGCGGTCCCTGGACCATCCCGCAGTCCAAGAGGATGCGCCGCTCGCCGATCTCGACGAGGTGCTTCGTGCCGGTCACGTGTCGGGCGGCGCCGAGAAATCGCAGGGCCAGTTCCATCGAGGGAGTGTCGCGGTACGCGCTTCTGGATGTCGTGGCGCGGCTCTCGATCTGGTCTCACCGAATCGGGCCGCGGCGGGAGACCGGCGGCCCTGACGCGCCGCATGCTGAAGCGGCACGTAGAATGCCGCGCCCTCAGCCCTCGAGGAACGAACGACCGTGCAAGACCCCGATCGCCGCGCTCTCGCCCAGATCCTCGCGCAGCGACTCCGCGAACTCCGTGCGCACCACCACCTGACCCAGGACGAGGTCGCGCGCCGGATCGGCTGCCACGAGTCCGCGGTGTCGCGTTGGGAGGCGAGTTCTCGACTGCCCCCATGCACCGACGTCCTCGCCCTCGCGGAGCTGTACGGCGTGTCGTGCGATTACCTGCTCGGGCGCAAGGAGCAGCCGGTCAATCCCGCGGTGGCGCTTCTCGATCAAGCCCTGCTCGATCGACTCGCCGTCGCGCCCGACGTCGAGACCTTCGATGCCATCGTCCTGGAACGCGCAGAGCAGACCGCGTGGTTGCCGGTGCCCGAGGGCGCGGTGCTCCTCCCCGTCGAGCAGGCGATGCGCCGCGCGAGAGCGGTTGCGGATCGATTCCCGGTCAGCCGCTTCGCGGATCGATTGTTCCGGCCGCGCGGCTGATCGCGAACGATCGCGGCCGCGCACCGCATTCGCGATGCGGAGCAGCGCGGACGCGCCGTCTCGTTCCCGTTCCATGAAGTGCGCGGCGCTTGTCGTCCTGCACGCCGCACCTATCGTCGCGCCCTGCTCGATGCGCGCGTCCCGTCGGACGCCAATGCGCGCCATGTCTCCGAGTCCCACTCGCCCCATGATCTCGAAACACGCCCTCCTGCCGGCATGCGTGCTGGCCCTCCTCTCGACCGCTGCGGCCCAATCCGGTCGCACGATGACGCTCAGCGCTCCAGCCGCCATCGGCTACACGAGCGACTTCGTCATCAACCATCCGCTCGGCGCCGGCGGCAACTACTACGTGTTGCTGTGGTCCACGCCGTTCCCCGGCACGGTCAACCTGGGATTGCCGGATGTGATCGGCCTGGTGCGCGTCGACCTCAACACGTTCGTCACGCCATTCACGGGCTTCCTCGCGAACGCGACGAGCACGACGATCCCCTTCGCGGTTCCCAACAACACCGCATTCCTCGGCTTCGCATTCGACGTGCAGTCCGCGGACCTCGATGCCGTCAACAACCTCGTGATGTTGGCCGACAACGATCTCGAGATCGTCGTCAGCGGCGGCATCTGCGAGGTGAACCTCTCGCGGGCGACCACGACGTCGACGTCGACGGGTGACAACGACATCCGCACCGTCAACGACCAGACGGTCGGCGCGCCGGTGAGCCAGGGCCTGGCGCCGTTCGCCTACCTCGTCACGCGTCACCGCGGCGACGAGGGTTTCGTCGAGGGCTACGCCGGGACATTCAGCGCGACGCCTCACAACTCGGACATCGACTCGGTCAGCAACCGGCGCGTCGGTCGCCGACTGACGAACGCCGGCCTGCAGGTCGTCACCTGCCCCAATGGCTACGACATCTCCCTGATCCGCGACCGCACCAACCCCAAGCAGTTCAGCGTGCTGAGCTACGAGCGGGCCACCGGCACCGCGCGGCTCGTCCCCGGTGCGACGTGGCTCGACACCAGTGTGACGGTGACCCCCGCGCAGCAGACCTTCTACCCCGGCTTCTCGCGTGACGGCCAGTGGTGCGTCGTGATCGTCCACGACACCAACACGGTCGTCGTGCCGGACCGGGTTCTCGCATTCCGCACCGACGGCCTGAGCGCCGCGATCGACATCACGGCCACCGCACCGGTCAGCACGACCTACTTCGACGCCACGATCGCGATCACCAACGACTTCATCTTCGTCGTCGGCAGCAGCGGCTGGTTCTGGACTTCCGCCACGGCGCCCGCGACCCTGCAGAGCCTGCCGGTCCCGAACACGACGGCGACCAATGCGGCGGCGATCTGGGTCTTCCCGTTCTCGTGGCGCGTTTCGACGGACGGCGCGACCTGCTACTTCCCGGTCGGCAGCAACGCCGCCGCTTCGCGTGGCGAGATGGACATCATCCAGGTGACCAACGTCGCCGGCGCGCCGGCGATCGCCAACTACACCCAGTTCCCGGTCGCCACGGGCATCGCCGAGTTCGGCTACTCGGCGATCTCGCCCTCGACGGTGACCACCTCGTCGAGCGGGATCAAGGCCTCCGTCTCCCCGGACGGCAGCAAGCTCGCGTTCCTCGCCGCGACAACCATCACGACGGCCTTCCCAGGCCTGTACGTCGCGGACGGGATCGCGAACCCGACGCTGCGCACGGTGCCGGGCGCGCTCTTCTACTCGGAGGTCGCGTTCATCAACAACAGCACCGTGCTCTTCTTCGCGGGCGCGAGCAGCACGGCGCAGTCCTTCTACAGCCTCGACGTTCCGACCGGCACGATCACCCAGATCGGGGCGGCGATCGATCACCGCACGCGTGGACAGTTCTGGTCGCTGAACAAGAACTTCTGGTACTTCGTCCGGTCGACCAGCGCGAGCACGGTCAACGACATCGTCGGGGTCAACTGCGCGACGGGAGTCCCGTTCAGCGTCACCGGCGTCGAGTTCGGGACGCCGGGCCCCGTCGGCACGATCCGCACCGGCTCGTTCAACACGACGAGCGATCCGTGGTTCGCGCTCGAGATGCAGCTCCGCCGCGCGGCGGTGGGCGACTATGCCTACTTCACGGCCCGCCGTGAGACCGGCGTCGCAAGCGTGTTCGAGGACTCGAACGTGTTCCGCTTCGACATCGAGAACGGCGGCCAGGCGACGATGCTGACCAGCAATCTCGGCACGGGTGCCTTGACCGCGATCAAGCAGATCGAGAGCCTCGTGATCTCCGACGACGGCAATCACGTCGCTTGGGGCCAGCGCACCGGGACGGTCTCGACCAACAGCGAGGACGTGTTCCATCTCGACCTGAACACGATGACGGTCGCGCAGCGCTCCGTGTCCGCGGTCGGCGGGCAGTCGATCACCGACGGTTCGATCCGCTTCACGTGCGCACCGGTGCTCGGGCTCGTGTGGTCGATCGGCACCGGCTCGACGACGGTGCCGACCGCGAACGCACGCCTCGAGTGGGCCGCGATCACCGGCGGCACGCCGGTCTCCCTGACGGGCGCCCCCGCGGGCACGCAGCTCTTCCAGGTGCTCGGCACCAACAACTGAGCCGCGTGACGGCAACCGGCGTGGCCGCGCTCGTCGCGGCCGCGCCGGTCACATCCCCTTGAGTTCGTCGAGGATGCCTTGCAGGGCTTCCTTGGCGTCGAGGAAGACCATCAGGGTGTTGTCGAACTCGAACAGCGGGTTCTTCACGCCCGCGTAGCCGGGACTCAGGCTGCGCTTGATCATCACGACGGTGCGCGCCTTGTCGACGTCGAGGATCGGCATGCCGTCGATCGGGCTGCCGGTCTTTTCGCGGGCGAGCGGGTTCACCACGTCGTTGGCGCCGACGACGATCACGACGTCGGTGCTCTGGAACTCGGGGTTGATCTTGTCGAGTTCGAGCAGCTTCTCGTACGGAACGTCGGCCTCGGCGAGCAGCACGTTCATGTGGCCGGGCATGCGTCCCGCGACCGGGTGGATGGCGTAGCGGACCATGCAGCCTCGTCGCTCGATCTCCTTCGCGAGGTTGGCGCAGGCGTGCTGCGCCTGCGCGACCGCGAGACCGTAGCCGGGGACGATCACGCAGGACGAGGCGCCGTCGAGCAACATCGCGACCTCCTCGGGCGAGGTCGACTTGATGTTCTTGTAGTCCTTCGCGTCCTTCGCCACCTTGCCGTCGCCGACGCCGCCGATCAGCACGTTGAGCAGCGAGCGGTTCATCGCCTTGCACATGATCTGCGTCAGGATCACGCCCGACGCGCCGACCAGGGCGCCCGCGACGATCAGCATCTGATTGCCGATCACGAAGCCGCTCGCCGCGGCCGCGACGCCCGAGAACGAGTTGAGCAACGCGACGACGACCGGCATGTCCGCGCCGCCGATCGGCATCACCAGGAAGACGCCGATCACCGCCGAGAGCAGCGTGAGCAGCACCATCGACGTCATCGACCAGGCACCGGTCGAGTAGACCGACCACAGACTGATCGCGAGGATCGCGACGGCGATGGCGGCGTGGGCGAGGTTGCGCTGCGCCTTGGGGATCGGGTGGGGGACGCTCTTGCCCTGCAGCTTCAGATACGCGATCCCACTTCCGGTCAGGGTCGCCGAGCCGATGACGATCGACGCGGGCACCGCGATCGCCATCATCCCTCCGAAGGTCGCGAGCGTGACCTGCGAGGTGTCCTCGATCTGCTCGGTCATCGCGACGAGCGCCGAAGCGCCGCCGCCGAATCCGTTCAACGCGGCGACCATCTCGGGCATCGCCGTCATCGCGACGCGCGTCGCGACCAACCAACCGATCACCGAACCGACGGCCATCGCGACCGCCGCCCAGAACCAACTCAGAGCCTGCGCCTCGACCAATACGCCGAGAACCGCCAACAACATGCCGGCCGCGGCGACCGTGTTGCCCGAGCGGGCGGTGCGGACCTTGCCGAGCCGCTTGATGCCGAGGATGAAGAGGACCGCGGCGACGATGTACAGATAGATGTGCACGGCGCCCTCAGCCTTGCTTGCCCGGGGTCTTCTTCTTGCTGGCGAACATCGCCAGCATGCGGTCGGTGACGAGGAAGCCGCCGACCACGTTGATCATCGCAAAGACGATCGCGACGAAGCCGAGCACCTGCGCGGCGCCGTGGTAGCGACCCTGCATCGCGAGCAGGGCGCCGACGATCGTGATGCCCGAGATCGCGTTCGATCCCGACATCAGCGGCGTGTGCAACGTGGGCGGGATCTTGCCGATGATCTCGACGCCGATGAACGACGCGAGGACGAAGATGAACAGCAGCGTGGCAGCGAGCATCAGCGCTTCTCCGGAGCGGTCTCGAGTGCGGCCTTCGCGCCGGCGTGGACGATCTCTCCGTCGCGCGTGACGCACGACGCGGCGAGCACTTCGTCCTCCCACTTGGGCGCGAACGAACCGTCCTTCACGAACGGCTTGAGGAACTCGAACACGTTGCGCGCCCACATGCGGCTCGCATCGGTGGCGACCATCGCGGGAAGATTGGTCTCGCCGATCAGCTTCACGCCGTGGCGCACGACTGTGTCGCCCGGTCGCGTGCCCTCGACGTTGCCGCCGTTGGGTGCCGCGAGGTCGACGATCACCGATCCCGGCTTCATCCGCGCGACCATGTCGTCGGTCACGATCCGCGGCGCGGGACGGCCGGGGATCAACGCGGTGGTGATCAACACGTCGGCCTGGGCGATGTGGTTGCCGAGGATCTCGCGCTGCTTGCGCAGGTACTCGTCGGACTGCTCCTTCGCGTAGCCGCCGGCGGTTTGGGCGTCGGGCGGCGTGCCGGTGTCGACGAAGCGCGCCCCGCAGCTCTCGACCTGCTCCTTGGCGGCCGCGCGCACGTCGTTCGCTTCGACCGTCGCGCCGAGCCGTTTTGCCGTCGTGATCGCCTGCAGGCCCGCGACCCCGGCTCCGATGACGAACACCCGCGCCGGTTTGATGGTGCCGGCGGCGGTCATCAGCATCGGGAAGAAACTGGGCAGCGCGGCGGCGCCGAGCAGCACGGCTTGGTATCCCGCGCAGGTCGCCTGGCTCGAGAGGACGTCCATGCTCTGCGCACGCGTGATGCGCGGCACGAGTTCCAGA
>JACRLW010000086.1:18905-98553 GCA_016235155.1 Planctomycetota bacterium
CGGCGGCGTCACCGGCACCCGGTTCGACGGCGACCGAAAGCCCGAGCTTCACCCAGCCCTTGACGGACTCCGGCGTCGCGGCGACGCGGGTCTCGCCCGGCTCGGTCTCTCTGGGAACGAACAACAACGCCATGCACGGAACCTCTCGAGGGTCTCGACTGCGATCGAAGGCATCGAAGGAAACGCGATCCAACGGAAGCGGACAAGGGTGAAATCCACAGGGTGCCGGCGGCGGCGTTGCGCGACGGAAGGCTGCGGCTAGTCTCGCCGCCCGCGATGGCGACGAGCTTCGTCGAACGACTGGGCGAGCTCCTCCTGTCGGGCAGTCCGCCGGCGTGCATCGGCTTCGATCCGCGGCTCGAGGCCCTGCCTGCCGGGCTCGCGCGCAGCGGCGACGCGCCGGCGCGGATCGTCGCGTTCGCGCGCGCGGTGATGCCGGCGATCGCGCGTCATGCCCCGGTGCTCAAGCCGAACGTCGCGTTCTTCGAGTGCCACGGCGGGCCGGGTTTTTGCGCGTACGAGGAAGTCTGCCGGCTCGCACGAGCCGCCGGCCTGCTCGTCGTAGGCGACGTCAAGCGTGGCGACGTCGGCTCTACCGCCGAGGCCTACGCGAAATTCCACCTCGACGTGGCGGATGCCGTGACCCTTCATCCCTACCTCGGCGCCGACTCGCTCGAACCCTTTCTCGCGCGGTGCCGCGGCGAAGGGCGGGGGATCTTCGTCCTCGCGCGGACGAGCAACGCCGGCGCGCGCGAGTTGCAGGACCTCGAAATCAGTGGCGGCGGCGGGCGCACGGTCGCCGAGGCCGTCGCCGTGGCGATCGACCGCTGGGGTCAGGGCCTCGCCGACCGTTTCGGGTACTCGCCGGTCGGGGCCGTGGTCGGTGCGACCTGGCCGCGCGAGCTCGCCCGGCTTCGCGCACTCATGCCGAGAGCCTGGCTGCTCCTGCCGGGTGTCGGCGCGCAGGGCGGCAAGGTCGAGGACCTGGCGCCCGCGTTCGACGGCCGCGGCCTCGGCGCCCTGGTCAGCCAGAGCCGCGGCGTGTTGCAGTGCTTCGCACCGAACGACGGCGACTGGCTCGATCGCATCGAAGCCGCGCTCGTCGCATTCGCCCAATCCCTCCGCTCGGTCCAGTCCGCCGCGAGACGTCCCTCTTGAACGAGAAGCTCCGCCACGTCTCCTTCCGCGCCCTCGGCACCTCCGAGGTGCACCTCCGCTTCCTCGAGGACGATCCCGAGTTGAAGGACGTGCTCGGCGTGCGCGCCCACGACGCGAGAGAGTTGCTGCACCACGCGCCGCTCGACGCCCGGCGACTGGTCTCCGCCGCCGACCTCGGCGCGGCGATGGAGGCTTACGGGCAGCGCCACGGCGCGCCGCAAGCGAGTCTCGAATCCGCGCGGGCGATCGGCCGCGGCGAGATGCGCGTGATCGTCACCGGGCAGCAGCCCGGCCTGTTCGGCGGGCCGCTCTACTCGATCCACAAGGCGGCGACCGCCGTGCACCTCGCGCGCGCGATCAACGCGCTCCCCGACGGGCCGAAGGTCGTCCCGGTGTTCTGGAACCACAGCGACGACCACGATCTCGACGAGGCGAACCGCGCGTTCCTGGTGAACCCCAACCAGGACCTGCAGCGCTTCCGCGTCGATGTCCCGCACGTCGGCGAGTCCCTGCGCGACCTTCCGATCGGACGCGCGCTCGATCGCACGCTGGCCGCAGTCGACGATCTGCTGCCCCGCACCGAGTTCCGCGAGGAAGCGCTCGCGATCTTCGCTCCGCGTCACGCCGACGAGACCTTCGGCGCGGGCTTCGCGCGGCTGCTCTTTGCTTTGTTCGGCGACGACGGGCTCGTCGTGATCGAACCGCGCGACCTGCCGAAGTCGGCGTTCGAGGTCCTCCCGCGCTGGCGGACGCAGCACAACGCGATCCGCGGCAAGATGCGCGCGATCTCGGAACACCTCTCGGACCTCGGCTTCGAACCGACGCTCGATCCGGGCACCCCGCTGATGTTCCACGTCGCGCCGGGGCAGCCGCGGGTGGCGCTCGCCGACGACGAGGGCTTCGACGACGCGGCACGCCTCAGTCCCGGAGTGCTTCTGCGCCCGCTGTGGCAGGACGCGGTCCTGCCGTCGATCGGTTTCGTGGTCGGACCCGGCGAGCTCCAGTACCTCGCGGTCGTCGCGGGCCTCTACAAGCTGCTCGGAGTGCCCCGGCCGGTGCTCGTGCCGCGTGCGTCGCTCACGCTGATGGAGCCGTCGTTGCGCAAGCATCTCGATCGTTTCGGTTGGGACCTGCCCGATCTCGCGGTCGGGCCCGAGGTGCTCGCGCAGAAGCTCGGCGACGAGTCGTCGAGCATCGCCGAGCGCGAACTCGAAGGCTTGGTCGGCGAGGTCGGCACGCGCTTCTCCGCGGCGGACGCCGACCTGCGCGAGAGCGACCAGGCGATGGTCGGTCCGCTCGATCGCGCGCGCAGCAAGGTCGCCGACGAGATCGACAAGCTCCTCAACAAGCTGCGCAACTCGCGGCAGAACCGTCAGGGCACGGGCATGCGGCAGGTCCGTCGCCTGTGCGCGAACCTCCGCCCGCGCGGGCGCCCGCAGGAGCGCGTCTTGCCGATCCTGCCCTTCCTCGTCACGCACGGGCGCGGCCTCGGCGCGACGATCGTCGAAGCCGCCGATCCGTTCGGCGTGCAGCACGGAGTCCTCGAACTGTGACCCATCATCACCTCGACGTCCTGGTCCTCGCCGCGCACCCCGACGACGCTGAGATCGGTTGCGGCGGCACGATCGCACGGCTGCTCGCGGTCGGCGTGACGGTGGGCGTGATCGATGCGACGCACGGCGAGGCCGCGACTCGCGGCGATCTCGCGACCCGCTCGATGGAGGCAGCGGCGGCGAGCGCGGTGCTCGGGCTCACCATGCGCGAGTGCCTCGGTCTCTCCGACGCCGCGGTCGTGGCCGACGACACCTCGGCGGCGCGGCTCATCGCGATCGTGCGTCGCACGCGGCCGACCCTACTGCTCGCGCCGCTGCCGATCGACGCCCACCCCGACCACACCGCCGTCGCGGGCATCGCGCGGCGCGCGTACTTCCACTCCGGCCTCGCGAAGGTGCATCGCGAGCTCGGCGCGGCGTATCGCCCGAAGGCGCTGGTGAGCTACTTCGGCAACGACTTCGCCCCGCCGTCCTTCTGCGTGGACGTCTCGGGCCACGTCGAGAAGAAACACGCGGCGGTCCGGTGCTACGCCTCGCAGTTCGGCCACACCGACGAACAGCGCGCGCACTACCTTCGCCGCCTCGATCCGCTCGAGCGCGCCGCCGCGCGCGACCGCTACTTCGGGTCGCTGTGCGGCGTGGCGGCGGCGGAACCGTTCGCGGTGGAGGGGCCCTTCGCCCTCGACGCGATCGCGCTGCTCCTGCGGGGCGCGTGACGACCGGCGGTTCAGCCGCCGAAGTTCAGGCCGCAGTCAGGGCAGCGCGCCGAACTCGTCGGGAACGTCGTCCCGCACGCGGGGCAGGTCGCCTCCGCCGCATCGAAGTCGACGGGGCGCGCGGCGTCGCGCGCGATGTCGTCGAGTCCCTTCTCCTCGTGTTCCTTGAGGACGCGCACCGCGTCGGCTGCCTGGGTGCTCGCGACCGCGAGCCACGCCTTCGTGCCTCAAGATGTCCCGCGGTCCTTGGCCGGCCGGACGAGCGCGGCGTGGATGCCGGCGGAGCGCAGCACGGCGCACATCTCGCCGAGCGCCTTGATGCCGCCTTCGGCGAGCACGGTCGAGCCTTCGGGCAGGTCGTTCGTCTTCTGCATGGTTGGGATCGTCGTGTGGATCGTCGTGTGGATCGTCGTGTGGATCGGCGCGTGGATCGTCGTGTGGATCGGCGCGTGGATCGATCGGGAGTCCGGGCTAAGTTCGGCTCCCGGCGCGCGGCGACTTCCGCCGGCGCAGCAGGTTCCGTCTTGTAGCGAGAGAGGTCCGCGTGCACATCGTCGCCGTCATCAACCAGAAGGGCGGGGTCGGCAAGACCACGACCACGGTGAACGTCGGAGCGGCGCTCGCGCGGCTCGGCAAGCGCGTCCTGCTGCTCGACCTCGACCCGCAGGCCAATCTGAGCCTCCACCTCGATCGTCGACCGGAACTCGAGGAGTCGACGATGACGCAACTCCTCGTCGAAGATCGACCGCTGGCGGAGTTGGTCCGGCCGACGATGACGCCCGGCCTGTTCGTCGTCGCCGCCGACACGTCGCTCGGCGGCGTGGAGCAGGTGCTCGCGAATCGCATCGGGCGCGAAACCATCCTCCGCGAGGCGCTGGACGCGTATCCGGCCGAACAGCGCTTCGACTACGTGTTCATCGACTGCCCCCCGTCGCTCGGGGTCCTGTCGGCGAACGCGCTCTGCGCGGCGAACGAGGTGCTCGTTCCGATGCAGACCGAGTACTTCTCCCTGCAGGGCATGGCGAAGCTGACCGAGGTGATCCAGCTCGTGAAGCGGCGCCTCAACCCCGCGGTCGAAATCGGTTGCGTGCTCCCGTGCATGGTCGACCTGCGGACGCGTCTCACCGGCGAAGTCCTCGACAACATCGCGAAGTACTTCGGCGAACGGCTCGCGCGCACGTTGATCCGCAACAACGTGAAGCTCGCGGAGGCGCCGAGCTTCGGGGCGACGATCTTCGACCACGCGCCCGACAGCAACGGCGCGGCCGACTACTGGGACTTCGCCTGCGAGTTCCTCCTGCGCCATGGCGAGAAGATCGACACCGGCGTACTCGCTGCGGCTCGCACAGCTGCTTCGAGTACAGCGGCTTCCCGTGCTGCGTCCTCGCGAAGCGCCGAAGCGCCCGTCGTCACGGCGCCGCGCAAGGCCGCGTCCGGCGACCGGGAAGCCCCGCCGCCCGCGCCGGCGAGCGCCGAAGGCGCGGCGGCAGCGGGAGAAGACTGACTGACTCGACTCGAACCGCACTGCCGACCGATTCCACACTGCGTGAATCCGCCCGAAGAGGACGACGATCTGCCCAGCCTCGATGCGCTCGAGGGGCGACTCCGCAGGGAGCTCGCGCACATCCAGGGCGACATCGAGTCGATCGTCAAGCACGACGGCGAGCACCCGGGCGATCAGCTCGACGAGGCTCTCGATTCGAACGTCGTGCGCATCGAGAGCACGGTCTCCGACCTGCGGCGCGCGCTCGATCGCCTCGCGCGCGTGGCTCCGGTCGACCTCTCGCGCGTCGCGCGGAAGGCCCTCGACACGCTGCTGCTGAAGTTCGAGAAGCCGCTCGTGCTCCACGTGACGTGGGACGAATCGTTGCCGCACCCCGCGGTGTCGGCCGAGGCGCTGAACTCGGTGGTCTCGCGGATGATGAACCTCGTCACGCGCTACCTGATGCCGGGCGATCAGGTGACGGTGCAGACGCTCCGCGACGAGGACGAGGCCGTGCTGAGTCTGATCGTCGCGCCGTCCGATCCGTGGGGTCGACCGGTGTGGCTCGACGAGTTCACCCTGCGCTGCCGCTCACTCGGCGACTTCATCGAGGAACTCGGCGGACGCTTCGTCCTCGACACACAGGACCTGCTCAAGCTCCAACTCCGCCTGAAGCTCGGAGTCGGAGTCCACTGAGTCGGAGTCCACCGAGTTGGCGTCCACCGAGTTGGTGAGTCGGTCGCGGCCGATGCCGCGAACGACTCAGTTGCAGCCGGGGTTGCCGGTGCCGAGCTTGATCTTGAGCCCGTTGGTCAGGTCGAGGTTGCCGAACGAACCGCTCGGGAGCTGGAACTCGACCGCTTGCACGGTGAGCGTCGCCGAGTTGAGCGCCGGATCGATCGGGATCGGGATCGGCAGCGTCGCAACGCCCGAACCGTTCGCGGTGGCGCCGTCGCCGAAGAAGACCGCCGCCGGATCGACGTAGATCGTGCAACCGCCGCCGACGGGCAGCACGGTGTCCAGGAGGCTCATGACGAAGAAGTTCGACGAGCCCGCGCCGACGTTGGCGCTCGAGAGAGCGAACGTCGCATTGCCGAGCAGTGCCGGACCGTTCGCGCCGAGCGTCGGGGCCGACGGCGTGCCGCAGCCCGCGCCGAGGTAGACGTTGCGCAGGTCCATCGGGCAGCTCGAAGCGACGGCGACCGACGCGAGACCCGCGCCGGCGAGGGCCTCGTCGACGTTGACGTTCGCCGTCGCCGGTGCGGCGTCGGAGTCGAACGCGAAGTTGAAGAGGTTGCCCCAGGTGAGGTTGTTCGTGTCGCCCGCGGGCGCGGTGAACACGATCTCCGTCGGTGTAAGCGTCGCGGTCCAGTCGTTGCCCGCGACGTCGTCCGGATCACCGAACCACAGGTTGCTGACCGAAGCGCCCGAGCAGACCGGGATGCGCACCTGTCCGCCCTGACGGGCGTTGTCGCGGTTGAACACCGCGAACTCGTAGTGGTACAGGCCCGCGCTCGGCCCGGTGACCTTCACCGCGACGTAGAAGCGGCCATCGTTGTTGCCGTTGCTCGCGGAGTTCACCGTCGCGCCGGTCCAGCGGTAGATCGCGGGCGTCGGGTACTGCGTTCCGGAGACCGAGAAGCTCCAGGTCGTCCCTCCCCAGATCCGCGTGAAGGTGCGCGTCGCGAAGTTGTTCTCGCGGTTCGCGTCGGGCTCGCCGATGACGTTGTAGTAGCCCGCGACCCAGAAGGTCGCGCCCGTCACGTTGAGCGCCGAGTCGTAGACGAGGTTGCGGTAGCCCTGGTTGCCAGAGGGGAAGTTGATCGGGCTCAGGACGTTGTCCGTCGCCTGCGCGCCGCTGACCGGCGGATAGCCGCGGTCGAAGTGCGAGCCGACCGAGGTCCAGATCCCGGTCCACGGGTCGATCTCGCTCGGCGGCGCCATCCAGCTGTGGCTGTAGTTGAGGCTCGCGCCGTAGGTGTCGGAGCAGCCGATCACGAGCGAGGTTCCCGCGCCACCGGGGCACGACGGCGTGCAGCCGCCCGAGTTCGTGCTGGTGAAGCCGTGCTTCACGCCGCGGAACAGAGAGATCTGTTCGAAACGGCCCTCGTATTCGCGATACATGAACATGCCGATCGACGGGTGATCGATGTTCATGCGGGCCAACCACGGCACGCCGACGGTGCCGACGTTGCACGAGGTCGTCGAGACGCCCCACGACTGCGTGCCGGTCGGGAAGGTCCCGTTGCGCGAACCGGTCGGCGAACCGATGCCGCCGAGCGTGCTGAGTGAAACGTTGGTGCCGGGACGAATGTTGCCCTGCGCTTGGGCGACCGAGAGGAGTCCGGCGATCGCCATCAGACAGGCGACGACACGCGGAGTGCGGAAGTGGTTTCGCATCGTTGCGATGAGGGAACGGACCACGAAGGAGAAGGAGGGAGGCGGCCGGGGATGCTACCGGGCCACGCTCGATCGCGCGGGGTGTCGAGATGAAACGCGTCCCGACCTGGCGCCGCATCGTTCCGCCCGACCGTGCCGCGGCGACGGAACCGGCGCCGTCGATGTCGTATCGTGCGCCGCGTGTCCGACCGTCACCTGCGCCTCGGCATCGTCTGCTACCCAAGCGTCGGTGGGAGCGGCGTGGTCGCGACCGAGATCGCGATCCGCGCCGCGCGGGCGGGACACGACGTCCATCTCCTGAGCTACGGCCGTCCGGCGCGATTGCACGAGGCCGTGCCGGGCCTGCGCTACCACGAGGTCCAGGTCTCCGGCTATCCGCTGTTCCGCTATCCGCCCTACGACCTGGCCTTGGCCACGCGGATGGCGGAGGTTCACGAGGAGGCGGCGATCGACGTCTGGCACGTCCACTACGCGATCCCGCACGCGGTCAGCGCCTGGCTCGCGCGCGCGATGGGCGCCCGCGAGCTGAGGTTCGTGACGACCCTGCACGGCACCGACATCACGGTGGTGGGGGCGGACCGAGCCTACGCGCGCCCGACGCGCTTCGCGCTCGAGCAGTCGACCGAGGTCACGGCAGTGAGCCGCTTCCTCGCCGACGAGACGGTCATCGCGTTCGGTTCGCGCAAGCCGATCGAGGTCGTGCCGAACTTTGTCGACACGGTGCTCTTCGCGCCGGGAACCCAAGGTCGCTACTGGGCACGCGCCGATCACGAGCGGCGGATCGTTCACGCCAGCAACTTCCGACCCGTGAAGCGGGTCGGCGACACGGTGCGCGCGTTCGCCCAGATCGCCGCCGAGTTGCCCGCGCGGCTGTGGCTCGTCGGCGAAGGCCCTGATCGCGAGCACGCGCTGGCGATCGCCGCCGATCTCGGCGTGGCCGATCGCGTCGAGGCGCCCGGCGTGAAGAACCAGCACGAGCTCGCCGAGTTGCTCGCCGACGCGGACCTGTTCCTGTCGACGTCGGAGACCGAGAGCTTCGGACTCTCGATGCTCGAGGCGATGAGTTGCGGAGTGCCCTGCGTGAGCACCAGGGTCGGTGGCGTCCCGGAGGTCTTCGGCGGCACCGGACGACTCGTGCCGCTCGGCGACCTCGGCGCCATGGCGCGCGCCGCGATCGAGCTGCTCTCCGATCCCGACCAGCACCGCGTCGTGGGTGAGGAGTCGCGCGCGCGTGCCGTCGCCGAATACCGCGCGGAGAACATTCTCGAGCGATACCTCGCGCTCTATCGCCGGGTCGCTTCGGGTCCGGAGCGGCATCCCGTCGCTTGATGCCGTGGCCGAGCGCGTGATCGACCTCGACCACGACGCCGGGACGCCGGTCGATCCGCGCGTGCTCGACCGCTTCCTCGCCGTCGAGCGGGCCTGTCCCGGCAACCCGTCGAGCGTGCATTCCGCCGGCCGGCGCGCGCGCGCCGCTCTCGAGGAGGCCCGCGCCGAACTCGCCGACGCCCTGGACGTCGCCGTCGATTCGGTCGTGTTCCTCGCGGGCGGCACGGAAGCGAACCACCTCGCGGTGCGTGGGCTCGGCGATCCACGGCTGCCGCTCCTCGCCTCGCTGGTCGAGCACAAGTCGGTGCTCGCCGCCGCTTCCGAGCGCGGACTCGTGCACCTCGCGGTCGACCGACTCGGCCGGGCGGTGGTCCAAGCGCCGGGACGACCGGTCGGGGCGATCGCACTGGCCCACGCGCAGGGGGAGCTCGGAACGCTCCAGCCGATCGCCCACGCGGTGCGCCTGGCGCGCGAGCTCGACGTGCCGCTCCACGTCGATGCGGCGCAGACGCTCGGCCGCGTCGCCCTGCGCCCCGTTCTCGACGGCGCCGACACGGTCGCCCTCTCGGCTCACAAGGCCGGCGGGCTGCGCGGATCGAGCGCGCTGATCGTCCTCGGCCGGCGGCCGCGACCGATGATCACCGGTGGCGGACAGGAGGGCGGGCTGCGCGCCGGCACGGTCAGCCCTTCGCTCGCTTCGGCCACGGCGCGCGCGGTGGCGCGCGGTGGCGCTCGCGCTGGGCGAGCAGGCCGCTCGTGCGGCGGCGATGGCCGCGACGCGCGACGCGTTCGTCGCCGAACTCCTCGGGCGCGGGCCCTGCGAAGTCCTGATCCCGGCGACCGAATGCCTCCCGAACACCGCGATGATCCGGTTCCCGGCCGTCGACGGTCGGGCGCTCGTGCTCGCGCTCGACCTCGCCGGAGTCCTGGCGTCCCACGGGGCGGCGTGTTCGAGCGGCGCGGCCGATCCGCCGGAGATCCTGCACGCGATCGGCCTCGCCGCCGAGGAGGCCCGGCGCTGCGTGAGGTTCTCGACGTCGGCCGCGACCTCGATCGACGATGCGCGAGAAGCTGCGCGACGCGTCGCGCGGACCGTCGACGAGTTGCGCGTTCGCTGCGCGCGATCACCCGGAGCGTGATCGAAAAAAAATCGGGCGCGAAGAGCGCTTGTCGATCAAGGACTTACTCGCGATCCGACGGTGCGAACGCGAACTCCGCGCAAGCGTGCTCTTCCGTCGCGAGCATCGAGTTGCTAAGTAGACCCGCGTTCGAGGCGCTCGCGCACGGATGCCTGGCCGACGCGAGTGCACCTCTCTCTGCTCCGCGTTCGGTCGCTTCGCCAACCCGCCCCGGCGGTCCGCTGGAGATCGTCCGTACGCACCGGTCCTTGCTGGAGTCTGGTCGCGTGACGTCCCCCTCCGATGCGCTTTCCGGTTCCGGTCCTCGACAACCCGCCGAGCTCATGCAGCGCATCCTCGATGACCTGCGTCGCACGGTTCGCCGGGAGCACTTCGAACCCTGGTTCCGCGAACTGCGCCTCGCGTCGTCGAACGCGGCGCGCTGCGTGTTCACGGTCCCGAGCGGCTTCGTCCGCGACTGGCTGCGCCGCAACTACCTGACCCAGTTCGCGGCCGCCGTCCGAGCGGTGCCCGGCTTCGAGCACTGTGCGGTGAGCATCGAGGTCGAATCCGCCGTCGCGACCCCCGCGCGCGACCGCCTCGCGCGCTCGGTGAAGCGGTACGACGCTCGCAGCGTCGTCACGGAGCTGGCAGCCGACGGAACCTACGGCGCGGGGGTCGTCGTGGTGACCGGTGCGCTCCGCGGACCGGTGCCGATCGCTTCGACACATTCCGAGCCGGACTTCGGTACCCTGGGCCAGCCGTCGATCCGCGAAGACTCGCATGCGAAGCCGTCGATGAACCAACCGCGCGACGTCGCTCCCGAGCGCGACACCGTCGAAGGTGAACGCACGCTTCCCGTGGATCGCGGCGCGCTGCACGTTCCGAAGCGGCTCGGCGACGCGCCGAACTCCTGCGAGCTCAACGCGAACTACACCTTCGACCAGTTTGTCGTCGGTCCCTGCAACCGCCTCTCGCACGCCGCGGCGCTCGCCGTCGGCGACAACCCCGGTCGCGCGTACAACCCGCTGTTCGTCCACGGCAACGTCGGACTCGGCAAGACCCACTTGCTGCAGGCGATCTGTCACGAGATTCGACGCAAGGACGAGCACGCGCGCGTGCTCTACCTGAGCTGCGAGGAGTTCACGAACCGCTTCATCCACGCGATCCAGGCCGGTCGCCTCGACGACTTCCGCAACCTGCACCGCACGGCGGACGTGCTGGTGATCGACGACATCCAGTTCCTCGCAGGCAAGGACAAGACGCAGGACGAGTTCTTCCACACGTTCAACTCGCTCTACAACGCGAATCGGCAGATCGTGTTGTCGTCCGATCGCCCGCCGTCGGAGATCCCGACCGTCGAAGAGCGGCTCGTGTCGCGCTTCAAGTGGGGCCTCGTCGTCGAGATGGAGGTGCCCTGCCTCGAGACGCGGGCCGCGATCGTGAAGCGCAAGGCCCGCGCGCGGCAGATCGATCTCGCGGAAGACGTCGCGATCGTCATCGCGCGGCGGATCGACACGAACATCCGCGAACTCGAAGGCGCGATCACCAAGGTGCTCGGCATCGCGCAGATCACCGGCCGGCCGATCACCGTCGAACTGGTCGAGGAAGCGCTCCGCGGCGTCATCTCTCAGCGATCGCGCCCGATCGCCGTCGCCGACGTCGTGAACCTCGTCAGCACCGAGTTCTCGATCGCCGCCCGCGAACTCACCGGCAAGGGCCGCGCGCAGACGGTGAGCCAGCCGCGCCAGATCTGCATGTATCTCCTGCGCCAGGTCACCGACCTGTCCTACGAAGAGATCGGCGGCTACTTCGGCGACCGCGACCACACGACGGTGCTCTACGCCGTCAAGCGGATGGAGCGCAGGACGAAGGAGGACCGGATGTTCCGGGACCTCGTCCACAAGCTGATGTCGCGCCTGCGCGGCTGAGGGCGACAGCCGGCGTCGAGCGGTCGCGCGTCAGAAGTGCACGCCGCCGCCGACGAACCAACCGCGCAGCAGGAGATCCGCGGTCATGTTCTGGCCGCCGCTCGTGCCTTCCGCGTCGAGCGAGATGTAGCGGTAGCCGGCGTAGAACTCGACCGTCTCGAAGGCCTGCACCAAGAGCATCGCCTCGACGTCGAGATAGGTGCCGGCGGTCTCGCCGAGGTCGACGTCGAGGAAGCCGACGTCGACGCTCCCCGCGACCGGTCCGACGTCCACTTCCGCCTGCGCGAACAGCATCGGCACCGGCATCAGTTCGTCGACGGTCTCCGTCGTCGACGTGAACGAATCGGTCACGCTCGCATCGACGATGAAGAGGTCCACCGCGACTCCCGGCGAGATGCGGACCACGCCCGTGTCGAACAGATCGAAGGTCAGCGCGGCCTTCACGTTGGTGAAGTCCAGGTTCGACGCGACGCTCGTGCCGGCGACGATGTCGCCGAAACTCGCGGTGAGCTGACCCTGGCCGTCCTGGCTGTAGCGGAAACCGCTCGCGGTCAGGCGGATCGGGCCGGCGTCGAGTTCGGCCCGCGCGTGCACCGTCCCGGACGGATCGGCGAGCCCGAGCGCGTCCTCGACGTCGACGTCGGCGGTGACTCCCGCACCTGGAGTCGACGGCGCGAGTCCGAGCGACCCGGTGAGTTCGGCCTGCATGTAGCCCGCATGGAGGCGTGCGGATGGTGCGGAGCAACCCGCCGCGAGAGCTACCAGACCGAGGACGAGCAGCGATGGCGTCCAGCGCAGGATCATGGTTTCCGTCTCATCGGCGGACGCGGTGTCCGGACTTGAATCACTCGCCTGCCGCTAGGATCCGCCGAATGCCCACGCAGCCCACGATGGTCGAATCGGCGTGGTTCGTTTCGCCGCTCGGCGTCCTCCGTCTCGACGCCAGCGCGCGCGGTCTCCGTCGAATCGCCTTCGGCGAGCCGCGTCCGTCGCGCGCGACGCCGCGCCCGCGCCACGAAGCGTTGCGCCTCGCGCTCGACGAATTGCGGCGCTTCTTCGCCGGGAAGCCGAAGCCGTCCGAGGTGCCCTTCGATCTCTCCGCCGGCACGCCCTTCCAACGCGCGGTCTGGACCGCGCTCGCGCGGACCGTCCTGCCCGGCGAACTCGTCACCTACGGCGAACTCGCCTCGCGGGCCGGGCGGCCGGGCGCGGCGCGGGCCGTCGGCGCGGCGATGGGCAAGAACCCGATCCCGATCCTCGTGCCCTGCCACCGCGTGGTCGCGGCGGGCGCGCGACCCGGCGGCTTCGGTCTCGGCCTTCACGTGAAACAGGCCCTGCTCGCGTGCGAGGGCGCACTTCTCCCCGGATTCGACGCGTCCTGACGCGGTCGTTCGCGGTCGCTCCTTCATTCGCGGCGGTCGTCCTGCCGATGCAAGCGGCGGCACGATGACCTCAGGACTGCAAGCGAGGACTGTCGGCGAGTCGATCACGCAGAACGTGGGCACCTTCCGGGTGCTTGTCTGCGCGGGCGACCCCGGTGTCGAACGAGAATTGGGTTCGGCCGTTGCACCGCGGGGGGGAACCGTCGCGGTCGCGACGAGCTCCGACGCGTACGCGACGATCACCGGACGCGAGACCTTCGACGTGATGTTCGTCGATCTGCCCGCGCGCCGTGACGGCACGAGCGAGTGGCGCGAGAGCGTCGCACAGCGCGGACTCGAGGGCACGTCGATCGTGCTGGCGGTCCCCGCCGAGCGCGAGCCCGATGCGCTCGCGCTGCTCGGCAAGACGGTGATCGCCTACGTGACGAAGCCCTGCACGGCGGCGCAAGCCGCGGCCGCGCTCGACCTCGCCGCGGAGAACCGCCGCATGCGCCGTCGCATCCAGGCGCTCGAAGCGCAGATGCAGGACGAAGACACCGAGGACGAGCTCGTCGGGTGCAGCCCGGCGATCCGCCGGCTGTCGAGCGGACTGAGCCGCGCCGGTGCGAACGACGCGACGGTCCTCATCGAGGGCAAGCCGGGCGTCGGCAAGACGCTCGTCGCGCGCCTGATCCACAAGAACGGGCGCCGCAGCAAGGAGCCGATCGAGATCGTCAACTGCGAACTCGTCGAGGAGAGCGGCCTCGAAGCCGCGCTCGAGCGCGCGAAGGAAGGGACGGTCCTGCTCGAGGACGTCGAGCGACTCTCGCCGCGCTGTCAGTCGCGTCTCGTGCGGCACTTGAAGGAGACCGGCAACGGCCAGCGAACGGTCCGCATCATCGCGACGACCAGCGCGCGTCTCGCCGAACTCACCGCGAAGGGCGCCTTCCGCGAGGACCTCTACTACCGGCTCAACATGTTCCCGATCGCGGTCCCGACGCTCACCGAGCGCCGCGAGGACCTGCCGCTGCTTGCGTCGCACTTCCTGCGCCTGTCGAGCACGCGCTCGGGACTCGCGGATCGAAGCTTCACGCCCGCGGCGATGATCATGCTCGAGGCCCACCCCTGGCCGGGGAACGTCTCGCAGCTCAAGAACGCGATCCAACGCGCGCACGCGCTCGCCGACGGCCAGCCGATCGACCGCGTGCACCTGTTCGGGACGAGCACCGGCGTCCAGGCTCCGCCCGGCGTGCAGGGGCTCACCGATCGCATCGACGATCGCGACGACGACGAACCGGGCGAGGACGAGATCCTGCCGTTCCAGGACGAGGAGAAGCGTCTCCTCAACCGTGCGCTGCGCGCCACGCGCGGCAACGTGCGTCGCGCAGCTCAGCTGCTCGGCATCGGTCGGGCCACGCTGTACCGCAAGATCCAGATCTACCAACTGCGGATGCACTGATCGGCGCGACGCGCCGCGGGCGTAGCATCGCGATCCGATGCCGGGCGTCGCGCGCGAGCCGATCGAGGTGCTGTGGTCCGACGACGCGCTGGTCGTCGTCGACAAGCCGGCGCGCTGTCTGGTGGTCGGCGCTCCCAGTCGCGGCGGCACGACCCTCGTCGATCGCCTGACGCGCCAGCTCGGCGCGCGGGTCTACGCCGTGCATCGCCTCGACGAAGACACGACGGGCGTGATCGCGCTGGCGCGGAGCGAAGCGGCCCGCGAGGCCCTCGAACCGCAGTTCCGCGCGCACGAAGCGGAGCGGATCTACCTGGCCCTGGTCGCGCACGCGCCGTCGCCGCCGTCCGGTCGCATCGAGTCGCGCCTGACGGAGGGCGAGGACGGCATCGTGCGGTCGGTGACGAGCGGCGGCGGCGAACGGGCGGTGACGACCTACCGCACGCTCGCGCGGCGCGAGGCCGGTGTGCTCGTCGAATGCCGGCTCGAGACCGGCAGGCGCAACCAGATCCGCGCGCACCTCGCCGAACTCGGTTGCCCGATCGTCGGCGATCGGAAGTACGGCTGGCGCGCGCGAGACGGAGCGGCCAAGCCGGCACGCCCGCTGCTCCACGCCTGGCGCCTCGTCCTGCGGCATCCCTTCACCGGCGCGCGCATCGACGTCACGGCGAGAGCGCGCGAGGCGGAACTGGCGCCGCCGCCCTGATCGCAACTCATGCCTTCCGGAGTTCGATCCGCCGGCCGAGGCGACGACTCAACACGTCGCCGAGCACGGCGGTCAACTCACCGCGACCCTTCGTGTCGACGAAGCGTCCGGCATCGTCGAGGGCGAAGTGCCATGCGGTGGCGCCTTCCGCGAGCCAGAGCTGATGCGCGGCCGCCTGCCGGTTGAGGACGCACTTCTTGCCGTCGGCGAACTCCATCGTCAGGACTCCCATCGCGAGGTCGCAGTCGAGTTCGTCGGGGTCTTCGTCCTGCAGGATCGCGAAGAGGCGCGCCATGACGGCGTCGGCGAGCTTGCCGAAGGCGTGGTCGTCCATCGAGCGGCGGATTAGACCGCGCAACGGCGCCGACAAGAAAAGGAGGCCGGAGATCGGGGGTGACCCGACCTCCGGCCCCATGCGTCGTTCGACCCCGGCGCTCTCGTGAGAAGTGCCGCCGTCGTCCCTGCACGCCGACAGCCACGAACCGGGATCGCTCGTCCCATGTGCCCGTGGTTGACGAACGAGGCCTCCGGACTTTCTGAAGCGGGGAAAAAACCCGGGTCCGATCAGCCCTGCGTCGCGACGGCGCGGCGATACGCCGCGAGGTGTCCGAGTGCTGCGCTGCGCCAGGTCAGTTCGCTCGCACGACGGGGACCGTCGCGACGCAGGCGCGATGCCAGCGCGGGATCGTCGAGCACGCGCGCGATCGCCGCGGCAACGCCGTCGACGTCCAGCAACGCCATGCGCACCGCCGCTCTGCCGCAGAGTTCGGGCAGCGAGCTGACGTCGCTGATCACCACCGGCACGCCCGCCGCGAGCGCGTCGGCGACGCAAAAGCCGAAGCCCTCGTAGGCCGACGGCGACGCGAACACGGCGGCTCCGCGGTAGATCGCCGCGAGGTCGTCGTCGCCGACGACCCCGAGCCAGCGCGCGGTGTCGTCGCGTTCGATCTCGGCGAACGCGCGTTCGGCGAGCCAACCGCGGCGGCCGACGAGGACGGCACGCAGGTCGGGATGGCGTGACCGCAGCGCGCGAACCGCGCGTACGACGAGGTCGACGTTCTTGCGGGCCTGGATCGTGCCGACGTGCAGGACGTAGCGCGCCGGCAGCGCCAGGCGTTCCCTCGCCGAACGAAGCGCGGCGTCGCTCGGCTCGCGCGCGGGCGCGATGCCGTGGAGCACCACCGCGAGCTTGTCGCGCGCATCGGGGTGCCAGCGCTCGACGTCGCGCGCCGTCGCCTGCGACGGCACGACGACGACCCGCGCGCGCCGCACCGCGTCCGCCGTCGCGTGCGTGAGGAAGCGGCGGGACCAGAAGCCGAAGGTCTCCGGCACGGCGCGGTAGGCGAGGTCGTGCACCGTCACCACGCCCGGCACGCGCAGGCGCAGCGGAAGGGCGTTCTTGGTGTCGTGGTAGACGTCCGGTGCGACGCGTGCGATCGCGCGCGGCAGCGCCCAGTGTTGCCAGCGCAGGCGATCGATCCCGCCGCGCATCGGCACCTCGATCGCTTCGCAGTGCGCACCCATGAAGTCCTGCGGCCGATCGGTGAGCACCGTGACCCGCAGCGGGACTTCACCCGCCGCCGCGAGCTCCCCGAGCGCGCGCACGAGGTGGCGCCCATAGCTCGCGGGTCCTCCCGTGACGCCGGCGAGGACGCCGATCGCGACATGGAGTGGGCGCTGCGGATCGACCATCGTCGGGTGCAGAGTCGTAACTGGTCCCGCGCGCCGTTCCAGTCCGCCGGGCTATCCTTCCGCCGTGACGCAGACCGTCTACGAGAGCACCGTCGTCTACCTGCCGTCGCGCATCCGCGCGGCGGCGATCTACTGCTCGGATGGCCGCGTCGGCGAGCAGTTCGACGAGTTCCTCCAGAACGGGTTGAGCCTGCCGCGCTACGACCGCGTCGCGCTGCCCGGCGGACCGGCCTGCCTCGCGGGGCATCCGCAGGTCCACCTGGAAGAGAAGGGCGTCGTCGACGAGCTCGACTTCCTCGTCAAGGTGCACGGCCTCGAGCGCATCGTGCTCATCGCGCACGAGAACTGCGCCTTCTACACCGAGCGGCTCGACCTGAAGGACCGCCGCCTCGAACTCGTGCAGCGCGCCGACCTGGTGCGGGCCGCGGCCTACGCGCGTCGGGTCACCGGGCTCGACGTCGTGCAGGGCTACTTCGCGCGGATCGCCGGCGAGCGGATCCGCTTCGAGTCCGTCGAGGTGTGAAGGGCGAGGTCACCGGGCGCGCTTGCGCGCCGCCTCGACCCAACCCGGCAGCAGGTCCTCGACGCGTCGTTCCTCCGCGGTCGCCTCGAAGGTCCAGTGCACGCGATGACGCAGCGCGGCGAGAGCGCAGGCCTCGACGTCGCCCCGCTCGACGACCGGCCGCGCGTCGAGCAATGCGCGGACCTTCGCGCCGAGCACGATCGACTGTGCGGCGCGCGGGCTCGCGCCGAAGCGGAGGTTCGAGCGCGTGGCGTCGCCGGCCTCGGGATCCTGCGGATCGGTCGCACGGATCAGTTCCGCGACGAAGCGCAGCAGGTGCTCGCCGCACAGGATCCGGCGGGACGTCGCCTGGAGCTCGACCAGTTCGTCGGCGGAGAACACCGGCTCGACGTTCGCCTCCGCGGCGCCGGTCGTCGCCGCGACGACCGACGGGCGATCCACCGTGAGCTTGAACAGGAAGCGGTCGAGTTGCGCCTCGGGCAGCGGGAAGGTGCCTTCGAGTTCGATCGGGTTCTGCGTCGCGACGACGCAGAACGGCCGCGGCAGCGGGTGCGTCCGCTCGCCGACGGTCACGCTGCCTTCCTGCATCGCTTCCAGCAGCGCGGACTGGGTCTTGGGCGTCGCGCGGTTGATCTCGTCGGCGAGGACGAAGTTCGCGAACAGGGGGCCGGGCTGGAAGCGGAACCCGAGACCGCGCTCGTCCTGCTCGACGATCCGCGTGCCGGTGACGTCCGCCGGCATCAGGTCGGGCGTGAACTGGATCCGCGAGAAGCGCAGCCCCAACCCGGCCGCGAGCGCGTGTGCGAGCTTGGTCTTGCCGAGCCCGGGAAGGCCTTCGATCAGGACGTGCCCGCCCGCGAGCACGCCGATGACGAGTTCGCCGACCAGGGCGTCCTGACCGATCACGACGCGCCCGATGCGTTCGCGAAGCGTCGCGACCCGCGCGGCGAAACCGGTGACCTGTGCGGCGAGTGCCCTGCCGTCGTCCATCACACCTTCGCCCATCACGCCCTCGTCCGTCACACGCATCGCGCGCACTCCGTTCCGTGGGCGCGGACAGGTCGGGCAGGGCGAGAGACGTCGCGGGCGATGCGCGGCATCTGCGGGATGATAGCCCCGCGGGGTCGCGCGCTTGCGCGGCGAGGAACGCTCGCGTCCGATGCCCCGCGATGTCGGTCCGCGCGCGCTGCGTCTCCATCTCGCTCGTCTTCGCGACGGCGTGCGCGGGTCCGCTGCCCGATCCCGCGGAGATGGCGGCGCGGTTGCCCGACGGCCGCGCGATCGATCCCGTCCGGCGCCTCCAGCTCGACACCGAGGTCGAGGCGGCGCGCACCCAGCTCGCGAAGGGGCGCCTGACGGAGGCCAGGTCGATCGCCGGACGCGTGCTCGAGTTCGACCCGCGCGACGGGCGGGCGATGGCGATCCGTGCGCACTGTCGTCTGGCGATCGCGCGGGAGAGCGACCCGCCCGCGCTCGACGAGTACCGCGCCGCGGAAGGCGAGCTGCGCCGGGCGAGCGCGCTCGCGCCGGATGATCCGTTCGTCGCCCTGCTCCACGCCGGCTTCTTGGTCGCCGACGGCCACCTCACCGCGGCGGCGGAACGCATCGAGCGCGCGCTGGTCGCGGCTCCGAACGACGTCGACCTGCTCGAACTCGGCGGCCGCGTGCGCTTCGACCTCGGCGACGAGATCGCGGCGATCCCCCTGCTCTCGCGTCGCGTCGCGCTGACCACGGGTGACGCGGCGAGCGTGTGGCGGCTCGCCCAGTGCCATGCACGGCTCGCTTCGTCCGCGACCGACGGCGTCGAACGGGCGCGTCGGGCCGAAGCGGCACGCGATGCATTCCGTCTCCATGCCGCGCTCGCGCCGGACGACGTCGAGTCGCTGCTCGGTGAAGCCTGGGCGGCGTTGCTCCTTCTCGGCGAGCGCGTCGACTCGACGGCGATCGAGCCGGTGCTCGCGCTCTATGACCGCGCCGCGCGCCTCGACCCCGCGTCGCCCGCGCCGTCATTCGGGCGGGGCATCGCGTTGGCGCGCGCGGGCCGCGACGACGAGGCGCGCGCCGCGTGGCGCGAAGCGCTCGGTCTGGACTCACGTCACCTACCGTCGCTGTTCGAGCTCGCCGCGAGCCTGTCGGCCGCGGGCGACGCGGGCGCCGCGCGACCGCTGCTGCGCCGCGCGCTCGAACTCGGGCCGACGGACGACGAGCGTCGCCGGATCGAGGACTGGTTGCGCGAACACGGCGGCGCGGAGTCGTCGTGAGCGGCGACGTCGCCCTGCTCGCGGTCCTCTTCTTCGGAGCGGCGACCCTCTACAGCTCCGTCGGTCATGCCGGCGCGTCGGGCTACCTCGCCGCGATGGCGCTGATCGGCATGGCGCCGGACGCGATGCGACCGACGGCGCTCGTGCTCAACATCCTGGTTGCGAGCCTCGCGACGCAGCGCTTCGCGCGCGCCGGACACTTCGCATGGCCGGTGTTCCTGCCGTTGGTCGCCGGCTCCGTTCCGCTCGCGTTCGTCGGCGGAGCGCTGGTCTTGCCGGGGCGCGTCTACAAGGTCGCCGTCGGCGTGATGCTCCTGCTCGGCGCGGTGCAGCTCTGGCGGACGGCGCGACGCGCGAACGGCGCCGGCACGGACGGCACGACGCAGCGCGTTCCCGTCGCCGCCGCGGTCGCGTGCGGCGCGGTGATCGGACTGCTCGCGGGACTCACCGGCACCGGCGGCGGCATCTTCCTCTCGCCGATCCTGCTCGCTCTCGGCTGGTGCGACATGCGCAAGACGGCGGGAGTCTCGGCAGCGTTCATCCTCGCCAACTCGATCGCGGGGCTGCTCGGCACCGGCGTTCATCTCGAAGCCCTGCCCGAGGCGACGTCGTTGGCGGTCTGGGCGCTCGCGGTCGGCGCCGGCGGCGTGCTCGGCAGCAACCTCGGCAGCAAGCGACTCGGTGTTCACGTCCTGCGCCGCCTGCTCGCCGTCGTGCTGGTCGTCGCGGCGAGCAAGCTGATCCTCACCTGAGCGCGCCGAACAGCGGCCGCAGGTGCCGCTCGAGGAGGTTGTGCGTCACGTTGCGCGCGACGTCCGCGCGGTGGGAGCGCAGCGCGTCGTGGAAGCGCTGGCCCATCTCGGCGGCGAGCTTGAACGAGACGTGGAGCAGTTGGCGCAGGCCGCGGTCGTAGTCGGGACAGCGGGAGTCGTGGCGCAAGGCGCGGGCGAAGCGCGGGCCGTCCCAGCGCGCGACCGTCTCGTTCGACGGCAGGCGCGCGCGATCGATCGCAACGACCGTCGCGTAGGGTGCGCAGAGTTCGTCGATGCGCGCGAGCGCGTCGCACCACAGGTCGCGGCAGATCGCGAGCCCGTCGCCGCCGGCTTCCGCGAGTCCGATCAGCTCCTCGAGCCAGGTCGTGCCCGCCGTCTTCACGTGGACGCCCGCGCTCGTGCGCGCGAGCACGGCTTGGATGCGCGGATACAGCGCGAACTTGTCGCTGCCGCTGTGCACGCTGAGCTTGAGCGTGCGCGGCAGACCGAGGACGCGCGAGGCGTGCTGCACGATGCGGGTGTCCGCTTCGAACTCGGCCTCGAAGCGTGATGGGTCGCCGGCGTAGTCGACGCCCTTGTGGAACGCGCCTGAGAAGCGCGGCGCGATCGTCTGCACGCGCACGCCTTCCTCGGCGAGCCCGCGCAGGACGAACCACAGTTCGATCGGCGTCTGCGGCGCGTCGGTCTCGTCCATCGAGACCTCGGCGACGAAGCCGTTCTCCCCCTTGTGGGCCGCGATGCAGCGGAAGACGCGGCCGGCCTCGCGCACCGCGGCGAGCGACTTGCGCGCGGAGCGCAGCGCGGCGTCGCGATCGGCGCGCAACGGTTCGGGCAGGCCCGGCACCCGCAACCCCCCGCCTTGCTCCGCGTGGCGTTCGGCGAAGGACTGCGCGTCGGCGTCGCTCACCTCCCGACCGATCGCATCGGCGACGTCGATCGTGAAGAAGTCGCTGCTCGCGAGGAACGGTTCGACGGTAGCGAGTCCGACGTGGTCGGCATCGACGAAGCGACCGTGCGGCCACCGCAGTGCGGCGACCGCGGCGTCCGCCTCGGCGCGTACCGCAGCCGGGTGCGTGCCGCAGAGCCGGTGCTCGCGGTTCGACTTGTTCCAGACTGGCGTGACGACGACGCCGTCCTGGGCGAGCGCGACGAACGCCGCGAGTTGCGCCTCGCCTTCCTGCCCGAAGCGGTCACCGATGCCGAAGCTCAGGCGGGGGAGTTCCATGTCAGCGAGCGAAGTCGACGTGGATCTTGCAGAACTCGCCGGGTGCCTTTGCCCAAGCGGCGAGCGCGTCGCCCGCCGCGTCGAAGCCGACCGTCGCGCTCACCAGGCGTTCGACGGGCAGCGCCGGATCGGCGAGCGCATCGGCGACCGCGGCGAGGTCGGCGGGCTCCGCGTTGCGACAGCCGAGGACGTCGAGCTCCTTCTGGACGATGAGCTTCGTGGTCAACGGCACGTCGTCCTTGCAGTAGCCGATGCAACCGACGCGGCCGGTGAACGCGACGCAGTCGAGCGCCAACCGATAGGTCTCGGGTCGGCCGACGGCTTCGATCACGACGTCGGGTCCTTCGCCGCCGTTCAGCGATCGCGCGTGCGCGCGCACCGTGTCGTCGTCGGTCGCGACGAGTGCGTCGGCGGCGCCGAGCGCTTGCGCGTGTGCGAGCTTGCCCGGATCGACGTCGACCGCGACGACATGGGCCCCGCGTCGCGCGGCGCCGAGCACGGCGCCGAGTCCGACGGCGCCGCAGCCGAGGATCAGCACGATGTCGCCCGTCGCCACCGCAGTCCGTCGCGTCGCGTGCCCGCCGACCGAGAGCGGCTCGACCATCGCGAGGCGCAACTCGCTCAGGCCCGGCGCCTCGAGCAGCTTGTCGTGGGGCACGATCAGGGTCGGGCGAAGGGCGCCGTCGCGCTGCACGCCGAGGGTCTGGTTGTTCCGGCACGCGTTCGGGCGTCCGCGCCGGCACGACGCGCACGTGCCGCACGACGAGTACGGGTTCACCGTCACCGCGGCACCGCGTCGCCAGCGCGCCGGAACGCCGTCGCCGATCGCCTCGATCTCGGCCGCGATCTCGTGGCCGGGAATGCGCGGATACGCGACGAGCGGATTGGCGCCGCGAAACGTCGCGAGATCCGAGCCGCAATAGCCGACGCGGCGGATGCGCAAGCGCACCTCGCCCGGGCCCGGTTCGCCGGACTCGAGCACGTCGCCACGTTCCATCGAACCCGGCGCGACGACGCGCCAGCACGGAAGCTTCGAAGGGGAGGACACAGCGCGGCGCACGATAGCCCGACAGCTCGCGACGAAATCCTGGCCGTCCTTCCGGATTGCTCCCACGATCCCGCAGCAATGGCCCGCCGACGCGTCCTCCTCATCGGGCTCGATGCCGCCGACCTCGCCGTGATGCGCGCGCATCTCGCGCGTTTGCCGCGACTGCGTGCACTCTTCCAGTCCAGTCCGCCGCGCACGCTGCGTTCACCGGGAGACGTGCTGAGTTCCGCGGTCTGGCCGAGCTTCGCGTCGGGCACGGGGCCGGGGGTGCACGGCGTGTACTACCCCTTGCAGTGGGATCACGGCGGCAAGCGTCTGCGCCGCGTCGACGCCGACTGGCTCGCCTTCGAACCGTTCTGGTATCCGCTCGCGCGCGAGGGCGTGCGCGTCACCACGCTCGATGTGCCGTTCAGCCTGCCGAGCCGGATGCCTGCCGGGGTGGAAGTCGTGAACTGGGGCTCGCAGGAGTGCCTGGGTCCCTTCGCGTCGAATCGGCCCGAGCTCGCGCGCGAGATCCTGCGACGCTTCGGCAAGCATCCGATGGGGCAGGACGTGCCGGTCGAGTCGCCGCCCGCGCGCCTCGAAGCGATCCGCACGCGCCTGGTCGCCGGTGCGGCGCAGAAGGCCGAACTCGCGCGCTGGCTCCTGGAGTCGACGGACCCCGAGCTGTTCGTCGTCGTGTTCGCCGAGCTGCATCGCGGCGGTCACGTGTTGTGGCGAGGGAGCGGCGACGACCCCGGTCCGGCCCTGCTCGACGTGTACGCGGCGATCGACGCGGCACTCGGTCGCCTGCTCGACTCACCCGCGGCTGCGGACGCCGAGGTCGTGCTGTTCTCGACGCACGGCACCGGTGCCAATCTCACGCAGGAGCACTTCATGCTGCCGGTGCTCGAGCGTTTCCACGCGACGCGCCGCGGCGAGGGGCCGGCGTCGGGCGAACCGAAGCCGAAGAAGGCGAGTCCGATGCGCTGGTTGCGCGCGGCGATCCCGGGACAGGTGCAGTACCTGCTCGCGAAGGCGTTGCCCGCCGGCGTCCGCGACTTCGTCGTGCAGCGCGCGTTGCTCGGCGGCGTCGACTGGGACAAGGACGTCGCCTTCGCCCTGCCGATGAGCGGCGAGGGCTACCTGCGCGTGCTCGACCCGAGCGGTGTCGACGCGTTGCGCGCGTGCCTCCTCGAGTTGCGCGACGCCGCGACCGACCGGCCGCTCGTGCGCGAGGTCGTGACGCCGCCGTCGCGGTACCCGGGTCCTCGCGCCGATCGGCTGCCGGATCTGGTCGTCTTGTGGGCGAAGGAAGCGCCGGCGACAGCGATCCGCTCGGAGCGATTGGGACGCATCGAGGCGCGGCTCACCACCGGTCGCACGGGCGAACATCGCGGCGACGGGTTCGTCTGCGTCCGCGGTGCAGGCGCGGCGACGGCACCCGACGACGTGACCGGTCTCGCGTCGTTCACGCGGGAACTGCTCGGCAGCCGATCCTGAACCGAGAGATCGCACGCATGCGCTACGACGTGATCATCCTCGGCACCGGCGCCGGTGGCGGGACTCTGTTGCACGAGTTGGCGTCGAGCGGCAAGAGCATCCTCGTCCTCGAGCGCGGCGACCACCTGCCGCGCGAGAAGCAGAACTGGGACTCGTGGGCCGTCTTCGCGGACAACCGCTACAAGGCCAAGGGCGAGAACTGGTTCGACGCCGACGGCAAGCCGTTGAAGCCGGAGATCCACTACTACGTCGGCGGCAACACCAAGCTCTACGGCGCGGCGCTGCTGCGCTTCCGCAAGGAGGACTTCGGCGAGCTGCGGCACGCCGACGGCATCTCACCGGCCTGGCCGGTCGGCTACGACGAGTTCGAGCCGTACTACGCGCGCGCCGAGCAGCTGTACTCGGTGCACGGCCAGCGGGGCGTCGATCCGATCGAGCCGCGCTGCAGCGGGCCCTATCCGCATCCGCCGGTGAGCCACGAGCCGCGGATCCAGGAACTGCACGACGACCTGGTGCGCGCGGGTCACCGGCCGTTCCCGTTGCCGATCGGGATCATGCTCGACGAACAGCGGCGTGCGACGAGCCCGTGCATCCGCTGCGACACCTGCGACGGCTACCCGTGCCTGATCCACGCCAAGGCCGACGCCGAAGTGTCGTGCGTGAAGCCGGCGCTCGCGCATCGCAACGTCACGCTCTTGACCAACGCGAAGGCGGTGCGGTTGAAGACCGACGCTTCGGGCCGCGCCGTGACGACCGTGGTCGTCGAGCGCGGCGGCCGGACGGAGGAGTACGAAGGCGGTTTCGTGGTCGTCGCGTGCGGCGCGATCAACTCGGCGGCGCTGCTCCTGCGATCGACGAGCGACACGCACCCGCGTGGGCTCGCCAACGGCAACGACGTCGTCGGCCGTCACTACATGTGCCACAACAACTCGCCGTTCGTGGCCGTGTCGAACCTGCCGAACCCGACGCTGTTCCAGAAGACGCTCGCGCTGAACGACTTCTACCTGCGCTCCGACGACTGGGAGTTCCCGATGGGGCACATCCAGACCATGGGCAAGGCCGACGCGGCGAAGTTCGCGGTCGCCGCGCCGATGTGGGCGCCGAACTTCGTGTTGAAGTGGATCGCGGACCACAGCGTCGACTTCTGGGTCACGTCGGAGGACCTGCCGGTCGCGAGCAACCGCGTCGGCGTCGACGAAGACGGCCGCATCCGCTTGAGCTACGTGCCGAACAACCTGCAAGCGCACGAACGTCTCGTCGCGAAGTTGAAGCGCGTGCTGCGGACGATCGACAAGGGCAAGAGTCGCTTCTCCCGCACGATCAGTCTCCGCAAGAAGGTCCCGCTCTCGGGGACGACGCACCAGTGCGGCACCCTGCGCTTCGGCACCGACCCGAAGACCTCGGTGCTCGACGTCGACTGCAAGGCGCACGAACTCGACAACCTCTACGTCGTCGACGGCGCGTTCATGCCGTCCAGCGCCGCGATGAACCCCGCGCTGACGATCTTCGCGAACGCGTTGCGGGTCGCGGATCGGCTGAAGGCGCGGCTCTGATCCGGGGCGAACCCGATCAGTCCGCAAGCGTCGCCGCGCGCGCGCTCAGCGCCATGATCGTGAGCGTCGGGTTCTGGCTGCCGGTGTTGGGGAGGCAGGCGCCGTCCGTGACGAAGACGTTGGGCACGTCCCAGAGGCGATTGCGCGGATCGACCACCGACACGCGCGGGTCGTCGCCCATGCGCGCGCCGCCGGTCTCGTGGATCGCGATGCCGAGGTGCATCACGCCGACCTCGGGGCCGACGGCCTTCCACACGAGGGGCCGGATGATCCCGGGGATCGGCATCTTGATCGGCAGGCCGGCGGCCTCGGCGAGGGCGCGCAGTTCGCGCTTCTGCGCCTCGATCATGCGGAGGTCGTTCTCGCCGCGGCGGACGCGGATGTTCACCGCCGGGATGCCGAACGCGTCGCGCTGATCGGCGAGCGTCACGCGATTCTCGGCGTCGGGGAGCATCTCGCCGAACACGCCCATGCCCCATTGCGTCGGATGGATGCGGCCCTGCACGCCGAAGCCGCGCACGAAGTCGCGCAGCGGCAGGCTCGCGCTGAAGTCGGGCAGGTAGAAGTCGATGTCGGCGCCGAGGTCGAGGGGCGTCGACTTGCGCTCCTCGCCGCTCATCAGCGCGCGGTACTCCGCGGGCGTCGGGCCCGACGCGACGACGAGATTGTGATCGAGCGCGTAACGGCCGAGCAGGTCGTGGGCGTTGCCGAGGCCCGCGGGGTGCGCGGCGTCGCTCGAGTTGAGCAGGATCCGCACCGACTCGATCGCGGACGCACACAGGAACACGCGGTCGGCGCGCGCGAGCCGTCGCTCCTTGCTCTGCGCGTCGACGAGTTCGATCCCGACCGCGCGGATGCCGCCGTCGTCGAGCACGATGCGCGCGACCGGCGACTCGGTGGCGATCTCGAGACGGCCCGTCGCGATCGCCGCCTCGAGCGGCGCGGGGATCGGGGCGATGCGGCCGGTCAGCACGCGCGGGGCGATCACGCGGCGGTCGGGGAAGCGCGATTCGACGCGTTCGCGGAACAGCCGCGCCGGCGCGGCGAGATCCGTCGTCGTGACGAGTTCGCCGTCGGGCAGGCCGGGGAGTCCGTCGCAGGCACCGCTCAGGCGCAGGAAGCGCTCGACCTCCGCGTAGTGCGGCGCGAGATCCTGGTAGCGGATCGGCCAGTCGATGCCGGAACCGTCCTCGTGCGCGCGCACGAAGTCCCGCTCGCCGAGGCGCAACGCCATCCGCGCCCACGTGTGCAGCCGTCCGCCGACCTGGCGCCCGCGGATCCACAGGAAGGGATCGCCGCCGCGCGTCGCGTACGGATTGCGCCGATCGTCGACGTAGAGATGCGCGATCCCCGGGTGGTAGGAGATCGACCGCGCCTGGATCCGACGCCGCGGCGAGAAGACCCGCCGCCACAGCGGTGCGGGCGTGAGGTCGCGCGGCAGGTCTTCGTCGCGCAGGAAGCGCCCCGCGTCGACGCCGAGCACGCGCATGCCGCGCTCGCAGAGAACCTTGCAGGCCCAACAACCCGCCGCGCCGAGGCCGATGACCGCGGCGTCGAAGCGGGTGTCGAGGATGGACAGGTTCACGCGGCGCGCGTCGTCACACCCCGAGGATCGAGTACCCCGCGTCCACGTAGATCACCTGCCCGGTGATCGCGCTCGAGAGCTCCGACATCAGGAAGAGCGCGCAGTTGCCGACGTCCTCCTGCGTGACGTTGCGGCGCAGCGGCGCGCGCTTCTCGACGGTGTCGAGGATCCCCGAGAACCCGGTGACTCCCATCGCGGAGACGGTCTTGATCGGGCCCGCGGAGATCGCGTTGACGCGGATGCCGCCCGGCCCGAGCTCGTGCGCCAGGTAGCGCACCGAGGCCTCGAGTGCCGCCTTCACCGGGCCCATCACGTTGTAGTGCTCGACGACCTTCTCGGCGCCGTCGATGCGTCCGAACTGGTTGCCGATCGCTTCGAAGAAGCGCTCGAGATCGCCGGCAACGGTGACGTCGCACGGGGCGAGGAAGGGCTTCTGCGGCAGGTCCTCGGCGAGCTTCTGCACGGGCTCCGCCATGCGGTCGTTCTGGTAGTTGAGAGCGAGTCGGGCACCGGCGTCCGAGAGCGCTTGCGTGATGCCCCACGCGATCGAGCGCTTGTTGGCGACGCCGACCACGACCACGACCTTGCCGTCCATCAGGCCCATGAATGATCCGTTCTCGTGCAGGAGGGTTGCGAGGGGCGCGGACGATAACCGCCCGGGCGCTCGGCCCCTACCGCGACGCGAGTCCCTCGTCCGACACCGCGCGGACGCGCGCGAGGTCGCCGATCCGCAGCGCCTTCCGACTCGGCGTGCTCCAAGGCACGGTGTCGAAGTCGATCGCGTGCCACTTCAACCGCACACCCGAGCGACCGATCAACGTCGCCGCGTGCACTTCCAGTGCGATGCGATGGTGCGTGATGCCGTGCCGCACGCGGGCGACGACCTCGCCGATGGCGAAGCGGGCGCCGTAGCGTTCGAAGAGCGCGTGCGCGAGCGCGTCGCCGGCGTCGGGGTGGTCGGCGAGGATTCCGGGGCTCGGCAGCTCGATCTGGCCGGCGTTCACCGCGCCGTCCTCGATGCGCCCGCCGAGCACCCTGCCGTCGCGATGGCGGACCAACACCGCGCGCGCCTGCACGGCGATCGGCGCTCTGCGCGCGGGGAGGCGGGGGAGTTCCTGCTCGACGCCGAGTCGCCTGGCTTCGCAGTCGTCCGCGACCGGACAGACGCGGCATTTCGGTGAACGCGGCGTGCAGACCATCGCGCCGAGGTCCATCAAGGCCTGGTTGAAGTCGCCGGCACGCGAGATCGGCAGGCGTTCGCGGACGATCGCTTCGATGCGCCGCCGCGTCGCGCTGCGCTTCACGTCGCTGTCGATCCCGGCGTGACGCGCGACGACGCGCTCGACGTTGCCGTCGATCGCGGGCTCGGCGTGGCCGAACGCGATCGACGCGATCGCCCCGCGCGTGTAGGCGCCGACGCCGGCGAGAGCACCCAGCGCGTCGAGGTCCGACGGCACGCTCCCACGATGACGCGCGACGACGTCCGAAGCACCGTCGCGCAGGAGTCGCGCGCGCCGGTAGTAGCCGAGTCCGCGCCAGGCGGCGTGGAGCTCGTCGTCGCTCGCCCGCGCGAAGTCGGCCGGCCTCGGATAGCGCTTCAGGAAGCGGTCGAAGGCCGGGATGACGACCTCGACGCGGGTCTGCTGGAGCATGACCTCGCTCACCCAGGTCGCCCACGGCTCCTTGTGCTTCCGCCACGGCAGGACCCGCGCGTGACGGCGGTACCAACCGAGCAGGCGCGCGGCGAACGAGTTGGCGCTCACGCCTCGTGGTCGAGGCTGCGACCGCGGCCCGGCGCGATCTCGAGGCCGAGGCGCGCGCGGACGTCCGCGGCAGCGGCCGAGAGGGCCTCGTTCAGGTTCGCGCGATCGCCGCCCTCGACGCTCAACGTGATGCGGATCCCGTTGCCGCGATCGCCGGTCAGGAGCCGCGAGCGCGCCTGGACCTTGGGGTGACGGCGCCCGAGGTCGCCGAGGATGCGCGGCATCATCGATTCGTCGCCGCCGGCGAAGTCGATCTGCACCGAGTCGCGGTAGTCCGAGCCGGCCTCGGCCTCGACCGTGCGGCGGACGTGCTCGTTGAAGAACGACCGCATCTCCTCGGGCTGGCCCGGGAGCAGGAAGATCTTCGTGCCGCCCTTCTCGAAGCAGATCGCCGGGGCGGTGCCGCTGAAGTTCTCCCAGCAGGTCGCGCCCTTGGGGGTCATCGTGAGCTTGGTGCGCTCGCCGCTGATCTCGGCGTCCTCGACGATCCCCTTGGCGAGCCAGCGCCGGTAGGAGTTCGCGACGAAGGTCCGCGCGGCGTCGTTCTGGACCAGCGGGACCTCGGCCGCCTTCGCGGCGGCGGAACGCGTGAGGTCGTGGACCCCCGGACCCATCCCGCCGCTCATCAGGACGTAGGCGGGCTTCAGCGCCAGGGCCGCGCGAACCGCGGCGACGATCTCGTCCTCGACGTCGTCGAGCACCTGGATCGTCCGCACGCGCACGCCGGCCTGCGTCAGGTGCGCCGCCATGTAGTGGGCGTTGCGGTCGAGCACGTGCCCCTCCAGGAGCTCGCGACCGACGCAGAAGATGATGGCCGTCTTCTCGCTCACGCTCGGTCCTCTCTGAGTCGTGGTGGACTGGTTCGTGGTGGACGCTCGCTGCGTGCTCGAGCGCGGGCAACGCGACCCGCGGAGCCGGCTTCCGGGCACGACAGCGCGGGGATCATAACCACGTGCGACGCCGTGTTGATAGTGCGCCGGAGGCTCCCGAGAATCGCTCCGCTCGAGGCGTCCCTGTGCCTCGCCGAACCAGATGAGCGACGTCCCTCCGATCACCGCCGGCGCCGGCGACATCTCCGATCTCCTTCTCGAGAAGGAGATGCAGGAGAGCTATCTCAACTACTCACTGAGCGTGATCCGCAGCCGCGCGCTGCCCGATTCGCGCGACGGCCTCAAGCCGAGTCAGCGACGCATCCTCTTCGCGATGCACGAGCTGAACCTCGGCCCCCGCGCGAAGTTCAGGAAGTGCGCGAAGATCTGCGGCGACACGTCGGGCAACTACCACCCGCACGGCGAGTCGGTGATCTACCCGACCCTCGTGGGCATGGCGCAGCCGTTCTCGACGCGCTACCCGCTCGTCGACGGCCAGGGCAACTTCGGCGCCATCGACGGCAGCCCGCCGGCCGCGATGCGCTACACCGAAGCGCGGATGGGGCGGCCGACCATGGACCTCCTCGCCGACATCGAGGAGGACACCGTCGACCTGCAGAGGAACTACGACGGCACCCGCGACGAGCCGATCGTGATGCCGTCGCGCTTCCCGGCACTGCTCTGCAACGGTTCGACCGGCATCGCGGTCGGCATGGCGACCAGTCTGCCGCCGCACAACCTCCGCGAGATCGGCGCGGCGCTGAAGCTCCTGCTGCGCGATCCCGAGGTCAGCTTCGACCAGTTGATGAGCGTCGTGCAGGGCCCCGACTTCCCGACCGGCGGGATGATCATGGGCCGGCAAGGGATCCTCAACGCGTACCGCTGCGGCCGCGGCGCGGTGACTTTGCGCGGCAAGCACCACGTCGAGGAGAAGCGCGGGCGCAAGCAGATCGTCTTCACCGAGGTGCCCTACCAGGTGAAGGTCGGCACGATCCTCGACCGCATCGCGACCCTCGCGAAGAACGCGCAGATCGACACCATCGCGGACGTCAACGACGAGTCCAACGACCGCGTCGGCCTGCGCCTGGTGATCGAGCTGAAGCGCGGTGTCGACGACGAATCGATCACGGTCAACCAGCTCTACAAGCTGAGTCCGCTGCAATCGACGATCAGCATCAACAACCTGGTCATCGAGCGGAACCGGCCGCGGACGATGCCCTTCAAGGCCCTGCTCGAGGCCTACCGCAACCACCGCATCGACGTCATCACGCGGCGCACGCGCAACCGGCTGAAGAAGGCCGAGGAACACCTGCACATCCTCGACGGCCTGCGCGTCGCGGTTCAGAACATCGACGAGGTCGTCGAGACCATCAAGACGTCGCGCTCGGTCGAGGAGGCGCGGCAGCGCCTGATGGATCGCTTCGCGCTGAGCCAGATCCAGGCGAAGTCGATCCTCGACATGCGGCTCGCGCGCCTCACCGGACTCGAGATCGAGAAGCTCGAGGCAGAGTGGAACGAGGTCCGCGAGCGGATCGTGAAGCTGCGCGAGATCCTGGAGGACCGGCGCGTGCTGATGCGCATCCTCGAGGACGAGATCGACGAGATGGTGAAGGGCTACGGTGACGAGCGCCGCACCATCGTCTCCGACGAAGAAGTCGGCGAGTTCTTCGCCGAGGACCTGATCCCCGACGAGTTGATGGTGGTCACCGTCACGCACCAGGGCTACCTCAAGCGGACGGCGATCGACCAGTACCGCAGCCAGGCGCGCGGCGGGAAGGGCGTGTCGGCGGTCGATGCGAAGGAAGGCGACTTCCTCGAACAGATCTTCGTCGCGAGCACGCACGACTACTTCCTGTTCTTCAGTGACCTCGGCCGCTGCTACTGGCGCAAGGTCTACCAGCTCCCGCTGCTCGCGCGCACGGCGCGCGGACGCGCGCTCGCGAACGTGATCGAGACGCAACAGGAGGGCGAGCGCATCACCGCGATCCTGCGCGTGCCGAGCTTCGACGACGAGGGTTACGTCGTCACCGCGACCCAGCAGGGTCAGGTCAAGAAGACGCCGCTCGAGTCGTACAGCCGTCCGAAGCGCGGCGGCATCATCGCCGTCGGACTCGACGAGGGTGACCGGCTGATCAGCGTCGGCATCGTGAAGCCGGGCGAGACCGTCGTGCTCGGCACGCGCGACGGCATGGCGATCCGCTTCGCCGAAGACGACGTGCGCGCGATGGGGCGCAGCGCGCATGGCGTGCGCGGCATCAAGCTCCGCGAAGGCGACGCGCTCGTCGGCATGGTGATCACGCACGACAAGCAGACGATGCTCACGGTCTGCGAGAACGGCTACGGCAAGCGCACGTCGGTCGAGGAGTACCGGCTGCAGGGCCGCGGCGGTCAGGGGCTGATCGACATCCGCACATCGGATCGCAACGGCAAGGTCGTCAACCTGATCGGCGTCGAGGACGGCGACGAGGTCATGCTCGTCACCAAGCTCGGGCAGATCGTCCGCACCGCGGCGACCGGCATCAGCCTGATCGGCCGCGCGACGCAGGGGGTCCGCTGCATCAACATCGACGAAGGCGACGCGGTCGTCTCCGTCGCGAAGGTGCCGCGCGAGGAACCCGAGGCGTGACGCGATGAGCCCACGCCCCTGGCGCGAGACGCGGAGGCAGCGACTCGCGCAGTGGTACGTCTTCGACGTGCAGATCGCGCACCGCGTCTCGCCGCGCACCGGCCAGGAGATGGGCTTCTTCCTGATCGACACGCGCGACTGGGTCAACGTGATCGCCGAGACCGCGAGCGGCGAACTCGTGCTCGTCCACCAGTTCCGCCACGGCCCCGCCGCGCCGACGCTCGAGATCCCCGGCGGCGCGATCGAGACGGGCGAAGATCCCGCCGTCGCCGCCGCGCGCGAACTGCGCGAGGAGACCGGCTATGCGTCGAGCGAGAGCCCGGTGCTGCTCGGCACCGTGAACCCCAACCCGGCGCTCTTCGGCAACCGCTGCCACAGTTACCTGATCCGCGGCTGCGAACGCGCCGGCGATCCGCAGCCCGATCCCGGCGAGGACTTCGAGGTCGTCACGCTGCCGCTGGCGGAGGTCGAGCGGATGGTGCGGGAGGGGGCGATCGACCATGCGTTGGTGCTGAACGCGCTGTACTTCCTGCGCCTGGCGGGCGGGGGCTGAGATAGATGAGGACCTGAGCCGGAGTTGGGCAGGGTGGGTGCGGCCGATCCGCGCCGGTCCCGACCGCTACGCGCGCAGCAACCCTCGCAAACTCGACCGACACGAGGTCGACGGCCCCGTCGGCGACGCCGAACGCGGCCGCGGTCGAGTCCGATCGGCAACCGCGACGGCCATGCGCGACCGCGAGGGCTCCACGCTGTTCGATCGCGCCGCCGCGTCATACCTTCGCGACCCTCATCCGCAGTCCAGGACTTCCAACCGTGCACGCACGCCGCACCGATCCATCCGAAGTCGGCATCTACACGATCGCCGAGGTCTCGCGCTTCGTCGGGGCGAATCCCGAGACCGTGCGGCGCTGGGTCCATGGCCGGCGCTTCACGCAGCGCGACGGTTCCCGCGGCAGCTCGGCGCC
Source organism: Planctomycetota bacterium (assembly GCA_016235155.1). GTDB lineage: Bacteria > Planctomycetota > UBA1135 > UBA1135 > UBA2386 > JACRLW01. Next base: position 52,482 of record JACRLW010000086.1, read on the forward strand.
GCTGATCGAAACGCCCAGGAACGGGCTCCTCTGCTTCTACAACCTCGTCGAGGTCTACCTCATCCACGTGCTTCGCAAGGGACTCGAGGACGAGTTGAAGCTGCCGATGCAGCGCGTGCGCCGCTGCCTCGAGAACCTTCGCAGGTTCGGGAGAGGACGCCGACACCCGCTCGCGCAGCAGCGACTGATCCAGGACCAAGTGCGACTGCACGCGCGACGGATCGAGTGGAACGACGCCGGAGTCCCCGTGCGCTATCGCGTGAGGTCGCCCTGGCCGGAAGGGGGCATCGGCAACGTGACCTGCAACCCCAAGGTCGCCTTCGGCCGCCCGTCGATCGAAGGCGTGGCCACGGCGGTGATCGCCGAGCGCTTCTTCGCGGGTGAGACGGTCGGTGACCTCGCGAAGGACTACCGACTGGACCGCGCGAGGATCGAGGAGGCCATCCTCTGCGAACGGCGCGACGGCGCAGCGTGAGCACGTGGAACCGCCTCGCACCCCCGACTTCGACCCCCCGCGCACGACGTGCCCGGTCTGCGCATCGACCGCGCTGCGCGACTGGGATCACGACGCGCACGGCCGCCGCATCGCGCGCTGCGGCGGCTGCGGGGTCAAGTTCATGAACCCGCAGTACTCCGACGCCTGGCTCGCGCACTTCTACTCGACGTACATCTCCGTGCATGGCGAGGGCGACGTCACGCGCTGGCGCAGCCGCCCCGAGGTCCGTGAGGAGGCGAAGCGGCGTTCGCTGCGACTGCTCGCGACGCACGTCACGCCGGGTCGCATCCTGATGATCGGTTGCGGCGACGGACTCGAACTGCGCATCGCGCGTGAACTCGGTTGGCAACCGGAGGGCTACGACGTCGAACCGGCGACGACGGCCGAGGTGGAGCGGACGATCGGCGTGCGCGTCCACAGCGGCACGTTCCCGCCGGCGACGCTCGCGCCGGGTTCGTTCGACGCGGTGTTCATGGACCAGGTGATCGAGCATCCCAAGGACCCGGCGATCTATCTGCGCACGGCGCATGCGATGCTGCGCGCGGAGGGCGGGCTCTTCCTCGGCCTGCCGAACGTCGGTTCGCTCGCGAATCGCGCGAAGACCTTGCTCGGACGACTGGGGTTGCGCGCGCGCTCGCGAGGCAAGCACTACGCGACCAAGCATCACGTCTTCTACTACGAGCCCAAGGTGATGCGCCGCCTGCTGACGGAGCAGTTCGGGTTCGACGTCGTCGCGGTCAGCGGTTCGCTGAAGCCCGACGAACACCCGTGGAAGCAGCCGCTCGCGCAGCGCTTCCCGATCCTCGACTCGAGCTTCCTGATCGTGGCGCGCAAGCGAGCTCGACCACCTGGTCAGCGCGCGGATTCGAGCGCGACGCGCGCGCCGTCGTCGTCGAAGGCGTGCAGATCGTCCGGATCGAAGGAGACGGACACCGCCGCGCCCGGCGCGAGCGGTGCGTGACCGGGCGACCAGGCGATGAGCGGCGCGCCGTCGATCACGACCCGCACGAAGGTCTCGTGACCGAGGGGTTCGACCGACAACACCAAGGCACTCGTCGACCGCGGACCCTGCGCACCGATCTTGAGGTGTTGGGGGCGCACGCCGATCGCGACGTGCGCCGTGCCGGCATCGGTCGCGAACGCCTGCCCGAGCGCGCGGCAGCGACCGCCAAGGAGGGGAACTTCGACGAAGCCCATCGCCGGCGAACCGACGAAGCCCGCGACGAAACGATTCGCCGGTCGCCGGAAGACGTCGATCGGCGTCCCGAACTGCTGCAAGCGGCCGCGGTCGAGCACGGCGACGAGATCGCCGAGCGCATGGGCTTCGGCCTGATCGTGCGTGACCCAGAGCATCGTCGCCTTCAGCCGCGCGTGCAGTGCCCGGATCTCGTCGCGCAGTTCGAGACGCAGGCGCGCGTCGAGGTTCGACAGCGGTTCGTCGAACAGGAACACCTTCGGTTCACGCACGAGCGCCCGCGCCAGGGCGACGCGTTGCTGCTGTCCGCCCGAGAGTTCCTTCGGGCGGCGCCGGGCGAGGTCATCGATGCCGAGCGCCCGCAGCACCTCGCCGACCTTCGCCTCGCGCGCGCGCCGCGGCACGCGCCGCATGCGCAGCGGGAACGCGACGTTCTGCTCGACCGACAGATGCGGGTAGAGCGCGTAGTTCTGGAAGACCATCGCCACGTCGCGCTGCGCGGGATCGAGGTCATCGACGACGCGGCCGTCGAAGCGGATGTGCCCGGCGTCGACGCTCTCCAGTCCCGCGACGCAGCGCAGCGTCGTCGACTTGCCGCAGCCCGACGGACCGAGCAGCACGCACAGGGCACCGGACGGGACGTCGAGGCTCAGCGCGTCGACGGCCGGCGTGCCGCAAAAGACCCGCGAGATCCGATCGAGTTCGATCCGCACGGGTTCACGCGGGTGGACGGCGCAGCGTGCGCACGCGGCCGTCGGCGCCGCCGATCCACACCTCGCTCGCCATGCCGACGAAGAGACCGCACTCGAGCACGCCGGGGATTGCGTCGATCTCGCGCTCGAGAGCGCGCAGGTCGTCGCAGGGACCGAGCGAAGCGTCGAGGACGAAGTTGTCGTTGTCGGTGCGGAGCGGGCGGCGCGCGGCGTCGAGTCGCAACTCGTTGGGAAGTCCTGCCGCGGCGATCCGCGCCGAGGTCTGTCGCCAACCGAACTGCAGGACCTCGATCGGCAGACGGAAGGTGGCGCCGAGCCGGGGCACGAGCTTGGTCTCGTCGGCGATGACGACGAAACGATCGGCCGCGGCCGCGACGATCTTCTCGCGAGTCAGCGCCGCGCCGCCGCCCTTGATGAGTTCGAGCCGGGGATCGACTTCGTACGCGCCGTCGACCGCGACATCGAGGCGCTCGAGATCGTCTAGGGTCGCGAGGCGCAGACCCAAGTCCCGCGCGCGGCGCGCGGTCGCTTCGCTGGTCGGCACGCCGACGACTTCGATGCGTTCCTTCGCGACGCGCTCGGCGAGTCGTTCGAGGAAGAAGGCGACGGTCGAACCGGTGCCGAGGCCGAGGCGCGCACCGCCAGGGACCGTGTCGGCGACGGCGCGGGCAGCGGCGCGCTTGCCGGAGCTCTTCGGATCGCTCATCGGCGGGGACGATACGCGTCGGCCCAGGCACTCGCCGCCACCGGTTCCCAGATCGACCGATCGGCGCTAAGGATGTCGCGCGAGTGACGACGACGAACGCAGCGACGGACGGACCGCATCGCGGGGCCGCGATCACCGCGACGCGCCGCGCGCGATGGGAGATCGGCGCCGCGATCGGGCTCGTGATCGCCGCGTGCGCGGCCGCGTCGCCGGAGCTGCGGCGCTGGTTCCTGCCGCCTCTCGACGTCGTCGGGCACGGCGGGAAGCCGTTGCGCGCTGCGCTGGAGTTCTTCGCCTACGACCGCGCGCCGTCGGCGCCGTCTCCGATGCCGTCGCTCGGGCGCTGCGACACCGGCGCGCGCGGGCGTGCGCGGGTCGACATCGAGCTGCCCGACGGCGGACTCGTCGTGCGCGTGAGTTCGTCCGACTGCGGCATCGGCTACGGCTTCGTCGAGGGCGACGGCCATGCGTTGCGCGTCGAGCTCGCGCCGCCGCATCGCGTCGAAGGTCGCGTGCATTCGCGCGACGGCCGAGCGCTCGCCGACGCGCGCGTGCAGGTCTTCGGCGGCGGACCGCGCGGCGTGTTGCTGGTCGAGACGCGCACCGATGCGACGGGCAGCTTTGTCGTCGACTCGATCTCGTCGAAGTTGACCGCGTGGACGGTGCGCGCGTTCGCCGACGGCCACGCGATCGGGAGCGTCACCTGGGAGTGCGACGACGACCTTGGGCCGTCCGTCGTGCTCGACCCCACGAAACCGCTCCGCGGCAGGATCGTCGCCCAGGAGTCCATCCCTCTGGACGGACTCGAACTGCGCGTGCTCAACCTGCCGGGCGTCGTCGCGCGAGTCGCCGCCGACGGTTCGTTCGAACTCGCGCAGCTCCCGCCGCCGCCTACGACCGCGTACTCGGTGGTCGCCGGCCTCCCGCCGGGATGGACCTTCGAGCGCACGGCGCTCGTCGCGGGCAGCGACGTGACGATCCGCCTCGTGCGCGAGGAGCGGGTGCAGGGGCGCGTCGTCGATGCGGCCTCGGGCGCGCCGGTCGCGGGTGCACGCGTGTTCCACGAGCACGGGCCGATGTGCGTCGCGGCGACGCGCAGCGAGGCCGACGGGAGCTTCGAACTCGGGTTGGTCCCGCCCGGGCGGATCGTGCTGCGCGCGGTCCTCGAACGACGACCGGTTCCCGGCGAGCGGATGGTGTTGCCGGGACTCGCGCAGGCGGTCGAAACGGTCGAGGTCGGCAACGGCTCGCCGCCGCAGCCGGTGTTGCTGCGGATCGAGTGACCCGCGTCAGCGCACGGCGGTCCCGGGCTCGACGTGCACGTAGACCTCGTGCACGTGTTCGAGCTCGGCGCGGATCGCGCTCTCGACCTCGTGAGCGATCGTGTGAGCGGCCACGACGCTGAGCGAACCGTCGACGAGGAGCACGAGGTCGATGCGGTACTGGCCGCCGAGCGGTTGCACGCGCACCTCCGCCACGTCGATCGCGCCGGCGATGCGCCGGCCGATGGCGCGGGCGCGATCGGCGTGACCCACCGGTGCCTGGTGCATGAGGATGCCGACATTCTCGCGCAGCGGCTTGATGCCGAGGACGACGATCCATGCGCCGATGGCGATCGCGCAGATGCCGTCGAGGGCGGGCACGCCCGACCGAGACAACGCGATGCCCGTGAAGGCCGCGGCGCCGATGACGACGTCGGAGACGTGGTCGCGGGCGGAGGCCAACAGGGTCGGCGAGTTCGTCCGCAGACCGACGCGCCGCGACACCAGCCAGAGCGCCGTCTTGATCGCCATGGTGATCGCGGCGGCGGCGAGGGCGAGCGCACCGGGCGGCGCGGCGGTCGGACCCGAACTCAGCTCGGTGTCGATCCCGTCGATCGCGATGAAGCCGCCGGTCGCGAGCAGCATCCCCGCGATGAGCAGGCCGGCGAGTGCCTCGGCGTTGGCGTGCCCGTAGGGATGGTCCGCGTCCGGGGCACGGCGCGCGTAGCGGAAGGCCAGCCACGCGACGAAGGTCGCCAGCACGTCGCCGGCGGAGTTGAAACCGTCGGCGACGAGCGCTCGCGAACCCGCCGCATGGCCGACCGTGAACTTCAGGACGGCCAGCGCGACGTTCGCGAGCAGCGCGACGAGTTGGACGCTCACGCCCGGAGCTTAGGCCCCGGGCGCAACGCGGTCAGTTGTTGCCGCCGAGCGTCAGGCGCACGGCGTTGCTGTGCGTCAGGTGCAGCGAGCGCGGCGAAAGCGGATCCACGATCGCGAAGGTGGTGTAGATCTGCGCTCCGACCGCCGAGGGGTTCACCGGCCAGGTGAAGACGAACGACGCCGCTCCCACGCCGCTGGTCCCGATGTTCTCGCTCACGAGGATGTCGTGATAGAGCGTGCACCCGGTCATGCCGATGAAGTTGAGATTCAACGGCAGCACGAATGCGCCCCAGTTCGTCGTGGACAGACCGAAGTGCAGCACGCCGATCTGCGACGCAGCCGCGTTGGTGACCCGGTAGGTCATCGGGGTGCCCTGGACGTATTCCGCGCCGGCCTGCGAGATGGTCTGCGAGGGGATCAGGCCGTTGCCGCCGATGCAGCCCGCGCCGATCGAGGCCCAGCTACCGACCACGTGGTTCCAGTAGACGGCGACGCACGTGCGAGCCGCGCTCATCGTCACGTTCACGTTGGTCACGCCGGCGCCCTGCGGGGTACCGCCGATCGTCCAGTAGCGGAACGGGTTGGCCCCAACCGAGCCGGGCGCCGTCAGGGAGACCACCTCGCCGTCGCGGTAGAACCGCGAGAACGAAGTCGAACCGTTGCCGTTGCCGCTGATGTCCGTCGGGCTGACGGTGATCGCGACTCCGCTCGCGGGATTCGTGGAGTTCACCGTGAGCGTGCGGCGGATCTTGTAGACCGCTTCCGCGGTGTCATCGAGATTGCCGCAGTCGTTGACGTCCAGCACGAGGTCGCCGACCGGGTACTCGGAGTACCCCGCGCCCGGTTGAACCGAGAGCCGCCAGTGGTCGAAGGCGTAGGTCGTCCCACTGACCACGCGCGAGGCCGGCGCGGTCAGCGCGTAGCCCTGGCGAGGTGCGAAGCGGCGCACGAAGTTCGTTGTGCCGTTCTTGGCGCCGTTGAGGTCCTCGACGTCCATCGTGATCGAGAAGCCGGTGATCGGCGTCGAGTTCACGTTGACGTTCACCCAGGTCGGCTCGTAGTCGTCGCGGCCGAACCACAGGAAGCGGTGGTCGCCGGTGCTCGTGTTGGGGCAGCTCGAGCCGTTGCTCACCCAGGTGTTGGTGCTGATCGGGTGACGGCGGGCCGTGAAGTAGTCGCCGAAGCGCGCGACGTTCGGGCCCGAGGCGCCGAGGGCCGGGTAATAAACCGTCGCCGGCGGCCACGGGTCGTAGGTGTCGATGATGTAGTTCGCCGTGGTGACGTACACCGTCGACGATCCCCAAGCGAGCACGCCGCCGACATCGCCGGAGGCGTTCGACATCATGTCGTTGTAGAGGTACGCGTTCGCGCTGCTCCAGATGTCGTGTTCGGCGACCAAGGAGCGGTCGCTCAGCAGGAACCGCGCAATGCGTGTGTAGGGCTGCGCTCGACCGGTGATCGGAGCACAACCCCAACTGAAGCCGCACTCCGTCGAGTTGCCATAGGCGCCCTGGATCTGTCCGGTCGCGTTCCAGAAGCCGGCCCAGTTCAGGCCACCCGGTCGCGGGGCAGTCACCGCGGCGTCACTGAAGGAGGCGATCGTGCGGGTCGAGCGGGTCGCCGAGGAGCCGGAGGCCGACGGCCAGGTCCACACGTAGATCGACGTCGTCGTGTTCAGCGATGCGAACGCCATCGTGCCGACGCAGCCCTTGGCGAGGCGATGGCTCCAACCGCCGATGTTGCTCGCGCGGTAGTAGGAGATCGAGATCGATCCCGCCGTGGACATCTGCGCCAACGACCAGCGCATGATGATCGACTCGGTGCCGGCGTTGATCACGTTGGTGCGGCAGTAGAAGTTCGTGCCGTCCCATGCGATGTCCTCGTAGTCGAACCACTCGGTGCCCGAGTACCCGAAGATCGTCGGGCTGATGTCGTAGTAGTACCAGTCGCTCGCGCTGCCGCTGCGGAGCTTGTCGCGGGTGTTCGCGACCGCGAAGCGCAGGCGATTCCGCCCGTTCGTGCCCTCGCTGTACTGGAGCATCCACACGAGGATGCCGTGGGAAGCGATGTCCGCGGCCTGCTGGTCGCAGCAGAAGCCGCCGTCGGCCGCCGGGAAGAAGGTGTATGGGCTGACGTCGTTCCAGGTCTGCCCGTTGTCGGGCGAGATCGCAGCGTGCCAGTTGCCGGTCTGGAAGGCCGTGTCGCGGAGGACGCCGTTCGCCGGCTCAGGCGTGCGCGGTGAACGCGAACCGCTCGCCGGGTTGCAGAGCTCGTTCTGGTAGAAGCGGAAGGCGCCGGTGCCCATCGGTTGGATCGATGGATCTCCGGCGTGCGTTTCCGGCGACGCGGGCTGGGGAATGTTGTTCGGCGCTCCGACGGGAAGCGACGGGTGCGGATGCGGGGACTCCCGATTCTGCAACATCACGGGCGGCTGAGGCACGTGAGGCGTGATCGTGTCCGGAGAGACGAAGGTCGGCCGGACGAACGTGACTTCCGGCGGGGGCAGGACGACGTCAGGGTCCTGCGCGAACAGCGACTGCGCGAGTGCGAGCGCTACGAGCGGGGCGATGCGAACGAGGTTCATGGGAGCTTGCTGCAGGATGGGCCACGAGTGGTGACCCGCGGAGGTCGCGCATCATCGCTCAGGAACCGCGTCGTGTCCCAGTGCCTGTTCCGGCCGGCGGAGGGGTTTCCTCGGGTGGCGTCGGCGGAGGTTCCTTGCCATCGGAACGCTGCGCCGCATCGGGCGCTGGAACGGGCGTCCCGTTTCCAGCCGGCAGCGGGCGGAGCCAGCCCTCGCCGTCGTCCTTCACGCCGAGTCCCGCCACGATGTCGCCCTCGGGACCGAACATGATCAGGTTGCCGCGGTCGACCGCGTTGACGGAGAAGTGGACGCGCGGCCGTCCCTTCGAGTCGGACAACAACAGATGCGGAAGTCCGCCGACTCCCAGGGCGATGCCGCAGCGTACGAGGCCGTCGCGGTCGCGCAGCGCGATCACCATGTCGTCGGGCGTCACCTGTGCGGTCAGCCGAGCCTTCTTGCTCCCGTCGAAGAGTTCGAAGCGCGGCAGGCCCTGTTCGTCGGACTGCCACGCGCCGATGGTCTTGTCCTGACCGTCGACGAGGATGAAGCGCTTCGCCCGCAACTCGCCGTCGTCACGCGCGGCGAACGCGGGGAGCACGAGCAGGAGCAGGAGGACGGCGATCGCCGCGCCGAGGATGCGATTGCGGCGTTCGAGCCGATCGACGCGGGCGGCGAGGTCGAACGATGGATCGAGGGTGGCCATGGCGCGACAGGATAGCCGCGCGCGTCGCTGCCGCGCCGATCAGCGCCGCGGCGACTCGATGCGACGCGAGTCCGCCAACGCCTCGCGATCGGCGAGCAGGTAGTGCACGAAGACCCGGATGCACTGCGCTCGCCGCTCGCGTGACCGTCGCTCGAGAAGTTCGCGGGCAATGCCGAACGACTCGTTGGTCCACTCGGTGGCGATCAACGCCATCACGTCGGCAAAACGTTCGACGCGACGCTCGAGCGGTGCGTCGTCCGCGCCCGCGCGGTTGAGAGCGCGCAGCTGGACCGTCCGTCCCGGAACCTCGCGAACGTCCTCGATGTGTCGTACGACCGCGGGCAGCGCCGCGCAGCCGAGGTCCTGGAGCCGGCGGAACCCGTCGGCCTGGCGATCCGGATAGTCGTTGAGTTCATCGAGGATCGCGTCCACGTCGGCGACGAGCGGAGCCTCGTCGGGGATCGGACGGCGCTCGAGTTCCGAGTGAAGGCGAACCAGCGCGCGCAGCTCGCGACCGGCGTCGAAGGCGTCGGGGATGAGTGCTTCACCCGTGAAGCGGTCGGCGAGGAACCACCGCGTACCGACCTGATCGAGCATCAGGAAGACGTCGCGGCCGGTCGCTGCGACGAGTTCCTCCTTCGTCGGCCGCACGCCGCGTTCCTGGCCCGGACCGGCGACGTAGCAAGTCAACTCGAGTTCGTTGGCGACCTTGCCCTTCAGTCGCTCGAGCACCAACACGGTCACCGCGACATAGCCGCCGCCCCGCTGCACCGTGTTCTCGAAATCCGCGGGATCCGCGAGACGGATGCGTGCGCGCACCACGGCGTTCGCGAGCAGTTCGGTGCGTGCGCGTGCGTTCCATCCATCCGGCACGGGCACCGCATCGGTCCGCACCGGGGTCTGCCCGGACAACGCGCCGATGAGGGCGCTCGCGATCCAGAAGCGGTGGGGTGTGATCAACGGACGGAGCGCCGGGTGGACTCGGGTGGCCGGGAGCCGCGAAGGGTAGCGCGCCGCGCTCGGGCGTGTGGCTCCGTCTCGTCTTGAACTCGTGTCGGCACGGATCACCAGCGCGGCACGGTGCCGAGCCACAGTCGCACGTCCGCGATCGTTCCGGCGAAGAGCGCGGTCGCACCGGCGACACTGGTCTCCGCGTCGACCCCGAGCGAGAGGCCTTCGACCGGCAGGCCGTCGAGCGGGAAGCCCTCGGCGTCGGCGATCGCCTCCCCGTCGACGAAGAGCCGCAGCCGGCCGTCGTTCGCGAGCGCGCCCGCCAGCAGGATCGCCGTGTCGCGAGGCAGAGGTTCTCGACCGCGGACCGCGCGCAGTTCTTGGCCGTTGCGGATCGCGAAGCACGGCACGCCGCCCGCGAGCCACAGCGCGAAGCCCCGGTTGCTGCCACCCACGGCGGCGATCACGCCGTCGTCGCCGCGTCGCACCACGCGCGCGCCGAGGGTGAAGGGCGAGGAACTGACGTCGAGCGACGCGCGGCGCGGCCAGCTCGCGAGCTTCGCGGCGGGGAATTCGAGCGGAGCGCCGTCGGCCCAACGACCGAGCTCCCGCGGCTGGACGCCGGCGAAGCGCAGGAGCCGCGGATCGTGGACGGTGCCGTCGTCGCCGAGCTCGCGCTGCAAGCGGACGATCTCCTGCTCGAGCGAGGCACGGATCTCGCCGTAGGCCGGGTCGTCGTGGACGCTGTGCAACTCGTGCGGGTCGCTCACGAGGTCGAAGAGCTCCCAGGCGTCGAGATCCGGGAAGCGGATCAGCTTGTGTCGCTCGGTGCGCACGCCGAAATGCGGTCGGACGTCGTGCGGGTCGGGGTACTCGTAGTAGCGGTAGTACATCGAGCGACGCCAATCACCCGGCGTCGTGCCGGAGAGCAGCGGCACGAAACTCGTGCCCTGGACGTCGGCGGGGATCGCCACGCCCGCGAGTCGGAGGAAGGTCGGCGCGAAGTCGACGTTCAGCACGAACGACTCGCATACCGAACCCGCGGCGACGTGCTTCGGCCAGCGCACCATCAGCGGCGCGCGCAGCGACTCCTCGTACATGAAGCGTTTGTCGTACCAGCCGTGGTCGCCGAGGAAGAAGCCCTGGTCCGAGCTGTAGATGACGATCGTGTCGTCGGCGTGGCCGTGTTCGTCGAGCCAGGCGAGCACGCGCCCGACGCTCTCGTCGACCGCGGCCACACAGCGCAGGTAGTCCTTGATGTAGCGCTGGTAGCGCCAGCGCTTGAGAGCGGCGGCGTCGAGTCCTTCCGGCGGCCTGCCCTTCACGTCCTTCTCCGTGAGATGACGCTCGATGGTCATCGTCGTGTTCGCGGCCGCGGAGCTGCGGTCGGACCAGTCGTCGTCGAGGGTTGCGGGCAAGGGAATGTCGACGTCATCGAAGAGCTTCGCGTGCCGTTCGGCCGGCTCCCAGTTGCGATGCGGAGCCTTGTGCTGGCACATCAAGAGGAAGGGCTTGTCCTTCTGCCGATCCTCTGTCTGCCACTGCTCGAGCCAGTCGAGCGTGCGCTCCGTGATGATGTCGGTGACGTAGCCGGGCACGCGCTTGCGCTCGCCGTTCCCGAGCGCATCCCGCTCGAGGAACCATGGATCGTGGTAGATGCCCTGGCCGGGCAAGACGAACCAATGGTCGAAACCCTGCGGGTCGGAGCTCAGGTGCCACTTGCCGATCAGCGCGGTGGCGTAGCCCGCGGCCTGCATCGCCTTGGGGAAGGTCCACTGGTCGCCGTCGAAGGTCTGCTCGTTGCGCGCGAAACCGTTGCGATGCGAGTACTTCCCGGTGAGCACGCTGGCGCGCGCCGGTCCGCAGATCGCGTTCGTCGCGAAGCAGTTGGTGAAGCGCATGCCCTCGGTCGCGAGGCGATCGAGGTTTGGCGTGGTGTTGATCACGCTGCCGTAGCACGACAGCGCGTGGGCCGCGTGGTCGTCCGAGTAGATGAAGACGATGTTGGGGCGGCGATCCTGCGCGGCGAGCGACAGCGAGAGGACGAGGACGGCGAGGAAGCGGTGCACGTGGCGGAAGTTAGGCGGGGATTCGTGTCTGGGCGACGAGCAGGCTGGCGATTCCAGGACCTGGGCGCCACTTCGGCGCCGTTTCCGAGGCTCCTGACATGAAGACCCTTGCCGTCGTACCCGTCGTCCTTCTCGCAACCACTTCGATCGCGATGGCCCAACAGGCCACGATCGTCGTCGCCACCAACTACGGCCCCCGCAGCGTCGAGGTCGCCGCACCTGATCACGTGATCTGTTCGCTGACGAACGACGGCAGGCAGCAGGCCGTCGACGTGTCGACGGCAAGCGCACCGCTGCTCGACGGTGCGATCTTCGACGCGCCGTTCTTCGACCAGTTCTGCGACGCGGCCTACACGCCGGCGTTCGGCGGACGGCTGGTCACGACCCATCGCTTCGGCGGCATCAACCTCGTCGACGCGTCGATCCCGGGTGCGATGGTCAACCTGTTCAGCTCCATCCAACCGCCGAAGTACTCCCATGAGGGTCTGGAGATCCACACCAACGGTTCGGGGCAGACCTTCGTCGCCTACAGCGAACACAACGTCAGCAACACCGGCGGCGGGCTCTTGCTCTATCAGATGCTCGCGAGCTCGCTCGTCCCGCTCGGCAGCGACATCCTGATCGGCCGCGACGGCAACGCGCTCGAGATCGGTCCAACCGGCCAGCACATCTGGCAGCTCGGCTGGATCAGCGCCAACCCCTCGGACAACCAGCTCTTCGTGTGGGACACGAACCTGTGGACCACGCCGAGCCTCGTCAGCACGGTTCCGATGCCGTGGACGACCGTCAACTACGACAAGTGCATCGAGCGCGCCGCAGCACCCAACCTGCTCGCGACCTGCGGCCTGGACGGCCTGACGGCGATCGACATCAGCAACCCGATCGCGCCGGTCGTGGGCACGACGCTCGCGATGGTGAACCCGAACCTCTACGTGGACGGCGTGACGTTCCTGGACGGAACCGATCTCGCCATCGCGTGGGGCTACGTGGATCTCGGCGGCAACGTCTACTGGGACTTCTTCCTGTTCCTCGACGCGTCGATTCCGGGGACGGCGGTGCCGCTGATGGCGTTCCCATCCACGATGCAGATCGTCGACATCAAGTTGGTCGCGTCGAACACGCGCTGGGGCTACTTCCTGGGCCGCGATCGGAACACGCTCGAGACCAAGCTCCAGATCTGGTGAGCCGCAGGCTGGCGGCGCCTCAACGCCAGATCTCGAACTCGAGCGGACGGAACGACGCGATGCGCTCCTCGACGCGCGCGAGCGCGTTCGCGACGCGGTCGAACTCCGCGGCGAGGAGGTTGCTGTCCTCGCCGGACTCCTGGGACTTGCGGAGTTGGTCGAGGCGCGAGTCCCAGTCCACGAGTCGCGTTCGCGAGAGTTGGATCGTCGCGTGCAGTCGCTGGAGCCTGGCCGTGGTGGTCGCGAGTTCCGCCTGCACGCGATCGAGTTGCGACGCCGGCTCGCGTCCGGCTTCCGCGAGTTTCGTGACGCGCGCGAGCTCCTCCTCCAACCGCTGCTGCATCGCCGTCTCGCTCGCCAGTTCCACCTCGTAGCGGGCTGCTTCCTCGGTCAACAGCGCGCGCTCGTCCTCGAGTCGGTCTCGGCGCGCGTTCAACTCGGCGCCTGACGTCGCCGCACGACGCCGCGCGGCGACCTCGTCGAGACGTTTGCGCAACTCGGCGCTCTGCGCGCGCAGGCGTTCGAGCGGGGCGAGTTCGAGGCGCTCGCGGAGCTGCTGCTCGAGGATCGCAGCAGCGCGGGCGAGGAGCTCCGAGCAAGTCTCCGCGGGGAGGTCAGCGATTTCGCCGCCGCGTTCGTTCTTCACCCCGACGTACAGCACACCGACGAAAACCCCGGCCGGCTGTCCGGCATTGACGGGCTGCAGCGTGGCGTCGTCTTGGGCCACGTGGCCGTACACGTTCGCGCCGCGCGCTGCCTCGCCGAGCAGCTCCGCGAGGGGCTGCAGCCGGCGCGACGAGAGCAGGCTGGACAAGGCGTCGCGCGTAAGCGTCATCAGCGACGGATCGGAGCGGATCACGATCGACGCGCCGGTCTGCGCGGCAACCGGGACGGCCGCCGCCGCCACCAGGACGACGGACAGCATTCGCGACAAGGGCTTCATCATCGGTTCCTCGTGAAGTGGTCGAGCAGGAGCACCGCGCGCCGCGCGGAGGTCGTGTCGGGGAATCGGGTGAGGATCGCCTCGAGATCGGGGCGTGGATCGGGAGCGCGCAGCGCGAGCGCGAAGCGCATCGCCGCGGCGGACTCGAGTGCGCCGATCACGTCGAGGTTGAGTGCGGCGTGAGCGATCTCGCGATGGGCCTGGTCGCCGTGCCCGGAGAACCGTGCCGTTGCGATCGCCGCGGCCGCGACGAGGAGCGTCGCGATCACGCTGCGCCGCACGGTCCGCACCAATGCCTTGCGTCGCAGCGCCACCGCGTCCGGCAGCGTCACGCGCGGTCGCGCACAGGCCGCCTCGACCGATCGCAGTCGATCACCCAGTTCATCCATCGCGATCCTCCCCGAGCCTCGCGCGCAGGCGCTTGCGCGCCCGCGACAGCCGCGCCTCGATCGCGTTGCGCTTGCCGCCGAGCAGTTCGGCGATCGCGGCGGGCGGGTGGCCTTCGAGGTAGTGCAGCACGAGCACCTCGCGATCGGCGTGGCGCAGGCCGAGCAGGGCTTCGCGCAGGCTCTCGTCGACCGACTCGCGCTCGACGCCGAGCGGCTCGTCACCGGGTCCGAAGCCCGCCAAACGGACGCGACGCGTGCGACGTAGCGCCCCGCGCGCGTGGTTGCGCGCCTTGTTCACCGCGATGCGCCGCAGCCAGCCCGCGAACGCCGCCGGCTCGCGCAGGTGCGCCCGCTTGGTCCATGCGGCGAGGAGCACGTCCTGGAGCACGTCTTCGATGTCGGCCGGCTGTGACGGCCAGCCGAGCAGGCGCCAGACCAGCGTGACGAGCCCGGACTCGAGCGGGCGCAAGGCCGCGGCGAAGGCGTCGCGTTGCGCGGCCTCGCCCCGGGCGACGGCGTCGCATCCGAACTCGGCGAGCGCGGCGAGGCTGTGGATCGCGACGGACATGGTCGAGCGTTGGGAACCGAGACACCGCTCGGGAGCGATCGCTGACAGGTCGCCGAGTATCCTCCGCGCGCGTCCGAGGAACATGGCTGCAACCACCTGGCGTCGGGTCACGATCCTGCTGACCTTGTCGTGCGCGGGGTTCTCATCGCTTCGCGCTCAGGATCGGCCGAAGGTCGAGCTGCCGGCCGTCCGATTCGAACTGGCCGTCGACGGGGAGCTGACCGCACGGATCGGCGACGACAAGACGCTCCATCCGCTGATCGGAACCGCCGCACCGCTGCGGAGCCTCGGCTCCGGCGGGATCCTCGCGACGTTCTTCTCTGGGGACCTGCTGTCGAAGTGCGACGCTCCGGATCTGTTCGAACGGCTGGGGCGTGGTGCCGACACCGACCTGCTTCGCGCGATCGGCCGGAAACCCGAGCCCGGCGACGCGGCGCACGAAGGGATGCTTCGCATCCTCGCCGTGCGCGCCGTGCAGCTGCGCGGACTCAAGCCGGCGCTCGGCGTGCTTCAGCGTGTGCTCGAAGAACCGGAACCCGACCAGGAGCTCCTCGCGGCATGCTCCGAGGCGATCGCGGCGCTGAAGGGCGAGCCGGCGCCGTCGCTCGCGGCGATCCGTGCGCCCTTGATCAGCATGCTCGCGACCGTCCCGATCGGCGCGGACATCGTGCTCTCGATCGACGTCGCGCGCATGCCGCGGGGAACCGGCGTGCTGCGCCTGCCGCGCATCCTGGCGCAAGCACAGATGGACCGTGTACGCGAGCACCTCGATGCCGACGCCATCGCCTCCGAGTGGTTCGTCTCCGGTCTGGTGAGCTCGGTCGGCTCGGGCGCGGCGGGGTATTGCTTCGCGCGGCAGTTGGGAAACCTGCGCGTCGATCGCATCGTCGTCGCCGTGAACGTCGGCGCGGACTTCAACGAGCAGCCCGAAGTGTTCGTGACGGCCGAAGGCTCGTGGTCCAGGGCACGCATCGCCGCGAGCCTGCGCGACCTCGGTGTGACGGTCGAGGAAGCCGGCGACGCGATCGTCGTCGACATCGGGGACGGCCAGAAGCTCCGCGTGAGGGACGGATCCTTGGCGGTCGACAAGGACGGCTTCCGCGAACCACGCGGCGAGGAAGCTGCGCGCGACCTCGCGGCGGCGCTCGACGGCGAGGCCCAGATCGCACTGTGGTGGGATGCGAAGGCGCCGTACCCCGAGGAGATCGAGCGCTTTCGGATCACACGCGGCGCGCTCACGGTGCCGCTGAGCATGGACGAGCACCTCCGTCTCACGACGCAGTGGCTGACGCCGGCGACCGCGTCCGCCGTCGCCGGTCTCGCCGGTGGCCTCGGCCGCCTGCTCGAGACGATGACCGACGACAAGGACGAACTCGTCCCGCTCACCGAAGCCGCTGCCGAGATGAAGGTCGTGCGCGACGGCGTCCGCGTGGACTTCGACGCGCCGTTGCCTCAGGCCGATCTGCTGCAGCTCGCGCAGGAGCTGTTCGTCCGCGGCTATTCCGGCGGCAAGTGATCGGCCCTCACCGCGCCCGCAGCCACTCGACGGCGATGCGCGCGAGCTCCTTGTGCCCCGCCGCGTTCGGATGGTCGTCGGTCCGACCCACGGCATACACCGCCTTGTAGTCCGGCCGCGCGAGCGAGGCGTCGATCCGCGTGAAGCCGCCCTGGGCGGCGCACGCGACGACGTCGTCGAGGCGCTCGCCGTCGTGCCCGACGATCGTGTCCATCACGCAGAGCGGCACCTCGCCGAGCAGCTCCTTCATCCGCGTGAAGCCCTGGCAGATCAGCGCGCCCGCGATGCGCCGACGCTCCGGGTCGAGTTCGATCGCCACGAAGAAGTCGGATCGGACCGCCCGATCGCCGAACCGTGCGACCGTCTGCTCGACGACCCGCGACAGATAGGTCCAGCGCAACCAGGCGGGCAGGAGGAACGGCTTCTCGCGGGGGCGCTGGTCCTGCGCGTCGATCAGATCGGTGAGGTCGTTGTTGATCAGGGTGACGATCACCACGTCGGGCTGCCACGCGCGACCCTGCGCTTCGACGAAGCGGAGGTAGTGGGGCATGCCCCAGCCCGGCACGGCGGCGGCGATCACCTCGACCCGCCGCTTCCCGGAGCGAAGCGGCGCGGCGTTCAGTTCGCGCTCCATCACGCGGGGGAAAGCGTCGGCTTCCGCGACGCCCCAGCCGAACGCGACCGAGTCGCCGACGATCAGGACGCGGTAGACGTCGTCCGGCCTGGGAGTCGCGACCGGGGGCGAGCGGAAGCCGTGCGCGCCGATCACGGCCTCGGTCCCGAACAGCGAACCTCGAGCGCCGGGCCGCAATGCGAAGTCACCGTCGGGAGTCGCGATCAACACGTCCGACGAGAACCGCTCCCGTTCGATCGCCTCGGCGGTGACCATCGGGTCGAACAGCCGCAGTCCCAGCTCCACCAGAACGACCGGCAAGGCCAGGCCGATGGCGACGACCGCGAGGCGGCGGCGCAGCGCCCTACGGCGCGGCGGGTCGAGAGGCTCGGTGACGGACACGCGCGGGCGATTGGACGGCGCCTCGCCTGAAGTTCAAAGCGGGCCGCGGATGTTCGCGGGGATGTAACTCGGCGGCCGACCGCGAGACCTTTGCCACGGGTGCGACTCGTGGGAGGCTCGCCCTGCCCGGCCTGCCCGGTCCGCAGATCCACCATGTCCGAACGGTCACGAGTCGAGTTGCGCCGACCACCGCGCATCTCGGGAGGGATCATCGTCCTGCCGCACCCCGCGCTTCGAAACTTGTCGAAGCGAGCCGCATGACTTTTGCGACAGGCGTCGATAGAGGGGGCATGGCCTCAGGACGAGAACCCCTGCGCCCGCTCGACGACGCCTTGCTCGCCGATGCGGAGCGCCATCTGTTGTCCCGGCTCGATCTGGCGCAGCGCGAACTCGACGCCGTCATGCGGTCGTCCTGGTTCGCCTGCCTGGTCGGCGACGTCCAGGAACCCGCGCTCAGGGCTCGCTGCCAGTCGGCGCTGCGCGAGGTCGAGAAGCTCGAGAAGGAGTTGGTCGCCGTGCGGACCACGCGCCGCGACCCGCAGGATCGGAACGAATCGGCGGCCTGAGGCCGGCCGTCAGCCTTCGTCCGTGGCCAGGGCGCCGCGGATCGCCGCGCACCAGGCGTCGTGGAGTTCGCGGCGGAACGCCTGGAGATCGTCGCCGCAGGATGCGCGCAGCGCCGCGGCATCGACGGCGCCGCATGCGGCGCGGACCGAGCGCAGATCGTGGGTGACCTGCTTGCGGACGCGGTCGCCCTCGTCGATCCGGCCGAGCCTTCCGCCGGAGTCCGCGGCGACGGCGAGCGCGAACAGATCGACGGGGAATTCGGGCGCGCGGAACCAGCGGTCGTAGAGCGACGCGATCGTGCCGGCGCGGAGCTGGCGCAGCATCCGCGCTTCGAGATGCAGGCGGCAGGTCGCTTCGGCGAGCTTGCGACCGCGCGCGTCGCAGAGGCCGGGCAGTCGATCGAGCAAGGCGTGCAGGAGCGGCACTCCGTCGGCTTCGTGACCGTGATGGGCGGGGAGTCGCTCGGGAGGGGTCGTGCCCTTGCCGAGATCGTGCAGGAGGACGGCGACGAGCACGGCGATGCGGTCGTTGTCGTCGAGTCCCGCGACGTGCGTCTTGGCCCACTCCAGCGCGAGCACGACGTGCAACGCCTGCGAGACCTCGGGGTGGTGGCGGACCGGTCCGGCGGGCCGGCCGTCGAACTGCGGCGCGAGTTCGGGCGCGAAGTGAGCGAGTGCCCCCGCTTCGTTCAGTTCGATCAGGCAGCGCCCCGGCGACGGGACGTCCTCGAGGATGCGGCGCAACTCGGCGGCGATCGCCTCGTTCGGCGTCGCGCGCGCCCATTCCGGATCGAACGCGAGCTTGCGGAGCGGACCGGCGAGAGCGAAGCCGAGCGTGTGCGCGCGGCGGTAGTAGCGCAGGAAGCGCACCGGGTGTTCGGCGATGCGTTCGCGCGGGTCACCGACCGGTTCGATCCGCGCCGTGCGCCAGTGGTCGATGCCGTGAAAGGGGTCGTGCACGGCGTCGTCGCACAGCGACCACGCCAGGGCACCGATGGTCATGTCGCGGCGGGCGAGATCGGCGTGGATGCGCGCGGTGCGCGTGTCGCCGTCGCCGCGGAACGCGGTGATCTCGATGCGGCGCCGGCCGGCGCGGAACGCGAGCGTCCCGCGTGAACGGCTGCCGGTGGTCACCGGGAGGTTCGCACCGGCTCGCGCGAGCAGGGCGTCGGCGGAGTCGACGCCGAGCCGCCAGGCGAGGTCGACGTCGCGCACGGCGGGGCAGTCGACGTCGGCGCGGCGGCATGCCTCGGCAAGGGCTGCGGAGCCCACCACGCAGACCTCCAGTTCGGGGTCGAAGAGCCACGGCGCATCGCGCTGCAACTCGGCGCGCAGCCCTTTGGTCTGCGACGTCATCACTTCTTCACCGGCTTCGCGGGCTTGTCCTGCTTCCTGCGCTCCAGCTTCGCCCGGTTCTCGCGCAGCCAGTCCTTCGCTTCCTTCGGCGTGCTGAACTGCTGTCCGGTCACCGCGAGCAGCGCTTCCTTCACGTCGGCGCGCCAGGACTGCCAGGCCTTCCAACGCCGTTCCCAGTACTCCGCCGGCGGATTGCTGGCGTCGTCGACGTTCTCCGGGACCGGCTCGCCGAGGTTGCGCACGAGCATGTCGATCGCTTCGAGCTCTTGGTGCTCCTCGATCAGGGCGAGGATCGCCCGCTGCAACGCGAGACGGTTCTCGCCGTAGTCGCGCTCGAAGAGGTTCTTGATCGGCTCCCAGTCGCGCTTCTTCTCGTAGCCGACGCGGCTCAAGGTCGTGACGAGCACGGCTTGCACCTCGGGGACGGCGTCGAGGTCGCCGCCGAGCAGCCGGACCACCGCGGGCTTCGCTTCCCGCGGCGGTTGATGGGCCAGCCCCAGAGCCGCGGTCTTGCGAACCGTCAACGCGGGATCACGGGCGACGGTGTTCGCGAGCGGCGGCACCAGCTTCGCGTTGCGACCCACGGCGAGGCGTTCGACGGCGGCGATGCGGTCCTTCAGCGCGCGGCTCTTGATCCGCTCGTTGAAAGCCTTGAGCTCGTCCTTCACGCGCGCGTCGTCCCAGTCTTCCACGGGTTGCGTCGCCGGCGCCTCGGGACTGACCGGTGCAGCGGGAGGCGTCGCGGGATCCGGCGGCCTGGGCTCCGGATCCTGCACGCCGAGAAGGGCGGCGAGGACGACGGCGAGCATGGCCGGGCAGTCTAAGCACCGTGCGAGAATCCGCGTGGCACCACCATGTTCGCCATCGCTCGCGTCTGGGCCGTCTTCCTCGGCGGCGTTCTCTCCGGCGCCGGAATCCTGCTGCACGCGCAGATCGCCTGCTTGCACCTCCTGCGCGAGGAGGTCAACGGGACCTTCGTGTTGTGGCGGTGGATCGGCGGACTGACCTTCGTCTTCCAGGACGACCTCACCCAGGCGGCGCTCTGGGCCGAGGAGGTCCCGGACGCCGTGCTCAGGGAGTCCGACCACGCCGCCTGGGCGCTGATCGCGCTCGGTGCCCTGTGTGTCGTGATGAGCTTCTTCGTGCGACCCAAGCGGCGGCGCTGAGACCGAGGCGGAGCCCCCGCGGATCTCAAGCCGGGACACGCCGCGGGCCGATGTCCGCCGAGGACCGTGAACCCGCGCTCGACCTCCGACCCGTCCTTCGCCGCGCGTCTGCGTGCCGTGCTCTTTGGCAGCCGGCAGCGGATCGTCGCGTGGTTGGGCAGCGCGGCCGTCGCCGCGGCACTCGGGGTCCTGGCGATCACCGGGCTCGCGCGATCGGAACGCGGCGCCGGGGGGGTCGTTCTCGCCGCGGAGTCGCAGGACCAGGATCCGCCGCTCGACGTCGAAGGCTTCCTCGCCCTCGAGCGACGCCTCGCGGAGGAACGGCAGTCGCGCGCGCAGGCGATGCTCGACCGGCTCTGGCCCGGGCGCGCGTTCGTCACCGTCGGCGTCGAGCGCGATCCCCGGTGGACGACGAGCGCGGAACGGATCCAACCGGACTCGCCGGCGCTCGTCTCGGACGAACGGCCCGACGGCGGCGCCGGCGGGCGGCGTCGCGCGTACGAGCCGTTCAGCGGCGAGCGCGAGACGCGTTTGATCGCTCCCGAGCTGCGGCGGGTGAGCGCGGCACTCGTGCTCGACTCCACGATCGCGCGCGACGGAACGCAGCAGCGGCGGATCGTCGACGCGGTGAAGAAGGCGATCGGTCCGGTGCAGGGTCAGGACCCCGACGTGGAGGTCCTGGTGGAGTCGTTCCCGCAAGCGTCCGTCGTGAAGCCGGCGCGCCGCGCGTCGCCGCTCGTCGATCACACCGCGGATCTCGCGGTGTTCCTCGGCTCGGTCGCGATCGCTGCGCTCGGCGTCGCATGGTTCTGGATCCGACGCGCGAAGCGGCGCCGCGCCGTGATCGCCGAGCCCGTCGCGCCGGCGCCGGCATCGTCGCCGCCGGCCGAGACGCCCCGCGGCCGGCGCAGCGCGATCGAGGACTCGATCCAGAAGGACCCGGTGTTCGCGTCGCGGCTGGTCGAGAGCTGGATGGCGGAGGGTCGCACATGATCCGCAGCACCGCCGATGCCACGCGGCAGGTCGCGCTGCTGCTGCTCTCGATCGACCGCACCGCCGCCGCGAAGCTGCTCCGCAACCTGCCGCGAGCGCGTGTCGAGGACCTGTTGCGCGCGATGAAGGAACTCGAGGGCGAGCCGATCGACGACCTCGCCGTCGAAGCCGCGTTCACGGAGTTCCAGCGGCGCGTCACCGACGGCCGTCTGCCCCTCGGCGACGTCGCGGCGGAAGCAGACCTCGTCATCGACGCCGCCTTCGAGCCCGACGACGCTCGGGCGATCCGGCAGCGCGTCGAGGCGCAGCTGCGGGCGCGCCGGCCGTTCCGTGAACTCGAGACGCTCGATCCGAAGGACCTCGCGCGGCTCTGCGAAGGCGAGAACCAGCAGGTTGCGGCGATGCTGCTCGCGCACCTGCCGCCGGCGCGCGCCGCGCGCGTGCTCGAAGGGCTCCCCGAAGCCGTGCGCCCCGGGATCGTCTCGCGCATCGCGCGTCTTGGTCAGGCGCCAGCGGCGGCCGTCGATCGCGTCGTGCAGTCGATGCTCGATCGGGTCGAGGAGCTGGGTCTGCGCGCGACCGGCAAGGCCCCCGATTCGTGGCTCGCGGCGGCGAGCGAGATCCTCGTGTCCCTGTCGCGCGCCGGCGCCGTGCTCGACGCGATCAGCGAGACCGACGAGGAACTCGGCAAGCGCATCCGCGCGGCGATGTTCGTCTTCGAGGATCTCGGTCGACTGGACCGCGCGACGATGCAGTCGCTCCTCGGCGAGGTCGACACACGCACGCTCGCGCTCGCACTGAAGGCGACGACCGGCGACGTCGAACGCAACGTCCTCGCGAACCTCTCGCGCCGCGCGGCCGCGATGGTCGCCGAAGAGCGCGACCTGCTCGGCCCGACGCCGCTGCGCGAGGTGCGTGCCGCGCAGGAAGTCGTGCTCGACGCCTTGCACGGGCTCGTCGAACAGGGCCGTGTCCGCGTGGGCGATCCGACCGAGCCGCTGGTCTGAGTGGAGGGTCTGAGTCGAGGGTCTCGACCCGGAGGCCCCGCGTCAGTGGGCGGCTTCGAGCGCCGTCCTCAGATCCGCCAGATCCTTCGCGCACAGCTTCGCGGCCGACTTGAACATCGGTCGCATCAAAAAGCTCATGACCTTGCCGAGGAGGGTCAGCGGCTCGCCCGCGAATTCCATCGCGATGCGCGAACCTCCGCCCGCCGGCTCGACCCGGATCTCGGTCCGGTAGCGGCAGCCGCAGCTCATCGCGCCGAGCACGTAGCGACGGCCGGGATCGAACTCGACCACCGTCATCTCCTCGGTCGCCTCCTTGCCGAACATCTTGCGCGTCTCCTTGAAGCGCGTGCCCACGCCGACCGGACCGTCGGTGAGCATCTCGACGCGGAGGATCCCGGAGATCCGCTTCGGGGCGCCCGCGAAGTCGGTGGCGGCGGCGAAGACCTCGGCAGGGGGGCGTGCGATCGATTCGACGACCTGGAACTTCATGGGGCGAGGGATGGTTCGGGATCAGGAGGAGATCAAGGGATCGCGGCCCCTCGGCCTCGACACCGCGACGAAGGGCGGCACACTGCCCGGCCGATGAGGATCGCATGACCGAGGTTCCGCGCCGGCCCTGCGTCGCGGTCGTGATGCCGGCCTACAACGCCGAGCGCACGCTCGAGGCGACGCTGGCCGACATCCCCCCCGGCGCGGCCGATCTGTTGATCCTCGGCGACGACTGCAGCAGCGACGGGACCTTCGAACTCGCTCGGCGGCTCGGGATCATCGCGCTGAAGACGCCGCGCAACCTCGGCTACGGCGGCAACCAGAAGCTGATCTACCGCGAGGCCCTCGCGCGCGGGGCGGACATCGTCGTGATGCTCCACCCGGACAACCAGTACGACGCGCGCCTCGTCCCGCACTTCGTCGGCTTCGTCGCGAGCGGCACCTGCGACGTGATCCTCGGCAACCGCGTGCGCTCGCGCCGCGAGTGCCTGCGCGGCGGGATGCCGGCGTGGAAGTACCTTTCCAACCGGTTGCTGACGATCGCGCTCAACCTCGTCTACGGCCTGAACCTCGGCGAGTACCACTCCGGCTTCCGGGTCTACCGTCGCGAAGTGCTCGAGACCGTCGCATTCGAGGACAACACCGACGACTTCGGCTTCGACGCTCAGTTCCTCGCCCAGGCGATCGCACACGGCTTCCGCGTCGCGGATGCGCCGATGCCCGTGCGCTACTTCAAGGAGGCGAGTTCGATCCGCTTCTGGCCGTCGGTCCGTTACGGGCTCGCCAACCTCAAGGTCGCCGCGCAGTACGTCGGATTCCGCATCGGTCTCCGCTCGCGGCTCTTCGCGCGGCGCGCGCCGGCCGTCTGAGGCCAAGGCGGACTCCACCAGGCACCGGGGAAGTGCCGATAGGACCGACATGCTGCGTCCGCGGATCCGCACGGCCGCTCCTGCCTTCGAGGCCGTCCCGTGAGAGAAGGGCTCGCCATGGCCGGGCTCGGCGTCGGGCTGTTCGTCTCCGCGTTGGCGGGCACGCTCGCGGTGCAGGGTCGTCTCGACGGCGACGGCATCAAGAGCTTGCCGGTGATCGCGTGGTTCACGGGAGGCGCGGAGGTGGAGCCCGGTGCCGACGACCCGCAAGAGCGCGGGACCAAGCCGCTGCCGAAGACCGCGACGCGGCAGGATCCCGGCGCGAACGCCGCCGCCGAGATCCCCGGCCTCTTCGCCGTCCCGAAGCTGCCGAGCGGCATCACGGAGGACGACGTCGATCGGATGCTGCAGGCGGCGAAAGCCGCGCGCGAAGCCGCCGAACAGGAACGGGCGTTGGTCGGCGCCGAATCGCGCTCGCTCGAGACCCGGCAGCGCGACATCGAGGACCGCGAGAGCGCGATCGCGCAGGCGATGCTGAAGGTCGACTCCGAGCGCGAGAAGCTCGAACGGCGGATCGAGGAGTTCGAGCGCCAGGTCCTGCTGGTCCAGCGCGACGAGATCCGGGCGCTGCGGGAGTACGGGCGTTCGCTCGCGGCCTTCGCCCCCGAGCGCGCCGCGGCGATCGTCGAGAAGGAATGGGACAGCGACGCCGGCCGCAAGCGCATCGTCCGCGTGCTCACGCTGATGGAGCCCGCCGACGCGGACGCGGTGCTCGCGGCGATGCCCGACGAACGGCTGCGCGAAGTCCTGCTCGAACGGCTGAAGGTCGTCGTCGAGACCCGCGATCGCTGAGCCCTGGCCCGACTCCGGGCCGGTCCGGGGGCCGGTCAACCCGCGCCGCCGATCCGGTCGATGAAGGCCCGGATCCGCGCCTTGAGACCGCTCACACCCAATCCCGCCGGAGAGACGCCCGCCCCCCGCGAGCCGGCCCGCTCTGCGGCCCTGACGCGCGCCCGCCTCGTGGTCGCCGTGGTGGCGTGCTTCCTCGGCGCCGGAGTCGCGACGCTCGGCGGTCGCGACGAACCGTCGCAGAGCGCCGGCGGGAAACACGTCTCGGCGATCGTCCGCGGCATCGGGCCGCGCGCCGTGGAGAAGACGTTCAACCCGAAGACCACGCGCGGACTGAAGGTCGCGAAGGTCGCGTTTCAGTTCACCTACCGGCACGAGGCGCGCTTGCTCGAACAGGTGCGCGACCGCATCGAGCAGCGTTGGAACGCGCTCGAGTCGGCGACGCTGCGCGTGCTCAAGCGTCGCACGCCGGAAGAACTGCGGACCGACGAGGGACTCGACCGTCTGGCCGACGAACTCCGCCGGGCGGCGGACTCGACGCTGTTCGCGGACG
Source organism: Planctomycetota bacterium (assembly GCA_016235155.1). Taxonomy (GTDB): domain Bacteria; phylum Planctomycetota; class UBA1135; order UBA1135; family UBA2386; genus JACRLW01. The sequence goes on from JACRLW010000086.1 coordinate 77,506, forward strand.
GCATCGCGTCGGTCGAGGACATCCTCTGGCAACAGGTGATCGTGCAGTAGCTGATCGGTGATCGAACCATGAGCGACCTGCTGACCTCCGAAGAGATCGACTCGCTGCTCCAGCTCTTCCGCGAGCAAGGCGGTGAGAACTCGGTCGTCACCGGTGCAATCGCGGTGCACGCCGGCACGGCGAGCCCTATCGACGCCGCCACGATCGATCTCTGCGCGCCGAATCGCATCGGCGACGGCGAGCTCGGCTTCCTCGATCGGATGCTCGGCGAGACCGCGCGCTCGATCGGCGCCGAGTTCGCGAGACAGGTCGAGCGGCCGATGCGCGGCGAGTGTCACGCCGTCGAGTCGATCCGGTGGGCGACGTGGCGCGCGCAGTTCAAGTCGCCGTCGTTGCTCTTCGAGATCGCGCTCGACCCTCTGAAGCACCCCGCGTGTCTCGAACTCCCGGGCACGCTCGTGCGTCAACTCGTCGAGTTCGCGCTCGGTGGCGGTGGGTCGTCGGCGCCGTCCGCGGCGTCGTTCACCCGCGCCGAGCTTGCGGTCGCCGAGGGCATCGTGTTGCCGGTGGCCGAACGGCTCGCGATCAGCCTGAGGACGCTCGCGCCGCTCTCGGCGCGACTGCTCGGCGCGACCTTCGATCCGGCGTTGCTGATGCATGCGCCATTGCCCGACGACCTCGTGCTCGGCGCGACCCTCGCGGTCACCGGAGGGTCGATGGAGCACGTCGTCCGACTCACGCTTCCGCACGCCGAACTCGACCCGCTCCTCGAGAGGGAACTCGGCGCGCGTCGCGATTCATCGGCGGTCGGGCGTGGTCGTCTGCGACCACAGCTTGCGCACGCGCTGCGCGCGGTGCCGTTGCCGATGACCGTCGAACTCGGTCGTGTCCGACGCGATCTGCGCACGGTGCTCGCGCTGCGCACGGGCGACGTCCTGCCGCTCGCCGTGACGATCGGCACTCCGGTGACGGCGTGGGTCGGCGGCGTCGCGAAGCTGCGCGGTGAACTCGGCCGGTCTGGTGCGATGCGCGCCATGAAGGTGATCGACGTGACGACGGAGGACTGCGATGAAAGAAACTGACGGACTCGACCAGGCGGCGGAGCCGCGGACCAAGTCGATGCGCTTCGGCGCCCTGCGCGACGAGCGCGATGCGACGGCGACGCGCGCCGAGATCGACCGCTATCTCGACGTCGAACTCGAGATCGCGATCGAGGTCGGCACGACGCGCACGACGCTCGATCAGGTGCTCGATCTCGTCCCCGGCACCGTGCTGCGGCTCGACAAGCGCGCGGGCGACCCCGTCGATCTCCGCGTCAACGGCAAGTTGATCGCGCGCGGCGAGGTGGTGAAGGTCGACGACTGTTACGGCATCCGCATCACGTCGATCGTCGAGGCGAAGGACCGCGTGCCGGCGCCGCGCGGCTGAAGGACGGCCGGGATCAGCCGCGCGCGAGGCAGGCCTCGAGGATCGCGAGTTCCTGTCCCGGTTCACCCGCGGCGGACAATTCGAGGAAGCCGACGCGGCGCTCCTCGGTCGACGGGAGTTCGGCGATGACGGTTCGTGGGCCCGTGCCGACCGGTACGGCGTGATCGACGATCAGGCGCGAGCGGCGTTTCCCGTTCGCTTCGCGCAGTTCGGCCGAGATGCGCAGTTCGCCGACCGCGCCCTTCGCGCGCCCGAGGACCAGGCGCAACAGCCCGTTCCCGGCCGGCACGATCGCGGGGACGTGCAACGACGCGCGCCCGAACGAATCGAGCTTCAGCGTGCGGACTGCGCCGAGCCGCGTGCCGTCGCCGGCGATCGTCGTCACGGACGGCAGCGCGGCGAGGCTCAGTTCGCCCTCGGTTCCCGAGCGCGGCACCGCCGTGAGGTGGGCGAACCGGACGAGCGGCGCGCCGCTGGTGCGACGCAGCACGAACGTGAGCGCCGTGGGCATCGCGCTGCCGGGCAGGTCGACGCGGAAGTCGCCGCCGCCGGCATCGAACTCGGACCTCGACAGTTCGCGGTCGGACGTGCGAAGCACGAGTTCGACGGTACCGCCATCGACCGCCGCGATGCGACCGAAGAGCCGCAGCGGCGTCGCCCGCTGCGGGAGCGTCGTGCTGCCGGCGACGACCGCATCGTCGCGATCGGGCAGGGCGACGCGGAGTCCGTCACGCAAACGCTCGACCGCGCCCACGCCGCGGTCGACGCCGTCGGCCGGCAGCGGCGCGACGGCGCGACTCGTTCCCGCGCGCCAGCCGATCTCCAGATCGAACACGTCGATGCCGAGCCAGCGGAGGCTGAACGCCGCGTCGCCGCGTGCGTCGATCCGCAGGTCGTCGATCTGCCACGGCGCTTCGCCGAACGGCGTTGCGAGCACGGGACTGCTGCGTGCGTCGAGGCGCGACGCCGAGCGGAACAGGTCGGCCGCGGAACCGGCCTCGAACGGCATGCGCACCGCGGGACGCGCCGCGGAGATGCGCCAGATGCGCGGCTGCACCGACCGGCCGTCGAGCAGATGGATCGTCGGTTCGCCGCCAGGGGGGATCAGGCGATAGATCGACAGTCCGGAGTCGCCGGGCGCGGAACTCGCGGGTCGCGTCTCGAGCAACGTGGCGCCGAGTTCGTCGAGCGGCGGGACATCGATCCGCAACAAGGTCCGGCCCGTCAGCGACGGTGAGAGCCGCAGGGCGTGCGGAGCGAACTGATGCGTCACGTCGACGAGCGTCGCCCAGCTCGTCTTCAGCAAGTTGGGTCCGGCCGGCGCGAATCCGGCGTGGACATCGATCGCTCCGTCGAGCGAGAGTTCGCCGAAGTTGCCATGGATCGGGTCCGAGAGGTCGGTGAACCCGAAGTGCGACGCGAGCAACCGGTACGCGAGCCGCCCGCAGGACAAGAACGTGCCGTCCGACTCGCGTTCGCTGCACAGGACGATCGGCGCCGAATCCGGGGACTCGATGCGTCGCCCCTCGAGCGCAGCGTGCGGCGTGCCCTCGTACACCGCCAGCACGACGTCCGGCCGGTGCCCGTGCCGGATCACGAACGAGTGGAGGGCTCCGGCGATCGTGTCCTGCAAGGCCGACAACGCTCCGGGGTCGTTCGCGGCGAGGGCCTCGATCGCGACGCCGGCGACCAGCGGTTCGACGATGTCGCCGCCCAACATCGTGCGACCTCCCGACGCCCGTTCGACATAGCGTGCGAGCGATCCGAACGTCGGCCGCGGCGCGGGCTCGGGTGTCAGCCGGTACTCGTCGCCTCCGAACACCGCCTGGCGCAGCGGTTCGGTCGAGCGGGCCGACTCGCCGCCGAAGACGAGCGGCACGACCGCGAGTTCGATGCTCGGTTCGGGCGCCGTCGGCCCAACGGCTTCGCCCGCGCTGGCGGCGGTCGCCGTCGAACCGAGGCCGCGGTACTCGATGCGCGCGAGTTCGATCGGTTCGTCGCTCGCGGGTTCGAACCGCATCGTGAGATGTCCGTCGGCCCACAGCCGCGGGTCGGCGAGTCGGATCTCCAGGTCCCGCGGGGAGTGGTCCGTGTCCGCAGCTTCGCGGAGCAGCACCTCGCCGTGGATTGCCGTGCTCACGAGCAACGCGCCCGCGACGCGCAACCGCAGTTCGAGCGACGAGGCATCGCCCGGCAGCTCGAGCCGGTAGGCGAACGACTCGCCGCGGCGCGCGCGGCGCGCGAACTCGCGACCGTCGGCGAAGCGGACGGTCGACGAGCCCGCGTCGGGCCCGACCAGCGCGGTCTCGAGGTCGTCGCCCGGGTCGATGGATGTGAACGCGCCGATCGTCACGACGCGCGCCCCGGACCGCGGCTCGCGCAGCGTGAAACCGCGATCGTCGAGTTCGACCCAAGCGCGGAGTTCGTCACCCTCGGCCATGCCGAAGGTGGGGAACGGCGCAGCCGTGGTCAACAGGTCGGCCTGGTCCGGCACGAGCGGCAGCGCGACGTTCCGACCACGCGCTTCGACGACGAGCCGCGCGGTCCCCGGGCCCGGCACGGCACCGTGGGAGCGCACGATCGGACGCCATGCCGCGTCCTTGACGAGCATCGGCGGTGGTCGGAACTCGAGCTTCGGCAGGAGTTCCGGAGCGACCGTGACGCCGTCGCGGAGCAGGGCTCGAGGCTCGCGCGATTCGACGCCGTTGACGGTGATCGACGCCGGCGCGACCTGGGCGTGGTGGAAGCGGACTCTCACCAAAGAGTCGAGCTCGGCGAAGCTCGCGACCCGCAGCGAGATGCGATTGGCGTCCCGCGAGAAGCCCGCGGTCAGGAGTCCGTCGACTCCGAGCGCGAAGTCGCCGCCGAGATCGACGGCGACCTGGCCGAGTTCGTCGCTCCATCGCTCGGCGCTCGCGATCGCGGCGGCGAGGTGACGTGCTGCAACCCCGGTTGCGCCGCTCGCGGCGTCGAACGGCGTCGTTTGGACGAGCGCGGCGCGCAGCGCGGCGACCCCGCGTTCGAGATCGATCCGGCGGCCGAAGCGGAGGTAGCCCTCGAGCAGCGCCGTCGCCCCGAGCGAGGTGTTTCCGTCGTTCCAGACGCAACCCGCGTTCGATCTCGCGAATCCGCCGAAGGTGCGCATGCCGAGCCAGGGCGGATCCCAGACCTGTTGCAGTCCGGCGAGTTCATCGAGCAGGCGGAGCGCGACGTCGCGCGACTCACCGTCCGACGCCGCGAGTTCGGTCGCCGCGATCGCGGCGAGCGCGAGCGGGAGGAGATCGATGTGTCCGAGCCGGGTGTCGCGATCGGCGAGCGGTGCTTGCGACGGATCGGCGAAGTCCCGCGCCGGCAGAGCGGACTCGGCGATGTGGCGCACGGCCCGCTCGGCGGCCCGGCGCATCGCCGCGTCGCCGGCGAACGACGACCAGCGCGCGAGGAAGGCCGCCGGACCCGAGCTGGCCGCGGCGGGCACCGGCTCGGCCAGCGGACGGAGGTACTCGCCGTCGAAGAACGCGGGGATGGATCCGTCGGCGGCCTGGTTGTCCGCGAAGAACCTGGCGAGCTCCGCGCACGCGGCGCGGATGGCGCTCGCGTGCTCCGATTGGAGTGCCGCGAGTTCGATCAGGTGGAGGCCGGTGCGCGCCGAGTCCGTCGCGGCGAACGCGGTGGGGTGAGGCCCGTGCGGGTCTCCTGCCAGCCACTGCTCCGCGCCGTCTGGCAGCGAACGTGCGAGCGCATGCGGGACGAGTCCGCCGCGGCGCGGCGCCGCGAGAGCGAACGCGGTGATCCGGCTCGCGACGGCGCGCCAGTCGTCGCGGTGTTCGCGTCGACCGCCGAGTTCGAAGGCGAGCGCCGCCGCGAGAGCGTTGCTCGTGGCGCCGAAGCGGACGAGCTCGCGCGACCGGTCCGGATCGTCCGGATCGACGACGGCGAGGAGTTCCTGGCCGCCCCGCGACGTGCGGCGTAAGGGCGACCGCGACAGCTCCTCGATCCCCGAGCTCGCCGCGTCGGCGAGGGTGAGAGCCGAGAGCGGATCGGTCGAAGCGGTGAGTCGAGGCGTCGCGTGGCGGAGCCACAGCTGGTTGCGGAGGTCTCGCAGTGCCGTCGATGCGCGCGGCGCGACGAAGGCTTGGACCGTGTGCTCCAGCCCGACGACTTCGCGCCGCAGCATCCGGCCGTCCTGGGTCTCCGCACGCAACGCATGCCGGATCGACGGGCGCTCCGCGCCACCGACCGTGAGCGCCTGCGGCAGCGGGCGTGCGGCCGCGAGCGCGTCGAGGTCCGGCAACACGGCGAAGGCGGCGTCGCCCTGCCGCACGAACGCGATCGGCGCGCGGAAAGCGGCATCGGTCGCCAGCCCGTCCGGCCCGGCGTGGACCAGCGGCATCTCGATCTCGTCCGGCGCGTCGGCGGAGAGCGAGGTCCAGACCAGCGCGAGCTCGGTGACCTTCGCTCGCGCCCGGATGCGGTCGGAGACCCGGACGCGCAGGGCACCGCTCGCGTCCGGCATGAGCTCGACGGTGATCTCGTGGTCGGGCGGCGACACCACGTCGACCCGGAGCTGGTCGCTCGTCCTGCTCCATGAGCGAAAGGACAGGTCGCGGGGGCCGCTGCCGTCGTCGAAGCGGATCGCGCGGAACTCGGCGACGGGGCTATCCACCCCGGCGGGAGTCCGGGCGACCAGCGTGACCACCTGGTCCCGGACGATCGCCGCGGTGCCTGCGCTCTCGATGCGGGCGCGTTCGGGCTCGGCGGGCGGGGCGGCGGCGCCGCAGGCCGCGAGCACGGTAAGTCCGAGATCCCTGATCCACTTCCGTGTGTCCGGTCCCCTGCGCACCAGCCTGGGCGGCCGCTCGGAGCTCGGCGGAGCGCTGGAAGGCCCAGCCGCGTCGGAAAGGCCCGCGCGATCCGGACTTATGGCCCGCGAGAACCACGGAAGTGGATCAGGGATCCGCCCGGTTCTGCGGCGCGAGGACATGAGGGCGCGGACTGTACATGCAGCGGGGCGGGCTGACGCCCGCCCCGCTGCCTTCACGACCCCGCGCGAGGCAGGGTCGGAACTCGTTCGATCAGAACGAGAGGGTCGCCATCACGTCGACCGCGACGTTGTCCGAGTCGGCGCCGAAGCCGGCGTCGGCGTCGATGCTCTGGTGCGACACGACGAGTTGGCTCTTCAGCTTGTGCTCGTGGTAGTAGGCGTTGATCACACCGGAGAACTCGGTGACGTCGCCCTGCACGAAGGTGGCGAAGGCGGGGCCGGAGCCCGGCACCGAAGTGCCGACGCTCAGCATCGCCGGGTCGTCGAAGGTCAGCATCGCGATGCGCGCGCCGAAGCCCCACTGCGTGCCCTGGCCGGGCGCCGTCGTGAACGAGCCCTGGAGGTACCAGCCCATCGAATCCGCTTGGGCCGGAGCGCCGGTCTGGAGCTCGTCGGTGCGGATGAACACTTCGCCCTGGGCCGCGATGCCGTTGCCGGTCTTGACCTGGGCGTAGACGTTGATCGACGAACCTTCGTTGTCGACGCCGCCGAAGCTGTCGTTCAGGATCGCGTAGTTCGCGCCGACGACCGGTTCGAACTTGCCGGAGTGCGCGAGGTCACCCTCGGTGAGGCTCGTCGGACCGTGGGTGCCTTCCATGGCCCAGATCAGGCCGCCGGTGAAGTTGAGCTCGTTGCTCTCGTTCGCGACCCAGGCCAGCATGCCGGAGCCGGCCGCGGTGTCGTTGTTCATGGCGCCGACGTGCCACATGAAGCTGTGGCCGCCCTCGGCCTTGCCGAGCCCGCCGTAGAGCAAAGCGCCCGTGGCGCGGTTGTCCGCGAAGGTGGCGCTGACGGACGAACGCTCGGCGAACTCGAGGTTCGCGGAGCTGATGTCCGACTGCAGACCGGCGCGGAACTTCTGGAGGCCGAGGCTCAGCGCGATGAACGCGTCGTCGTTCTTCCAGAAGCGCCAGTTGACGAGCACGTCGAGGATGCTCGGGCCGCCGGCTTCCTCCATCTGCATCATGAAGCTGATGTCGTCGTTCCAGACGTTGCCGTCGAGCTTCACGCGAGCGCGGCGCGCCTGGAACGAGTTCGTGTCCGGGAGCGCACCATCCAGGGCCGTGAAATGCCAGCGGGCCTGGACGCGACCCGAGAGTCGCAGGCTGTAGTCGCCCTTCTCGCTGGAGAAGGTGACGCCGCCGCCGGGCTTGTAGCTGACCTTGACGCCGTCCTGCCAGAGTGAGTCGAGGACGGGCGAGCCTGCCTTGTCGGGGCCACCACCGTTGGGGCCGCCGTTCGTTGCTGCGAAGCCGAAAGTGGCCGTGGCGGCCACCGCGAGCCCGAGTCCGATCGGGTTCATCATCGTTTGGTCTCCTCCCTGAGCGGGATCGATTCCTGTCGTGGTGTTCTGCGTTGGAAGCGATGGGTCGAGCACCGCTCGGCCCTCGATGGCAGGGTTGTCCTGCCACCGATGGCACGGGACGCTAGGGACCAGCCCCGGTCGTCTCCAAACAAGAAACGGCAGATTTTTTCTCGGATACCTAACCGAAGTTAGGTTTTCCTCCACGGGCTCCACGGCGCCTAATTGCAGCGTTTCCAACGGCCTACGACCCTCGCCGTGGAAAACCAGGAGCTTTGGATCATAAAGCTGAGGAGGCTCGCGGCGTGCCGCACGCGCGTGAACCTGCTCGGCTCGTCGATAGACTCGCCCCGCGATGGCGGTCGAGACGCGCAAGAGCACCTGCAACCGTGACTGTCCGGACGCGTGTGGGCTCGTAGCGGAGGTCGAGGACGGCAGGTTGCGCTCGCTGAAGGGCGACCCCGAGCACCCGGTGACCCGCGGCTTCCTGTGCTCGCGGACCAGCCGCTTCCCCGAACTTCTCGATTCACCGCAGCACCTGCGCACGCCTCTCGTTCGCGACGGCGGAGTCCTGCGACCGGCCTCGCTCGACGAAGCGCTCGACCGTTGCGCCGAGCGGCTGCTCGCGATCCGTCGCGAGTCCGGTCCCGCCGCGATCCTCCACTACCGTTCCGGCGGCAGCCTCGGGCTCCTCAAGACGATCGCGAACCGCTTCTTCGAGCGCTTCGGGCCGTGCACTTCGACCATCGGCGACATCTGCTCGGGCGCGGGCGAAGAGGCGCAGGTCCAGGACTTCGGCGTCTCGGACAGCAACGACCTCTTCGACCTGCTCGAGGCCCGTCACGTGATCCTGTGGGGCAAGAACCCCGCGGTCAGCAACGTGCACCTCGTGCCGGTGCTCGACGACTGCAAGGCGCGCGGCGCGACGATCACGCTGATCGACCCGATCGCCCACAAGTCGCGGACCCGCGCCGACGTCTGGCTCCAGCCTGCGCCGGGCGGCGACCTGGCGCTCGCGCTCGGCGTCGGGCGTCTGCTCTTCGACGAGGGCGGCGTCGATCCCGAGGCGATCGCGCGCTGCGAAGGGGTCGACGGCTATCGCGGTCTCTGCCGCTCGCGCAGTCTCGCCGCGTGGGCGCAGCTCGCGGGAGTCGGGGAAGCCGCGATCCGCGCCCTGGCCGCGGCCTTCGCGGGCGGACCGACGGCAATCCTGGTCGGCTGGGGCATGCAGCGCCGGCGCAACGGCGGCGCGATCGTCCGCGCGCTCGACGCCCTCTCCGCGGTGAGCGGCAACCTGTTCCGCAGCGGCGGCGGCTGCTCCTTCTACTTCCGCCGCCGTGGCGCCTTCGACGCGGGGGCGATCACGAGCGGCGCCGCGGCGCGCGTCCTGCGCGAGCCGATCCTCGGGCAGGACGTGCTCGAGGCATCCGACCCGCCGGTCCGCGCGATCTGGGTCACCGCGGCCAATCCGGTCTGCATGCTGCCCGATTCCGCGCGCGTCGCGGAGGCGTTCGAACGCACGGAGTTCGTGGTCGTCGCCGATCCCTTCCTCACCGACACCGCGCGGCGCGCGCACGTCGTCCTGCCGGTCCCGACCCTGCTCGAGGACTCGGACGTACTCGGCGCCTACGGCCACCACTGGCTCGGCGAGTCGCGGCCGTTGATCGAACCGCCCCCAGGCGTCGTCCACGAGGTGGACTTGTTCTCGCGCCTCGCGGCGCGCGTGGGGCTCGCCGCCGATTTCGCCGGAACGGTCGACGACTGGAAGCGCCGACTGCTCGCGCGCGTGGCGCAGAAGGGGGCGACGCTCGAGGCGCTGCGCGCCGGTCCGGTGCGCAACCCCGAGGCGAAACCGGTCCTCTTCGGCGACGGCCGCGTGCGGACGCTCAGCGGCAAGGTGCGCTTGCTGACCGCGATCGACGAGTCCCTGCTGCGGCGCGACGTGAGCCCCGAGCGTCCGCTCTGGCTGTTCAGCAATTCGACGATCGACTCGCAGGCCTCGCTGTGGTCGCGCGACCCCGGCACGCACCTGACGGTGACCGTCCACCCCGAATCCGCTCCGGCGGACGCGCCCGACGGCGCGCTCGTGGTGATCGAGAGCGCCCGCGGTTCGTTGACCGCGCGCCTGCGCCTCGATCCCGCGCAGCGTCGCGATGTCGCCCTCGTCCCCAAGGGCGGGCACTTCGACCGCGGCCAGTCCGCAAACGCGCTGATCGACGCCATCCCGACCGATCTCGGTCTCGGCGCCGCCTACCTCGACTGCCAGGTGAGGCTGCGCCTGCCGTGAGCCGCCCCGGGCCGAAGCCGATCACGGGAACGCACCTCTACACCCTGCCGCGCTGTGCGCGTGCGGTCGCGCTGGAGTTCTGGGGCGATGCGTCGCGCAGACGACCGCTCCGCGACGACGAGGAGTTCCTCCTCGCGCGCGGCCGCGCGCACGAGGCGAATCACGTGGCCACTCTCGGCTGGCCCGAACCGTCCTGGCCGCGGGGCGATTTCGCGGCGGGCGCTGCCGCGACGCGCGATCTGCTCGTCCAGGGTGCACCCGGTGTGTCGCAGGGCGTGTTGGTCGGACGCGACGGCGACGGCGACCTCGAGTTCGTCGGCATCCCCGACCTCCTGCGCCGCTGCGACGGCGCCTCCGCGCTCGGCGACCATCACTACGTCGTGGGCGACGTGAAGTCCTCGTCGCGCCCGCGGGGCGATCAGATCCTCCAGCTCTCGCTCTACGCGCTGCTGCTCGAGCTCGTGCAGGGCCGCTACCCCGACCACGGCTTCCTCGTGATGAAGGACGGCCGCGAGCAGCGCATCGACCTGCCGGCCTTCCGCCCAGCGCTCGACGACGCGCTGGCCCGCGTGCGCACGCTGCGCGCCGACCGCGACGCCGCCCGTCCGTTCTTCGCCGCGGCCTGCGAATCGTGTCGCTGGTCCGAGCTCTGCCTGCCCGCGCTCGAACGTGACGACGACCTCTCGCTCGTCGACGGCATGACCGAGGGTCTGCGCACGATGCTCGAGATCGCGGGCGTGAAGACGGCGAAGGGACTCGCGCGCGCGACCGTTGCGCGCCTGGCCCGCGACACGCACGTCGAGTCCGCGCTGCTGCGGCGCCTGATCGACTCGGCGCGGGCGCGCGTCGCTTCGGCGCCGCAGCCGATCGAACGCGCCGCGAGCGCCGACGAAGCTTCCGGAGTGTTGCTGCACGTGCTGCTCGACGGCTTCGCCGACCGTGCGCTGTGTTTCGCCGCGCGTTGGAACGAAGGGGGCGAGCCGCGCTTCGTCGCCGTCTGCCCGCGATCGCGCGACGAAGAAGCCCGCGCGTTCGAAGCGCTGATCGCGCAGATCCCCGCCGATCGCCGCCTCCTGCATCACGGCCGCGCCCTGCGTGCATGGCTGGTTCGCGCGTACGCCGACGGAGCTTCGCACGACGGCATCGAGGACCGCTTGCTCGACGTCGACCGCCGCCTCCGCTCCTGCGCGAACTGGCCCGCGCCGATCACCGGTCTGCCCGCGCTCGTGCGCGCAGGGCTCGGCCGCGATCCGCATCGCGCGGGACGGAGCGAAGCGGTCGCGGGCTGGGTCGAGCACGCCGACGTCGAGGCGCGGCTGGTGCGCAAGGCGCGCGCCGATCTCGACGACTTGCACGCGCTCGTCGAGCGTTGGCTGTGTGGTTCAGGGATTGGTTCGGGAGTCACGAGTGACGCGGGCGGCGTCGCGACGACGGAAGGGGGGATCGCGCATGCTGCCGGCGAGCCAGCCTGACGAACGCGACCTGCAAGCCCGACTCCTTCGCTTCCTCGAGCGCGAGGACGTCGACGAGCGGCGCTCGAGCGACGAACTGCGCGCGCTCCCGGTCGGCGATCGCGTGGTCGACGGCGAGTGCATCGACGATGCGGTGCTCGTGCGCGCCGCGCGCGACGGCATCGTGCTGCGCGTCGGCGAGAACCACAGCAAGTTCCGCGAAGGCGACGCGATCGCGCTCGGCGACGGTCTCGACTTCGACGCCGCGATCCCGCTGGTCTACGGCCGCTTCGACCCGGTCAGCGGCGAACTGCGACTCGAACGCGACCGCTACGCGCGCGGCGACGATCCCGTGCTCGAACCCGGCCGGCGCTACGTCGTCGACCGCCGGTCGCTCGGTCTGCGCGGTCGCTTGCGCGACTGCGTGAAGGCGGGCTTCGCCGAACCCGCGATCGCCGACGTGCTCGCGGGGCGCGGCGCCGTCGGTCGCGACGACGCACGCTTCGAACGCGCGCGCGATGCGCTCGTGATCGCGGGGCTCGATCCCGCGCAGGTGGAAGCGGGGGCGTCGGCGATGGCGACGCACGGCCTCGCACTCGTGCAAGGTCCACCGGGGACCGGCAAGACGCGCATGCTCGCCGAAGCGCTGTGCCTGCTCGCGCGCGCCGGCTGCCGCATCGTGCTCTCGGCGTTCACGCACCGCGCCGTCGACAACGTGTTGTTCGCGGCGCGCCGGCTCGATCGCGCTCTCACGCTGGTCAAGGTCGGCAACGCCGGGACCGGCGCCGACGACCTGCGCGCGGCGGATGTCCGGCTCGTGCCGGCGAATCGACTCGAACTCGCCGCGAACGCGGGTGCGATCGTCGCGGGCACGCCGTTCGCGCTCGAACGCCTGCCGGCGCGGGTCAACTTCCACTTCGCGGTCTTCGACGAAGCCGGGCAGCTGCCGATCCCGCACGCGATCGCCGGGATGCTGCTCGCGCGGCGCTGGATCTTCGTCGGCGACCACCACCAACTCCCGCCGGTGGTGACGGCGGATCACGCCGATCCCGCCGCGACGCGCTCGGTGTTCGAGCACCTCCACGCGCACTACGGCGCGATGCTGCTCGACCGCAGCTACCGCATGAACGACGGGGTCTGCGACGTCGTCGGTCGCACGTTCTATGGCGGCCGACTGCGCTCCGCGCCGCTCGCGGCGTCGCGACGCATGCCCTTCGTCCCCGGCGGCACCTTCGACGCCGTCCTCGATCCGGAGCAGGCGGTGGTGCTCGCGCGCGTCGACCACCTGCAACCGGGGCATCGCTCCGGCGAGGAGGCGGAACTCGCCGGCGATCTGGTCAGCGAATGCGTGCGTCGCCACGGCGTGCCGCCGCACGAGATCGCGGTGATCGCTCCGTTCCGTGCGCAGGTCCGACTCCTGCGATCGGCGCTCGAACGACGCGGCATCCCGATCGATCGGCTGGTCGTCGACACCGTCGAGCGCATCCAGGGTCAGGAGCGCGAGGTCGTCGTCGTCTCGCTCGCCGCGGGTGATCCGGCGGCACTCGATCGCCGCGGCAGCTTCTTCTTCTCGCCCAACCGCCTCAACGTCGCGCTGTCGCGCGCGCGCACGAAGGCGGTGATCGTCGCGTCGCAGGGCGTCTTCTTGGCCTTGCCGATGGATCCCGAGGGACTGCGTGCGGCGTCGATCTACAAGACCCTGGCACGCTCGCTGCCGCAGATCGACTTCAGCGCGGTCTACGGTCCGCGCGCGCGCGTGCGATGAAAGTGCGAGTCGTCGACCTGCCGGGCGCCGTGCGCTCGCGACGCGTGCACGGCCGACTCACGCTGCCCGACGGCACGGGTCCCTTCCCGCTCGCGATCTTCGTGCACGGCTTCACGATCTCCTGCGAGTGGGGGTTCTGGCCCGAACTCGCGCGGCGGCTCGCGGCGTCGGGCATCGCGAGTCTGCGCTTCAACGCGTCCGGCGACGGGTTCGGCGCGGACCTGCGGACCGTCGACGCGATCGAGGCGGTCGCGGTGAACACCTACGGCAAGGAGCTCGTCGACCTCGCGAGCGTGCGTGCGTACGCGAACCGCGAGCCGGACCTCGACGCCCGCCGCGCGGCGCTCGTCGGTCACAGCCGCGGCGGCGCTGTCGCCCTGCTGCATGCGCGCGACGACGGCCGCTACCGCGCGCTCGCGCTGTGGGCCGCGTCCGACAAGCTGTTGCGCTTCAACCCGTCTCGCAAGGCGTTGTGGCGTGCGCGTGGCGCGATCGACGTGACGCACTTCGCGCTCGATCGCCGCGTGCCGCTCTTGCGCGACGCTCTCGACGAGGTCGAGGACGATCCGTCGCGATTCGACGTGCTCGCCGCCACTGCGAGCCTCGCATCGCCGGTGCTCGTGATGCACGGGGCGATGGACCGAGCGATCTCGGTGGGTGGCGCGCACGCGATCGCGCGCGCGGGGCGTCATCCACGTTCGCGGCTGCGGATCTTCGACGACGCCGGCCACTCGTTCGGCGCCCGCGATCCTCTGCCGGAGTCCGCGCACGACTTCCCCGCGCGTCTCACGCGGCTCCTCGACGAGACGGTCGCGTTCCTCGCGCGCGAGTTGTCGGTCTGACTCGTGTCGGTCTGACGCGTCACGACGTCGCGGCGCGCATCGCGACGTCGAACACCGCCAGCGTCGCCTCGAGTTCCGCCTCGCCGTGAGCAAGACTCGGCAGCAGGTGGCCGTTGGTGAGGACGAGCCGCGCGCGACACCCGGCAAGGAACCGCTCGCGGAACGGCTCGGGTGCGACGAGCGTCAGGATCGCAGCCGGTCCGCCCAGTCGAGCGTCGACGCCGTGACGCACGGCGAGAGCGGTGAAGCCATCGCGCAGCGCTTCGCCGATGCGGCGCACGTGATCGGCGACGTCGATGCGCGCGTGGACCGCGAGCGTCGCGCGCGCCGCCGCGAACGCGAGCGGTTCGCCGCGTGCCGTCATGCCGTAGGCGACCCTCGGCACGACGTCGATCCACTCCGCGGGACCGACCAACGCCGCGAGCGGCAGGCCGTTGGACAACGCCTTGCCGACGCAGGCGAGGTCGGGTGTCACGCCGAAGTGCTGCTGCGCGCCGCCGCGCGCCAGTCGGAAGCCGGTGACCATCTCGTCGAACACCAGGACGACGCCGTATTCGCGCGTGAGCGCGCGCACGCCCGCGAGGTATCCGGGCGACGGCAGCGCGGTGCGCGTCGGCTCCATCACCAGCGCCGCGATGCGCGAGCCGTGCTCGGCGAGGACCGCGCGCAGGGTGGGGAGATCGTCGTACGGCACCGGATGCACGAGCGAGCGCAGCGGCGCGGGGATGCCCTGCGCCGTCGCGTTCGACGCGGCGAACCAGTCGTGGAAACCGTGGTAGCCGCAGGTCAGCACGCCGTCGCGTCCGGTCACCGCGCGCGCGACGCGCACCGCCGCGGTCGTGACGTCGGAGCCGTTCTTCCCGAACGCGACCTTCGTGGCGCACGGGATCATCGCGACGAGCCGCTCCGCGACCTCGACTTCGAGCCGATGCGGCAGCGACATCAGAGCCCCGCGACCGAGTTGCTCTTCGATCGCGTCTTCGACCTCGGGATGGCGGTAGCCGAGCAGCGCCGAGCCGAAGCCCATCAACCAGTCGACGAAGCGCCGGCCGTCGGTGGTGACGAGGCATGCACCTTCGCAGCGCTCGGCGACGAGCGGCTCGCCATGGTCGTCGCGCCCGAACGGCTCGATCCCGATGCCGAGCACGCGCGATGCGCGCCGAGGCCAGCCGTCGTCCGGTCGCGCGGAGGCCATGGGGTTCACTCGTTCCGCCAGCACGGCGCTCGACCTTCGATCGCTGCGCGAACGCCTTCGCCCGCGTCGTGCGTGTGCGCGAGTTCGTCGAGGCAGAGCTTCTCGACCGCGTCGAGTCCCGCGAGCACGCGCGAGCGGAAGCCGAGGTCGACGGCCCGCAACGCGAGGCGGAGACTCGACGCGGAGAGCCGGAGCAGGAAGTGCCGTACCTCCTGGATCGCGAACGGCTCCGGATCCGCGACGGCGTGATCGACCAGTTGCATCCAGCTCGCCTCGGTCGCGACCTTCACGTAGCCGGTGGCGCACAACTCGGCCGCCGCGCCGCGACCGATGCGCTCGGGCAGCACGATCGACGCGACCGGCGGCAGGAGTCCCATCTCGATCTCGGGCAGGCCGAGGCGGGCGTCGGGTGCGGCATAGACCCGGTTGCAGATCCGCGCGAGTTCGAGGCCACGGCCCATGCAGCGGCCGCGCACCACCGCGATGCGGAACACGGAGACGTCGAGCATCGTGCGGATCAGCCGCAGCCACGCGCGAAGCGACGTGCGGAATCGTTCGGGAAGCTGCTCTCGCGGGTCCGCGCCGAGCGAGAAGTCGTCGCCGGCGGCGACGAGCACCGTCGCGCGGAGGTCGCGGGCCGCGCGTGCCCGCTCGAAGACTTCGGTGAGCGCTTCGACCATCGTGTCGTCGAGGCGGTTCTCCGGTGGCCGGTCGAGCACGATCCGCCAGAACGCGCCGGAGTCCCACGACTCGACGCGGACGATCCCTTCACGCAGGACTTCGATCATCGACGGCCCTCGGCATGACACAGTGCGTACCAGATCGCCGCGCCCGGTGATTCGGCGAACGCGTCGAGTCCCGTGAGGGCCGAGTCGAGTTCACCGGCGTCGACGAGTCGCGTCGCGAAGATTGGCACGCGCCATTCCGAGAGGATCGCGCGGAGGCGAGCGATCGCGGCGCGGAAGGCGGGCTCGCCGGAGGCGACGGCGAACGACAGCACGCGCGCGCGCAGATCGACCGCGCCGGCCTCGTGCAAGAGAGCCACCAGGCGCCGGCCCGCGATCGAGTCGTTGCCCGCGGCGTCGAACGCGGCGAGGTACGCACCCCAGACCGAGTCGAAGCACGGCACCTCGGGCCACAGGCGCAAACTGGGATGGTCGTCGTCGGCGAGCACGACGCGACCGCCGGGGCGCACGGCGCGCATCGCCTGGGCGAGGAGTGCGGACTGGTCGCGAACCGACTCCAGCACGAAGCGGACATGCACGAGGTCGAAGCGACCGAGCTCGTCGTCGCGGAGCGGCAGCGCGAGCGCGTCGCCGGCGCGGAACTCGAGGTTCGACGCGCGATGCGTCGCGCGGGCGGTCGCGATGATCCGGCCGTCGCAGTCGATGCCCAGGACGCGGGCCGAGTGGACGGCGATCGCCGCGGCGAGCTCGCCGTACCCGCAACCGACGTCGAGGACGCGCTCGGACCCGCGCAGAGCGAGCGCCGCCACGCACGATGCATCGAGGAGCTCGTGCACGACCGTGGCGTCGGGTCGGTTCATCGCATCTTCCCGCGCCCGGCGACGGTCAGCGCGATCGCGATCAGGAACGCCGCCGCGGCGATCCACTGCGGCGCGCGCACGTTCGCGGCGTCGTACGCGAACACCACCTCGTGTTCCCCCGGCGGGACGTGCACGGCGCGGAAGCGATGGTCCGCGGCGAAGACGGTCGTGCGTGCGCCGTCGAGCGTTGCGGTCCAGCCGGGATCGAAAGGGTCGGCGAGGCGCAGGTAGCCGGGTTCGTCGGTCGTGATCCGCACCACGACGCGCTCGTCGCGATGCTCGACCACCGCGACCGTGGCGTTCACCACTCCGTCGCCGTCCGCCGCGGGCGCGCCGGCGTCTTCGAGCACGACGGTCGTGCGCAGACTCGCGGCGTCGGAGCTCGTCAACCGATGCAGGCGTTCGGCAACCGGAGGGACCACCACGCAGCGATCGACGAACGTCGCGCGCGGCCACGGGTCGGTCCGCTCCCAGAGCCGGATCCGTTCCGGCGCGGTGCTCGGCGAGACGTCGATCCAGCGACCGTCGTCCGGCAACTCGTGGCGCTCCGCGAGCACGTAGCGAACGCCGAGCAGATCGACGAGCGGCGAGGCGAGCGACGCCGCGCGATAGAAGCCGCGGACTCCCGCGCCGCGCGTGACGATCGGCGTGCCGGGCTCGAGCGCGTCGAAGAACTCCTCGAGCCGTCGCGGCGGCAGCGGGTCGTAGGCGAAGACGTCCTCGAGCCCGTGGTACGCCGCGAGGTTCACGGGCAGGAGCTGCATCTCGATGCCCTCGCCGTCCCTGAACAGGCGCGCGAAGCGCGGCAACGGCGCATTCACCTCGCGCGCGCGCCGCGTCGCGTCGAGCGCGGGCCCGATCGTGGCCGGCGGAGTCGTCACGCGCGCGGTCGGGACCGCGACGATCGTCCCGGCGCCGGTGACGAGCAGTTCGACGGCGGTGATCGCCGCCAACGTGACGACGAGCCGGGCGCCGCGCAGTCCGAACGCCGCGGCGGCGGCGAGCAGCGCGACCAGCGCCGTGCGCAAGAAGCACATCGCCTGCGCCGCGCGGTTGTCGGGCGTCTCGAACGGGCGCGCGAGCATCGCGTCGCGGATCTGATCGAGCGTGAGTCCGGCGGCTTCCTCACGCATCAGCAGCCGCTCGGCCCAGTAGGTGCGGAACGCGTGGTCGTCGAGTGAGAGAGCGGGCAGCGCCTGGATCGCCGACGCGATCGCGACGGCGATCGAAACGATCGCGAACGCGATGCGCAGCGGTCGCGACGCCGCGAGCCGTTCGACGCCGAGCGCCGCGAGCACCGTCGCGGCCATCGCGAAGGTGAACAGGAAGCGCCGCAGGTCGCCGGCCTGCGCGCCGGGCAGCAGTTCCGAGAGCTGCAGGAACGGGGCGCGCGCGGTCGCGAGGCCGAAGCCGAGCACGAGCAGGCCGCCGAACAAGAGGGCGATCGCGCGATGCGCGCGCACCGCGAGCGCGAGCGGAAGGACGAACACCGCGGCGAGTCCCGGCGCGAACACCGACTCGGGCCAGTTGAAGGTCGCGGACACGTTCGTCGGCAGCGCTTCGAGCGCGATCCAACCCGGCACGTGGTGGATCTGGTCCGCGACGTGGTAGAGGTCGGGCCAGATCAGGCTCCACAGGTGTCGCGGGTGCAGGCCGAACGGCACGAGGTCCGCCGAACGGTAGACCGGCCGCGACGTGTCCTGCGCGGCGATCAGCACCGGGACCATCTGCGCGAGCGAGATCACGACGCCCAGTGCGACGCCGATGCCGAGCCCGAGCAGGGGCCGCGCATCACGCGAGCGACACGCGCAGAGGATCGCGAACGCGCCGGCGATCCACGTCGCTTGCAAGCTCACCGGCGCGAAACCGCTCGACCACGACAGGCCGAGGCACAGCGCGACGAGTCCAACGCGGGCGAGAGTTGCCCGCAGGGTTCGCGTTCGATCCGCCGCGAACGCGCCGCCGATCACGGTGAGCAGCGGGAACAGCGGCAGCGCGGCCGTGACGATCACGTTGTGGTGGATGCGCGCCTGCGTCCACAGCCCGAGCTCGGCGACGACGAGCCCGAAGCACGCCGCCGCCTGCCCGACGCCCAGCCGTCGCAGAAAGTGCCACGCGAACACGCCGAACAACGCCTGGTGCAGGAAGAACCAGATGCCGTAGATCCCCGCCGACGGGATCGGCAACGCCGCGAGCAGCAGGTTCCAGGGCTGATAGACCTGCGCCATCTGCGGCACGAAGGGCGAGCCGCCGCCGAGCTCGCGGCACCACAGCGGGATCTCGCCGTCGCGCAGGCGATCCTGGAGCACGCGGTCCCACGCGAGCGACTGGTTGTACTTGTCGCCCATCGTGACGTTGCCGAGTTCGAGGTCCGCCTCGGTCAAACGGCCCGCGGCCCGCGCCTCGCTCTGCAACGGCTCGTAGTGCTCCGGCACGAAGGGCAGGAGCGCCTGTGTCGGCAGGACCGCCTCGCGGAGGAAGGCGAGCGAACACACGCACGCGAGGAGGATCGCCTGCCAGCGCTCGCGGCGCGCGGGCCGCGTCGTGAAGAATCCCTCGTGCATGCAGGGCGCGCGAGTCTAGCGAACCGACCGCGCCGGCTCGTCGTCGGACCTTCGTCGGCGGTCGTCCGGTCGCCGACGAACGATCGTGGGCTGTGCACGTGCACCTCGCTCGGCGACCATGCCGCGGCGCACGGTCCGCAGATTGCTCGACCGCCGACACGGGAAGGCCCGCCCTCGTCTTGCTCGATGATCGTCCTCGCTCCTGAGTCGCGACCCGCGATCGGTCGCGTGGCGCTGCTCGTGCCACGTTGGACGGATGCGTGCGAACGCGAACCGCAGGGAGTTCCGTTCCGCAGCTTCACGCTCGGCGGCGCGTTCCTCGCGGCCGGCTACGAGGTGGTGTTCTTCGACCAGGAGCACGACCTCGATCGCCGCGACCGTTTCGACGAGTTCACGGACGAGCTCGACGGCTGCCTCGCGGCGTTCATCTGGCTGAACGAGATGTACCCGTCCAACCAGTGCCACAACCTGGACCGCCTGGCCGCGCGACTGAAGCGGTCACGGCCCGCGATGCCGGTGATCGCGGGCGGCGAGTTCCTCACGGTGTGCCCGCCGGACTTCCTCGACGTCGAGACCCCGGTCGACTTCTTCCTCCGCGGCTATGGCGAAGCGCCGGGCCTGCGCCTTCTCGAGCGATTGGCCGCGGGCCTGGCGGTCGACGACGTGCCGGGTCTGGTCTGGCGCGACCGCGCGGGTGTCCTGCGCCACAACCCGCCGCCCGCCGAACCCGACTTCGTGCCCGAGTACCTCGCGCTCTACCGGCGGCTCGACCTGTCGTGCTATGTGCAGACCGGCGGCGTCTTCGGCAACGACCGGCCCACGCTCACGCTCGCGACCGGACGCGGCTGCACGAAGGGCTGCCGCTTCTGCGCTTGGAGCCGTCATCCCTCGCGCATCCTCGGCGCGACCGAGACCTTCGAACTGATGGTCGACCTGCGCGATCGCTACGGCGTCCTGCAGTTCCACCTCGGCGAACTCGACTTCTTCATGAGCCCGACGCGCGCGCTCGCGCTCGCGCGCCTGATCAAGGAGCGCGCGCCGGACCTCGTCTGGTTCGCGCTCGGCTCGCCGATCGACCTCGTCAAGCTCTCCGACGCCGACTGGGACCTGCTCCGCGACGGCGGCCTGCGCAAGGTGGAGATGGGGAGCGAGTCGGCTTCGCCGGACCTGCTGCGGCACATCGGCAAACGCCACGTCGCGGAGGACATCTTCGTCGTCAGCCGGCAGATGATCTCGCGCGGGATCGTGCCGATGCAGAACTTCCTGTTCGGCTTCCCCGGCGAGACGCACGCCGATCGCCGCGACTCGCTCCGCATGATCGAGCGCCTCGCGCGGCTCTCGATCGAGTGTCATCACTTCACCTATCGCTACTACCAGCCGGTCTGGGGCACCGGCCTCGGCGACCTTGCTCTCGCGCACGACGTCGATCGCCCGCGGCGCCTCGACGCCTGGCTCGCCGACCGCGCACGCTACGTCGACGAATCCGCGCGCACGATGCCCTGGCTGCCCGTCGCCGACGAACGCGAGGTGAAGGAGCTCGTCAACTTCGTGCTCCCGCTCGCGACGTCCCGCCAGGTCTTCCGCTCGCGCTTCCGTCGCCTGCTCTATGCGCTGCTGCGCGCGGCG
>JACRLW010000087.1 GCA_016235155.1 Planctomycetota bacterium
CACCGGCGGCTACGGCAACGTCTTCTACCTCTCGACCAACGCGAAGGGCTGCAACGTCACCGCGACCTGGCGCGCGCACCGTCGCGGCGCCGGCTTCGCCAACCCGTGCTACACGCAGATCCCCCCGACCTGCATCCCGGTGTCGGGCGAGTACCAGGGCAAGCTGACCCTGATGTCGGAGTCGCTCCGCAACGACGGCCGCATCTGGGTGCCGAAGGCCAAGGGCGATCGGCGCGCGCCGCACGAGATCCAAGAGGGCGAGCGCGACTACTACCTCGAGCGGAAGTACCCCTCGTACGGGAACCTCTGCCCGCGCGACATCGCGTCGCGCGCGGCGAAGGAGGCCTGCGACGCGGGCCGCGGCGTCGGACCGGGTGGCCTCGGCGTGTACCTCGACTTCGGCGACGCGATCCGTCGCCTCGGTCAGGACGCGATCCGCGAGCGCTACGGCAACCTCTTCGACATGTACGCGAAGATCACCGGCGAGGACCCGTACCGGGCGCCGATGCGCATCTACCCCGCGGTCCACTACACGATGGGCGGGCTGTGGGTGGACTACCACCTGATGTCGACCGTGCCCGGGCTGTTCGTCGCGGGCGAGGCGAACTTCTCCGACCACGGCGCCAACCGGCTCGGGGCGTCGGCGCTGATGCAGGGGCTGGCCGACGGCTACTTCGTGCTGCCCTACACGATCGGCGACTGGCTCGCGCAGCAGAAGCCGGGCGCGACCGGCGTCGACCACGCCGCGTTCGCGGAGATCGAGAACGAAGTCCGTGCGCGCACGCAGCGCGTGCTCGACGTGAACGGCAAGCGCAGCGTCGACTCGTTCCACAAGGAACTCGGTCTGCTGGTGTGGGAGAAGTGCGGCATGGCGCGCAACGCCGCCGGGCTGAAGGACGCGCTGGCGCGCATCCCCGAGCTTCGCGACCGATTCTGGAAGGAAGTGCGCGTGCCCGGCTCGGGGCTGGAGTTCAACCAGGAGCTCGAGAAGGCCGGTCGCGTCGCGGACTTCCTCGAGTTCGCGGAGCTCATGTGCCGCGACGCGTTGGTGCGCGAGGAATCGTGCGGCGGGCACTTCCGCGAGGAGCATCAGACTCCCGACGGCGAGGCGAAGCGCGACGACAAGAACTTCAAGCACGTCTCCGTCTGGGAGTGGAAGGGCGCGGGTCAGACGCCGGTCGAGCACCGCGAGGCACTCGCCTTCGAGAACGTCAAACTGGTCGAGCGGAGCTACAAGTGAACCTTCGCCTCACGCTGAACGTCTGGCGCCAGAAGAACCGGGACGACGCCGGTGCGATGCGGACCTACACGGTCGCCGCGAACTCGCACATGTCGTTCCTCGAGATGCTGGACGTCCTCAACCAGGACCTCATCCAGAAGGGCGAGGACCCGATCGCGTTCGAGCACGACTGCCGCGAGGGCATCTGCGGCTCGTGCAACCTCGTGATCGACGGCAAGCCGCACGGTCCGTGGAAGGGCACGACCGTCTGCCAGCTCCACATGCGCGCGTTCCAGGACGGCGCAACGATCACCATCGAGCCGTGGCGGGCCAAGGCCTTCCCCGTGATCAAGGACCTCGTCGTCGACCGTTCGGCCTTCGACCGCGTCATCGCCGCCGGCGGTTACGTGTCGGTCGGCACCGGCGCCCCGCGCGACGCCAACGAGATCCTGATCGGCAAGGCCGACGCCGACGAAGCCTTCGAGTACGCGACGTGCATCGGCTGCGGCGCCTGCGTCGCGGCCTGCAAGAACGCCTCGGCGATGTTGTTCGTCGCCGCGAAGTTCGCGCACCTCCAGAAGCTGCCGCAGGGGCGCGTCGAGTCCGACCGCCGTGCGCTCGCGATGGTCGAGCAGATGGATCGCGAAGGCTTCGGCGGCTGCACGAACCAGTACGAGTGCGAGGCGACCTGTCCGAAGGAGATCTCGGTGCAGTCGATCGCGATGTTGAACAAGGCCTGGCGTCGCGCCGCGCTCCTCGAGAAACCCGCGACGGCGGGCGGCGGGGAGGCCTGATCGAGCGACATGCGCCCGCGCATCGGCATCCTGACGATCAGCGACCGCGCGAGCCGCGGGATCTACGCCGACGAGTCCGGGCCCGCGATCGAGACGGTGCTCCGTGGTTTCGTCGCGACCGAGTGCGAGTACGTGCGCCGCATGGTCGCGGACGAGGTGCCCGCGATCGCCGATGCGATCCGTGCCTTCGCCGACGAAGGTTGCGCCTTGATCTGCACCACCGGCGGAACGGGCCCCGCGCCGCGCGACGTGACTCCCGAGGCGATGGCGCAGGTGTGCCAGAAACTCCTGCCGGGCTTCGGTGAGGAGATGCGGCGCGCGTCGCTCGCCGCGGGTGTCCCGACCGCGATCCTCTCGCGGCAGACCGCGGGCATCGTCGGTCGCTCGCTGGTCGTCAACCTGCCGGGCCGGCCGGCGTCGGTGAAGGTCTGCCTCGATGCGGTGTTCCCCGCGATCCCGTACTGCATCGAACTCGCCGGGGGTCCCTCGCTCGAGGGTGACCCGGCGGTGGTCACCGTGTTCCGTCCCAAGAAGGGCTGAGTCGCCGACTCACTGCGGCTGCCGGAGCGGCGCGGCCAGGGGCCGGCGCACGAGCGTCGCGAGCGTGACGGACGCAAACGTGCAGCGCACCTGCTCGTCGACCTCGTCGAAGAGCCTTCGCAGGCGGCAGTCGAGGTCCTCGCCGCAGTTGGCCGGCGCGCCGTCTTCGAGCAGGCATTGCCCTTCGCGGCGCGGGGGATCGAAGACCGCGATCACGTCGAGCGTCGTCACCTCGCCAATCGGCCGCGTCAGCACGTAGCCGCCGCCGACGCCGCGCACCCCGCGCGCGATCCCCGCGCGCACCAGCGCCTGCATCACCTTCGCGAGCGCGGTCTCGGGGATGCGGAAGCGCTTGCTCACCAAAGCGACGGTGACCGGACCGTCGGCGACCGCCATCTCGATCGCGGCGTAGAGGGCGTAGCGGGTGCTCTTGCTGTAGCGCACGGTGAGGCGCCTTAGGACGTCTCGCGCCGTTCGTCCAGATGGCGGACCCGTTCCATGTCCTGGTCGAGACAGAGGCGCGCGGCGGGCCGGAACCCTTCGTGGTGGAAGAAGGAGATCAGACGTTGGTCGTCCCAGTCGACCTCGGTGCGCAAGGTGCGGATGCCGAGACCGAGCAGGTTGGTGCGGAGTTGGCCCATCAACGCGCGACCGACGCCATGGCCTTCGCAACGTGGGTGCACGCCGAAGCTGTCGAGGACGGCCGCGCGCTCGGTCTGGCCGAACTCGCCGTAGAACACGCGCGCGAGCAGGTAGCCGGCGAAGGCCCCGTCGAACTCGGCTGCGAGCGAGACCTCGATGCCGGTCTCCGCGAGGCTCTGCGCGAGCTTGACCTTGAAGAACTCGTCGCGACGGCGGCCGAGGATCGCCGCGTCGAGGGCGATCACGGCTTCGAGGTCGCGGGGGCGCAGGCGCCGCACGATCGGGGCGTTCGCTTCGGCGGGGTTGCTCTTGTCCATGGCGCTCGTGGCTGGGGCGGCGGTCAGGCCGTCAATTGCCCGCCGTCGACGCGGAGCACCTGCCCCGTGACGTGCGAGCTGAGATCGGAGAGGAGGTAGAGGACGCTGCGTGCGACGTCGTCCGGCGTGCCGGCGCGCGCGAGTGCGGTTTCGTCGATCGCGCGTTGCCGCGCCTCGGCGGGCAGGGCGCGCGTCATGGCGGTCTCGACGAGACCGGGTGCGAGTGCGTTGACGCGGATTCCGTCGCGGCCGAGTTCGCGCGCCGCGGTGCGGGCGAGAGCGATGAGGCCGGCCTTGCTGGCGGCGTAGTTCGACTGCCCGAACTTCCCGCGCTCGCCGTTGATCGACGACACGAGCACGACGCGCCCGCGCTTGCGCGCGCGCATGTCTGGCACCAGTACCTGCAGCAGGTGGAACGCGGAGTCGAGATTCACGGCGAGCACGCGCCGCCAGTCGGCCTTCGCCAGCTTCCAGAGCACCGCGTCCGACGTGACGCCCGCGCAGTGGACGAAGAGATCGACGTGCGCGTCGATCGCCGCCAGGCGTGCGCTCAGTCCGGCGATCGCGTCGACGTCGGCGAGGTCGCACGCGAGGTCGACGGCGCCGCCCGGCACCGCCTGTCCCGGTCGATCGACGACCATCACGCGTGCGTGCTGCGCGAGCAGCAACTCGACGATCGCACGCCCGATGCCGCCCGCGCCGCCGCTGACGAGTGCGGTCCAGCCGTCGAGGTCGAGCAGCGATGCCGCGCCGTTCATGCCGCGCCGCCGGTCAGGGAGAGGCCCTTCTCGCGCAGGCGACGCGCGCGGTAACCGCCCCACAGGGCCGCGCCGATCGCGCCGGCGAGCACGGCGTGTTCGTGCGTGCGGATGTCGAGATCGCGGTTGGCGTCGCGCATCGCGGCGAGCAGGCCCGCGTCGCGCGAGAGTCCGCCGGTGACGAGCACGACGCCGTTCGCGCCGGCGGCAGTGGCGAGCTTGACGTAGCGGCCCGCCATCGAATCATGGATGCCGCGCAGGATGTTCGGGATCGACACGCCGCGCGACACCATGTTGATCACGTCGGTCTCGGCGAGCACGGCGCAGATCGACGAGCACGATTCGGGCGCGTCCGCCTCCAACGACAGCGGCCCGATCTCGTCGATCGTGACGCCGAGGTAGCGGCAGATGTTCTCGAGGAACTGCCCCGAGCCCGACGCGCACTGGCTGGTCATCCGGTAGCCGAGCACCTTGGCACGGTCGTCCATCAGGACGGCGCGCGTGTGCAAGGCGCCGATGTCGACCACTGCGCGTACGGCGGGGTCGAGGAAGAGGCCGCCGCGGGCGTGCGTCGTCATCCCGTAGAAGTGCCCGGTGCGGAACGGGACGTTCTCGCCCTCTCCGGTCGTCGCGATGTAGTCGACGTCGCCGCGCGCGATCCCGGCCGCAGACAGCGCCTTCTCGAAGGTCTCGGTCGCGACGTCGAGCGGGTCGCGGCGACGCAGGCGTTCGGCGAGGCCGGCCAGCATGCGGTGGCCGGACGGGCCGCGGTCCTGAAAGACCACGGTCTTGATCGACGACGAGCCGACGTCGATGCCGGCGGTGATCAGGACGTCGGGTGCGGTCATGCCTGGCTCTCCACTTTGGTGCTGCTGCGGCTGGCGTCGCGCCACGCGAACAGGGCGGCGCCGAGTGCGCCGGTGTAGATCGAATCCGGCGAGATGTTGATCGTGCGCTCGCCGTAGTTCTCGGCGATCAGCCGGCGGAGCGCGCTCACCGCCTCCTGGTTGCGGGCGACGCCGCCGGTGAACGTGAACTCCTCGTCGACGCCGCCGGAGCGGGCGAGCAGGGACATCGCGCGGAGGATGATCGCACGGTGCAGGCCCGCGAGGATGTCCTCGCGCTTCTCGCCGAGGGAGAGTCGTTCACGCAACTCGGCGCCCGCGAACACGGTGCACGTCGAGTTGATCTTCACCTTGCGCGTCGACGTCGACGCGAGCGGCCCGAGCTCGTGCAGACCGAGGTTCATCTCGTCCGCGATGTAGCCGAGGTAGCGCCCGCAACCCGCCGCGCAGCGGTCGTTCATCTGGAACGAGGTCACGATGCCCTGCGCGTCGACCTGGATCGCCTTGGTGTCCTGACCGCCGATGTCGAGCACCGTGCGGGTGTCCGGGAACATGTGATGCGCGCCGAGACCGTGGCAGAGGATCTCGGAGCGAATGCGTCCCTCGGGGAAGGGCAGACGCTGGCGGCCGTAGCCCGTGCCGACCGAGCCGACCTGTACGAGTTCGAGATCGAGCACCGCGTCGACGCCGCGCGCGAGATCGCCGCCGGACGCGGGCATCGACCGGAGCGCGTTCCGCGCGTGCTGGTCGAAGGTGCCGACCGCCTCGGTCGAGTTCTCGACCTCGAGGATCGCCTTGTCGAACACGCCGGCGAGACGGTCGAACGCCCCGGGCGTGCCGCGCGAGAGCGTCCCCGCGAGCTCCATCCAGCGGCTGCCGGCGAGGTCGCGGAAGAAGTCGCTCTTTCGCTGCGCGTCGTGGGAATAGAGCGCGTCGATCTCCTCGTGCATCGAGCCGAGCAGCGCGTCGAGCAGGCCGATCACTGCCTTGGGCGCGTCCGCGGCGAGGCGGTGCGCCGTCGCGTCGAGCGCCTCGAGCTGGCTCCGGTACTGCTCGGCGCGGAAGCGGCGCTGGAAGGCCTGCGTCGTCGCGGCCGCGTCCTTGGAGCGCAGGCGCTCCTGGATCAAGGAGAAGCGCGTGTGGATCAAGGCCTCGCCGAGCGCGACCTGACAGGCGACGTCGTAGTTGCTGCGGCTGTTGGTGATGCCGCGACCGAGGACGCGCGCGCCGTCACCGAGCACGACCGCCTTGGTCGTCGTCGACCCGAGGTCGATGCCGACGCAGTACTCGATCCTCATCGCGCGCCCCCTGCGGTCATGCCCGCAGTCGGGCCCGCAGTCGGACCCGCGTCGGACCCGCGCCGCTGCGCGATCATCTGGAAGTACGACTCGAGCCGGTTCTTGATGTTCGACGCCGAGAAGTAGCGCGGATCGACAAGGTCGCTCTCGACGAAGCCGCCCGGCCGTCCGGTCCGCTTCTCCACCTCGCGCAGGATCATCAGTTGTCCGGCGCTGAACGAGTTGCAGCTCTTCACCGAGTTGATGAGGAAGCCGTCGGCGGAGTACTCGCGCACGTAGCGCGAGAGCATGTCCACGCGCGACGGGAAGTTGAGGTTCGTGTAGCAACCCATGCAGTACTCGGCGAGCGTCTCCAACGGTCGACTCGGATCGTGGCGGAACCCGAAGTCGTAGACGCCGCCGACCTTCGTGTAGGTCGAGGCGACGACGACCGCGCCCTCGTCGGTGAACATCTTCCAGAACTCGCGGAAGCTGGTCCAGTTGGGCGGACCCTCGACCACGACGCGGTACTTCTCGTGTTCCAGTTCGCCGTCGGGGATCACCGGCCCGCGTCCTTCGCGCAGGCGCTCCTCGACCTCCGCGCGCAGCTCCTTGTAGTACCCGATCGCCGCCTCGGTCCCGCGGAAGGCGGAGAAGATCGGGCCGATGTAGTAGACGCCGCCGAAGTAGGCGTCGATCGGCGACGGCTTGTGCTTGGCCGACTCGAGAACCCACACGAGGTCGTCCTCGGCCCGCGCCGAGCGCGCGAGGTGTTCCTTCAGCAGGTCCTCGTCGTAGGCGCGACCGGTGATCTTCTCGAACGCGGGGATGACCTTGCTGCGGAGCTGGTCGACCACGTACTTGCGCATCGCGTCGGTGATCTTCCCGTCGCCCTGATAGGGGACGTGGAGCATCACGACCGGACAGTCGTACTCCTGGGCGAGGATCTCGAACCACTTCAGGAAGGTGAAGCAGCCGGTGTACGAGAGCAGCAGGAGGTCGGGGTTGGGAAGCCGCTCGCCGGTCGGTCCGACGTTGCCCGAGCGCAGCATGCCGACGTCGCACTTCACGTAGGTGCAGACGTCCTCGCTGTGTCCGAGCTTCTCCGCGAGCGCGATGTAGTCGCGCGACTTGCCGCGCATCCCGGACTGGAGCGCGTTGATCTCGGGGAGGACCGGCAGCACGTCGAACGAGCGGAGCAGTTCGGTGAGGTTGCCGGGGACGAAGGTGTAGGCGCACTTGCGTCCGGTCTGTGGTGCGCGCGCGAGCTCGTGGAAGTGCTCGCCGATCATCCGCTTCTGCCGCTCCTGGCTCTCGTCCTTGCGCGCCTCCGCGGGCGGACGCTTGCTCGTCGTGGGATTCGCCATGCTCATGCTCCGCTCCACAGTTTGATCGAGTCGGCGAAGGTGCCGGCCTGCTCGCGGATCACCTGGAATTGCCCGGTGTTCTCCGCGTACTTGAACGAGGTCCAGGGGATGCCCGCCGCGTCGAGCGCGCCGACCAGCATCGGTTGATCGAGGAGCGCCGGATCGCAGAAGCTCGCCGCGCAGAACACGACGCCCTCCGCACCGCTGGCGCGCACCCGTTCGACGAGGTCGCGGCCCTTCTTGTCCTGGTCGATGTAGCGGATCGCGCTCGGCACTCCGTTCCTGAGGAACGCTTCCACCAGCGCGTCGAGCGGCGGCTGTCCGGGCGCGAGCGACGCGACGTCGCCGCGGATCCAGCGGTGCACCGCGACCAGGTCGTCGTCGACGATGTAGCAGCCGGCGCGTTCGAGCGTCTTGATCAGGCCGATCGGCGGCTGTTCGCAGAAGGAACCCGTGATCAGCATGCGCGCCTGGTCGAGCGGGCGGCGCGCGTCGTCGCGGATCACCAGCCGGCGGTAGTCCTCGAGCATCATGGTGTGCTCGTCGACGGGAAGGACCAGGCCGGCCTTCAGGACGAGGTAGAGCTCGTGCGTCGGCACCTTCCACGGCTCGCGACGGCGGAGTTCGTAGAGCGCTTCGATCTCGCGACGGTTGGCGTCGTACGCCGCGATGGCCGCCCGGAGAGCGGCGTCGGTGAGCGGCCGCGCACCGCGTGCCTCCAGCGCCCCGGCGATCTCGAGCAGCTCGTGGCGGTAGAACGCGCCGCCGACGCCGGTGTCGAAGTCCTGGGGGACGTCGAGGTAGTGCACGTACTTGTCGGGGAACTGCATCATCCACATCCCCGAGAGGTTGCGGATGACGTCGCAGGTCGCCGGGAAGAGCACGCCGTCGAGGACGTCGAGTGCCCCGTTGAGGCCGAGTTCGATCGTGCTTCGCGGGAGGTGGCAGATGTAGCTCTGGTAGTAAGCGTCGCCGCGGATGATCTCGACCTGGTCGCCGCCGCCGACCACGCCGACCGGCAGCACGTTCATCGCCCACAGCAGTTCGCGCGGGACGTAGACCGGGAGGTAGCCGACCGCGAGTCCGCCGTTGCGTTCCTTCCAGGCCCGCACGTTCTCGAAGCGCAGGTCGTGGTGGAGCGCCTGCGCGCGCGCGAGGAGCTCGGTGACGTTCGAGTTGCCGTGTGCGCTCTTCATGCGTGGCTCCAGCGAGGCGTGCGCTTGTCGAGGAAAGCCCGGATGCCTTCGACCGCGTCGCCGCTGCGCATCAGGTCGTCGAGGTAGAGCCGCTCGAGCCGATCGAGCGTTGGGAAGAAGCGCGCGTTGAAGCCGGCGCGAAGTGCATGCGTCGCGAAGCGCAGGCTCATGGCCGAGTGCGCGAGCAGGGACTCGCGGAGCCAGCTCAGAGCCGCGGCTTCCGGATCGTCGGACAGTCGATCGGCGAGCCCGCAGGCGAGCGCTTCGTTCGCGTCGATCGTGCGGCCGGAGAGGCAGAGATCCGCCGCGACGCCGGGTCCGACCCGTTCCGGCAGGAGCGCCGAGGCGACCGGCGCGATCACGCCGAGCTTGATCTCGGGTTGGCCGAGCTTCGCATCGGGCGCGACGACGAGGCGGTGGCAGAACGAGGCGAGCTCGAGACCGCCGCCGAGGCACTGGCCGCGCACCGCGGCGACCACCGGCAGGCGCGCAGCGGCGACGTCGCGGAACAGGCCGTGGAAGGCCGAGAGCATCCCGGCGACCTGCGCGGGGAGGTGCTCCTGCACGCTCGCGCCGAAGGAGAAGTGGGGGCCGTCGGAGGTGAGCAGCACGCCCGCGAGACGCCGTGCGTCGGTGGCGCGCGCGAAGACGTCCCGCAACGCGCGCGTCATCGCGGCGTCGAGGACGTTCGCCTTGGGGCGCGCGAGGGCGACGCGCCAGAACGCGCCGTCGTCGAGCTCGGTGACGGTGACAGGACCGGACGGATCGTTGTTCATGCGTCCTCCCTCAGGTCGACCTCGAGTTGCACGAAGGGTCCGCCGACGAAGCCCGCGGACCGGAAGAAGGACAGGATCGCCACGTCGTTGCGCTTCACCATCGTCCGCACATGGCGCACGCCGCTCAGCGCGAAGCGTCGCTTCGCCTCGGCGAGCAGGGCGCGCGCGATGCCTTGACGTTGCCGCGTCGGATCGACGCCGACCGAGAAGACCCAACCGGCCGGATCGGCGCCGAACTCGACGGCGCGCACTTCGCCGAATAGGTAGCCCGCGAGTCCGTCCCCGACGTCCGCGCCGATGGCGAACGCGTGCGGCACGTTGCGGCCGACGTAGATCGGAAAGATCCGCCGCCACGACGCGTCGTCGCGCTCGCGGGTGTGCGCGGCGTCGATGCGCACGACGGCGTCGAAGTCGTCGAGGACGAGATCCCGCACGCGCAGCCCGGTGCCGAGCTCAGCCACGTGGGCTCCCCGCCGCGCCGTGCGCCTTGGCGAGAACGGCCTCGGTCAGTTCGTCGCCCCAGGTCGCGCCTTCGGCGAGTTTGCGCCGCAGGAGCAGGAAGTCGGGCTCGCGGCAGGCCCGGCTGCCCTCGTGGAAGGCGCGGAAGCCGGCGCGACCCTCGGTCATCATGTTGAGCCCGAGCCACGCGCGGTTGGTCTCGCGGTTGCGATCCCAGTGCAGGAGCTTGTGCTTGCGCACGCTCTCGACCGTCTTGGCGAGGCACCCGGGCATCGTGAGCGCGAGCGACGTGACGAGACGATCGACTTCGGCATCGAGCAGTGAGAGGTCCACGTTGCCGCGCGCGAGCAGCTCCTTGCCGCGCGTGCGGTCGTCGCCGGTCCTCGGCTCGCCGAGCACGACGCAGCCCATCGCGTCGAGGTGGCGATCCGTGATCACGAGCGGATTGGGCACGAACGCGCCGTCGACCTTCAGTGCCGGCACGATCGACGTGAGCAGCCCGAGGCGATGCGCCTTGTGCGCGCTCCAGTGTTCGCACAGGGTGCAGGACTCCATCGCGCGCTCGATCCCGACGAACAGCGGCAGGAAGTCGGTGCTGCCGCCGTCGGGCGCCGAACCGTGCTTCGGTCCGGCCTGCCCGAAGATCGCGAGGTCCTGCGCGATCGAGAAGTCGCAGGCCATCCCGATCTCCTGACCGCCCGCGATGCGCATGCCGTTCACGCGACAGATCACCGGCTTGTCGCAGTGCAGGATCGCCGTGACCATGTCGTTGAAGAGCCGCATGTACTGGCGGTACTCCTCCGGACGGCCCGCGTAGTACTCGGCGTACTCCGCCGTGTTGCCCCCGGTGCAGAAGGCGCGATTGCCCGCGCCGGTGAACACGACCGCGACGGAGCGCCGATCGTTCGACGCCTGGCGCATGCCGAGGATCACGCCCTTCACCATCGCGGTGGTGTAGGAGTTGAGTTGCGCCTGGTTGTCGAGCGTGATGCGCGTCGCGTAGAGCCCGTCGACGGCGCGTCCGTCCGAGTCCTTCACGGGGAGGCGATCGAAGCGCACGCCCTCGTGCTGAAAGCCGTCGATCAGGTCGTGGTTCTTGAACTCCATGGTCGTCATCTCGGGGGGAGGCCGTGGTCTGGCCGGGTTCACGCGGGAACGAGCACCGGCCGGCGCGCGAG
>JACRLW010000088.1 GCA_016235155.1 Planctomycetota bacterium
CCGAGGCGTAGCCGGCGCGGACCGAGCGCGGCTGGTTGCGCGCCGCCGCGAACCCCCACAGCTTGTCGCCCGCCCCGTCGGCGAAGCGCAGGGTGGAGAAGGGGATCGCGATCTCGACCACGTACCCGTCGGCGGTGATCCGGCCGGCCGAGGCCCAGATCGCGTCCCACGAGTCGTCCTCGTTCTCCCCGCCGGTCGCGATGTCGGAGACCGCGAGGTCCATCTGCACCCCGAGCGGGTTGACGAAGAACTCGAAGCCGCGCCGCTGGTCGTTGAAGGTGTCGAGGAGGATCCCGACGTTGTCGTCGCGGTACGCGCCGTCGCGGGCGGACAGGTGGGCGCGGATCTCGGCCGGCCTCGGGTCGGCGGCGCGGAAGGCGGCGTAGAGCGCGCGGTCGTCGTGGGTGAGCAGGCAGGTCGTGTCCACCGGCGCCGGCGCGTTGTCGCCCGGGCGGAACTCGATGTTCACCGGGATCACCGCGGCGCTCGCCCACGCCGCCTCGTCGAGGACGCCGTCGATCACGATCGGCGCGGCGGCGCGCGGCACGTGCACGGGCGGCCCAGCGGGTGGCGGCGGCGGCGGGGTCTGGGTGGCGGCGCCGACGAGGAGCGGCGCGGCCAGGAGCGCCGCCGAGACGATCGCCGAGTAGGACCGCCGCCTGCCCCGCATGCACACCCCCACCCCGGCGCCGCGCCCGGGACACACGACGTTGTACGCGCATCGTCGCAGTTGGTTCCTTCCGGCTGCAACCCACGGCGGCGGGCCGGCGTATCGTGGCGGTCGCCGGGGGCGCGGAAGCCGGGCCGCCGGGGAGGCGTTGCGAGAGCCGTGAACGAGCGGGCAGGGATCGCGGGGCGCGGCGGCGGGGTCGCCCTGCGCTGCGTGGGCCTGGTCAAGCGCTACGAGGACGTCGTGGCGGTGGCCGGCCTCGACCTCGAGGTGCGCACCGGCGAGTGCTTCGGCCTGCTCGGTCCGAACGGCGCCGGCAAGACCACGACGATCGAGATCTGCGAAGGCCTGCTCGCGCCGACCGACGGCACCGTGCGCGTGCTCGACATGGACTGGACGCACGACGCCACGCAGCTGCGCTCGCGGATCGGCGTGACGCTCCAGGAGACCCGGTTGTTCGCCAAGCAGACCGTGCGCGAACTGCTGGCGTTGTTCGTCGCGCTCTACGACGACGCGCGCAGCGCCGACGAACTGCTCGCGATCGTCGCGCTCGAGGAGAAGGCCGGCGCGCGCTACCAGCACCTCTCGGGAGGACAGAAGCAGCGGCTCGCGGTCGCCGCGGCGCTCGCCGGCCGTCCCGACCTGCTGTTCCTCGACGAGCCCACGACCGGCCTCGATCCGCAGTCCCGTCGTTCGCTGTGGGACGTGATCCGTCGCTTCCGCGACGACGACGGCGGCACGGTCGTGCTGACGACCCACTACATGGACGAAGCCGAAGCACTCTGCGATCGCGTCGGCATCGTCGACCACGGCAAGCTGATCGCGTTGGGGTCGCCGCGCGAGCTGGTGTCGTCGCTCGGGGCGGCGCACGTCGTCGAAGTCGACGCCGACGGCATCGACGCCGCGTTCGACACCGCCGCGCTCGAAGCGTTGCCGGGCGTCGTCGAACACGCGTGCACGACCGAGCGCCTCACGCTCACCGTGCGCCAGCCGCACGTCGCGGTGCCTGCCGTCCTGCGCGCGGTCGAGGCGAAGTCGCTCCGGTTGCGCGGCCTCTCGACGCGGCACCTCGCCCTGGAGGACGTGTTCGTCCACCTCACCGGGCGCCACCTGCGCGACGGGGAGGCCGAGTGACGCGCCGATTCGGGATGAGACCGCGCGTGATGCGGGCGCTGACCGGCGTCGCGTGGCGCGAGTACCTGCGCACGCCCGAAGCCGTGTTCTGGACCTACGGCTTCCCGCTCGTGATGGCGCTGGTGCTCGGCTTCGCGTTCGGCGAAGGACGTCAGGAGCCGGCGCACGTCGGCGTCGTCGCGACCGCGCCCGCCGGAACCTCGTTCGCCGAGAAGCTGCGCGAGCACGGCGGCGGGCGCCTGCACGTCGAAGTCGTCGAGGAGTCGCGGGCGCGGCGCGCGCTCACGCTCGGGCGCGTCGATCTCGTCGTGCGCGGCGACGCCGAGCATCCGGCCTTCGAGCTCGATCCCGCGCGACCCGGATCGGAGCTGGCACGCCTGCTCACCGAGGACGCCCTCGCCAGCGTGCGCGGCGAACCGCGACCCGTGCGCGCGACGATCGAAGCCGTCGACGAACCCGGCGACCGCTACATCGACTTCCTCGTCGCCGGCCTGATCGGTCTCAACCTGCTCGGCGCCGGCATCTACGGCATCGGCTACAACCTCGTCCTGATGCGGGAGAAGCACCTGCTGCGACGGCTCGCGGTCACACCGCTCGGTCGCGGCGAGTTCCTGCTGAGCTACGTCGCGAGCCGCATCGTGCTGGCGATGATCCCGCCGCTGGTGATCGTCGCGTTCGCGTGGGCGGTGTTCGGCGTGCCGGTGCGCGGCTCGTTCCTCGCGTTGCTCGGTCTGTTCCTGCTCGGCTCGTTCACGTTCTGCGGCATCGGCCTTCTCGTCGGCAGTCGCACGCAGTCGACGGAGACGGTGTCGGGCCTGATGAACGTCGTGATGCTTCCGATGTGGTTGCTCGGCGGCGTGTTCTTCGGCAACGAACGCTTCCCGGAACTGCTGCAGCCGATCGTCCGCACCGTGCCGATGACCTGGCTCACCGACGCGATCCGCGGCGTGATGCTCGGCTCGCTCGAGACCGGCGGTATCGCGATCGCGGCCGCAGTGCTCGGCGCGATCGGGCTCCTGTGCTTTTGCCTCGCCTTCAAGCTGTTCCGGTGGACGTAGATCCAAGCGTCGGTCGCACGGTGGACCCGTACCCGGCAAGAGCTATCGTCTCGCGCCGATGATCGAAGGCCTGCACCACATCGGCGTGGCCGTCCGCTCGCTGGCCGAGGCCCTGCCGCAGTGGACGAAGGTCCTCGGCATGCGCCTCCAGGGCATCGAAGACGTGCCGACCGAGCGCGTGCGGGTCGCGATCCTGTGGGCCGGCTCGACGCGCATCGAACTGCTCGAGCCGACGTCGCCCGACTCGCCGATCGCGAAGTTCATCGACAAGCGCGGCCCCGGCGTGCACCACCTCGCACTGAAGTGCGGCGACGCCGCGGAGTCGATCCAAGTGCTCGCGGCGGCGGGGGCGCCGATGCTCGACCGATCGCCGCGGCCCGGCGCGCACGACACCCTGGTCGCCTTCGTCCATCCCAAGTACCTGGATGGCGTCCTCTTGGAGCTCGTGCAGGATCCTCCTGACGAACACGGATGTCGAAAGACCGGAGTCGGACCGTCATGAAGGACGCCATCGCACGCCTGCTGGACCTGCGCGCGAAGTCGCTCGAGGGCGGCGGCGCCACGCGCGTCGAAGCGCAGCACCAGAAGGGCAAGCTCACCGCGCGCGAGCGCATCGACCTGCTCGTCGATCCGGGCAGCTTCGTCGAGATCGACCGCTTCGTCGTCCACCGTTGCCGCGACTTCGGCATGGACGCGGAGTCGAACACGATCCTCGGCGACGGCGTCGTGTGCGGCTCCGCGAAGGTCGGCGGCCGGCCGATCTACCTGTTCAGCCAGGACTTCACCGTCTTCGGCGGATCCTTGTCGGAGACCCACGCCCAGAAGGTCTGCAAGGTGATGGACCTGGCGCTCAAGATGGGCGTGCCGGTCGTCGGCCTGAACGATTCGGGCGGCGCGCGCATCCAGGAAGGCGTGGTTTCGCTCGGCGGCTACGCGGAGATCTTCCTCCGCAACACGCTCGCGTCGGGCGTCGTGCCGCAGATCAGCGCGATCCTCGGACCTTGTGCCGGCGGCGCGGTGTACTCGCCGGCGATCACCGACTTCGTGTTGATGGTCGAGGGCACGAGCTTCATGCACATCACGGGGCCCGACGTGGTCAAGACCGTGACGCACGAGGATGTGACCTCCGAGGAACTCGGCGGCGCGCGCGTGCACGCGACCAGGAGCGGCGTCGCGCACTTCACGTCGCCCGACGACGCCGCGTGCCTGCTGCTGGTGCGCGACCTGCTGTCCTACCTGCCGCTCAACAACACCGAGGACCCGCCCTTCGTCGCGACGGCCGACGACCCGAACCGCGCCGACGAACGACTCGACACGATCGTGCCGCCGTCGAGCGACATGCCGTACGACATGCGCGAACTGGTCAAGCGCGTCGTCGACGACGGCCGCTTCCTCGAAGTGCATGCGGCGTACGCGCGCAACCTGATCGTCGGCTTCGCGCGCCTCGGCGGTCGCGTCGTCGGCATCGTCGGCAACCAGCCGAGCCACCTCGCCGGCGTGCTCGACATCCACGCGAGCATCAAGGGCGCGCGCTTCATCCGCTGCTGCGACTGCTTCAACATCCCGATCGTGACCTTCGAGGACGTGCCCGGCTTCCTGCCCGGCAAGGATCAGGAGCACGACGGGATCATCGTCCACGGCGCGAAGCTGCTCTACGCGTACTGCGAAGCGACCGTGCCGAAGCTGACGGTCATCACGCGGAAGGCGTACGGCGGCGCCTACGACGTCATGTCGAGCAAGCACATCCGCGGCGACGTCAACCTCGCGTGGCCGAGCGCGGAGATCGCCGTGATGGGGGCCGAAGGCGCCGCGAAGATCGTCTTCCGCAAGGAGATCGCGCAGGCCAAGGACAAGAAGGCGGAGGAGGCGCGCCTCGTCGCCGCCTACAAGGAGCGCTTCAACAACCCGTACCTCGCCGCCGCGCACGGCTACGTCGACGACGTGATCCTGCCGCACGAGACCCGCGCCGCGTTGATCCGCGCCCTCGAACTCACGTCGCGCAAGCGCGAGAGCAACCCGCCGCGCAAGCACGGCAACATCCCGCTGTGACGGACCGCCGCGCATGACCAGTCCCGTCGTGTCCGTGTCCGCAGTGCCCGCGTCCGACGGCAAGCCGCTGTTCCGCCGCGTGCTGATCGCCAACCGCGGCGAGATCGCTCTGCGCGTGATCCGCACCGCCAAGGAGATGGGGATCGAGACGATCGCCGTCTACTCCGACGCCGACCGCAACGCGATGCACGTGCGCCGCGCCGACCGCGCGGTCCGGATCGGCCCACCGTCGCCTCGCGAGAGCTACCTGCGCGGCGACCTGATCCTCGAAGCAGCCCGCGGCGCCGGCGCCGACTGCATCCATCCCGGTTACGGCTTCCTGTCCGAGAACGCCGCGTTCTCGCAACTCTGCCTCGATGCGGGCATCACCTTCCTGGGGCCGTCGCCGCATGCGATCGCGGTGATGGGCGACAAGGTCGAGGCGCGTCGCGCGGCGAAAGCTGCCGGCGTTCCGCTCGTGCCCGGTCTCGAGGACGACGTGAAGGACGACGCCGTGCTCGCGCAGACCGCCGCGAAGATCGGTTACCCGGTGATGCTCAAGGCCGCGGCCGGCGGCGGCGGCAAGGGCATCCGCATCGTGCGCGATGCGTCCGGCCTGCTCGACGCCGCGAAGATGGCGCGCGCGGAGGCGAAGGGCGCTTTCGGCGATGACCGCATCTACCTCGAGAAGTTCGTGATGCGCCCGCGGCACGTCGAGGTGCAGGTGATGGGCGATCGCCACGGCAAGGTCGTCGCGTGGGGCGAGCGCGAGTGCTCGGTGCAGCGCCGTCATCAGAAGCTCGTCGAGGAATCCCCGAGTCCGGCGATCGACGCCGCGATGCGCGCCGCGATGTGCGACGCCGCGTGCCGGCTCTCGCGCGCGGTCGGCTACGTCGGCGCGGGAACGGTCGAGTTCCTCGCGTCGGGCGGCGCGTACTGGTTCCTCGAGATGAACACGCGACTCCAGGTCGAACACCCGATCACGGAGATGCGCTTCGGAGTCGACCTCGTGCGCGAGCAGTTCCGCGTCGCGGCAGGTCTCCCGGCGACCGAGCCCTGCGAACCGCGGGGCCACGCGATCGAAATCCGCGTCAACGCCGAGGACCCGGAGACGTGGTTCCCCGCACTCGGCACCGTGCGCCGGCTCGCGACGCCCGGCGGACCCGGCGTGCGACTCGACGCCGCGCTCTACCGCGGACTCGAAGTGACGCCGCACTACGACAGCATGCTCGCCAAGCTGATCGTCCACGCCGAGGACCGGCCGGCCGCGATCGAGCGCGCGATCCGCGCGTTGCGGGAGCTGCGCATCGTCGGCGTCACGACCTCGACCTCGGCGGCGCTGAAGGTGCTGCAGAGCGAGGAGTTCCGCGGCGGCGACTACGACACCGGCATCCTCGAGCGCATCGATCGCAAGCCGTCGGCGCGCGCGATCGAGGTCGACCTCTCCGCGGTCGGCGACGGTGGCGCGTTCTCCCTGATCGTCGACGGCAGGAGCTACGACTGCGTCCTCGAGCGCGAGCAGGGCCGCTTCGTCGTGCAGGTGATCGGCGAACGCATCGTGGTCGACGTGCAAGACGACCGCGAGCGCGCCGCGTCGCGCGTCGCGGGCCACAAGCACGGCGGCCGGCGCACGATCGAAGCCGCGATGCCGGGCGTGGTCGTCGACGTGCGCGTCGCCGTCGGCGACGTCGT
Source organism: Planctomycetota bacterium (assembly GCA_016235155.1). Taxonomy (GTDB): domain Bacteria; phylum Planctomycetota; class UBA1135; order UBA1135; family UBA2386; genus JACRLW01. The sequence goes on from JACRLW010000088.1 coordinate 6,583, forward strand.
GGAAGACGGGGCGACGCTGGTCGTCCTCGAAGCGATGAAGATGCAGAACCCGATCCCGTCCGAGGGCGCCGGCAAGGTGACGAAGGTCCTCGTGAAGCCGCGCGACGTGGTCGCCGCCGGCGCGCCGCTCGTCGAACTCGACGACGAGCCCGGGGCGAAGTGATCCGCGTCGTGCGCGCGCTGATCCTGTTCCTGCTCGCCGCGTGCGCCGGCGCGCCCGCGCCGGTCGCGTTCGACGGACCCTCGCCGGAGCGGATCGCGGTCCTGCCGCTGGTCGCGGCGGCGATCGAACCCGACGCGTGCCGCGCGCGCGACGTCGTCGCGAGCGAGCGGCTCGAGGCGCTCGGTCATCGCGTCGTGCCCGCCGCGGTGGTCGCGAGTGCTCGGGCATCCCTGCCCGCGGCGCGCGAGTCGGCATACCCGGCACTCGGCCGCACGTTCGACGCCGACGCCGTTCTCGAGCGCAGCGCGGACGTCGCGAGTTCGATCGACCAGGGCGCGCCGCTCGTCCTCGTGGTGCGCTGGCGCATCCTCCGCGCCGCCTCGCTCGCGCCGCTCTGGGACCAGAGCACCACCGTGCGCGCGGGCGAGATCGTCGCGGAGCACCTCACCGGTCCCGATCCCGGCGACGGCCGCGAGCCCTACTTCACCGACGCGCCGATCCACGGCCGCGGACTCGGCGAGCACCGCAGCGCCGAGCGCGCGAACACCCCGCTCGAACTGATCGACCTCGCGGAGCGCCGCCTCGCGGCGCGGTTGCCGCCAAGCATCGGTTCCATGCGCTGAGAGCGAGCTCCGCTTCAGCCGCTCGCCATCCACGCCGCTTGGCGTTCGCCGTCGCTGGCGAGGTAATCCCGCCGCAGCCGCACGCGGAGGAACTCGCGGTAGAGGCGCGTCACGAGTTCGTGCAGCAACATGAAGTTCGCGGCGCGGTCGAGGCTGCGCTCCGCGGGGCCGTCCGCTTCTTCGTCGTCGTCGGGGAGCTTGATCGAGCGCAGGCCCATGCACGACGCGTCGAGGACGAAGCTCCACTGGAGTTCGCCCTTGGCGAGGACGAGCTTCGCGCGGCGCAGGCGTCGGCCGGCGCGCAATGCCGCGCGGGCCGACGAACTGCGCGACGGCACGCCCTTGCGCAGCGTGTGTTCGGTCTCGTCGTCGTCGCGCGGTGCGAATGCGAGGAAGTCGTCGAGGGCGACGCCGACGACGTGGCCGTCGCCCAGGTCGAAGTCGCCGCCCTCGGTCTCGAGGCGGTACCAGAGCCAGGTCAGGAACTCCTCGCCGAGGAAGGCGAAGCTCGTCGCGTCGCTCATCAGCCGTTCGCCTCCGCGAGTTCGTCGACGGTGTCGCCCGCTTCGTCCGCGTCGCCGTCGCCGTCCGATCCGGCGAGCGCGCCGCGATCTTCGCCGAGCCGCGGCCAGCGCACCGGCGCGACCTCGTTCAGGTAGAGCAGCGCATCGCGCGCGATGCCGGAGTGTTCGGCGAGTTCGCGCGGTCCGGCTTCGACGAGCTGGACGCCGAAGGAGCGGACGAACAGCTTCTGGAACTCCTCGCGCAGCGCGTTCGACGTCGCGAACAACAGCAGCAGCTTGCGGCCCGGATGCCAGAGAGCATCGACCAGCTGCACGCTCGGCAGGATGCGCGGCAGCAGGCGCTGTTCGAGTTCGACGCGCAGCTCCTTGCGCTCGCGCGCGGACAGGGCGCGCCCGCGGCTGCGCTCCGCCTCGGTGCGATGGATCCCGACCCAGACCGCCGGCAGCTTCTTGCGATCGACGCGGACGCGCAGCCACACCGCGTCGTCGAGCGCCATGTCCTCGACCAGGAAGCTCTCGCCGGTCGGATCGCCGGGCGAGACCCAGCCGATGGACGTCTCCTCGGACGACGCCGACTCGATGCTCCGGAATCGCTGCGCGGTGAGCGCGGCGGCGAAGGCGGGGGAGTCAGTCGCGGGAGTCTTCCCCTCGACGAAGTACGCGGTCGTGCCGCCGGAGCGTCGGAACATCTGCGTGAGGACGAGCGCAGCCGGCGCGGATCGCGCGGCGGAACAGCAGGCGAGGATCAGCGCGCGAACGGGTTGAGCTTCTGCCAATCGTCGTCGCGGAAGGCGAGGTTCACGTGGCCCTGGCTCGCGTTGCCGGAGACCTGGCGCGCGGCGTTCGCGTCGGTGTCGAACATCACCAGGATGTGGCTCGCGCGCACCTGATCGGTGCCTGGGTTCTCGCCCTTCTTGAAGCCGGTGTTCTTCACGAGGTGGTAGCCGAAGCTCGTCTGGATGATCGGCGAGACCTCGCCCATCTTCAGCGTGAAGGCGGCCTTCTCGAATACCGGGTCCATCATCCCGCGGCCGAAGAAGTCGAGGTCGCCGCCCTGCGCGGCCGACGGACACATCGAGTGCTTCTTCGCCAGCTCGGCGAAGTCGCCGCCGGCCGCGAGGTCCTTCTCGACGGCCTGCAGCTTGGACAGGGCGCCGGGCGCCGCAGTCTGGTAATGCCCGAGCGCGGCCTTCTGCACGATCACCGCCTGCAGTGCCTGGCGCTTCACGTCGTCCTCGCTCCGGTCGCCGGGGTTCTGACCGTAGTACTTCACCATCTCGTCGACCTCGGCCTTGGTGATCGATTGGCCTTCGACGAGTGCAACCACGTTCTCGCCCAGCGACGCCTTCTCGTCCGCCGTCATCAGGCGGACGCTGCCCGCCGCGGCCTGCGGCTGCGCTTCGACCGGCACCGCCTTGATCTGCACCTCGACGCTGCGGACCTGCAGGGTCCGGTCGGTGAAGAACGTGCGGATCGCCGTCGGCATGCCGCCCGCGGCCGCGAGCTTCTTGGTCGCGTCGAGCTCCGTCGTCTTCCGTTCGATCGAGCGCTGGAGCTCGCTGAGCGGATCGAGGACGTCCTGCGCCGCCTTCTCCTGCGGCTTCGCGTCCTGGGGCTTCGCGGTCTCGCCCGCCTTCGCCTCGGCCGCCTTCTGGTCGACGATCACCGTCGGTTTCGGCGGGAGCGGCTGGACGACCGCGGGGTCCTGGGCGAGGAGCGCGCCGGCGAAGACGCATGGCGCGAGCAAAGAGAAGCGGGTCATGATCGGAACCGGTCGGGAGGCGTGCAGGGGGGAGGATGAGACCGGCCGCGGAGGGTCCGCGCAAGGCCGGCGACGGGCGCGCACGACGGTCCGCGCGGCGAGAGCCTCCCGATCGATACGGCGACGGCTCGTCCGACCGCGAGCGCGCCATGCCGCCGGACCGTTCAGGCAACCGCGTCGGTCCGCCGATCTAGGTTGCGACGCCGCGCGCGCGTCGCGCCCCGCGGCTTTCGATCGCGGGGCTCGCTCGACGCGGCTGCGCTGCCGATGTCGGACGAGACCGCGATCCCCGAACCTGCGAACCCGCTGAACGGCAGCCCGCCCGGTGAGCGGACGCGCCGTCCCCGCACGATCCTCGTGCTCGGCGGCGGCGGCATGCGCGGCTTCGCGCACATCGGTGTGATCCGCGCGATCGAGCGGCTCGGCCTCGTCATCGACGAGGTCGTCGGCACGAGCATGGGCGCCGTGATGGGCGGCCTCTATGCCGCGGGTCACGCCAGCGAGGCGATCGAGACCGCCGCGAACGAGATCTCGATCAAGGACTACCTCAAGCTCAACCTCGTCAAGTTTCTGGTGCGCGGCTACGGCCACGCGTCGGTCTACAAGGGGCAGGCCTTCCGCGACTTCCTCGGAAAGAACCTCCCCCAGCGGAGCTTCGAGGAGATGCCGCGGCCATTCTTCTGCAACGCGCTGTCGCTGACGCGCGGGCACATGCGCTACTTCGGCATGCCCGGCGACGTGCACGTGCCGGTCGCCGACGCGGTCTACGCCTCGGCGTGCCTGCCCGGGGTGTTCGAGCCGCCGCGCATCGACGACGACTGGTTCATCGACGGCGGCATGGCCGAGTGCCTCGCGCTCAAGATCGCGCACGCGCGCAAGCCCGACGTGGTGATCGCCGTCGACCTCACCGCGATCGACCACCACACGCCGGTGCCGTTCCGCGCGACCCTGCCGCACATCCTCTTCCAGACCTACGCGATCATGGGCTCGGTGCTCAACGAGCACGCGCTGCATCGCTACGCCGACGAGAAGGTCGTGTTGATCCGGCCGAAGGTCCACAAGGTCGGCGTGCTCGCGCAGCCCGACACGCCGGAGGTCGTGAGGCTCGGTGAACGCGAGGCGCTCGAAGCACTGACGACCAACGCCTTGACCCGCTACCTCTGCGATCCGCACGTCGTCCGCGAGGTCGACCGCACGATCCGCAAGCCGCGCGACTACGTCCACCTCGACGTCGACCTCTCGCGTTGCATCCACTGCGGGATCTGCGCGGTGACCTGTGCGACCAACGGCTACGCCGACGTGCCCTTCGGCAGCGTGGTGCGCAAGCTGCACAACTACGAGTGCACGCGCGACGCCGCCTGCGAGCGCGCCTGCCCGACCGACGCGATCCGGCTGCACAACATCTGAAGGAGTGCGCGCTGGCGATGCCGGAGCGCGCGGGATACGAACTCGCCGACCATGCCCTCACGCCTGTCCGGAACCGCGGTCGTCGTCGGTGCGAGTTCAGGGATCGGCGCCGCGCTCGCGACGGCGCTCGCGCACGAAGCGCGGCCTGTCGCGTTGGTCGCGCGGCGCGGCGACGAGTTGGCGAAGCTGGTCGCGGCGATCAACCACGAGGTGGGGACGACGCGCGCGCACGCCTACGTGCAGGACGTCACCGACGCGACGACGGTGGACGCGGTGATCGAGCGCATCGAACGCGAGCTCGGCCCGATCGAGGAGCTCCACTACACGGCCGGCGTGATGCCCGAGGTCGCTCTCGACGAGTACCCGACCGACAAGGACGCGAAGATGTTCGCCGTCAACACGCTCGGCTGCATCGCGTGGTGCAACGCGCTCGCACCGCGGATGGTCGCGCGCGGGCGCGGGCACGTCGTCGGCGTGACCAGCGTCGCAGGCGTGCGCGGGCGGATGGACCGGCCGGGCTACAACGCGTCGAAGGCCGGGCAGGACGCGTATCTCGAAGCGCTGCGCAATCGGATCTGGCGCAAGGGAGTGTGGGTGACGACCGTGCGCTCCGGTCCGGTGCACACGCCGATGACCAAGGGCCTCGCGATGCGGATGCCGATCACCGCGGAGCAGAGCGCGCGGGGCATCCTGCGCGCGCGCGATCGCCGGAGTGCTGTCGCCTATGTGCCGATGCGCTGGTGGCCGATCATGACGGTGATCCGCGCGATCCCGTCCGTCCTCTTCCGCCGGATGAAGGTGTGATCGCGTGAGCGCGGCGACCTTCGCGAGCGAAGCGGTCCTCGGCTGGGGCATGGCGATCGGAGGGCAGGCGCAGGTCTGCCGCCCGCGCACGGTCGACGAACTCGCGGCGGTGCTGACCGCGCGCGACCACGGGCCGCGGGGATTGGCGCTGCGCGGCAGCGGGTGCAGCTAGGGCGACGCGGCCTGCAATGCCGGCGGACGGGTGCTCGAACTGTCGGCGCTGAACCGGATCCTCGACTTCGACGCAGAGCGCGGCATCGCGCGCGTCGAGCCCGGCGTGCGCGTGCGCGATCTCTGGCGTCACGCGATCCCGCACGGTTGGTGGCCCGCCGTCGTGCCGGGCACGATGCAGGTGTCGATGGGCGGCGCGGCGTCGATGAACATCCACGGCAAGAACGCTTTCGCCGTCGGGACCTTCGGCGACCACGTGCTCGGCTTCACGCTGCTCACGCCGCGCGGCGAGACCCTGGTCTGCGACCGCGAGCGCAATGCCGACGTGTTCTTTGCCGCGATCTCCGGCTTCGGGATGCTCGGCGCGTTCACGGAGTTGACCGTCGAGCTCAAGAGAGTGCACAGCGGGCGCCTGCGCGTCTGGGGCATCCCGATGCGCAACCTCGAGGACGGCATCGCGATTCTCGACGACCAGCGCGGCAACGCCGACTACCTCGTCGGCTGGTGCGATCTCTGCGCGCCCGGCGCGGGCCTCGGCCGCGGCGTGATGCACCGCGCCGATCAACTCGAGCCGGGCGAGGACGAGGACGGCAAGGCATTGCTTCGCCCCGAGCGGCAGGACGTGCCGACGACGCTGTTCGGCGTCGTGCCCAAGGGCTGGATCTGGCCGGGCATGTGGTGCGCCTTCCACTTCGGCTTCGTGCCGATGGTGAACGCGCTGAAGTACCGCGCCGGCTATCGCGAGGGTTGGAAGTCGCCGTACCTGCAGACGCACGGCGCGTTCCACTTCCTGCTCGACTACGTCCCGCGCTGGCATTGGATGGCGAAGCCGGGGGGATTGATCCAGTTCCAGCCCTTCGTGCCCGCCGCACACGCAGCGCGCGTGCTGCGCAGGGTTGCCGAGCTGGCGCAGGCGCGCGGCATTCGCCCGTATCTCGGCGTGCTCAAGCGTCACCGTCCCGATCCCTTCCTCATGACGCACGGGTTGGACGGCTTCTCGATGGCGATGGACTTCGGCGTCCCGAAGTCGGTCGTCGGCCGCGAGCGGCTGTGGCGCCTGACGCACGAGATGGCGGACGTCGTCTTGGAAGCGGGCGGCCGCTTCTACTGGGCGAAGGACGGCACGCTGACCTCGTCGTCCTTCGAACGCGTGCACGGGGGCGACGCGGTGCGGAAGTTCAGGGAGCTGAAGGCGCGCCTCGATCCCGAGCGCGTGCTGCAGACGGATCTCTCGCGGCGTTTGATGGGTGGGTAGCTCGACGAGTCGTCGCGCATGGACTTCCGGAACATCATCACGGTCGAACCCGGCAAGTGCGGTGGCAGGCCCTGCATCCGCGGGATGCGGATCACGGTCGCCGACGTCCTCTCGTACCTCGCGGCCGGCATGAGCGCCGAGCAGGTGCTCGCCGACTTCCCCTACCTCACGCGCGACGACATCCTCGCGTGCCTGAGCTGGGCGGCGGATCGTGAGCGCAACGTGCGGGTGCTGCCGGAGTGAAGCTGCGGTTCGATCAGCACTTGTCGCTGCGGCTCTGGGTGAGGCTCGGGAACTGCACGACGGCCGATGTTGGTTCCGCTCCGGCGTCGAGGCGCGCAAGTCACGGTTGACGCGATTCCTCAGCCCGCATCACGGATCACCTCGCCCTCGGCCGCGACGCGCTCGCGCAGGGTCGAACCGAGCTCTTCGAGTCGCAGCAGATTCACCGGCCGGCTGGCTGCGCCATACGCCTTGGCCATCGCCTCGAAGTAGCGCGCCGACGGTAGTCCCTCGACGGCGAGGTCGAGGTCGGAGTCTTCCTCTGCGTTGCCGCGGGCGACGGAACCGAACACGATCACGCGCTTCGCGCCGAGACCGACGAGTTCGTCTGGGACCGCCGGCAGGTGAGCGCGGATCGCGGCGCTGATCTCCTTACGGCGCTGCTCTTTCGCGGCAGCGAGCCGGCGCTGGTGCATCACGTAGCGATCGACCTCGAGGGTGGCGCAATGCGCCACCGTCGCCACGGTCCCGCGCGCTCGAAGTCGCGCGCCGAGGGCTCGGACCGTCGCGTCGCGGCGGACCTACGACCCCGGCGTCACGAGGCGCTGTTCGGCTCGGCTCCACGAAAGATCGTCGGTGCATTCCTGTTGTGGTTGGGCGGCCTTGCGTCCGAGGTGAGCTTGCGATTCCGACGAGGACGGCCGTATACCATGACGTCCCTCGCGACTAGAAGCGTGAATGACCGCCACGCTCCAGAAGGACGATCTCGAGTTCACTCTCGTCTCCGGTCTCTGCGCCGAGCAGATCGACGAACGGCTGCGGCGCACGACGCGCGTCGCGGACCTCGGGAATCGTGCGACGGCCTTCTACCTCGCGGACCTGCACCTGCGCGGACTGCACCAGGCGCTCGGGATGCCGTCGACCGTGGTCTACGCGGTGCGGTCGTTGGGCGTGTCGCGGCGGCATGCGCGGGAGCTGCTGGCCGCGGGACTTCGTCTGCGCGAGTTGCAGGGGATCGACGCCGCGTTCGCGGCGAGCCGGCTGTCGTGGTCGCGCGTGCGCCGGCTCTGCGAAGTCGCGACGCGCGACACGGAGGCGGCGTGGCTGGAGAAGGCGTTGGTCGTCGGGCAGGACGAACTCGATCGGCTGGTGCGGCGCGCGCGGCGGGGCGATCTGCCGCCGGACGGACTCGGCTTGCCGCAGGCGCGCTTCGCGTTGCACGTCGAGCTCGACGCCGTGCAGTGGAAGATGTGGGAGAACGCGCGGGAGAAGCTGCGCATGGAGTTTGGCGGTGACGCGGAGCGGCGCGACTCCGACGTGCTGCGCGAGCTGCTGCGGCTGGTGCTCGCGAGCGACGCGACGGGCAGCGTGCCCGGACGCGTGCCCGTCGACGGCGGTCCGTTCCGCGTGGTCGTGCGCGAGGGAGCGGCGACGGACACGGCGACGCTCGTCACCGAGGACGGCGAGGAGCCGATCGCGGTCGCGGTCGCCGAGAGCGCGACCAGCGACGGCGCGACGCCGCCCGCCTTGCGTGCCCGCGTGCTCGCGCGCGACGGCCACGCCTGCGCGAACTGCAAGGGCCGGCGCGGGCTGCAC
>JACRLW010000098.1:0-41376 GCA_016235155.1 Planctomycetota bacterium
CGCCATCGTCAATTGGCCGCGACGGTGATCGTCGCGCTCGCCTCGGACATGTCGGTGATCGGCGCTGTGAGCTTGGTGTCCTCGCCGAACAGGAAGTTGAGCAGGAATTGGTCGATCTTCCGGTAGCGCAACCTCGCCGCCACGTGCAGCTTGCCGATCGCTCCGTCGGGAATCGCGACCTGGAACTCCTCCTTCTCGAGGTTCTGTCGCTTCTGTCCGGTCAAGGTCGAGGGACAGTCGAACGCGTATTCCGCCGCGTCGGCGAAGCCTGGGAACAGCGACCGCCGATACCGGACGCCGACCATCTCCCACAGGTTGTGGCGATCGATCAGGTTGCCGTAGCGATCGACTGCCTCGGCCTTGAAGAGGAACGAGCCGGGCTCGATGAAGTGGCGGTCGTTCACCTTCCCCGAGTGGAACACCGAGTTGCCGGAGTCATCGGTCACGTCGAGTTCCACCCACGCCTGGATGATGTCCAACGGTCCGGTCGGGAAGTCGTGTCCCACCTTGTTCGAGGTGATGTTGACGCGCACCGCCACCGACTCGCCGGCTTTCACGGTCTCCGGCAGCACGAGTTCGATCGGGACCGCTGGTCCGGTCTGCCATTTGTGCGCGATCTCCGGGATCTCGTACTCGCCGCGCAGCCACTTGTTCGTCGCCGCGATCTGCTCCTCGGCACCCTCGAGCTTCAGCAGCGCCGGCATCAGTTGGTTCGCGGCCAGGAACCGGTGACTGCGGTGCTTGCCGTCGTCGGGCGAGCGGTTGTAGTCGAGATCGTCGCCGGAGGCCGGATCGCGGGACTCCACGAGAGGCATGTGGCACTCCCGGCACTCGATCGTCTTCTGGGGGTCGTCGGGGTGGTTCCAGCGGCTCTTGCGCCAGTTGTCGAACTGGTTCTGCAGCTGCACCCAGCCGACGTCGTTCACCTCTTCGTCGATGAACTGCTTGTGGCAGGCCGCGCAGTACTCCGGAGTCTTGAACAGCTTCTTGCTGAGCGTCTTGGTGTGGTTCCACGGATATGCCCGGATCAGCACGTCGCTCAGGAACTTCGCCAGCCGTCCTTCGGCGAGCTCGAATGCATAGCGCTCCGGTTGAGCCACGACGTAGTTGGCGTTGCCTTTGCATCACGCTCTGCACGGTCTGGAAAGCCGTATCCATGGCCGCCCACCGGTGCGCACTGACGGACCACTCGTCCGCGATCTCCTCGTGGCATCCGGCGGTGCCGCAACTGTCCGATCCGGACAGCGATCTCGAGTCGTATGCGCCGCCGCTGGCCGTCGCGGCGAGGCTCGGAGCAAACGGCCGCTCGGTCCCGTACTTGTAGACGTAATCGGGCGGGAACTCGTTGTGCAGCGGCGTCGGCGTGTAGAGGAAGACCGCCGAAGCCAACACCGCGAAGCCGACGACCACGGTGGCCAGGGACCGCCGGCCATAGCGGGCCGCCGAGCGCCACGCCCCCACCTCCGCGCCGAGCTTCTTCTCCCGCACGATCAGCGTGACCACGTGCGGCATCACGAAGGCCACCAGGGCGAATGTCGACACGACGTGGATGAGATCCCACGCGTAGGAGATTCGCGGTCCGAACACCGCTTGAATCGTCAGGATCACGCCGGAGATCGAACACACCGCCAGCGCGAGGAACGCCGCGTAGCCGGTCGCCTTGTAGTGGTTCAGCGAGTAGTTCCGGTGATCTCGCCAGTGCCTGATCGAATACCAGATCATCGGGATCAGGAACGGGATTCCGACCGCGGTGTGCAAGAGCACCGAGAACTGGGTCGTGATCGAAAACGGCAGCGCGTAGATGATCAGCCCGGTCAGGGTCTCGAACAGCAGCAATCCAGACGACAAGAAGGCGACTCGCTGACTCCAGCGAACTCGACGCGCCTCGGCGCGATCCATGACCGGGACTTGCATGGGAGAACCCTCGGGGCAGACGGGGTCGGACGGAACAGGAGTGCTACTCGTCCGAGAACGCTACTGCACTGGAGACGAGGGGGATACCGACGCTGCGATGTGATATGACGCATGTAGCCCTGGATCAGGCTTCAATCAGTTCCCTGGCTTCGAGGTCCGTCCCGGACCGCCGCGGTTCCGCCTCGAGCGCGCCGTCCCCCTCCGACGACGGCTCAGGAATCTCCGACCAGGGACTCGCCCGCGATGGGTTCGTAGTTCGGAGAATCCTCGCGCGTCGCGAGGATTCGGAGGCGAAGGACCCCGGCTGGCAAAGCGGCCGAGGCCTTCTGGTCGGCGCGGCAGCGCCGACGCCGGCAGCCGGGATCGGCTGCGGCCTCGGCCGCGATGGGCGATAGCATTCGATCCCGCTCGCAGCGCGAGGCCGACCGATGTCAACCAGGCCACACCGAAGACACTCGGCCGTGATCCCACTCGGCTCGGCGGCTTTTGCCGTGGTCGTCGGAGGATGCAACGGCGACCGGGCGAGCCACTTGGCCGAACGCCTCGCCGAGGCGAAGGCGCAGCTCGAGACCCGTCACTACGAACCCGCTCTGGCGGCTTTCGACGCGGTATTGGCGATCGATCCCGGTCACGTCGACGCTCGCGGACTCAAAGCCGAGATCCTCCTGAACACGGCGCGCCTCGACGAGGCGGCGGAGATCCTCGTCGATCTGCGCGAGGAACTTGGATCGCACACCGGAGTGACCTGGCTCCTGGCGATGGTCCGGAAGGACCAGGGACGGTTCGCCGAGGCTCTGGAGTTGTTCGATGCACTGCCCGAAGCGCGGCGCCCGAGGGCGGCGGTGGCCGAGGCACTGAGCGGATTGGGCAGGCATGACGACGCGGCGGATCAGGTCGCAGCGTCGCTCGTCGACGACCCTTGGAACTCGGCTGATTACTACGTGCTCTCGACGATCGAGACCCGTCGTGGCCGCGAGCGCGAAGCCCGGCTCTGGGGCGAGCACCATCGCGGCCAGGAGGCCGAGCGAGTGGCCGAGAGGAAGGCCCGCGGTTTCGAATACGCCGGTCAGGCCGTGGCGGCGAAGCTGGCGCGTGCCGAGGCCCAATCCCTGAGGGGATCGTGGAGCGAGGCGGTCAAGAATCTCCAGGAGATCCTGCAGGCGGATCCTCGAGCCGCGTCCGCGTACTCGACTTTGGGCCGGATCCAGAGCGACCTCGGCCAGGCCGCCGCTGCCGTCGGGGCGCTCGAGCAGGCAGTCGCGCTGCAACCGGCCGACGGGATCCTGCGCCAACTCCTGGCGCAGGAGAGGGCGCTGGCGCAGAACCCCGCCACCGCCAGGCGAACTCCGTTGGAGATGGCGCGCTACCACGCGGCCGTGGGCGATCTCGAGAAGGCACGTGCGGTCGCGATCTACGCCGTCCGGCTGAATCCAGGCGATCTGGCGACGCTGCGTTTCGTCGAAACGGTGTTCGATCGGGAGCCGGATGCGTTCGTACGGTTGTGGGCCTGGCGACAAGCGCTCGGCATCGCGCCGCGGGACGCGGGGCTACGAAGCGCGTGGGAGAAGCTGACGGCGAAGCTCGGGCTCCGACTCACGGCTCCTTCTGCTGGATCGTGAGGATTCGGTCCGTCGCCACGTCCGTGAGGGATTGACTGCTGCCGTCGGGCCAATCGATCTCGATGCGCTCGATGCGGTCGGCGTCGCCGAGTCCGAAGTGAAGGCGCCGGTCGCTCAGCGAGAGATAGCTTCCGCCGGCGGGGACGACCGCAGTCCGGGTCCGTCCCGCGGCGGTCAGGCGGACTTTTGCGCCGATCGCGACGTGATTCCCCTTGGCCGGCACCAGATCCAGAGTGATCCATCGCCGCCGCGGTGCGTCGTTCCGCAGGATGATGGCTGGACCATCGAGGTTGCAGATCACGAGGTCCAGATCGCCGTCGTTGTCCAGGTCGCCGATCGCGGAGCCCCGGCCGATGAGCGCCCGATCGAAATGAGGGCCCGCGACCGGTCCTGCGGGATCGAAGCCCCCGGCGCCGTCGTTGAGCAGCAGCAGATCCCGGACTCCATAGCGGTCGACGTACGACGCCTCGGCGGGGACACCGAGGTTGGTCGCCACGCCGCCGTTGCAGAGGAAGAGATCCAGATCGCCGTCGTTGTCGACGTCGAACAGGTTCGGGGAGAAGCCCGTGAACGCCCTCGTGGCGCCGAGCAATCGCGTGGCGCGTGAAACGTCTTCGAAATAGGCGCCGCGGTTGCTGAACAGCTTGCACCCCTCGGCGCGCAGCGCGGGACAGACGACGTCGATCGTCCCATCGCCGTTCACGTCCCCGACGTCCACCCCCATCGACGACTCGCTGACGCCTTCCCGGTTGTAGGCCAGCCCTGAGCTGATCGACTGGTCGGTGAAGGTGAGGTCGCCGTCGTTCGTGAAGTAGTAATTCTCCATCGCGTCATTGGCGACGAAGATGTCGATGTCGCGATCACCGTCGAAATCGACGCATGCCAGCCCCATGCCGCGTCCCCCGGGCCGGTGGATGCCGGCGGTCCGCGTCACGTCGGTGAACGTGCCGTCGCCGTTGTTGCGGGAGAGGATGTCGGGAGAACCCGTGAAGTCGAGCGGGGTCGGGTATTCGGATCGGTTTGCCGTCCGCGCCTCGTCCACGCTGTAGGTGATGTAGTTCTGGACGTAGAGATCGAGCCGCCCGTCGCCGTCGAAGTCGGCAAACGCGCAGGACTGCCCGAATCGGGGATTGTCGATCCCTGCGGCCGCCGTGACATCCGTGAAGCGACCGCCGCCCTCGTTGCGGTAGAGGCGATCGGGGCCGAAGTTCGTGACGTACAGGTCCTGGTCCCCGTCGTTGTCGTAGTCGGCCGCGCAACAACCCTGTCCGTAGCTCGCATCGCCGACTCCCGCGGCCTGGGTCACGTCGGTGAAGGTGCCGTCGCGATTGTTGCGGTAGAGGACGTTCGTGATCGCGGGGGACGGCTCCGACAGGATGTGATTGCCGTTGACGAAGTAGATGTCGAGCCAGCCGTCCCCGTCGGCGTCGAACAGCGCCACGCCACCGCCCATGATCTCGAGATAGGCGTACTTGCCGGTGACGCCGCTCGTGTGGGTGAAGGTGATCCCGGCCTCTCGGGTGACGTCGGTGAGCCAGGCCCGATCGCCGGTGAAGAACCGATACGCGACGTAGGACGCCCCGAGCAATCCGGCCGCGACGAGAAGCGTCGCCGCCGTGGACCGTGGTCTGCTGGCCATGAGGCGCATCGTCTCACGCGCTCGGCCCGCGGCCTACCGCGGGCCGCGGTCGCAACCGGAGGCCGCCGTGATCCCAGGCACGCACCGACCGTCCGCGACCGGGCGCAAGCGAAGAAACTTGCCATGGCCTCTTGATCGTGCCATGGCAAGTTGTAGACTCCGGGCCATGAAGCAGCCCGATGCACGCATGGACCTCGCCGAACTCTCCCGGTCGACGCAGGTCCCGGGGCGGCAGATCCGGGAGCTGATCCGCCGCGGCGTCCTGCCGCGGCCGTCGTCCAGCGGTCGCGGTGCGACCTATGGCATCGAGCATCTGGATCGACTGCGGGTGTGGAAGCTCCTGCGCGAGAAGTCGCCAGCCGGCACGACGAACGACCAGATCCAGGCGGTCCTCGCGCAACTGACCCCCGAGATCCTGCACGGGATCGCGGAGGGCTCGATCCCCTTCGAACTCGTCGACGACGGCAAGCGCGAGGTCACGATCGCCGCGTCGATCACCTCGCCGCCGGCGCAAGGCAGCACCGCGCGGTGGCAGCCGGCGCCCGGGCGCAACGAAGCGGCGCTGGCGTACCTGTCGGCGATCGAGACCGCTGCGCGCCCGTCCGCACCGGCCCGGGTTGCGATCCCGGCAGGTGGTCGCCGTGCCCGGATCGACGTCGATCTCGACGCCGCCGGTCGCTCCAACGCGGCGCTCGCGCTCGAGCGGCTGCGCCGCCTGCTCGCGCAGTTCGCAGGCAGCATCCCACGCGGCGAACGCGTCAAGACCGAGCGGTCCGAAGTCTGGCACCGCGTGCGCATCGGCCGGGATCTGGAGATCTCGGCCCGCGGCCCCCTCACTCCCGACGAGATCCAGCTCCTGGAGACCGCGGGAGGCCTTCTGCACCAAGCCCTTCGCTGAACGGAGACCAAGCCATGATCGAACGACAAGAGAACCCTTCGCCCGCGTCCACGACCCACTTCACCACGAACTGGGAGCAGGTGCCGACTCCCGACGGCCGCCCGGTGGCCGTGGAGATCACGCTCGCCGCACCCGCCTCGCGATCCGCCGAGTCTCCGCGCCGGAACCCTTTGAACATCGGCATCGCGATCGACCGTTCGGGTTCGATGTCCGGGCCGAAACTGAGGGCCGCGTGCGACTCCGCGGCTGGCCTGTTGGACGGTCTCGCGGACGGCGAACGCCTGGCGGCGATCGCGTTCGAGAGCGAGGTGACGGACGTGTGCGCGAGCACGCACCTCGATGCCGTCGTGCGCGACGCGATCCGCCCGCGCCTCACCTCGCTCGAACCCGGCGGCTGCACGGCGCTGTTCGACGGCTTCGTCCGCGCCGCCCAACTCGTGGCGGAGGGAGGCAACGCGAACGACGCCGATGCCTGGGTGATCGTCCTCTCCGACGGGATGGGCAACCGGGGACTCGTCGATCCCGCGGCCATGCGCGTCCACGCGTCGGTCCTGGCGGAACGCGGCGTGCGGACGATTTCGATCGGCATCGGGGCCGACTACCAGGCGACGCAACTCGAGGCGCTCGCGACCGGCGGCCGCGGGGAGTTCCACCACGCGTCCGAACCCAACCAGATCGTCGAGATCGTCCTCGGCGAGCTGAACGCGCTCCGCTCGACCGCGGCGAGCGACCTCCGCGTGGGGCTCTCCGTCTCCGGCACACATCGCTGGCTTCTCCTCGGCGGTCATGCGACGCAGCAAGGCGACGTCGGCGAGAGTCGGATCGACCGCCTGCGCGACGGAGGGACGGCGCGCGTCATTGCCCTCCTCTGGCCGTCGACCGCGGCCACCGCGGGTCGCGGGTCGGTGTCCTGGGTCGGATGCGACGGGACGCGCTCGACGACCGAGGTCGCGATCAACGCGTCTCGAGCCCCGGCCGGGCGCGACGTCGCGCTCGCCCTTCGCGCCGCCCGGCTCTGGCAGGCGCACATCGTGGCTCGCGCATTCGAGATGAACGAGCGCGGTGAGTACGCGGCCGCCGGCGAGTTCGTGGGGGCGGAACGCGCACGACTCGCCGGCTACGTCCTCGGATTGCCGGGCGCCGACGAGATCCTCGCCGGACTCGATCACGTCGCGGTGCACGCCCGTCGCGAGGGGCGGACGATCGGGAAGCGCGAGGCCTACGCGTGGTCGCGGAAGGCGCTGTCCGGCAAGGCCGACCTCCGGCAGAACGCGCCGGCGAGCGTGACCGAGGCGCTGTTCCTCGACCGTCCGGACGACGCCACCTGATCGAAGCGCCACGGCGAGTCTCGAAGCGCCGGAGCTACCATCCGCGCCCATGCGCGCCCGGGTCTTCGCCGCCGTCCTCGCCGTCGCCGCCCACGCCTCCGCACAGGACGTCGCCCCCGCGTACGACATCCTGATCCGCGACGGCACGCTGATCGACGGCGCCAACACGCCGCGACGCCTTGCCGACGTCGCCGTCCGGGACGGTCGCATCGCCGCGATCGCGGAGCCCGGCTCCCTCTCCGACGCCGGCGCGACACGCGTGATCGACGCCAAAGGCCTCGTCGTGGCGCCGGGCTTCATCGACACGCACGCGCATGCGGACCTCGAAGCACTGCGACGACCCGACGCGCACAACTTCGTGGCGATGGGCGTCACCACGATCATCACCGGCAACTGCGGCGGCTCGGTGGACGACGTCTCCGAACACCTCGGCAAGCTCGAATCCCAAGGCATCGCGCTGAACTACGGCACGCTGGTCGGGCACGGCACGGTGCGCAGTGCGGTGATGGGAACCGCCAACCGCGCCCCCACCGAGGACGAGCTCGCGAAGATGAAGGAACTCGTGGCGCGCGCGATGGACGCCGGGGCCTTCGGCATGTCGACCGGCTTGATCTACGTGCCGGGCACCTACGCGACGACCGATGAACTCGTGGCGTTGAGCAGAGTGGTTGCCCGGCACGGCGGGCTCTACGCGTCGCACATGCGCAACGAAGGCGAGCACGTGCTCGACTCGATCCGCGAGGCGCTCGAGATCGGCCGCCGCGCGGAACTGCCGGTGCACCTGTCGCACCTGAAGATCAGCTTCAAGCCGAGCTGGGGCGGTTCGCGGGAGCTCTGCGCGCTGATCGAGTCGGCGCGCAAGAACGGCGCGCGCGTCACCGGCGACCAGTACGTCTACACCGCGAGCAGCACCAGCCTCGACGTGCTCTTCCCCAGCGACGCGCTCGCGATCGGCCGCAAGTCCTTCTGCGAGAAGCTGACCGGGGACGAGTCGTTCCGGAACGCGATGAAGGAAGCCCTGCTCTCGGACATGGCGCGCAACGGCTTCGGCGACCTTTCGTACGCGCAGATCGCGAGCGCGCCGAATCCGGCGGCGGTCGTCGACGCCGTCGTGATCACGGCGCGGCCGGACTCGGCGAGCGCGTGCGCGACCGCGTCGGAGCGCCGCCCCTGGTGCTCGCCGGCCCCGTGGATCAGGAACACGTTCTCGTCGATCGAGATGCCGACGAGCACCGGCACGACGAGCAGGTTGTAGGCGCTCCACTCGATGCCGAGCAGCCGGCACGCGAGCGACATCCACGCGAGCGCCTGCACCGCACGGCCGACAAGCCGCACCCGCGCGGCGCGGGCAACAACCCGCGCGTGCTCGGCCGCTACGTACGTGAGCGGGGCGTGATCCCGCTCGAACTCGCGATCCACAAGATGACGGTCCTTCCGGCGACGGTGTTCGGGCTCGGCGGCCGCGGCAGCGTCGCGGTCGGGAACGCCGCGGACCTGGTCGTCTTCGATCCGGAGACGGTCGCCGACGCGGCGACGTACGACGAACCGACCGCGGCCCCGCGCGGCATCCCGTTCGTGTTCGTCAACGGCACTCTGGTCGTCGACGGCGGCGCGCAGACCGAAGCGCGTCCGGGTCGGATCCTGCGGCGCGTGCCGTGAGGCTTCGATTCGCTATCATCCCCGCCGATCCGAACCGGTCCGTAGCGAGACGATGCAGCAACCGAAGTGCAGCCACTGCGGCAACGCGCGATGCAAGCACGGGGCACCCTCCGTGCACGTGCTCGACGTCGCCGGGTGGGAGATCCACAAGCAGCAGTTCGTGTGCGAAGCGATCGCGCAGCAGCTCGGGATCCTCCCGCAGAAGCAGCAACTCGAACTCTCGCTCCCGCCCGACGTGCTGGCGAATCTCCTCGGCGACCTCAAGCCGGGCACCGCGGCGCCGGCGACGGGCGATCCGACGCGTCCACGCCCGCAGGAGACGATCTGCACGGGCTGCCGCCTGACGCTCGGCGCCTTCAAGATGCGCGGGCGCGTCGGCTGCCCGCGCTGCTACGAGACCTTCCGGCCCCAACTCGTTCCCCTCCTCGAGCGCGTCCACGACGCGACGGCCCACCGCGGGCGCTTTCCCGGCCGCCCTGCCAGGATCGCGCCGGACCCTGTCGATCTGACAGAGCTGCGCACGCGCCTGCAGACGGCGATCGCCCAGGAACGGTACGAAGAGGCCGCGCGGCTGCGGGACTCGCTGAAGAAGCTCTCCGGAGGCCTCGAACCGGACCGGGACGACGGGAGCGGGGCATCTTGAGCCAGCTCCCGAGCATCCCGAGCGACCTCACCCTCGGCGAATGGCTCCGGGCCGACGGGCCGGACTCGGACATCGCGCTGTGCACCCGGGTCCGCTTCGCGCGCAACCTGCTCGGCTACCGCTTCGCCAGCCTGCTCGACGCCGAGGAGTCGCGCGACTTGACCGCGTACCTCGTCCAGCAGGTCGGCCAGCTCGGGATGCAAGAGCCGTTGCGCGTGCTCGACCTGATGTCGATGAGCGAGCTCGACCGCGAGTTGCTCGTCGAGCGCCATCTCATCAGCCGCGAACTTGCGGCGGCCGAGAGGCCCCGCGCCGCGGCGCACGACGAGCCGGAGCGGGTCGCCTTGATGCTGAACGAAGAGGACCACCTGCGGAGCCAGGTGTTCCGTTCGGGCTTCCGGGTCGAAGAGGCCTATGCGGCGGCCGAGGCACTCGACGACAAGCTGATCTCCGCGCTGCCGATCGCGTTCTCCGAGGAGTTCGGCTTCCTGACCTCCTGCCCGACCAACGTCGGGACCGGGCTGCGGCTGTCCGTCATGCTGCACCTCCCGGGCCTGGTCTGGGCCGAGGAGATGGAGAAGGCGGCGAACACCTGCCAGAAGATCCACCTGGCGGTTCGCGGGATGTACGGCGAGGGCAGCCGGGCGCTCGGCGACTTCTACCAGGTCAGCAACCAGGTCACCCTGGGGCGCAGCGAAAGCTCACTCGTCGACGACGTCCGCGTCGCGGTCGCCCAGTTGATCGCCTGGGAGCGGCGCGTGCGCCTCGCCCTCCTCGCCGGTGAGCGACGACCGCGGACCCTCGACCGGGTCTGGCGGGCGCTCGGCACCCTGCAGAGCGCCCGGATCCTGAGCAGCGAGGAATGCCTGAACGGGTTGTCCGCGATCCGCTTCGGGGTCCAACAGGGGCTGCTTCCCGACCTATCCGCGCAGGACCTCAACCGCCTGCTGCTCCTCACCCAACCCGCCCACCTCCAGCGTCTCCACGGCAAGAGCCTCGAGGCCGCGGAACGGGATGCGCTGCGGGCTTCGCTGGTCCGCGGGGCCCTGGCGGGGAGGGGGCAGGGTGCCTTGTGACAAGGCACGTGACGGGATGCCGAGGGCGTCGTAGGAACGGCACTTGCTGAAACTGAAAGCCGCGGCTCGGACGATGGTTCCGAGCCCGGCGTCATGCCGGCGCTCCCCCTGGCCGACAAGAACCAGGGACCGACGGCGGACGATTCCGACCACGACCCGATGCCTCGCGACGAACCCTGCCACGGTGGCCGGGCGAGTCCGGGGTCGAACGACGCAGCCCGACACGCCGAATGTTCGATCGCTTCACCGACAGAGCGAAGAAGGTGATGTCCTTCGCGCGCCAGGAGGCGCAGAAGTTCAACCACGAGTACATCGGCACCGAGCACATCCTGCTCGGCCTGGTCCAGGAGGGCAGCGGGGTTGCCGCCAACGTCCTCAAGAACATGAGCATCGACCTCGACAAGGTCCGTCACGAGGTCGAGAAGATCGTCAAGACCGGCCCGTCGATGGTCACGATGGGTCAGCTCCCCTTCACGCCGCGGGCCAAGAAGGTCCTCGAGTTGTCGATGGAGGAGGCGAGCCAGCTCAACCACAACTACATCGGAACCGAGCACCGCTGCTCGGCCTGATCCGCGAGAACGAGGGCATCGCCGCCCAGGTGCTGATGAACCTCGGCGTGAAGCTAGAGGAGGTCCGCGAAGAGGTGCTCGAGTTCCTCGGGGCCTCGGACAGCAGCGGCAACTCGAACGAGGAAGAGGGCGAGGCCGAGGGCGGCAGTCCCGGCGGCGGCGGCGGTGGCGGGGCCACGACCCCTGCTCCGAACAGCAAGAGCAAGACCCCCGCCCTCGACTCGTTCGGCCGCGACCTCACCGAGCTCGCGCGCGAAGGCAAGCTCGACCCGGTCATCGGCCGCGAGAACGAGATCGAGCGCGTGATCCAGATCCTCTCGCGCCGCACGAAGAACAACCCCGTGCTGCTCGGCGAGGCGGGAGTCGGCAAGACCGCGATCGTCGAAGGCCTGGCACAAAACATCATCCGCGGCTCGGTGCCGGAGATCCTCCGCCGCAAGCGGCTGGTCGTGCTCGACCTCGCGATGATGGTCGCCGGCACGAAGTACCGCGGACAGTTCGAGGAGCGCATCAAGGCCGTGATGACCGAGGTGCGCCGCGCCAAGGACGTCATCCTCTTCATCGACGAGCTCCACACCCTCGTCGGCGCCGGCGGGGCGGAAGGCGCGATCGACGCGAGCAACGTCCTCAAGCCCGCGCTGTCCCGCGGCGAGGTGCAGTGCATCGGCGCGACGACCCTCGACGAATTCCGCAAGTACATCGAGAAGGACGGCGCGCTCGAGCGTCGCTTCCAGACCGTCAACGTCGAGCCGCCGTCGCCCGCGCAGGCGGTCGAGATCCTGAAGGGCCTGCGCGACAAGTACGAGGCCCACCACCGCGTCGTCTACAGCGAGGGAGCGCTCTCGGCGGCCGTCGAACTCTCGACGCGCTACATCCAGGGCCGCTTCCTGCCGGACAAGGCGATCGACGTCATCGACGAAGCGGGCGCGCGCGTCCGCATCCGTTCGATGACTCCGCCGCCGGACCTGGCCGACATGGACAAGGAGATCGCGCGCCTCAACAAGGAGAAGGAGGAGGCCGTCGCGAGCCAGGACTTCGAACGCGCCGCCGACCTGCGCGACCAGGCCTACAAGCTCCAGCGCAAGAAGGAGCAGATCCAGAAGGAGTGGCGCGACCGCGAGGCCTCCACCGAGCTCGGTGGACGGGTCGACGAGGACATCATCGCGGAGACCGTCAGCAAGATGACCGGCATCCCGCTCAGCCGACTCGACCAGGCGGAGGCGGAGCGCCTGCTCAACATGGAGCAGGACATGAAGCGCGAAGTCATCAACCAGGAGCGTGCGATCGACGCGATCGCGCGCGCCGTGCGTCGCTCGCGGTCGGGCCTCAAGGACCCGAATCGCCCGATGGGTTGCTTCATGTTCCTGGGCCCCTCGGGCGTCGGGAAGACCTGGCTCTCCAAGTGCCTTGCGAAGTTCATGTTCGGCACCGAGGACGCGATCATCCAGATCGACATGTCCGAGTACATGGAGAAGCACAACGCGTCCCGCCTCGTCGGCGCGCCTCCGGGCTACGTCGGCTACGAGGAGGGCGGGCACCTCACGGAGAAGGTGCGGCGTCGGCCGTACGCCGTGGTGCTCCTCGACGAGATCGAGAAGGCGCACCCGGACATCTTCAACATGCTCCTCCAGATCATGGAGGAGGGTCGACTGACGGACTCCTTCGGGCGCCACATCGACTTCCGCAACGTCGTGCTGATCATGACGTCGAACATCGGCGCGACGCTGATCAAGAACTCGTCGGGCCTCGGCTTCACCAAGACCGGCGCCGAGGGCGGCTACGAGAAGATGAAGCAGATGATCACCGCGGAGGTGGAGCGCCACTTCCGGCCGGAGTTCATCAACCGCCTCGACGAAATCGTCGTCTTCAACCAGCTCAGCAAGGGCGACATGCAGCGCATCGTCGAGAACGAGTTGGGCAAGGTCGGGAAGCGGCTCGAGTCGCGACACCTCAAGCTCGTCGTCGGCCAGGACGTCCTCGACTGGATGATCGAGACGCACTTCAACCAGGACTTCGGCGCGCTCCTCCGCGGTCGCCTGGAGACGCCGCACCTGATCCGTGCGTCGATGAAGGACGGCAAGGTCGTGTTCGTCAACGAACCGATCACCGCGGCCGCGCCCGCGGAGCCGGCGACCGGCAAGTCGGCGAACTGACGATCCGCGTGCCCGGCCGGTCGCGCCGCGTGACCGGCACATCGCGCGCACACACGAGGGCGCGCGATGGACGCCCATCTGATGCTCGCGCTCGCCGAGGGCTGTGGTCCCGGTCTCGTCGCCGCGCTCCTGGATCCCGATGCGGACCCGCGGCACGTGCTCGCGGAACCGCCGCGCGACCTGCCGCCCGCCGCACTCCGACGCCTCCGCTCACCCGACCTCGCGCGGCGAGCGGCCGACGTGAGGGCAGCGGCGAAACGCTTCGGTCTCGGCGTCTGGACCCCGGACGAAGGCGGCTACCCGTCCCGGCTCCTGCCCATGCCGTTGCGGCCGCTCGTTCTGTTCGCGCTCGGCGGCGCCGGCGCGGTCACGGCCACGCGGCGGGCGGTCGCGGTCGTCGGCTCCCGCACACCGACTCCGTACGGCATCGCCGCGACCCGCGACTTCGCGAGCGCGCTCGCCGCGGCAGGCGTCGTCATCTGGAGCGGCCTCGCCTACGGCATCGATGCCGCGGCGCACGAGGCTGCACTCACGGCCGGCACACCGACTGTGGCGGTCGTCGCCGGCGGTCTAGACGAGATCCAGCCCGCCGGCCATTGCGGACTCGCGCACCGGATCGTCGCCGCGGGCGGCACGGTCCTCAGCGAATCGCCACCGGGGCTCCGGCCGCAGCGCGGCCACTTCCCGCGACGCAACCGCATCCTCGCTTGCGCCGTCGAAGCGGTGCTCGTCGTCGAAGCCGGCCTGCGATCCGGCGCCTTGCACACGGCGCGACACGCGGTCGACGCCGGCGTGCCGGTGTTCGCGGTGCCCGGTCCCTACACCAGCGCTCGCAGCCGCGGCTGCCACGACCTCGTCGCGGAGGGCGCGCAGATCGCGGTGGAACCGTCGACCCTGCTGCGCGCGCTCAGCGTCGAGGTCGCGCTGCGCCGCGCGGACGGCGCCGGCCTGCTCGCGAGCGCGGATGAACTCGCGGTCCTCACCCATCTCGCCGGCGGACCGCGGCCGATCGACCTCGTGCAACGCGAGGCCGGCCTCGATCCGCGACGCTTCCTCACCACGCTGCTCCATCTGCTCGAGCAACGCCGCGTGCAGCGGCTCCCGGGCGATCTGCTCGCCGCGACGATCGGCTGATCGTCGCGGCCATTGCCGTCAGGGCAGGAACACCGCCTGGAGCAGCCACATCGCCAACACGATGCCGGCGGTCCAGCCGACGAGCTTCACCGTCTTGTGCGCCGCGATGCGGAGCACGCCGCGCGCGTCGTCGGCGCGCGGTGCGACGTAGACGATCATCACGAGGAACGCGATCGGAACGAAGAGCAGCAGATGGCCGAGCGGAGTCCTCACGCGCCTGCCTCCGCCGGCTCGGCGCCGTCGACGCCGTCGCGCTGGGCCACGGACCAGGCGTCGGTCATCACCATCGCGTTCATCAGCCCCGCGATCGTGCAGAGGATCACGCCGAGGTCGAAGAGCGGTGGGTACTCCACCATCGAGCGCGGCGCCGTGACGAGCGCCGCGAATGCGACGCCGCCGCCGAAGATCGACTGTCCGGCCCACCAGAACGGCATCTGCGGGCGGTCGCAGGAGTGGCCGCCGCCGAACACGAGGCCGAGGGCGAAGGTCAACACGACGACTCCGCCGAGCAGTAGCCCCTTGCTCCGCTGACCGGCCAGGACGTGGCCGGATCCGGGAACCAACCAGGTCATCGCGGACGCGACCGAGGGCGCCACGCGACCGCCGGTCGCACCGCTCGCGATCCAGGACGCGTCGGCCGCCCACAACGCCGCAGCGAAGCCCGACGCGCCGCTCACCAGCATCGCCAGGTGTTCCCCCGGCCGCGGCAGGAGAACGTGTCGGAGAGCCTCCGGCGTGTCCGCACCGCGGAGGAACGCGGCGGTCTCGAGACAGCCGAAGTTCACGAACTCGGGTTGGAGCAGGACCGGGAACCACCTCAGCATCCCGGTCGGCGGGACGGCCGAGAGGTGCCAGAGGCGATCGTGCAGGAGGCTCCAACCGAGAGCGAAGAGGCCGACGGTGGATGCGAACGCGAGGACGCCGCGCACCGGTCGGCCGATCAGGAGATGGCCGAGACCAGGGACGACGAAGGTGACGAGGGCGGCAAACCCGGGACGCGGCGCCATCGGTGGCCGGAACCTTAGCCATCGACCCCGGCCGCGGAAGCAGAAACCTCCGCGCACGACGCGCAGCTCGTGCGCGATGATCCGCGCCGATGACGACGTTCCTCGGCATCGATGTCGGCACGCAGGGTCTCAAGACGCTGTTGCTCGAACCCGGTCGCGGCGTGATCGCGAGCGCGAGCCGTCCGCTGTCGACGATCGGCGGTCTGCCCGACGGCCACAGCGAACAACACCCCCACGACTGGCTCGACGCCCTGCGCGGTGCGCTCGGCGACCTGCGGGCAACTTCGCCGCGGGAGATCGGACGCGTGGTCGCACTCGCCGTCTCCGGACAGCAGCACGGCCTCGTCGTTCTCGACCGCGACGACCGCGTGTTGCGCCCCGCGATGCTCTGGAACGACGTGCGCTGCGCGACGGAGTGCGGGGAGATCCTCGCCGCACTCGGGGGCGCGGCCGGGTCGTTCGCGCGCACCGGTCTGGCTGCGCTGCCGCCGGGATTCACCGCCGGGAAGTTGCGCTGGCTCTTCCGCCACGAGCGCGCGACCTTCGACCGCGTCGCGCAGGTGTTCCTGCCGCACGACTACGTGAACTGGTGGCTCACCGGCGAGCGCGTCGCGGAAGCGGGCGATGCCTCGGGGACCGGCTTGTTCGACGTCCGTGCGCGGCGCTACGACGACGCGGCGTGCGCCGCCACGGCACCCGGCGCAATGGGACTCCTCGCGCGTCTGCGCGAAGCCGGCACGCCATGCGGAGCGCTTCGTGACGCCGTCGCGGACGAACTCGGTCTGCCGCGGGGCACGCTCGTCGCCCTCGGCGGCGGCGACAACATGATGGCCGCGATCGGAGCGGGCGCCGTCGAGGACGGCGTGGCGGTGATGAGCCTCGGCACGTCGGGGACGGTCTTCGCGTCCTCGCCGCGCCCGATCTGCGACCCCGCCGGCGAACTCGCGCCGTTCTGCGACAGCACCGGCGGCTGGCTCCCGCTCGGCTGCACGATGAACGCGACCGTCGCCACCGAGACGGCGCGCGCCCTCTTCGGTCACGATCTGACGGCGTTCGAGGACGCCGTGAACGCGTGCACGGACGGCGCGGACGGCGTGCTCTGCCTGCCGTTCTTCACCGGCGAGCGCAGTCCCGACCTCCCCGCGGCGACCGGTGCGTTCCTCGGCCTCACCCCGCGGAACTCGACGCCGCGCCACCTGCTGCGCGCCGCGATGGAGGGTGCGACCTACGCGCTCGTCCGGCTGCTCGATCGGCTGCGCGCGCTCGGCCTGCCGCTGCGCGAACTGCGGCTCACCGGCGGCGGCAGCCGGTCCGCGACGTGGTGCCGTCTCGTCGCGACGACGAGCGGCGTGCCGACGCGCACCGGCGTCCACGCCGACGCCGCCGCGGTCGGCGCCGCGGTGCAAGCGGCCTGGACCCATCGACGCGCGCGCGGTGCGGCGACCCTGTCGATCGCCGCGTGCCGGCAGGAACTCGCACCCGACCTCGGGCTCGAACTGCTCGAGCCTGACGCGTCAGCCGCGATCGTCCACGCCGCGCATCGCGTCCGCTGGCAGATCGCGGTCGACGCGCTCGCGCCGATCTTTCCGACTCTACGCCGATGAACCGGACCCAGGTGAACCGCACGCAGATGAACCGCACCCATTCGTTCCGCTGCGGCGCGGCCGGCGCCGCAATCGCGGTGGCCACCGGCGCGTTCGGCGCCCATGCCTTGCGCGACCGACTCACACCGGGCGATCTCGAGACCTGGGAACTCGCCGTGCGCTACCTGATGTTCCACGCGCTGGCGCTCGTCGCGATCGCCGCGCTGCCGCGCGAGGGCCGCCGCATCGCGGTCGCGTCGACGCTGCTCGCGATCGGCGCGGCGCTGTTCTCCGGCACGCTGTTCGTGCTGGTGCTCAGCGGCGCACGGTGGCTCGGCGCCGTCACACCGATCGGGGGCACGCTCATGATCGCGGGCTGGGTCGTGCTCGCGACGGCGCGCGTCACCCCTTCTTCGGCTCGGACGGCTTCGGCTCCGGCTGCTTCGGCTGCTTGCGCTCCGGAACCTTGAGCTTGCCGTGCCCGCGGCGCGAGCTGCCGGTGGTGAAGTGCCACTTCTCCTCCTGGTCACCGCGCGGCGTCTTGAGCGTCGCCACGACCTCGTAGGTCGTGTTCGCTTCGAGCGTCTGCTTGGGGATGACGAAGACGACGCTCGGGTTCTCCATGCGCTTGAGCAAGGGCGACTTCGGCGTGTGGAGCCAGGTCGGAACGACTTCGTCTCGCTCGTACTCGCGGCCACGCCGCTTGCAGCGGAACAGCACCATGCTCGCGTCGTCGAGTTGGTTCGCGACGCCGCGGCCGAACTGCATGCTCACCGGATAGCCGGCCTCCTGTTGGAGGCGCTCGGGGTCCTTCTCCGCCTTGCCCTCCTTCGTGTCGGCCATCGGGTCGGGGTACTCGTTGGCGTGGAACGAGAGCGGCACGCCTTCCATGCCGTCGGGCGGCCACTGCACCCACTTGAACTTTTCGGCGGACTCGGGATCGACCGCTTCTTCGAGCGAACCCATGTCGAGGACGACGACCGCACCTTCGGCGGCGAAGCCGATGCGCTTGATGTTCGGCTCGAGCAACGGGAAGCGGTGGTAGACGGTGCCGATCCACCCGTCGAGGCTGTCGGCGGGATCGATGTGCCCGCCGCTCGGGCTGATGACGATCACCGAGTTCAGTCCGGCTCGCATGCCGCGCACCGTGAAGCCGGCCTTCGCCGGGTCCTCCTCGTGCGCCTCGGGCCACTGCCAGTGATCCGGGTTCTGCAGGAGGAAGAGCGCGTGATCACGGCACGCGACGGTCGACTCGAGGTCGATCTCGCAGTCGGGCAGGTCGAGCAGGTCGCGGAACTCGTTCAGGCGCATCAGGCCCTTGATCTGGTCGTCGTTCGGCTTCTCCGGAAGCAGCGGCGGCCCGTAGCCCGTGAACTCGG
Organism: Planctomycetota bacterium; assembly: GCA_016235155.1. Classification (GTDB taxonomy): domain Bacteria; phylum Planctomycetota; class UBA1135; order UBA1135; family UBA2386; genus JACRLW01. Next base: position 18,602 of record JACRLW010000098.1, read on the forward strand.
CGACGAGGGATCGACCCGCCGCCCACCCGCGCCACTCCGCTTCGATCTCCTCGCGCGGGCGATCGAACACCTTCTGGTAGACCTCGTCGACGACCTCAGGGAAAGGCCGCTTCGACTCGTCCGGCAGAGCCGAGAGCAGGTCCATCCACTTGCCCGGGTAGCGGGCCAGCAACCACACCGAGAAGCTCCAGGTCTTGATGCGCGCGCTCGGGTTGAAGCTCGAGAACTGCACGCGCGGCACGCCGTTGAGCGGGAAGTCCGTGCTGCCGATCGCCTGGTCTCGCACTTCGCGCATCCACCAGGTCGCCGAGTCGGGGAGCTCACGACGATCCCCGGTGGTCGTCTCGGTCCCGATCGCGCCGTGGCGCGTGATGGCGGTGGCTCGCAGATACCAGGTCGCCGCGTGCATCAGGCCCTCGTTGGTGGGGCCGTTGCCGCCGAGCATGTGGAACACGCTCGCGACGAGGTGATCGTGCATCGCCACCGGCGTGAGCGCGCGCGTCACCTCGCAGAGCCTGCCGTTCTCGTGCCACGCAACGTTGACGAAGTTCTCGGTCCCGTTGACGTGCGGATTGAGCCGGATGAAGGCCTTCTGCTCCGCGTTGGTCCAGATGAACGCGTACCAGTTGAGCACGCGCTTGAAGTGCTTGCGGATGTCGACGGACCTGCGCTTCGCCTCCGGCATGCAGAATTCGAGGAAGTCGCAAGCACGTTCGGCCCACATCACGCAGTCGATGGCGTTCTGTTGTGTGCCGCGCGTGAAGACCGTGAAGCTGTCGCTCTTGGCTCCGTAGAACTCGATTTCGCCGTCCTCGGCCAACATCGCCTTGAGTTCCTTCGGGATCTCGGCGACGACCTCGAAAGGGTATTCGGCCTTCGACAGCTCCGCGGCCTTCTGCTCGAGCTCGCGCATGCGTTGGACGAAGGCGATCTCTTCGGGCGTGCCCCAGAAACCCTCCCACTCGCCGTGCTCGAGCGCCTTGTGCGAGTCGACGTCGTGCGGGTTGTAGTACAGCGCCATCTCGAAATGTCCGACGGCCCGGCCCGGGACGTCCTTCAGCATCTTGAGCCCGAGTTCGCGGTGGAGCCGGCAGACGGCTTCCGCGAAGCGCCGCCACTCGCCGATGACCTCGAAGCGCTTCTCGTCGTTGGCGTCGTCGGGCCAGCGCTTCCCCTCCTTCGGCGCCTTCCATTCACCGCCCTCCTTCTGGTAGCCGAGGGCGCGCAGGGCGACGAGGTTCTCCGGCTCGTAGTTCCGCACGACGAGCTCGTAGGCCTCCTTCGCGCGCGAGAACACCTTGTTGCGCTCGGCGAGCTTCGCGTAGGTGATCAGCTTCGTCGCGGCGCTCTTCGCGAGCGCCTGTTCGTCCTTGGCGTACGGATCGTCCTGCGCGCGGACGCCGGCGACGAGGAACACGAAGGCCAGAGAGAGGATCGGGAGGCTGCGCATCGTTGGGTCGGGGCCCGACATGAGGGGCGGGCAGTCTACGCACGGTGCGCGGCAGCGACGAGCGGTCAGACTTCCGGGAACCCGAGCACGAGTCGAGTGGCATCGACCAGCGCGCAGCGCGCGGTGCTGGGCCCGCGGCACGGGTTAGGATCCGCGCGCGATGTCCGAGAAGTCCCACGAGACCCGGTCTGCGCTTCGCCGTGTGCGAGGTCGGTGTCGGGCCTGCGACCGATGACGGCGATCGCATCGCACGCATGAGTCCCCTGCTGCTGCCGACGGCGCCTCGCCGCCCGACTTTCGCGGCCGTCGCGCGCTTGCCGGGCCACGCGCTTGCGCTGGTCGTCGCCGCGTTGCTGCTGCCGTTGGTCGCGGTGATCGCACTGCACCTCGAAGGCATCGACGTGTTCGGGCAGGAGGACGACGCCCTCTTCGCGGAGCGCGCCAACGCGACCGGCCGAGTCGTGACCACCGCGACCTTCACGCCGCGCTTCCTCGCACCGGTCGTCTCCGTCGAGTTCGACTTCACCGACCCGACCGGTGAACCGCGCCGCGGCCGGTCGTTCGCGACGCACGCCGAGGCACCAGGCACCGGCGAGGCGGTGGTGGTCGAGTTCACGCCGGCCGATCCGACCGTGGCGCGGGTGCGCGGCACGCGACGCAACCCGTTCGAGCCGGCGCTGTCCCGCTTCGTCGCGTTCGGCGTGTTGCCCTGCCTCTTGATCCTGATGCTCGCGCTCCGCGACCACGCGCACCGGCGCGCGCTTCTCGTCGGGGGTCGCGAAGCGCCGGTCGAGTTCCTCGAACGCACGCCGGCTGCTAGGCGCGAACGCTGGCGCTACCGCTTCCGCGACGAACGCGGCGCGTTCCATGCCCACGTGATCGCGGTGCCCGCGGGCAAGTCGTTCGCGGGGCGCCTGCGCGACGACCCCGGCTCGGTCCGCGTCGTCCACGATCCCGCGCGCCCACGGCGGCACCGCCTCGTCCTCGCGAGCGACTTCCGCGCGTGACCGACGAACCGTCGATCGACGACGTGCTCGGCGAGCACGGCTGCGTGCGCCGGCGCGTGACCGGCTGGGAGCCCCGCCCGCAGCAGCTCGCGCGCCCTCGCCGAACAACGTCACCTTCTCGCCGAAGCCGGGACGGGCGTGGGCAAGTCGTTCGCGTACCTCGTCCCGATCGTCCTCCACGCACTCGCGCACCAAGGCGACGGTCCCGTCGTCGTGTCGACGCGCACCATCGCGCTGCAGGAACAGCTCGAGCAGAAGGACCTGCCCTTCCTCCACGCAGTGCTGCCGCTCGAGTGGTCGTCCGTGACGGCCGTCGGACGCAGCCACTACGTGTGCCTGCGCCGCATGCACCTCGCGGAGCGTGAACGGCGCAGCCTGTTCGACGACCGCTCGCGCGAAGCCCAGCTCGATCGCGTCGTCGAATGGGCGCGACAGTCGCACGGCGGCTTGCGCTTCGAACTGACCGAACCGGTCGACGACGAGGTCTGGGAGGAAGTGCGCGCCGAGCAGGGCAACTGCCTCTACAAGGCCTGCCCGCACTACGACGCGTGCCCCTACCAGCGCGCGCGGCGCCGGCTCGACTCGGCGCAACTGATCGTCGTGAACCACGCGCTGTACTGCGCCGACGTGGCCCTGCGCATGGCGGGAGCGCGCTTCCTCCCCGAACACCGCGTCGTCGTCTTCGACGAGGCGCACCATCTCGAACGCGTCGCGACCGAGGCGCTCGGCGCCCGGCTCTCGCTCGGCACGGTGCTCTGGCAGCTCCGACGACTGCGCCCGCGCCGTTCCCGCGCGGGCTTGATCGAGCGCGCCGGTTCGTCCCGTGCCGCGGTGCTTCTGGACGACACCCGCACGGCCGCCGAAGCGTTCTTCGCGATGCTGCATGCGCGCGCCGAACGCGCAGGCGCGGGACGGGGTCGTCAGCTCGCGCTCGAGGCCGACGACGTGCTCGAGGACCCGGTGTCCGCTCCGCTGGTCGAGTTCGCCGCCGAGTTGCATGCGGCCGCCGCGAAGTTCACCGAGGTCGACCTGCGGACGGAACTCCAGGCGCGCGCTCGATCGCTGCAGGGCCTCGGTGCGGCGATGGCCGCGTTGCGCGGACCATGCAGCGCCGAGACGGTCCGTTGGATCGAGGTCGACGCGCGCGGTGCTTCGCTCCACGCCGCTCCGCTCGAGGTCGGAGCGGCGCTCGCGCGTCACGTGTTCGCTGCACCACGCTCGGCCGTGCTCGTGAGCGCGACGCTCGAACCCGGCGACGACCCGCAGCTCACCTGGCTGCGCGACCGGCTCGGCGTCGGTGAGCGCGCGGACGCGATGCGTCTCGGCTCCCCGTTCGACTACCGCCGCAACGTGCGGGTGCGCATCCCCGACGCGATGCCGGACCCGGCGCGCGAACCGGACGCATTCCTCCGCCGCTGCCGGGACGAAGTGCGCGAGCGCGTGCTGCGCAACGGCGGGCGAGCCCTCGTGCTGTGCACGTCGTGGAGTTTCGTCCGCGCGATCCGCGACGAGCTCGCGGCCCCGCTCGCCGACGCGGGCATCGCACTGCTCGTCCAGGGCGACGCCCCGATCCGCGACCTGCTTCGCCGCAAGCTGGCCGAACCGACGTCGGTGTTCGTCGGGACCGAGTCGCTCTGGGAAGGGATCGACGTCCCGGGCGAAGCCCTGACGCTGGTGATCGTCACCCGCCTGCCGTTCGCGCAGCCGGACCACCCGTTGACGCGCGCCCGCCTCCGGGCGATCGAGGCGCGGGGCGGAGATCCGTTCACCGAGCACTCGCTGCCGGAGGCGGTGCTGCGCTTCCGCCAGGGTTTCGGGCGCCTCGTGCGCCGCGCCGACGATCGCGGCGAGGTCGTCGTCCTCGACCCGCGCGCGCGGACGAAGGGCTACGGCCGGGCGTTCCTCGCCGCGCTGCCCGACGGCGTGATGGCGGACGACGGCGACGGCGTGGTGTGAATATCGGCTGGACGGCTAGCTATCGAGATGATATCAATCCGATACCCAACCTCGAACGCGCCATGAACCAGACCCACTCCAAGGAAATCGCCTACCGCGATCCGCGACCGGGCGTCCCGATGCTGCTCCTCGGCCTCGCGCTCGTGCCCGCCGCGATCGGTTCCTTCATCGTCGCCGGCAACGTCCGTGACGGGGCGCCGGTCTTCGGCATCCTCGGCCTGCTCGCGCTTCTCGCCTCGCTCCTCGTGCTGCGCGGACTGACGCTCGTGAACCCGAACCAGAGCAAGGTCGTGCTGTTGTTCGGGAACTACCGCGGCTCGATCCGCGAACCCGGCCTGTACTGGGTCAACCCGTTCACGATCCGCAAGCACGTCTCCCAGCGCGCACACAACTTCAACAGCGAGAAGCTGAAGGTGAACGACCAGACCGGCAACCCGATCGAGATCGGAGCGGTGGTCGTGTGGCGCGTGCGCGACACGGCACAGGCGACGTTCGACGTCGAGAACTTCGAGTCGTACGTCGAGGTGCAGACCGAGTCCGCGCTCCGCACGCTCGCCGCGAACCACCCGTACGACGCGACCGAAGACCATCCGGGCGTGACGTCGCTGCGGGGCAGCGCGGACGTCGTCGCGAAAGAACTCATGCACGAACTCACCGAGCGCCTGTCGATGGCCGGGATCGAGGTCCTCGAAGCCCGCCTCGCGCACCTCGCCTACGCCCCCGAGATCGCGGGCGCGATGCTGCAGCGCCAACAGGCGCAGGCGATCATCGCGGCGCGCACGAAGATCGTCGACGGCGCCGTCGGCATGGTCGAAATGGCGCTGGAGCGGCTGAGTCAGCGCGGCGTCGTCCAGCTCGACGAAGAGCGCAAGGCCGCCATGGTGCAGAACCTGATGGTCGTCCTCTGCAGCGAGCGCGGCAGCCAGCCGATCGTCAACGCGGGCAGCATGTATCCCTGACCCGTGCGGCGGGCGATCCCGTGAGCGACGACAAGAAGGGCTTCCTGCTCCGCGTCCCCGCGGAGCTGCTCGAGCAACTCCGCGGCTGGGCCGAGCAGGAGATGCGCAGCCTCAACGGCCAGATCGAGTGGATCCTGCGCGAGGCGCTTCGCGCGCGGGGTCGGGTCACCGACGCCGACTCGCCGAGAATCGCGCGCAAGCGCAAGCCGCCGATGTGACGCGGGAGGTCACTTGATGCCGTGCATCAGCTTGTTCATCGGCTTGCTCAGGAGGAAGTACAGCGCGCCGGCGCCGATCGCGAACCACGCAATCGACGTGTACGTCGTGGTGTATGCAGCCAGCGCGCTTGCTCCCGTGACCTCGCCCTTCTCGAGTGCACCGACCGCCTGCGACGACAGGATGCCCGCGAGGTTGTTGCCGCAGGCGATCGACAGGAACCACGCGCCCATCGCGACTCCGGTCATGTGCGCCGGCGCGAGCTTCGTCACCATCGACAGACCGACCGGCGAGATGCAGAGCTCACCCGTCGTGTGGATGAAGTAGACGAGGAAGAGCATCACGAACGGTGTGCGGAAGTCCGGGCCGGCCATCGTGATCGCCCAGTTGCAGATCAGGAAGCCGAGGCCGACCTGCACGAGCGCGAGGCCGAACTTGGCAGGGATCGACGGATTCCGGCCGATGCGCGAGAGGACCACCCAGAGCACCGCGAAGACCGGACCGAGGAGGACGATGAAGCCCGAGTTCACCGACTGGAAGTACGTGAACTTCCACCACCCGGGGTTCGACACGTGGTCGCGCGCGAAGAAGTTGAGCGAGTTGCCGGCCTGCTCGAACGACGCCCAGAACAGCGCATTCGCGGCCAGGAGGAGGATGAACGCGAAGAGCCGTTGTCCCCCGGCGCGATCGCCGGCGCGGATCAGCTTGATGCCGAGGGTGACGAACCAGGACACCATGCCGCCCGCCAGGACCAGCAGGAGCTTGGTCGCGATGTCGTCGCGCGCGAGCAGGAAGTAGACGCCGGGCGTCGCGGCCGCACAGCCGGCAAGCACGGCGCAGAACCAGACGGGACTCGTCCGGTTCGCTGGCACAAGACCCTTGTCGCCGAGCGTGCGCCTGAAGAGCAGGAAGGTGACGAGACCGAGCAGCATGCCGGCCCCCGCCATGCCGAATCCCCAGCGATAGTCGGGCAGCAGGATCATCCCCGACGGCAGGATCTGCTCCGGATCCGGCGTGAATCCGGGCGGCAGTTCCGCAGGCGTCACTTCGATCGGGAACCAGTTCGACACTGCCGTGCAGAGCAGTGGCGCGATCAGCGCGCCGATGTTGATCCCCATGTAGAAGATCGTGAAGCCACCGTCCCGCCGCGGATCGCCGGGTGCGTAGAGCTTGCCGACGAGCGTGCTGATGTTCGGCTTGAAGAGGCCGTTGCCGACGACGATCAGCGAGAGTCCCCAGAGAAACGCGTTCGTGTCCTTGAGCGTCAGCGTGAAGCAGCCCGCCGCCATGATCAGGCCGCCGAGCAGGATGCTCCGTCGGTAGCCCAGCACCTTGTCGGCGACGTAGCCGCCGAAGATGCCGACCGCATACACGAGGGAGGTGTAGGCACCGTAGATCAGCGCTGCGTCCGCCTTCGCCACCATGAAGAGCTGCGCGACGTAGACCGCCAGCAGTGCCCTCATGCCGTAGTAGCAGAAGCGCTCCCACAGCTCGGCGAAGAACATCATGTAGAGGCCCGGCGGATGACCTTGCCGGGCCGGGACTGACGTCGCGGAAGTTGCGCTGTTCGACACGAGTTGCTCCGTGATGGATCGAGGGCGGGAGAGGGAGCGCGAAGGCTAACGACGCCACCGCGCGAGAGCCCGGACGATCAAGCGCGGAACGGAACGACGAGCGGCAGGCGCGAAGCGATCGCGGCGGCCACCGCGCCGCCGAGCGCGAACAACGCCGCGCCGGCCGTCGCGAGCAGGGGAACCGCGAGGCGATGCGCTTCGGCGAGCGACGCAGGGGAGCAACCGAAGGTGCGCTGGGAGAGGAAGCCGAGCTGATCGCGCAGCGCGAACGAAGAACCGATCGACCAGTCCGCTCCGTCGGGTCGCGGCACGACGAACGTGAAGTCGAAGTCGATCGGCAGCCACGCTTCCGCTGCGAGCAGGTGGCCGTACGGCGAACGCGCGAACCGCGACTCCTGGGCGCGGCGCCAGTCCGGGTCCGTCCACAACGGGTCGGGCAACGCGTCGGGGAGTTCGAGTTCCGGCCGGGCGGCATGGACCGCGACGAAGCGAACGGCGTCGAGTCCCCGCTCCGGCAGGCCGATGCGCCGCGGCTCGAGGTCACCGTCCTCGATCCACGGGAGACTCACCGGCACGCGGCCGGACAACGCTGCGCCGACGTCGCTCCACCACCGCTCGATCCCCGCGACGCGCTCGCGCGCCGTTTCGGCGTCGATCGCGAAGAGGCGGCACAACGGCCCCACGAGGATCGCGTCGCTCATCGCCGCGGCAGCACCTTCTCGGCGAGGAACGACTCGATCTCCGCGAAGAGGTGGACCTGCTGGCGGACGTCCTCGATCCCGTGGCGCACGCGCGGATACGGCATGAAGCGAAACGGCTTGCCAGCCTGCTGCAACGCCCACGCGAGTTCGAGGCTGTTCTTCATGTGCACGTTGTCGTCCATCGTGGACGCGACGAGCAGGACCTCTCCGTGGAGCTGGCCCGCGGCTTCGATCACGCTGCTCGCCGCGTAGCCCGCCACGTTCGACTGCGGCGTCGCCATGTAGCGCTCGGTGTAGATCGTGTCGTAGAAGCGCCAGTCCGTGACGGGATTGACCGCGACCCCGGCAGCGAAGCGCTGGGAATGGGTCATGTCGAAGAGCGTCTGGTAGCCGCCGTAGCTCCAGCCCCAGATCGCGATGCGCGCCGGATCCGCCCAGCCCTGTGCGATCAACCAGTCGAGCGCGTCCTCGTGGTCGCGCAGTTCGAGACGACCGAGCTGGCGATAACCGGCGCACGCCGATGCGCGGCCCTTGCCCCCCGCCGTGCGACAGTCGACGACGAACACGAGCCAACCCTTCTGGGCCATCCGCTGGTGCCAGAGCTGGGCGCGCCACCGCCAGCGGTCCAGCACGCGCGGTGTGTGCGGCCCGGAGTACTGGTGCAGCAGCACCGGATGCCGCTGGCGCGGGTCGAAGTCCCGGGGCTCGACGATCATCGCTTCGAGCGCGGCGCCGTCGCGCGCGGGGATCTGCACGAAGCGCGTCTTCGACAACCGGAACGACTCGAGCAGTTCCTTCCGGCCCTTCGCGATCGTGCTGAGGACGGCGCCGTCGGCGCCGCGCACGGTCGTCGTCGGCGGTTCGTCGATGCGCGACCATTCGTCGACGAACGACCGGTGGTCGGGCGCGAGCTTTGCCTCGTGCCAGCCGTCCTCGCGCGTCACGCGTACCGCGTCGCCGCCGGCGAGGCCGACCCGGAACAACTGCTGGTCGCGCCATACGCCGCCGTCGCCGTGGTACCACACCGCACCCGCCGACTCGTCGACGCCCAACACTTCGTCGACTTCGAACTCGCCGCCGGTGAGGCGACCGACCAATGCACCGTCCGCCTTGTAGCGGTAGAGGTGCGCGAAACCGTCGCGCTCGCTACGCCAGAGGAACTCCTCACCGCCGCGGAGCCACACCGGCTCCGACGAAGCCTCGACCCAACACGGGCTGTCCTCGCGGAACACGGTGCGCATCGCGGCGGTCGCGGAGTCGCCGGCGACCATCTCGAGCCAACGCTGCTCGCGATCCTGCACCTGGAAGAACAGTTCCTTTCCGCTCGGATGCCACGTGACGCGCACGACGAGCGGGTCGTCGTGTTGCCACGCCGCGAGATCGAACCAGCGAACACCGCCGCCGGCGACATCGACCACGCCGAGATCGACGATCGGGTTCGCTTCGCCTGCGCGCGGGTACCGGATCTCCTCGTGCAGGGCGCCGCCCGGCCGGTCGTCGGGGATCGCGATGCGCGACACCGGGCGCTGGTCGAGCCTCAGGAGCGCGATGCGGGTCGAGTCGGGTGACCACCAGAAGCCCTGGAAGTTGCCGCGACCGTAGAGCTCCTCCTGGTAGACCCAGTCGAGTCGGCCGTGCAACAGCTCTTCGCTGCCGCCCGAAGTCAGCTCGAGGACGTCGCCGCCGTCGACGGAAACGACGGCGAGGTCGTGACCGGCGACGAACGCGACCAGTGTGCCGTCGGGCGAGACCTGGGTGCCGACCTCGTCGACGACCGAACGCGTGAGCCGTCGGGCGACGTCGTGCACCCGGTCGTACCAGAACAGGTCGTCGTACACGTCGACGACGAAGCCACGCCAGTCCTTCGCCCAGACGAAGTCATCGGGTTCGTCGAGCGCTTGCGCCAGGTCGTCGCGGCGCAACCCGGGCAACGCGGCGAGCGTGTCGAGCCAGCCCGCGTCGACGAACGGGGCACGTTCCTGGGGATCGCGCGCGTGCTGCGCGAAGAACGTCTTGACGCGCCGCCCGTCGCGCTCGGTCTCGGCGAAGATCAGCAACCGCTCGGCGTCGATCCACGCGATCGGCTCGGCATGTTCCGGCACCAGTGCGCTGTCGAGCGCGAAGCAGTCCACCAACCGGAGTTCGCGCTGCTCTTGCGCGGGGGAGGCGACTGCGAGGGCGACCGAGGCGATCGCGGCGCGACGTGCGGAACGCATGGCGCAGGATGATTGCGCGGCGCCCGTGGTCGTGCCAGGGAAGCCCGAGAGGTCAATCGACTTCGCGCTTCCGATCGCGCTCCATCAACTCGCGCACGGCGATCGCCGGTGCGAGGCCCTCGAAGAGCACACGGGAGACGGCGTCGCAGAGCGGCATCTCGATCCGGAGTTCGCCGGCTCGTCGCTGGACGACGCGCGCGGTGAACACTCCCTCAGCGACTTTCTGGGTGCTGGCCAGGATGCTCTGGAGCGTCTCGCCGCGCCCGATCCGCTCGCCGAGCGCCCGGTTGCGCCCGTGAGGACTGAACGCGGTCGCGGCGAGGTCGCCGACGCCGGCCAGGCCGTAGAAGGTCTCGGGCCTGGCACCCTCGGCCTGCCCGTAGCGCACCATCTCCGCGAGCCCGCGCGCGAGGATCGCGGCGCGCGCGTTGTCGCCGAGTCCCAACCCTTCCGCGATGCCCGCAGCCACGGCGATGACGTTCTTCAAGGCACCGCAGAGTTCGACGCCGAGCAGGTCGTCGTTGCGGTAGACGCGCAGGTGCTGATCGGAGAGCGCACGCTGGAGGTCGCGCCGCAGTTCGGGGGTCGCTCCGGCGAGGACGACGAGCGCGGGCATGCCGCGCGCGACTTCTTCGGCGTGACTCGGTCCGCTCATCGCGAGGATCGGCCGGCCGGGAGCGACGTCGGCGAGCACCTGACTCGGGCGCAGCGACGTCGACTGCTCGAGGCCCTTGGCCAGCGAGACGAGCGGCGCATCGCGTGGCAGGAGGTCGCGCACCGGAACGAGAACCCCACGCACGTACTGGGTGGGCACGGCGACCAGGACGAAGTCGGCGCCGGCGAGCACGTGACGCGCGTCGGTGGTCACGAGCACGTCGGCTTGGACCTCGACGCCCGGCAGGTAGCGCGGATTGCGCCGGGTCGTGGCGATCGACGCGGTATAGGCGACGTCGTGACCCCAGAGCGCCACGTCGTGACCCATGCGTCGCGTCGCGATCGCGAGCGCGGTGCCGAAGCCGCCGTTGCCGAGTACGGCGACCTTCATGCGACCGATCGTCCCGCGCGCTCGCGACGGAGCTTTGCAAGGTTGCCGCGATGCGTCCAGACGAGGAACGCTGCGGCGGAGAGCGCCAGCAACGTCACGGCGACACGCTCGGCGAACGCCGTCGACGGTTCGCGCGCGATCACCGCGACCGCGAGCGCGACGCCGAGCGCGAGACTCCCCGCGAAGACGCGCCGCGTGACGCCCAGCGCGGCGAAGAACACCAGCAGCGCGATTCCCAGCGCCAGCGGCTCGAGCGCCGCGAACACGCCGGTCGTCGTCGCCACGCCCTTGCCCCCGCGCAGCCGCAGGAACGGCGAGAAACAGTGGCCGAGGATCGCGGCGGCGCCGACGCCGACCGCGGAGCCGACGCCGGCGTCGAGCCCGAACCACGCCGGGAACCACTGCGCGGGAACGAAGCCCTTGAGGAAGTCCAACCCGTAGAAGAGCAGGAAGAACGGGATGCGCGCCCTGCCGAAGGCGCGCGAGGCGTTGGTCGCGCCGACGTTCCCCGAACCGATCGTGCGGATGTCGACGCCGCGGAAGACCCGCACGAGGACGAGCCCGAAGGGGACGCCGCCGAGGATCCAGGCGCAGAAGATCGCGAGAACGATCGCCATGAACTGGTCGCGGCGCGCATCGAACGACATGCCGCGCGCGTGCGCAACACACCGGAGTCCTGGCGTCGACCAGCAGGCAAGCGTCGTCGCGGATGCGACGATCCTCCGGCCTACGGGCACGGCGGCCACGTCGCTATCCTCCGCGACCCTTGGTCCCGTCCAAGTCCCCGTCCCGTCGTCCGCTGCGCGTCGGCATCGACACCGGCGGCACGTTCACGGACGTCGCGGTGATCGATCGCGGCCGACTGACGATCCACAAGCTGCCGTCGACGCCGGACGATCCGTCCCGCGCGGTCGTCGACGGACTGGCAGCCGTGCGCGGCGATCGCGAAGTCGACGTGGTTCACGGCACGACCGTCGGTCTCAACGCCGTGCTCACGCGTCGACTCTCACGCACGGCGTTCGTCACGAACGAGGGCTTCGCCGACCTCGTGGAGATCGGGCGCCAGGATCGCACGGGGCTCTACGACCTGGAGCCGCGTCGCGCGGAGTTCCCCGTGCCCCGCGATCTGCGGTTCTGCGTGGCGACGCGCCGACGCGCCGACGGCGCGCTCGAGCGGAGCGTCTCGCGAACCGCTCTCATCGAGCTGGCCAAACGGCTTCGCGCAGCGCGCGTGGAGGCGATCGCGATCGGCCTGCTCCATTCCCACACGCACCTCGACGACGAACGAACGATCGCGGCGGCCTTGAGCAAACTCGGTGTGCCGATCACGTGCAGCGCCGAACTGCTGCCGCGTCCCGGGGAATTCGAACGCTTCAGCGCGGCGGTCCTCAACGCAGCGATCCAGCCGATCGTCGGCGCCTACCTCGCGCGCCTGGTGACCGCGGTCGCACCGGGACGGCTTCGACTGTTGCGCAGCAGCGGCGGGATCCTCGGCGAAGACGAAGCGATCGCGTTCCCGGCGCGCGCGATGTTCTCGGGGCCGGCGGGCGGCGTGATCGCCACCGCGCGGATCGCAAACCTGCGCGGGGAAGCGCGGGTCGCAGCGCTCGACATGGGCGGCACCTCGACCGACGTCGCACTCGTCGGTCGGGAGCAGTCCCCGAGCGACGACGACCGCCGGATCGCCGATCTGCCGCTACCCCTGCCGAGTTACGACGTGCACACGGTCGGCTGCGGCGGCGGCAGTCTCGCCTGGGTCGACTCGGGCGGCGCATTGCGGGTGGGACCGATCAGCGCCGGCGCCGATCCCGGCCCGGCCTGCTACGGCAACTCCCTCGAGCCGACGGTGACCGATGCGCACGTCGCGCTCGGGCACATCGCATGCGACACGCTCCTCGGCGGCGGCCTCCCGATCGACCCCGATCGCTCGGTGCGAGCCATCGAGCGCCTCGCGAGACGCCTCGGCCTCCGCGCCAAGGACACCGCGCACGGCGTACTCGCGGTCGCGGATGCCGCGATGGCGCGCGCACTCCTCGTGATCACGAGCGAACGAGCCGTCGACCCGGCCCGAGTACCGTTGGTGGCGTACGGCGGCGCGGGCGGACTCCACGCAGCCGCCCTCGCCGGACGCCTCTCGATGCCGTACGCCCTGGTTCCCCATGCCCCCGGCGCCCTCTCTGCCATCGGGCTCGCGCTCGCCGGCGAGAGCCGCGAGGTGATCGAGCCCGTCCTCGCCGCGTACTCTCCTCGACTCGGGCGCGAACTCGTTGCCCGCGGAAAGGAGCTCTGCGCGGGGTTGAGGGCGGCCCTCGGCGGGAGAGCGCGAGTCGCCCTCGAAGTCCGGCTGCGTTTCCAGGGGCAGGGCGGCGGACTGTGGGTTGGATCGGGAAGCGACCTCGAAGCCGGGTTCCGCGACGCGCACCGGACGCGCTTCGGTTTCGACGCGGTCGGCGGAGACCTGGAGGTCGTCGAACTCAGGGCTCGCGCCGATCAGCCGGGACCGGCGCTGACGAGCTTTGCGGGGACTCCCGACGGCGGGAGCACCGGGCACCTGCCAAGGCGGACCGCCCCGCTCGGCCGGACGGTTCTGGTGGAGTGGCGCCGCGACCAACTCGGCCTCGGGATGCGCGTGCGCGGGCCGAGTTTGATCCGCGAGGAGACCTCCGTCACCCGAGTTCCTCCCGACTGGCTCGCGCTGGTCACGTCTTCGGGATTGGAGTTGCGCCCGGGCCACGCGTGACGTTCCGAGTGACCAGTTTCCGGACGATCCCAGCTTCGCGCGCCTCCGGTAGGCCCGACTATCTCGTGACGCGTTCATCCGCGGTGCCGCCGCCGCATTGGCACACGGAAGCCCCGCTCGCAGGGGCGGATCGCTCGAATCGGGGAATCGCCCAGAGCACGCGGTTGAAATCTTGGCCGTGCGAGCTACACTGTCCGTAACGTCAATCGAGCCGAGAGACCCCGAGACGGATGCCGCCCGCGAGGGCTTCGACTGTTCGGGAATCGGACGTTCCTGAGGGACGCGCCGAGCGGCTCGAGCGAAAAGATTCGTGTCGCGCTCTTCGCGCGAGAGACTCAGTGCTCTTCAACAATCAGGTTTCAGGCGAGACAGCGGACGCTTCGTCGCCGCGAGCTCGCTGCATGCGAACGTGAGCCGGGGGTTGCCGCCAAGGGCGTAAAAACTTGACTCTCCTTCTTCCCCTTTTCCCGAAGTTTACCCCCCGGCGTTTTTCTCGACGCGTGCGAGTCGGAACCTGAGCGGAGTCTGAGCGAAACCTGAGCGAGTCGGTCGGGAGGACCGCAATCAGGGTTCACGCCGGCCGAGTTCCGCACGGATCGCGGCGAGGTAGACGCGCGCCAAGCCGTCCGCCGGGTCGAGGTCGAGCACACCGCGCCAGGCTTGCGCGGCCGCTTGGAGGTCGCCGCGGGAATAGGCGACAAGCGCCCGGTTGCGGAGCGCGCTACGCCAGAGCCGATCGACGTCCGCATCCGCCGTCACGCCGCGGTGTTTCTCGAGCAGGACCAGAACCGCGTCCACCCGCCCTTCCTGAAGCAGGCGCCGCGCGCGATCGACGAGTTTCGCCCCGGTCTCGTCGCGGGTCTCGGTCTCCCCGGCGGGTGCCGGACGCGCTCCGTCGAACCAGGGCAGCACCGTCCGTGTGCGCTGGACGGTCCCGGTCCTGCCGTCGGCAGCCGGACGCGGGCCGGACAGCGCTGCCAACCTCGCTTCCGTCGCCACGAGCAGATCTCCCGCAGCGGGAACCTCCGGCCAGATCGAACGCGCCCAAACGAAGCACCGCCGGGCCGCCTCGTCACGGCGCTCGGCACGGAGGTCCAACCCCTCCTGCACGAGCCTCTGCGCGATCCGGATCCGCCGCTCCAGGGCCTCGGCGAGGTTCCGCGCCTCCGCGTAATCCTCCGCTCCGGGAGGGATGTGATCGAGCACGGCGAGCGCTCGCGGAAGTGCCCCGGCGCCCGTGAGGTCGGCGGCCTTTTCGATCGGACTCGGTGCCCGGCAGGCGACGAGGGCCGCCAAGCCGAGGATCGCACATGGCGCGCGCACAGCGCGCACTCTCAATCCTCCCTCTTCGGCTCGTCGTCCCAGAGGACTTCGAGCGGGCTGTCCGCGGCCTCCAACTCGTCCTCCAACCCCGCGGCATCGCGCTCCGCCAGCGAACCGCGGCCGACTGCGGCTGCGAGGGGCACGGTGACGACCGCCGCCACCCGTTGTCGCGGGGGATCGGCGCGCACGCTCTCTTCGAATGCTTGGACCAGGCGCGGGTCGAAGATCGCGCCGCACTGTTCGCGCATCGCGTCCAGCGCGGCCGGCCACGACAGCGACGGCCGCTGCCCGTCGCCGGTCAGCAGCTCGTCGTAGGTCGAGGCGATCGCCAACACGCGGCTTGCCACGGGGATCCGCTCGCCGCGCAGACCATCCGGGTTCCCACTGCCGTCCCATCGCTCGCGATGGTGCCTCACGGCAACGGCAACGTCGGCGAGTTCCGGCAACGCGCCGAGCAGGGATGCCCCGCGCACCGGGTGTTCGCGCAGCGATGCCAACTCGAGCTCGCCGATCCTGCCATCGCGCTTGAACGCCGACGGCCTCACTCCCGCTTTGCCGAGGTCGAGGACCAGCGCTGCCTCCGCGATCGTCTGCCGGACGCCGACATCGATCCCGACGGCCTCCGCCAGCGCCTCCGCGTGACGACGGACGCGCTCGGGATGCCCGACCGGGACATGGCCGCGGAGTTCCAGCGCGTGCACGACCTCGCGCGCCAGCCTCAGGTAGCCGTCCCGGGCGACGCGCGCCGATTCGACGCCGACCCGCGAGAGTTCGAAGAGCGCGTCTCGGACCTCCGCGACCGCGCCGGCTTCGAAACCGCGCGAGCCGGAGCCGGGCAACTCCCCGCGCGCGATCTGCCTCGCCTGCGCCGCGATCGAGCGGAGACGCTGCATCCAACTGTGGGCCATCCAACCGGCGAGCGTGACGAGCGTCGCGCTGCAGAGGAAGACCAGGCCGAAGAGACTCCACGGGAAGCCGGCCGGCGGTACGCCCGCCGTCGAGTAGCGCACGCGCACCTCGCCCGCGAAGCCGTCGCTGCCCAACGAAGGGGCGAGCACTTCGAAGCGATCCGTTCCCAGCGGGCGCGACGCGAGTCCGTCGCTCGTCGCGAGCGGGAGCAGGTGGCCGAGTTCCGCCTGCCCTGTGTCGACCTGGACGACGCCCTCACGATCGAGGATCAGGATCCTCGCTCCGGCGAGATCCGCCGCGGAAGACGCGAGCACCGTGAGTCGCAGCGCATCGGATCGCTCGAGCAACGATGCGGCGCGCACCCCGAGTGCCGCACACAGGGACTCCTGGCGGCCGTGGAGTTCCGCGATCTGTCGCTCGCGCGCCGCTTCGGCGCCGACCCGCGTCACGACCGACGAGACCAGGAGCGCGCCCGTGGCCAGAACGGCACACAGCCGGAGCGTCAGCGACGCGTTCCTCGGACGAGCGGAGCCGGACATACCCGGTCGACCTATCGGCCGGGATGGACACCCGACTTGCGCCCGCCCCGCGCCGGGTCCACGCACCGGATCCCGCGCGGACGACGTGCCCGCGGCGACGGCTCGTCCCCTCAGCGGATCAGCGAGACCGCGTCGGCATCGAGCTGGTAGATGTCGATGCAGTAGCCATCTTCACGGGTCTCCTTGACCCGGAAGTTGCCCGTCACCATCACCGGGTCGAACTGGTACTCGCAGCGCTTGTCGCCCTTCATCACGACGCGCACGATCCCGTTGATGTCCGGCGGCGTGCCGTAGCAGCAGGCCCACAGCGACTGCACGAGCAGGAACTCCTTGATGTTCTCGACCTCGTCGATCGGGAGCATGAAGCCGATCATCACGACGGGTTTGGCGTCGAACTTGCGCACCCCCTCGGGGCAACCCTTCAATCCGTCCTGATAGGGCCAGGACGCGATCTCCTCGAAGCGCAAGAGCTGGTCGACGCCCTTCAACTCGCCCTTCTTGATGCGCGCCATCAGGCGGCGCTCCGCCGACAGCATCTCCTGCGCGCTCCGCATCGCACGCAGATCCTCCGGGCTCGCGCCGGGAGGCAACGGGGCGTCCTCCTCGGGATCACCTTCTTCGCCGGTCACCGGCTTGGCCGGCGTCGCGGGCTTGCCGGCTTCCGGCTTCGCTGGGTCTTGTTTCGCGGGGTCCTGCTTCGCCGGGTCCTGCTTCACTGGCGCCGGCTTCGCCGGGTCGACGACCGGTGTCTCGACTCTCGGCGGGACCGGCTTGGGTTCGGTCGTGCGGACCGGATCCTGTCCGGGCACCGCAGTCGACAGCAGGAGGAGCAGGGCGACGGCGGCTTGGGTCGGCTTCATGATCGCGAACTCGTTCAGGACATCGGTCCGAGGTGATCGGCAACTTCGGTCGTGGAGCCCTTGATCGCCGGAAGGAGACCGGCGAGAGCACCGAGCCCGGTGACGGCGAGGATAAGCCAAAGCTCGTCGGTCGCGAAGGCGCCCGCCCCGATCGGGACGTTGATGCGCGCCGCGAGCGCGCCGCCCAGCGTCGCGGCCGCGGCGTGGCAGAGGACGACGCCGAGCGCAGCCCCCAAGCCGGTCACGAGAGCGGCTTCGAGCACGATGATGCCGAGGATCTGGCCCCGGCGGGCGCCGAGCGCACGCATGATCGCGATCTCCCGCCGCCGCTCGTTCATCGTGTTGTAGAGGGCCACGAGCACACCCGCGGCGGCGACGACAATGACGAGCCAGGCGACGACGCGAAGCACGTCCGCGACGTTGCCGACGAGTGCCATGAGCTTCGCGACCTCGATGTGCGGCCACGCGACTTGAGCGTCGCTGCGGGTCTGGAAGTCCCGCCGTAACCAGTTCGCCGCCAGCGGATGACGGGCGTCGAGCACGATGGCCGACAACTGGATCTGATCGGTCGTCAACTTGCCGCCCGGTCCCGAACCCGTCGCGTCCAGGACAGGATCGTGCTCGTCGAGCGAGAGGAAGAGGCTCAGCGGAACGAAGATCGAGCGGTCGATCGGCGTACCGGTCGCGGCGAGCACCCCCACGACGTCCGTCTGGGCCTCGTCGTGCAGATGTGCCCCGGGCGCGTCCTGTCCGTGCACCGGGATGAAGACGCCGCCGACGTCGAGTCCGAGATTGCGGGCGACCTCCGCGCCGACGACCGCCTTGCACCACGGCGCGGGCAGGGAGTGCGCGTGCTCGTGTTCGTCGGCGCCATGCGTGTGTTCGTGCTCCGCGTCGGGGTCATTCCGATGCGCCACGTATTCGTCCGCGAACGCGACGAGGTCGTCGTGACCGAAGCGCCAGGCCTTGCCGCGCGCGAACTCGAGTCGGATCGGCTCGCCCTGTTCATCTTTGCCACGCGAGAACCGAGCGAACATCTCGTCGGTCGTCCCGATCACCGGGAAGCCGCCGTAGGTGTCGCCGCGCCCCTGGGGGATCGCATAGCGCACGCCGTACTTCTGACTGAGCGGGCCATCGCGCAGTTCGCGGTAGACGCTCATCGGCACCACTCCAGGCGCCGCGTCGAGATTCAGCACCGTGCTCAGCACGATCTGCAGCGCTGAGCCCTGCTTCGGGCCGACCACCGCGTCGTAGCCCGCGAGGCTCTGCCTGTAGCGATCCTCGACCTGCGCGAGCAGCAACCAGATCGACGCCACCAGCGCCGTGCCGAGCGCGACCGATGCCGCCGTCAGGACGCTCGAGAGCGCGCGCACGCGCAGATTGCGGAGGCTGATCGAAGCGACGTTCACGCGGCCTCCCGCAGGCTCTGCAGGTCGACGCAGCGCTGCATCATCTTCGCGCTCTCCGGATCGTGGGTGACCATCACCACGGTGCGATGCTCGTCGCGCGCGATCTCGAGGAGGAGTTGGAGCACGCGCGAACCCGTCTCGCGATCCTGGTTGCCCAGCGGCTCGTCCGCCAGGATCAGGTCCGGCTCGTGGATCAGCGCGCGACACATCGCGACGCGTGGCTGCTGCCCGATGGAGAGTTCGCGCGGCCGGTGGCCGGTGCGATCACCGAGCCCGACGCGCTCGAGGAGTTCCTGCGCTCGCACACGATGGCGCGCGTCGGCGCGACCGCTGAACACGGCCCCGAGCAGCACGTTCTCGAGCGCCGTGAACGGCTGCAGGAGATTGAAGGTCTGGAACACGATCCCGACGTGCTCGGCTCGAAACCGATCGAGGGCGCCCTGGCCGAGCGTCGCCAGGTCGACCCCGCAGACCCGCACGCTTCCGCCGGTGGGCCGCTGGATCCCCGCGATCAGGTTCAGCAGCGTGGTCTTGCCGCAGCCGGAGCGGCCCATCAGTGCGATCTGCTCGCCGTCGGTGACGACCAGGTCGCGGACCGAACACGCGAGCACGGTCTCGGCGCCGCGGCGGTACTCCTTGCGCAGTCCTCGGATCTCGATCATCGGCGGTCGTTCGGAACGCGGCAGGATACGGAGCGGACGACGGATCGGTCAGGGCAAGCTGCCGGACTCCTCTCTCAGCCACGCGAGTTCGCGGACGATCCCCGCGACGAAGTCATCGCCCTCGGTCCACTGCCGCCCGAGCACCGACCACGTATAGGTCTCGACTTCGAGCAGCGCGAGGTCCGCCGGCAGCACGCGCAGGGCGCAGCGCAGCTCCGCCTGCGTCGACCCGAGCACGCCTGGGTCGTCCCAGAACACCGGCACATGGAAGTGCGTGCGGATGCGGCGCGCCGTCGCGAATTCGTCGCGACGCTCGCGCACCTCGTCGAGGTCGAGCGCGCGCAGGCGACCGGAGTCGGCGACGGTCTGGTGCAGGTAGCGCGGCTCGTCGAAGGCGAGCAGACGGTCGAGTTCGCGCCCGTCGCGGAGTTCGAGGCAACTCGAGACCTGGACCTTGGCCGGTTCGACGCCGTGCGCATCCAGCGCCTCGAAGGCCTCGGCCGCGTCCTCACCCACGACCGCCAGGTGGCAGAGGTCGACGCACACACCGAGGTGACGCCGCAGCAGCGCTTCGTCGTCGCGACCGGTCATCACGCGCAGGTCGAGGAAGCCGGCTGCCTCGCTGACGCGCTCGAGCAGGCAATCCGGCTCGGGCTCGAGCGCGAGCACGCAACGGACCCCGGTCTCGGCCTCGAGCCGCGCAAGTTCGCGCCCCACGACGCGCAGTTGTTCCGCCATCACTCCGAGGTCTCCCGCGCCGAAGCCCAGCGGCAGCGTGGACAGCGGGATGCAGTCGCCCGGCTTCGCGAAGGCCGCGACCGCACGCGCGGCGTCGAGCGTGAAGCGGAGCCGACGATCGTCGGCCCAGTCCGGTCGATAGACCGCGGCCTTCACCACCGCATCGTGGAAGCCGCCGTACGGGAACACGTTCAACGTCGCGATGCGCAGTCGCTCGCGCTCCAGCGCTGCGCGGACGCGCTCGCGCGCCGAAGCGTCGCGGGCGAGCGTCGCGGCGGTCGCCGCGGTCCACCACACGCCGAGCGGGAACACCGCGCCGGGCTCACGGCTCGCGCGCGCGACCCGTGCGGACGGACCGGCGAGGACGCCGAGCCACTCGTCGAGCGTGGCCGCGGGATGGACGTTGCCGCAGTAGGTGATCGTCGGCTTGCGCACCGCGGCCGCAGCGTCGCGGACCCCCGTCCGCCGCGCAAGCGCGCGACCTCAGCCCAGCTCGAGGATCCGCTTGTAGAACGGCGGCACCGCGTGCGGGTCGTCCGTCATCATCACGTGCTTGTCGAGCCAGTCGGGCGCACGCCGGTCCTTCACCATCACGCGGAACTGCCGGCGCAGCGGCTCCCAGTACGGGTCGTCGCCGTGTTGACCGAAGAACACCACCGGCGACATCTCGATGACGCCGAGCTTCATGTCCGTCATCGTCATGCCGACCTCCTCGAGCGTGCCGAGGCCGCCCGTGCAGAAGATCTGGAAGCTGGCGATCTCGAACCAGCGCTGCCGGTTGTGGCGGCTGCTGTCCTGGAAGCACTGATAGAAGTCGGCGTCCTTGTTGGTCGCCTGGTCGACCGTTTCGATGTAGTTCGCGCCGACGAGCAAGTCGAGATCGTGCGCGATCACGCTCGCCTGTTGCATCGCGCCGGGACCGCCGCCGGTGAGGATCGCGAGGTTGTCGCCGAAGAGCCCCTTCAGCCCGGTCAGCAGTTCGCGCAGTTTCTTGTCATCGACGTCGGTCAGCGGTCGCGCGGACCCGTAGATCGCGATGATGAGCGCGTTCTGGAACCGCGCCTCGACGTGCGGCTCGAGGAAGTAGCCGCGCAGGCCCCGGAAGGTGTGCACCGCGAGGTGGCCCCAGTCCTCGTTGCACCAGAACACCTCCACGCCGAGCGCCGCGTAGTCGGCGAGTCGCGCCTGGTCCTTCGCGCTCAGGAACGGTCCGTGCTCGAAGCTCGCGCGGCGGAAGACGATCCGCGCGATGCGGCGATCCATCGCCGCCTTGCACAGTTCGACGTGCTCGATGAGGTTCGGGAAGAAGCCGAGCAACACCGTCGACTGCGCGCCTGCGGGGAGTTCCGCGAGCACGCTCGTGCCGAAGATCGGCAGCGGATCGTGCGAGTAATCGCGCGTGGCACGCAGCTTCTCGATCCGGTCGCCGTTGCCGTTCGGCGAGTGCCAGATCTTCTGCGGGCCCTCGCCGCGCGCGATCGCGTCCCAGTCGTCGATCACGGCGACGAAGCGATCGAAGTACCCGCGGCCGGCGGTCTGCAACCGATCGAAGAGCGCGAGCGTCGCAGCGAAAGTCGCGTGCGGGCGAACCTCCGCCGGCGTGCTCGGCGGGAGCTTGATCGGGAACGCGCGCACGCTCGGCTCGATCGCCTGAGCCTCGTAGATCCGCGCGCTGACCGACGGATTGACGATCGTCTCCTGCGAACAGTTGGTGAACTCGAGGAAGACGCGCGTGCCTCGCGTGCGCACCGGGTCCAGCACGATCGCCTGGAGGTGCTTGCCGAGTTGGCCCGGCTCGCGGTCGAGCACGACGTAGTGCCGATGCAGGAACATCGAGCACGACGTGATGACGCCCTGACCGGGCTCCATCACCACGTTCTCGACGTCGCGCGCGACCTGCATCCGGTTGAGCACGCTGCGACCTTCGGCGCTCGCAAGAATCGTCAACACGTCGTCGCGCGTGAGCGGGCGCGTGAGCTCGTAGACGCGCCGGTGCGTGCGGATGGTGAATCGCCCCCGCTCGTCGATCGAATACGCCGTCGGAAGCTGCAACGCGCCGTCGCCGAGCGCCGCGAGGATCGCGCGGGAATCGAGCCGCCGCTCCTCGGGGCAGAACACCAGCCTGCCGATGCGCAACCCCGGCACGACTGCGTCGTGCAGGTACTTCCCCACGCCGTAGCCGGGGATCGCGATCTCCAACCGCGCGGCGAAGTGCGCCGTACCGCGCTCGATCGCGATCGCGGAGGTCGGGGTCACGTCGATGCCGACGCGCGCGATGCGGCTGCGCGACGCCAGCACGAGTTCCTTCTCGCGACCCGAGACCATCCGCTGGAAGTGCCGGCCGATGGGGATACGCACCTCCACCTCGCAGCGATCGGGCTCGCAGCAGATCACTCGGGCGACGACGCCGTCGTCCGTCTGCGGCGTCACATGGACGGGTGCGGTCACCGTGGAGCCCGTTCGAACGCGAA
>JACRLW010000098.1:41416-56751 GCA_016235155.1 Planctomycetota bacterium
GCGGGTTCTCGGTGACGGACATCGGGCAGTTCCAGACCGCGTCGGTCGGACCGCAGGCCGCTGCCCGCGCTCACCCCCATTCCGATCCGCTCGGAGCCCACGACCGATCGACTCGGGCCGCGACTCCGGCACGCGCCGTTCGCACCCGTGCGAAAGTCGAACGCGACCTGCACGAGCCAGAGGCTCGGCGCAGGTCGCGTCGTCAGAGCGGGTGATGAGGCTCGAACTCACGACCCTCACGTTGGCAACGTGATGCTCTACCACTGAGCTACACCCGCGGGTGCGAGGACGGGAACATGTAGGGACTCGATCCACCCGACGCAAGTACGATTTCGGCCCGCGCGGGCCTGGATCTGAACTCGAACTGCGCTTCGTCTGCGGGCCCTTCGCCCTCGATGAATCTCCCTCCCGTCCGCAACTTCGCCGAGCTCCTCCGACGCGCCGCGGAGCGCTTCGGCGACGCCGTCTTCCTCGAGCGCCGCGACAGCAAGGGCGGCGATGCGACCACCTTCCGCGCCCTGCACGACGAAGTGCGTCGTGTCGCCGCGGGACTCGTCGCGAGCGGAGTGAAGAAGGGCGACCGTGTCGGCCTCATCGCCGAGAACCGACGCGAGTGGATCGTCGCCGACCTCGCCTGCGCGTGGATCGGCGCAGCCGACGTGCCGCGCGGTACGGACACGGCGCCCGCCGAACTCTCGTTCCTGCTCGAGCACGGCGGTTGTCGCTTCGCCTTCGTCGAGACCAGGAAGGTCGCGCGTGAACTCGCGAAGCTGCGCGCCGATCTGCCGCAGCTCGAGACGATCTGCATCCTCGCCGAACCCGCCGACGATCAGGCGACGCTCGACCTCGACGTGCTCACCGCGCGCGGGACGAAGTGGCTGGCCGAGCATCCCGGCGGGATCGACGAACTCGCGCGCGACGTCGGACCGGACGACGTCCTCACCGTGATCTACACCAGCGGGACCACCGCGAACCCGAAGGGCGTGACGCTCACGCACGGGAACCTGCTCGAGAACATCCGCATGGTCGAAGAGGTCGTGCGCTTCGAGCCGGGCGACCGCGCGATCTCCGTGCTGCCGTCGTGGCACAGCTACGAACGGATCATGGACTACGTGCTGCTGTCGGCCGGCAGCAAGCTGGTCTACTCCGACCGCCGTCGCGTCAAGGAGGACCTCCGAGTCGTGAAGCCGACGATCTTCGTCGCGGTGCCGCGGATGTGGGAGGTGATCCACGATGGAATCGTGGCGCATTGCCGCAAGCAGACCGGCATGCGCCGGCGACTGCTCGAGTTCGTCCTCGCCAACTCCAAGGCGGTCGGCGCGCGCCGCGCCGGCCCCTTTGGTCGCGCCATCCACGCGGTCTTCGCGCGGACGATCCTGCCGCGCTTCCTCGAAGCGACCGGCGGCCGACTCCGGATCGCCGTCTCGGGCGGCGGCTCGTTGCCCGCGCACGTCGACGAGTGCCTGCTCGGCATCGGCGTGCCGTTGCTCAACGGCTACGGACTCACCGAGACGAGCCCCGTCGTCGCGCTGCGTCGCCCCGAGGACAACGTCCCGTACACGATCGGCCCACCGGTGCCGCGCACGCAGTGCGAGGTGCGCGACGACGCCGGCGGCCCGTTGCCCGCCGGAAAGATCGGTCTGATCTGGATCAAGGGTCCTCAGGTGATGCGCGGCTACTGGCGCAACGACGACCAGACCAGGCAGGTGTTGGTCGACGGCTGGCTCAACAGCGGTGACCTCGGCTGCTGGACCGAGCGCGGCCACCTCCGCATCACCGGCCGCGCCAAGGACACGATCGTGCTCGCCGGCGGCGAGAACGTCGAACCGGAGCGCATCGAGACGCAGATCAAGACCTCGCCGCTCGTCGAGCAGGTGGTCGTGCTCGGCCAGGATCAGAAGACGCTCGGCGCGCTGCTCGTCCCTGCCTTCGAATGCCTCGCGCAGGAGATCCCCGAGACCGACTGGGATCGCCGCGACGGCGTACTGCGCGGCGCCGCCGTGCAGAAGTGCTTCCGCGCCGAACTCGATCGCCTCGTCACGCGCGCAACCGGCTTCCGCTCCCTCGAACGCATCGCGAGCTTCCGCGTGCTCGCCGAGCCGATGTCGGCCGAGAACGGACTGCTGACGCAGACGATGAAGGTGCGACGGCACGTCGTCGCCGAGCGCTTCGCGCCGTTGATCGACGAGTTGTTCCGGGGAGCGACGGGCGACGACTGACGCGGACCGTCAGTCGTGCAGGATGCCGATCACCGGCACCAGTTCGTGCGACACGTACGGCGTCCCGTTGCCGATCGCCCACACGGCGGCCACGCCGAGCGACGGCACCGACGACGCGATCCGGCAAGCGATCGCTTCCGAGGTCGCGAGACCCGCGGCGCCGAACTCGAGCCCCTGCACCGCGAAGCCCGCCGCGGCGAACGCCGGGTCCGCGGGGATCGCGAGGTGGAACTCGTGCAGCCCGCCGAAGCGCGCGTCGAGCCGCGACATCACGGGCGGCATCACCGCCAGCGGGTTCACGTGGAGGAAGCAGCCCGGCGCGCCGATCGCGTCGAGCGGGATCCCGCTCGGCAGCGTGTCGAGGCCGACGAGCATCAGGCCGGCGGCGCCCGACGCGGTGAACGACGTCAGCCTCACTGACGCGCCGGCGACGAGCGAACTCGTCGCGATCGAGAGCGAGCTGCCGCCGTCATCGGCCTGCGGTCCGCAGGCGGTCCCCGCCATGAGCGCGGAACCGCCGGGGTTCGTCGCCGCGGCGTCAACGGGCCACCATGCCGCAGCGACCGTCGACGCTTCGATCTCGACGGCGAGAGCACCCCCGGCGTACGCGTAGGCTTGCGCGAAGGGAATCCGAAGGACGTGGGGATCGACCCAGCCGACATAGCCCGCGACCGACGACCCCGGTGCAGCGAGCGGACCACGATGGACCTCGACCGGCTGGGCGACGTTTCCCGCGAAGTCCGCCACCGCACCGAACGCCGGACGGGTCGCCGGACCGATCCGCACGACGACCGTCGCGCTGCCAGGATCGTGATCGCGCAGGTTCGTCGTGTCGCGCCGGAACTCGATGCCCAGAAGGTTGCGCCCCACCACCGAGGCGAGCGCCGCGCCGTCGATCACGAACTGCACGCGCCCGCTCGCGCCGAGTCCTGGCAGCGCGATCGCACCGGCTTGCTCGGAATCCGCGGCGAACGACGGAACCACGACCCGCCCTTGGGCGCGCGCGCCGTCGATCCAGAGTCCGAGGATCGCGAACGCGAACGCAGCCGATCGAACGGCGAGAGACGAGTTCATGGATTGCCCACCACCGTCACGGCGGTGCTCGCAGGTTCTGGAAGCTGGCAGTCAGAGATGAAGATCACCGTGCCGCCCTGCACCGCGGGCGGCAGCCGGTACTCCGCGACCCCGTTCCGGACCGGCACGCGAACGCGGCTCCGCCCGAGGATCGAGACGAACACGCTGTCGGCCCCCGTGCGCACCTCGATGGTGATGGAGCCGCCTTCGCGGACCGTGCTCGGGGCGTGGATCCGGCCGGGGTCCTGCATGGGCGCGTCTCTCAGCGCGCCACCGCGCGGAGTCGGTCGCAGCGGCCCGCGTCGAGCGCGACCGCGACCGCGAGCAGCTCGTTCGCCAAGGCGATGCGAACCGTCGCCTCGAGCAGCGGCGACGACGCGTCGAGCACCTCGTCCGCCAGACGGGTCAGCCCGCGCTGCCAACGCATGAGGTCCATCGGGAACCCCGTGACCACGTGGAGGAAGGTGTGCCGCCCACGCACGAGCTCCTCGACCGGCCCGTCCTGCAGTCTCTCGGCGAGCCGGATCAGCGCTTCGCCGGCGTCGTCGAGCGGCGCGTCGCGGAGCAATGCGCGCTGCACGCCGAGTGTCCCGATCGAGCCCAGGCCGAGGGCGGATGCGAAGGCGAGGACCAGGGTGCGGCGCGAAACGCCGCGGGATGCCGGCGGCTCCGGTTCGGGAGCCAGCAGGTAGACGGGCTCGAGCTTCATGACGCGTGCAAGTGGAGATCGGCCGCGGAGAGCGCCGCGGCGCGAGCGAGCGGCGGCATGCTCCGGCCCCGGACCGAAGGCGTCAAGCCGCACAGCGCAGCGGGGGGCGGTGACGAGGAATCTCCGACTGCGCGACAGTCACTACGCTCGGCATTCCCGGCGCCGGCACGACCAGGCTCTGCTTCGGAAGCGCGTGGCTGAAGCTGGCGCAATGCGCTGGCGCCAGCGCGATCTGCACGGATCGACGGACTTCTCCCGCGCGCCGGAGTGAACTGCGCGTCGGTCCATCCGATGCGCTCGCTGGACTCCGCGGGGCCCTCGCCGCAGCCGAGCAGCGCATCCGCGACGCCGGCGGATCCCCCGAGACGCTGCCCTGACGCCTCAGCCGACTTCGATCGCGTCCGGCAGCCCGTCGCGCGAGTCGCGCGTGTGCGCGATCCAGCGGACGACGTCGGTGATCGCGGCGGCCGTCGACGCGAACAGCTCGTCGCCCTGCGCGAGGCGCGCCGCGATGCCGCTCGCCAACGCACAGCCGGTGCCGTGCACGGGGCCGCGCGACACGCGTGCGTGATGGAAGACGCGTTCGCCGTCGCGCGTGACGAGGCGGTCGACGACCACTTGTCCCTCGCCATGACCGCCCTTGACGAGCACCGCGGACGAACCGCGCTCGAGCAGGATCGCCGCGCCGCTCTCCGCATCCCTTGTGCCGGTCAGTGCGACGAGTTCGTCGAGGTTGGGCGTCACCACGGCGCCGAGCGGCAAGAGCCGCCCGAGCAACTCCGCCGCAACGTCCTTCGCCCGCGCCGGCGCGCCTCCCGCGGTCGCGCCGAGCACCGGGTCGACGACGAGCCAAGGTCGCGGCTCGCACAGCGCGGCGAACCACTCCGCGACAACACGCACGCTCGCGGCATCCGCGCACATGCCGACCTTCACCGCGCCCAGCGCGCCATCGCCATCGGCACGCGCGGCGTCGAGCATCGCGCGCAGCAAACCCGGCTCGACCGGCTCGGCGCGCACGAAGCCGGCGCGCGTCTGCACGGTGAGGCAGGTCGGCACCGCGGCCGTCACCACCCCGAGTCGCGCCGCAACCCTCAGGTCCAGCGCGAGCCCCGCCCCGCCGCCGGGGTCCACGCCCGACGCGCACGCCAAGCGCCCGCTCACCGCACCTCGATCGTCGTCGCGAAGCGGACGCGGCCGTCGCCGCTCACGCTCACGCTCCGGATCCCCCGCGGCGCGGTGCGCGGCACAAGGAACACGTGCGCACGGTCGTTCGCGATCAGGCGCACGAGCGGCGCGCCGTCGAGTTCGACGGTCGTCGCCAGGTTCGCGAGGTCGAAGCCGCGCAGCACGAGCAAGCCGCCCGCGTCGACCATCGCCGGCAGCGGCGCGAGCGGCGCCCGACCCAGGGCGCGATCGAGCGCCATCGCGACGTCGTCGCGGTCGATCGTGCCGTCCTCGTCGGGATCCGCGCCGACGTCGCCCGGCAGTTCACCGAGACGGAACGCGAGCGAGCGCACGTCGCGAACGTCGGCAACGCGGTCGCCGTCCTGATCGCCGCTGAAGGTCCGGCGCAGGCCGGAGATGCGCGCGGCGCCGGCGAGCGGCAGCGGACCGGCGACGAACACGCGCCGTTCGTCCGTGAACGACCGCGCGACGATCGCGAGTCCGCTCTCGAGCCACGCGGTGAATTCCGCACCCGGGCGCGCGGTCGTGCGCGACTCGAGCACCAAGAGGAGCGGCAGCGATTCGTCGACGGCGATCGATCGCCCGCAGTCGATCCTCACGCGGGCTGCCGCCGAAGTCGCGGCGATCGGGCCGGCGAGGCGCTCGTCGCCGGTCGACGGACGGCCGTCGCGATCGACGTCGACGAACAAGGAGATGCCGAGAAGATCGCGAAGCGCGTCGCCGGTGCCGGCGATGCCGCACTCCACCGCCTGCAACTCGATCGTCCCGCCGGTCCCGTTGCGGGCGCCGAACGCGAGTAGATCGCGCTGCGCTCCGGCCGCGAAGGTCGCCTCGACCGGCGGCGATGCCGGCGCTTCGAGGACCAGCGCACGGCTCGCATCCGAGCGCGCGTCGATTCGCAACACGATCGCGTCGCTGTCGCCGCGGTTGGTCGGCTGCAACGCGGTCGAGCCGACCGGCAGGTCGGTCGAGTACGTCGAGCCGACCGCGACGAGTTCGTCGCCGGTCCCGGAGTGGATGACGTCCACGAGTCCGTCCCGCGCCGAACCGCCGGCGAAGCTGATCGACAACACCACCGCCAGGGTCGCGTCGAACTGCGCGACGAAGCCGTCGCGCGTCCCGCCGCCGTAGTCGGGTTGCGCCGCCGCGCCGCCGATCGGGAAGCCCTGCCCGGCCGTCCAACCGACGACGGCGATCCCGCCGCCCGGCATCAACGTCACGCCCTCGCACGAGTCGTCGCCCGCGCCACCGATCAGGGTTGCCGCGCGCAAGGTCCGCAGATCCGCCGAGAAGCGCGCGATGAATCCATCCTCCTCGCCGCCGCCGCGGCGCTGGAACGCGTCGGGCGTCGCCGGGAACGTCGCGCCGGGATCGACCGCCGAGCGCCCGGCCGCGACGACCTCGCCGTCGCCGTCGATCACGAGCGCGCGGATCTGCTCGGCGCCCTCGCCGCCGAGATACGTGCACGCCTCGACGACGCGCGCATCCGCCGACATGCGCAGGACGAATCCGTCCCAGAAGCCACGCAAGACGGGTTGCGCCGCGCCGGCGGTGACGGGCAGCGCCGACGACGCCGTGAGCCCGGCGAACACGATGCTCCCCCCCGGTGCGATCGCGAGGCCGCCGAGGAAGTCCTGCGCGAAGCCGCCGAGATACGTCGACCAGAGCAAGGTGCTGCCGTCCGCGGACAACTTGCTCACGAAGACGTCGGGCAGGAACACGTTGCCGCTGCGGAAGTCGGGTTGGATCACGCCCGGCGTCGTCGGGAACGTGTCGGCCGTCGTGTCCCCTCCGACGACGATCGAGCCGTCGGCCGACACCGCGAGAGCGCGCACGAAGTCGTCGCCGACGCGGCCGAGGTACGTCGACCACAAGAGGTTCGCGCCGTCGGCGCTGAGCTTGCAGACGAAGCCGTCGCCGATGTTCGCGAGCAGGCCGCCGCCGAAGTAGATGCGCTGGTACGCGCCGGGCGTCGTGGGGAAGTCCGGCGAACCGGTCCAGCCGCCGAGGAGGATGCCGCCGTCGGGTGCGATCTCGAGCGCGTCGATCTCCTCGAGCTCGCTGCCGCCGAGGTACGTCGACCAGCGGAGCGCGGTGCCGTCGCCGTTCATGCGCGCGACGAACGCATCGCGTTGACCGACGCTGCGGAACGCGCCGGGCGTGGTCGGAAAGTCCGGCGATCCCGCCCAACCCGCGACGAGAAGGTCGCCGTCGGACAGGCGTCGCACGCGACGGCATTCGTCGCTCGCGCCCCCGCCGAGGTAGGTCGACCACACGAAGCCGGGATCGATGCAGAACGACTCGCCGGGGGCGACATCGTCGACGGCGAAGCCGAAGCTCCGTTCGCCGAGCACGACGGCGCGGCTGCGCAGGGGAACCTCGACCCCGCCGCGCCGCGCGAAGGTGTGCGGCGCAGCCTGCACGAGCGTGAGGTGCGTGCCGTCGCCGAGCTCGACGTCGAACGCGAGGGTGCCGTCGTCGCACGAACTGAGCGCCGTCGCGCCATCGACCTCGATCGCCACCGTCGCGAGCGCCGCCACGTCGCGCACGACGAGGTCGTAGGCGAGCACGCCGCGCCCGCCGCTCGAGCCATCGGCGCGGAGCAGCACGTCGACCCCCGGCCAGGCCTCGCGCAGACGCACGCGCCCGTAGCTCGCCGCGCTGGTCGCCGTCGCGCCGCGCAGGACGTGCACCGGAGCGTCGAGCGGATCCTCGCCGACGACCTCGCGCGCGCCGTCGCCGGCGCGGAACGAGACGCACGCGCCGTGACCGTCCGCCCCACGGATCGCGAGCGCGAAGCCGTCGTCCCGGACGAGCGCCGGTTGCGCCGAACCGAGCACGACGAAGCGCGCGGCCGCGTCCCAGGCCCCCTCGTTCGCGACGAAGCGCAATCCGGTCGTCGGGGTCGACGACGCGGCCGCGGCTTCGATCTGCGGACTCCCGGACGGACGGATCGCCGCCGCGCACGCCATGGCAACGGCGACACCGGCACCGCACAGCGCAGCGGGACGCAGCAAGAACATCTGGATCGGGCTCGCGCCGAGGGGTTGCGCGGCGCGGAAGTCTAGCCCGCGCTCGCGCGTGCGTTGCGCGATCGGGCGCGCGCGTCAGTCCTTCGCGCCGCCGAGTCCCGAAACGCTCGTGCCTTCGAGCCCGAGCGCCTCGAGCGCGTTCTTCTCCAGACGGCGCTCGAATCGCTTGAGCGTCCGCTCGCCGCCGTCCGGGAGCGCGATCGAACCGCCGGCGACGCGCCCGTGTCCGCCGAACGACCCTTCCCCCGCGAGCGCCTCGCCGAGGATCTCGTACGCGTCGCGCGCGAGCTCGGTGCGCAGCGACACGTAGTAGGTCGTCCCGACCAGGCCGCCGCAGATCACCGTCTGCTTGCCCTCGAGCCGCATCAGCAGGTCGGCGACTTCCGCGACCATCTCCGGCGCGCCGATGCGACCGAGCGAGCACAGCACGAGGTCGCCGTAGATGCGGACGTTGTTCAGCGCTTCACGCAGCGTGCGGTAGTAGTCCGCGGACAGGTCCGGCTTCTGGATCGCACGCAGGATCGCACGGTCGACGCGGGGCGCGAGGAACTCGTAGGCGCGAACGTCGAGCGCGCTCGCGTCGCGCGAGAGATCCGCGGTGTCGGTGAGCAAGCCGTAGAACAGGGCGGTCGCGAGCAGACGCGGCACTTCCACGCCGGCGTCGATCAGGTAGCCGGTGACGATCGAACTCGTCGCGCCGACCGTGAGCCGCACGTCGTCGTAGACCGCGGGCAGCGACGGCTTCCCCGCCTTGGGCGGCACGTGATGGTCGACGACGATGTCGATCGCGCGTCCCGGAGGCAGGTGTGTGTGCCCGAAGCCTGGTTGCGTGTCGACGACGGCGAGGCAGTCGTACTGCGCCACGTCGATCTGATCCTGCGGCGTCATCTCGATGCCGCAGGCCTTCACCATCTCGCAGTTCTCGGCGCGCATGATCCGCCCCGCGAACGCGAAGTCCGCCGGCATGCCAAGGCGCGTCCGCGCGAGGTGGACGAGGCCGGCAGCACTGGCGAGGGAATCGGGATCGGGGTTGGCGTGCGTCAGCACGAGGAGACGTCGCTTGGATCCGAGGAGCCTGATGAGCTCCGCGGTCGACCGACCGTCGGTCCGTGCGGGCTGCGCACCGTTGCGATGTTTCATCGCGCTGGAGACGGGACCGTTCATGCGTGCTTCGGCTACGCGAAGCGCCGCGCTACAGGCCGAACTTCTCCAGGTAGGAGCGGACGCCCGCGAGTTCGGCCGGCGGTACCGCCGGATCGAGTTCGAGGACGACCGGGAAACGGTCGCCGACTCCGGACAGATAGGACGCCAGCAGGGCGTGGTCGACAAGGCCGGAGCCGGGCGGGGCGTGGAGACGACCCTCGGACCAGTCGCCGAGTGACGCGCCGGCGAGCTTATGGCCGAACCGCTCGAGCCACTCGCCCTGCGGCTCGCCGAGCCGATCCTGGCGGCAGGCGCAGACCGCGGTCTCGTGCCAGTACGCGAGGCGCACCCGCGGAAGGTCCTCGAAGATCAAGCCGAGCGACGACGGCGTTCCCAGGCCGTCGATCGTGCGGCTCGCGGTGAGGCAGAAGACGAGATCGGGGGACGCGCGCGTGAGTTCGAAGAGCGCCCGGCAGGCGAGATCCAGGGCCCGCGTCTCCCCCGCCTTGCGCCGCGCGACCTGCGCGCCGATGCGGTCGGGAGTCCAGTCGACGCTGGGATCCGCGAGGTCGGACGGCCCGCGCTCGCCGGGCATCGGGACGGCGCCCGGCTCGAGGACGAGGCGACGCAGGCCCAGCGCCGTCGCACCCGCGACGCCCGCGCGCACGGCGTTCCGCGCGTTGGTCTGCTCGCCCGCGTTCCGCGACGCGAGCCCGCGCTCGGGCCGCTCTTCCGCGACCGACAGGGCCGCGAGCCGCCAGGTCCCGGCGAGGTCGAAGGGGAGGTCGGTTGCGGCTGCGCGCACCGCCGGCCAGTCGATCGGTCGCGGGGTCGGCGCCGGCAACAGACCGCGGAAGCCGCGCTCGAGGGTCCAGATGCAGAGTCGACGCGGATCGACCGGACCGTGGACGGCGGCCCACGCGGAACCGAGATAGCGGGTCGGCGGCACGGGTTGATCGTCTGTGGCGGGCGACGACGATCAAGCGGTGGCCCTTCCGACCGACCTGACTCCGCAGACGGAAGCCTGCGCCGGCACCCCGGCCGGACGCCTCGCGGTGGTCGACGTCGGCAGCAACGCGGTCCGCACGACGATCGCGGAGTTCGCCGGCGCCGGGTCCGGCGAAGTCGCGGTGATCGAGGCGCATCGCGAGCCGGTGCGGCTCGGCGGCGACGTCTTCCTGACCGGGCGCGTGTCGCCGCAGAAGCTCGACGAACTGGTCGTGGTCCTCACGCGCTTTCGCGAGCGCTGCGATGCCCTCGGGGTCGGACGGATCGCCTGCATCGCGACCGCGGCCGTCCGCGACGCCGCCAACCGCGACGAGCTCGTCGCCCGCGTGCGCGATGCGACCGGCCTCGAAGTCCGGGTCGTCAGCCCAAGCGAAGAAGCGCGGCTGCTCACCACCGCGGTCAAGAAGAAGGTCGATCTCGCCAAGGGTCGTTCGCTGCTCGTCGACCTCGGCGGGGGAAGCGTCGAGGTGAGCATCGTCGAGGACGGCGAACTCGTGCATTCGGACTCGTACCGCCTCGGCGCGCTGCGCGTGCTGCAAGCGCTGGAAGGCGGCCGCGCCGCCGCGACGGGCAAGACCTTCCTCGATCTCGTCGACGAGTACGTCCGCTCGCTCGACGACCGGATCCGTGACCATCTCGGCGACGACCCCTTCGACCGCTACGTCGCGACCGGCGGCAACGTCGACTCGATCGCGGACCTGCTCGCGCGCGAATCCCGCGTGACGCGCCGCGACGGCGTCGACGCGTGTCGCCTCGACGACGTGCGCGATCTCACGGCGCGGCTCGCGGCGCTCGGCTTTCAGGAGCGGATGCAGACCTACGCTCTCCGGCCGGACCGCGCCGACACGATCCTCCAGGCGGCGGTCGTCTACTACCGCCTCGGACGGATCGCACGCGTCGACACGGTGCTCGTGCCGCGGGTCGGGATGCGCGACGGCCTGCTCGAGGAACTCGTCGCCGAGTGCGCGCACCAAACGCTCGTCGCGCATCACCGCGAGTCGTTGGTCGCGGCGTGCCGTGCGCTGGGCAGGCGCTATCACGCCGACGCGGCGCACGCCGAGACGGTGCGCTCGCTCGCGGTCGAACTGTTCGACGGCACCGCTCCGCTCCACGGGTTGGTCCGGGCCGACCGCGACCTGCTCGAGGCCGCGGCACTGCTCCACGACATCGGGGTGTTCGTCGCCAACACCTCGCACCACAAGCACGCCTGGTACCTGATCCGATCGAGCGACCTGCCCGGACTCGACGACAAGTCGCGCGAGGTCGTGGCCCAGGTCGCGCGCTACCACCGCCGCGCGCATCCGTCGCGCAAGCACGCCCCGTTCGACGAACTGTCGGCCGCGGAACGCGAGCGCGTGCGCCGGCTCGCGGCCCTGCTGCGGATCGCCGACGGGCTCGACCGCAGCCATCGCGGCAAGGTCACGGCGCTCGAGTTGAGTCTGGACGCCACGACGCTGCGCATCCGCCCGCGCGCGCGCGAGGACCTCGCCCTCGAGCGCCTGGGCCTCGCGGAGAAGTGCGGACTCTTCGAAACGGTCTTCTGCCGGAAGGTCGTGCTCGAGGACCCAACCTCATGACCGGCACCGACCGGATCGAGCGCGAGATCAAGCTCGCGAGCGACGCTCCGCTCGATGCGGCACGCATCGGCAGGATCGCGACGACGCTCGGAATCGCGCCGGGACGACCGACGCGGGTCCACCACACGGACGTCTACTTCGACGACCTCGAGCTGACCCTCGCTCGTGCCGGCTGTGGCCTGCGACTGCGCCGGGAGAACGGGATCGCGTGCCTGTCGCTGAAGACCGAGCTCGGCGCCGACGGCGACGTGCGCGAGCGTCGCGAGATCGAGGTCCGCGTCGAGGACGACAGCCGAGAACCGAGCTGCGTCCGCGATCTGCCCGCGGCCCTCCGCCGTTCGCTCGCGGCACGCGTCGCTCTGCAGCGCGTCGGGCCGGTCGCTCGTCTCGACACCGTGCGGACCTGCTGGTCGTTCGGCGACGGCGGCGGCGCGGTCGAGCTCGCGCTCGACGAAGTAACCGTCCTTGCCGACGACGGTCGCATCGCCGGCGTCTTCTGCGAGTGCGAGATCGAGGCGGGTTCGCGCCGCGGCGTCGCCATGGCCAGGCGTCTCGCCGCCGCGTTGCGCGCCGAGCTCGGCCTTCGCGACGCTGAGGGCAACAAGCTCACGCGGGCGCTCGCGCTCCTCGGGACTCTGCTCGCGGACGACGGCGAGCCGACGCCGCTGCGCGCCGACGTCCCCGGGGACGACGCCGCGCGCGAACTCCTGCTCCGCCACTTCGCCGCGATGCGTCGCGAGGAACAGCGCGTCATCGCGAGCGGCAGCATCGCCGCGGTGCACGCCCTCCGCGTCGCATGCCGGCACGGCCGCGCGACGCTCCGCCATTTCGCGGGCTGTCTGCCGCCCGACCAGGAGGACCTCCTCCGCGGGACCTTCAAGGACACCGCGCATGCGTGCGCCGCCTTGCGCGAACTCGACGTCCTCCTCGACGACCTGAAGGCCGACCGCGAATCCCTGCCGGACGTCCTCCTCGACGACGCGCGGGCGATCCGGCGTCACGTCGCGCATTCCCGCGCCCGGTTGATGTGCGACGCCCGCGCCGCGCTCGCACGACCCAAGCGACGGGCACGACTCGCCCGCGTCGAGGAGATCCTCTCCGCACGGCGAACCGGAGAGCGTGCGACGGTCCGCGAGTTCGCACCGCGTTGTCTGCACGCGGCCGCCGACCGCGTGATCGCGGCGATCGCTCCGGGAGTCCGTCGCCTGGACGACGACGCGATCCACGAGCTGCGCCTCGCGCTCAGGGAGCTTCGCCACGCCGCCGAGGACTTCGTCGACGTCTACGGCAAGGACCTCTCGCGCTTCGCCGAGCGGCTCGCGCGGCTCGTCGACCTGACCGGCCGCCACTCCGACGCGATCGACGCGACCCGCCGCCTGCTCGGTCTGAGCGCGAAGGCCCACGGCCTGCGACGGAAGCAGCTTCCGGTGCTCGGCTGCCTCGCCGCCCTGGCCGTGCATCGCGCCGATCGCGCTCGGCTCGAGATCGACGCCGCGCGCACGGATCTCGCCGACGACGAGTTGCGTGCACTCCTGGCCGCCATCCTCCGTTCCCCGCGATCGTGAGACCCAAGCTGGCCTCCGCGCCGGGTCCGCGATTCGATGGCTCGCAAGGACGTGGTCATGCTCGACTTCAAGAAGATCCTCGTGCCGACCGACTTCTCGGCGGCGTCTCGTCAAGCGATCCCGTACGCGCGCGAGTTCGCTCGACTGCACGGCGGTGAAGTCGTGCTCGTGCACGTGATCGAGGTCCCGCACTACCCGACCCTCTTCGAAGGCACGGCGATGGTCGTGCCTCCGCTCGACGAGTCGCTCCGTGCGGAACTGAACCGGCAGCTCGAGGACATCGCGCGCACCGAGCTCCGCGAACGAGGCGTGCGGGCCCGCGTCGTCGTGCGCGACGGTTCACCACGCCACGAACTCTGCGCGTGCGCGCGCGACGAAGGCGTCGACCTGGTGGTGATCGCGACGCACGGCTACACCGGCTTGCGTCACGTCTTCCTCGGCAGCACGACGGAGCAGGTCGTGCGCGAAGCCCCGTGTCCCGTGTTGACCGTCCGCGCGCGCGCCGAGGCCGGCGCGTGAGTCGCATCCTGGTCCTCGCCCTGCTGGGCATCGGACTCGTCCTCGGCGCCCTGGCGTGGGGCAACGCGATCGGCGGTCGCGACGATCGATTCCTGGTCGGCGCGGTTGTCGTCCTGGGCAGCGGAGTGATCGTGTTCGCGCTCGCCGCGGCGCGGGGCCGGGGCGGTCTGCCGCGAGGCGGGAGTCACGCGCGGGTCCTGCTCTACGGCCTCCTCCTCGCCGCGATCGCCCACGTCCTGGTCGCGGGCCGCTTCGACCCCGCGCGCGCCTGTCTGTTCCTCCACTGCGGGCTCGCAGCCGGCGCACTGTGGTCGCTGCGCTGCGGTCGCGTCGCGCCGGGCGCGCCCGCGCTCCCGTTGATCGCCGACGTCGTGATCGGCGGCATGCTCTTCTTCGTCGGCGGCGCGGAGGCGACGCTCCGCGTGATGGCGGCGATGTGGCCGCGGCCGACGTTCCTCCAGCGCGACATGACGCCAAGCGCACGCCTCGCGTGCGTGCAGCCGCAGCCCGACGGGATCTACGACGGCCGACGCGTGAACCGGGACGGCTTCGTGGACGCGCCGTTCGAAGCGAAGGAAGGCGAGCCCGCGGTGCTGGTGCTCGGCGACGGCGCGCTCGCGCTCGGAGTTCCCGCGCCGCGATCGGCGATCGCCGTCGCGCGATCCGCGGCGCCCGGCATCACGGTCTGGAACGCGACGCTGCCCCAGATCGGCGTCGCGGAAGCGGCACTGGTGCTGGAGCGGCTCGGTTCGTCGCTGCGGCCGGCGGCCGTCGTCCTCACCCTGAATCTCGGTGATGACGTTCTCGAACTGCGCCAGTTCGAGCCGCCCTGGCTCCACCTGGCGACCTGGCTCGACCGCGACGACGCGCTGATCTCCGTCGTCGCACGGCGCATCCTCGAGCGGGTCGCCGAGCGCGAACGCCTCGGCGACACGATGTGGCGCCCGCTGGAAGAACCGATCGACGACGTGGCCGGCCTCGACGCGAAGCTCCCATGGCTCGTCGATCCGGACCGGCAACCGCCGCGCGCGTCGGACGAACTCCTCGCGTCACGATCGCGCGCGGCGTTCGACGCGAACCGCGGCGCCCTTGCCGACGGCACGCTCGAGGCCCTGGTCGCTCGCGTGATCGCGATGCGCGACGCGGCGCGCGCGATCGGCGCGGGCTTCGGCGTCGTGATCCTGCCCGCTCGCTATCAGGTCGACGGCGCCCTGTGGAGCGCGATCGCCGACGGCGCGCCGGACGACCTGCGAGACCGCCCGCGGGCGGACCTCGTGCAGCGGCTGCGCGCGCACGACGTCGCC
>JACRLW010000099.1:0-4711 GCA_016235155.1 Planctomycetota bacterium
CCGCGACGGGGTTGCAAGCATGCGGCGCGGACCGGAGAGTCCCGGCCCCGATGGGTCCGTCGTCGATCCGGTACTCGCTCCTCGTCGCGACGCTGAGCCTCGTCGGCCTCCGCGCGCAGATCGACGTCTGGAAGATCCCGCCGCGCGGCGCGGCGGAGTACGAGCGGCGCACCCGGCAATGGACGGCGAGCACGCCGTCCGAGGACGCGCGCGCCGGACGTCGCGTGATCGTGCGGTCCGGCGACGACGGCGGCGAACCGTGGCGCTTCCGCCAGCTCGGCCTCGCGAACGACGACGGCTTCGAGCGACCCGAGTACGACGACTCCGCGTGGCTCACCGGCAGCACGCCGTACGGGGACCGCAGCCAGCGCACCGCGTGGCCGGCCGATCGCGCCTTCCTCGAAGCGCGCCTGCGCTTCTCCTTGCCGCGCCGTCTGCCGAAGACGCTGATCGTCTCGATCGACCACGACGACCGCGCCAAGGTGTGGATCAACGGCGTGCTCGCCTACACGAGCGACGAGTTCCGTCTCCACGTGCACGCGCCCGCGTCACCAGAAGCGGTCGCCGCGCTGCGGGCCGGCGAGAACGTCGTGACGGTGCGCATCCACAACACCGGCGGAGCGTCGTTCTTCGACCTGGCGCTGACCGGTTGGGACCGCGCCTTCAAGGACCCCGAGCAGGCGGTTCGACTCACCCGCGAACTCGACGCCGCGGCGACGCGCGTCCGCAACGACATGTTCCCCGGCTTCCGCGCCGGACCCTACGTGTGCGAGGGCCAGCTCGACGCCGATCACCGGCGGCTCGCGCGCCCCGGCATCGACTTCCGCGACCTGCCTGCCGTGATCGGCTTCGACCTCGCGCTGGCGACCAGCTCCGGCGCGATCGCGGGCGAGGCGAAGCGCGTCTACCGGATGGGCGACGTGGCGTGGCGCGGCAAGGCCTTGCCCGTCGATGCGACCGGTGTGCAGCGGATCGAACTCGACGTGCAGTGCGCGCCGCCCGCTCCTCGCGACGAGGACAAGCGCTACGTCGAGCGCTTCGTGCGCACCGGCGACGTGTGGACGCATCGCTTCGACGGCAGCTTCGTCGTCGAGCGCCGCTTCGATCCGGAGCGCGGCGCGGTGAGTTCGATGCGGACCCGCATCGAAGGCAGCATGGCGCGCGTCTCGGGCGACGACGCGGCGCGACCCGCGGAGTTCGTGCTCGTCGAGGACTGGGACCTTCTGGGCATCCGCGCCGGCCGCGACGTCGCGTTCGGCGAGCAGGTGCGGAAGGCGATCGACCGCGGTGCCCAGAAGCTCCGCGCCGAAGTCGAGGACCTGAACCGCCCGCCGCTGCGCAACGAGCCCGAGGCCGAACACACCTACAACTCCGGCCGGCTCGCGCTCGCGCTGCTGGCGATGATCCACGCCGACCTGCCGCGCAACGACCCGGTGCTGGTACGCGGCATGGAGGACCTGCGGCGGCGGCGTTTCAACGACACCTACTCGACGGCGCACGCGATCATGGCCCTCGAGGCCTGGTACGCGCCGCGCGGCGAACTCGAAGAGCTGCGCTCGGGGACGATCGACCGGCCGCGCCAACGCCAGCTCTCCGACGCCGACAAGCAGGTGATGGCGGGGTGGGTCGAGATCCTGATGCGCAACGTCGACACGCGCGTCGACCGCGGCTACCTGATGCGGTGGAACTACACGGGCGGCGGGCGCTACGACCACTCCGTCAACCAGTACGGCCTGCTCGGCCTCCACTCCGCGATGCTCTGCGGAGTCGAAGTGCCGGCGACCGTGTGGACCTCGGCGGCCAACCACCTGATCGCCGACCAGGAGAAGCCGCGGGCGCCGATCGACCTCGAGCTGACGACCTACCAGCAGCTCGAGCGGCTGCGCGCCGGCGGCACGTCCACCGGACCGCGCGCGACGAACGTCGCCGGTTGGAGCTACCAGAGTCCGAAGTCGGAGAGCGTGCCGAACCCGATCTACGGCTCGATGACCTGCGCTTCGATCGCGGGACTCACGATCTGCCTCGCCGGGATGCGCGACTCCGGCGTGTCGCGCATCGACCTCGAAGCGGCGGGCGACCGCGCGGTCCGTCGCGGCTTCGCGTGGTTGGCCGACACCTTCACGGTGCACAGCAACGCGGACCGGGTCCACCAGCCGTACTTCTGGGTCTACTACTACCTCTACGGGCTCGAGCGGGCCTGCGAGCTGT
Organism: Planctomycetota bacterium; assembly: GCA_016235155.1. Lineage (GTDB taxonomy): Bacteria > Planctomycetota > UBA1135 > UBA1135 > UBA2386 > JACRLW01. The sequence goes on from JACRLW010000099.1 coordinate 2,209, forward strand.
CGCGCATCGCGTTGATCAATGGACGCGACTGGTACTTCGAGGGCGCGCTCACGTTGATCGCCTTGCAGGAGGCCGACGGGGGCTGGCCCGGCGATCACTACCCGGGTGAAGTGATGGAGCGCACCGCGATGGCCGTGCTCTTCCTCAAGAAGTCGTCGGCGCCGGTCTACACCCAGAAGTGATGACGCCATGCCCCACCCACGCTCGCTCCTCTCGTTGTGTTTCGGCGGGTCCTGCCTCGCCGTCCTCGCCCTCTCCTCTCCCGTTGGCGCCCAGTCCACCTGGGCCGACATCACGCCGCAGCAGATCGCGCCCGGTCGCGCCGGCCACGCGATGGCCTACGACCGCATCCGCGATCGCATCGTGATGTTCGGCGGGCTGATCAGCGGCCTCGGCTTCCAGAACGACACCTGGGAGTACGACGGCGTCGCCTGGGTGCAGATGTCCCCCGCGACCTCGCCGCCCGCGCGCGCGGGGCATCCGATGGCCTACGACCCGCTGCGCGGCAAGACCGTCCTGTACGGCGGCATCCCGATCGGCGGCGGCGCGCTCGGCGACACCTGGGAGTGGGACGGCGTGAACTGGACCCAGGTCTTCACGACGACGCAGCCCGGCCCGCGACGCAGCCATCCGATGGTCTGGCATCCGCTGCGCGGCACCGTCGTCGCCTGTGGCGGCTTCGGCGGCGGCGTCGACCTGAACGACCTGTGGGAATACGACGGCGTCGACTGGCGACCGATCACGACCGCGAATGCGCCGTCGGGACGCCGCGCCAGCGAGATGGCCTACGACCCGAACACGGCGGGTCTCGTGCTGTTCAGCGGCTACCAGCAAGGTGCGGACACCTGGCTCTTCGACGGCCTCGATTGGCGGCAGATCGTTCCCGCGACCATTCCGACCCCGCGCTACGACCACACGATGACGACCGACCCGGTGCGCAACCGCATCGTGATGTTCGGCGGCACGCCCGCGTCCGAGACCTGGGAGTGGGACGGCATCGATTGGCTGCGACGCACGCCGGCGCTCTCGCCGCCGGGCCGCTACGACGCATGGCTCGTGTGGGACGACCTGCGTTCGCGCAGCGTGATGTTCGGCGGCATCCAGGGCACCGACGACCTCTGGTCGTACGCGACGCCGCAGGTCGCGTCGTGGAACCGCTTCGGCGCGGCGTGCCGCGGCTCGAACGGCAACACGCCGCTGCTCGACTCCTCCGACCGCCCCTGGCTCGGCGAGACCTTCGACGTCGTCCTCGGCGGACTGCCCGCCGCCGGACCCGTGTTCATCCTGATCGGTCTCTCCGCGACGAACTGGGGCGCGATCGCGCTGCCCTTCGACCTCGGTGCGATCGGAATGACGGGCTGCTGGCTCCACGTCGATCCCCTGGTGCAGGTCGGACTCGCGGCCGCCGGCGGCCAGGCATCGTTCTCGCTGCCGATCCCCGTCGACGTCGCGCTCGGCGGCGCGTCGGTCTACTACCAGGGGCTCGCCGCGGACGCCGCCGCGAACGCGTTCGGCGCGATCTCGACCAACGCCGGGGACGTGCGCATCGGCATCAAGTAGCTCGACTCGGGGTAGCGCTGTCGAGCGCGAGCAGGTTCCACGCCGAGAGCCGCGCGCCGTTCGCGAAGACGTCGAGGATGCCGATGCCGCCATACGGCAGGCCCAACGACATCGAACGCGACAGGCGCATCCCGAGCATCGCCGCCGCGAATCCGGCGACGAGACCGCCGGGCGCGACGAGCAGCGCGGTGCGTCCGACGAGCACCGGCGCGACGCTGCCCCACCACGACAGCACGCGTTCGACCGCCTCGCCGAGGCTCTCGCCGCCGGGCGGGGTCCGCTCGCCGAGTTCCTCGAAGAACTCGCGCACGCGCTCGCCATCCTCGCGCGCGATTTCCTCCCAGCTTCGACCCTGCCAGGCACCCATGTCCTGGTCGAACAGACGCTCGTCGGTCGCGACCTCGAGGCCCTTGCTCGCCGCGATCGCCGACGCGGGGTCCTTGCACTGCGGTACCTCGGCGGAGAACACGGCGTCGACGCGCAGCGCGGCGAGAGCCCGCAACCAGCTCAACACCGTGTCCTGGCCGCGGCGTCCGAGCGCAGCGGGGCCGGCCCCGACCACGCGGCCCTGCGCCTCGGGCGCGAGTTCGGGGTGACGGCAGACGACGAGCCGGCAGAAGTCGGTGACCTCGGGAAGCACGGCGAGAGGGTCCCGGCCGGCGGCATCCGAATCAACCGGCTCGACGTTGGCGCCGGTTCTCGCCCATCGCGGTCGAGGCCGCAGCCAATCCTGGCTGCAAGCGTCGTCGCTGGCGCGACGACCAGAAGGCCTCGGCCGCTTCACCAGCCGGGGTCCTCCGCCCGGAGAATCGTCGCGGTGCGCGACAATTCACCGGTCTGCGGACCCATCGCGGTCGAGGCCGCAGCCAATCCTGGCTGCAAGCGTCGTCGCTGGCGCGACGACCAGAAGGCCTCGGCCGCTTCACCAGCCGGGGTCCTCCGC
>JACRLW010000099.1:4753-12523 GCA_016235155.1 Planctomycetota bacterium
ACAATTCACCGGCCTGCGGACACCGTGCGACGATTCGCCGCCCCGATCGTGACCGAGGCCGCAACCCGTCGGGTTGCAAGCATCGTCGCTGACGCGACGATCTGGACGGCCTCGATCACTCCTCCTGCCGGGGCCCTCCGTCCTCTCGAATCGTCGCGTCCCGCGACGAATCTCCGGCCTCTGGGCCCAATGTTCGACGTCCTCAAGACCCGCATCGACGGCCTCGACGCGATCCTCGCCGGCGGCATCCGCTATCCCGAGGGCGGCGCGGCCTTCGTGTTCATCACCGGCGGTCCGGGCTCGGGGAAGACGGTCCTCGGCCTGGAGCTGGTCGCGCGGCAATGGCTCGCGGGCGACGACGGCGGCACCTGCCTCTACTACTCCGTCGAACACACGCCGCGCTCGTTGTTCCGCAAGCTCGCCTTCGACTTCGGCTTCTACGGCGCGGAAGCGAGGGTCACGCCGCTGCCGCAAGAGGTCGGGCACAAGCTCGTGCTCGTCGCGGAGACGTCGCGCGGCCGTTCCCAGCTCGTGCTGACGCAAGCGCACCCGGCGACCTTCGACGAGGGCAAGAGCGGCAGTTCGGTCGACATCGACTGGATCCTCGCCGAGGTCGCCAACCACCGCCTGGCCGGGCCGGTGCACATGGCCTGCGTCGACAACGTCGGCCTCCTGCTCACCGACCTCGACTGGTTCGGCAAGCGTCGCGCGCTGCTCGCCACGCGCCGCCAGTTGCAGGCCTCGGGCGTGCACGGCGTGTTCGTGCAGGAGACGGCCGACGCGCGCGACCTACGTCTGCCGAGCGCCGAAGAGTTCTCGACCGACTTGCTGATCGAACTCGGCTACCAGACCGAGTCGCAGTCCTTCAAGGCGCGCACGATCGAGATCCAGAAGGCGCGGCATCAGTACTACTACCGCGGCGTCCACCACTTCTCGATCGCTGGCCGCGGCGTGTTGCGCGACGCCTACCTCGGCGCGCGCAACGAGCGCGGCCCGGGAATCCACATCTATCCGTCGGTCCCCGCGCAGCTCTCGATCGCGCGCGACACGCATGCGGGTCAGGTGCCGCCGCGCGGGCGCGAGACGCTCGACATGGGGCAGAAGGATCTCTGCGCCGGCTTCCTCGACGGGACCGGACCGACGTCCGGCTCGTCGACCGTGCTGCTCGCGGAACCGGGCACGCGCTACACCTACCTCGCGATGCGCTTCCTCGCGGCGGGCTGCGCGCGCGGCGAGTCGACGCTGTTCGTCTCCACCAAGGAGGACAACGACGCGCTTCTGCGCATCGCCGAGCGCGAGCCCGCGTTGTCGCGCGATCTCCTGCGCCCGGCCGATGGCGGCGGCTTCCGCTTCGTCGACGACTTCCGCGTGCTCTACCTCCACCCGGAGTTCATCAGCGCCGGCAAGTTCACGTGGGACCTGCTGCGCTTCGCGGAGCCGGAGAACGGCCGGCCCGTGATGCGGATGGCCTTCGACAACATCTACCGCCTGGGCGATCGCTTCCCGTTGCTGCAGGGCCAGGACTTCATGATCCCGGCACTCGTCGACATGCTGCGCTACCGCGGCGTCACGCCGCTGTTCGTCGAACTGGTGCCTCCCGGCTCCGCCAAGGGTCGCGTGCCCTTCGACCCCGCCCGCTGGATGGTCACCTTCGACCACGTGCTCCACGTGCACCTCGACGAGGAGGAGCGCACGCCGCGGACCTACGTGCGCGTCCTGAAGTCCTCGACCGGCAAGTTCGCGCGCCGCGCGTTCCCGGTCGACTTCGACCGGGAGTGAGGCCCGGGCTAGGCCTCGCGCAGCGCGGCGACGGTCGCCCGCACTTCCGCCGCGTCGGTGATCCGACGCTCGAAGGGGCCGCGCCCGTGCGTCGCGAAGCGCAGGGCGGCGCCGCGCCAGCGCATCGGGCCGTCGACGACCTTGGCCGCCGAGAGGTGGACGGCGCGCACGCCGCTGCGGGCGACGATGCGCGCGACGTTGTGCGCGCGCACGCCGCCGCCGGCGATCAGTTCGAGGCGATCGCCGGCGCGGACGCCTAGCGCAAGGAGCGTGGCGAGACCGGACTCGGCGTCGGGAGCCCCGCCGGAACTGAGCAGGCGCTCGGTGCCGAGTTCGCACACCGCGTCGAGCGCCTCGAAGGCGTCGCGCGCGACGTCGAAGGCGCGGTGGAAGGTCATCGGCTTGGGGCGCACCGCATCGCACAGGACGCGCATCGCGGCGCGATCGACGGTGCCGTCCGGAGTCAGCGCTCCGGCGACGAAGCCGTCGATCCCCAACGCCGCGAGGCGCCCGATCTCGGCGACGAGCACGTCGAGGTCCTGCGCATCGAGCGCGAAGTCGCCGGCGCGCGGGCGCAGGATCGCGACAATCGGCAGCGCGGTCGCGGACCGCGCCCGTTCGGCGAGCCCGGCGCCCGGCGTGAGTCCGCCGAGTTCGAGCGCGGCGCAGAGTTCGATGCGATCCGCGCCGCCCGCTTCGGCGGCGCGCACGCCGTCGAGCGAGTCGACCGCGACCTCGCAGAGCACGCGTGTCATCCGAAGGCCGCGTCGCGATGCCCGCCGACGATCCGCTCGACCACGCCGGGATCCGCGAGCGTCGTGAGGTCGCCGAGCTCCGTGTACTCGGCGTGCGCGACCTTCCGCAGGATGCGCCGCATGATCTTCCCGCTGCGCGTCTTCGGCAGGCCGGGAACGACCTGGATGCGGTCGGGCAGCGCGATCGCGCCGATCACCTCGCGCACCTTGTTCCGCAGCGCCTGCAGATACTCGGCGCGCTCGTCGTCGTTGGGTTCACGGCCCGCCGACGGGACGACGTAGGCGTGGATCGCCTGGCCCTTCACGTCGTGCGGGAAGCCGACGACCGCCGCCTCCGCCACGCCGTCGTGCGCGACCAGCGCGCTCTCGATCTCCGCCGTGCCGAGGCGATGCCCCGAGACGTTGAGCACGTCGTCGACGCGGCCCGTGATCCAGTAGTAGCCGTCCTCGTCGCGGCGGCAGCCGTCGCCGGTGAAGTAGAGGCCGGCATAGGTCCGGAAGTAGGTGTCGACGTAGCGCTGATGGTCGCCCCAGATCGTGCGCGCCTGGCCCGGCCACGAACCCGCGATGCAGAGGTTGCCGCTCACACCGTTGCCGTGCAGTTCCTTCCCCTCCGCGTCGACGAGCACCGGCTTCACGCCGAAGAACGGCAGCGTCGCGGAGCCGGGCTTCGTCGGCGTCGCTCCCGGCAGCGGCGTGATCATGTGTCCGCCGGTTTCGGTCTGCCACCACGTGTCGACCACCGCGCAGCGACCTTCGCCGACGACCTGGTGGTACCACAGCCAGATCTCGGGATTGATCGGTTCGCCGACCGTGCCCAACACGCGCAGGCTGGCGCGCGAATGGCGCGTCACCCACTCGTCCCCGGCCTTCGCGATCGCGCGCAGTGCCGTCGGCGCGGTGTAGAAGCTCGCGATGCCGAGATCGTCGACGAGTCGCCAGTAGCGACCCGGGTCGGGGTGGATCGGCACCGACTCGAACATCACGGTGATGCCGCCGTTCGCGAGCGGGCCGTAGACGATGTAGCTGTGGCCGGTCACCCACCCGACGTCGGCCGCGCAGCAGAACACTTCGCCGGGCCGGTAGTCGAAGACCAGTTCGTGGGTGTAGGCGGCATACAGGAGGTAGCCCGCGCTGGTGTGCAGAAGACCCTTCGGCTTGCCGGTCGAGCCCGACGTGTAGAGCACGAACAGCGGATGTTCGGCGTCGACGATCTCGCAGGCGCGGTACGGCCGCGCCCGCCGCATCTCCTCGTGCAGGTCGAAGTCGCGGCCGTCCGTCATCGGCACCTCCACCTGCGTGCGGCGCGCGACGAGCACCGTGCTCACGCGCGTGCCCTCGACCGCCCGGTCGACCGTCGCCTTGAGCGCGATGCGCTTGCCGCCGCGCACACCTTCGTTGGCGGTGAGCACGATGCGGCAGTCGGCGTCGAGGATGCGGTCGCGCAGCGAGTCGGCCGAGAAGCCCGCGAACACGACCGAGTGGATCGCGCCGATGCGCGCGCAGGCGAGCATCGCATAGGCGGTCTCGGGGATCATCGGCATGTAGATGCAGACGCGATCGCCCTTCGTCACGCCGTGCGACTCGAGCACGTTGGCGAGGCGGCACACCTCGGCGTGCAGTTCACCGTAGGTCACATGGCGATAGGTGCCGAGTTCGTCGCCCGCCCACACGATCGCGGTCTGGTCGGCGCGCTGCGGCAGATGGCGGTCGACGCAGTTGAAGCAGACGTTGAGTCCCGCGCCCTCGAACCAGCGGACGTCGGCCGTCCTGAAGTCTTCGTGGCGCACCCGATGCCACGGTCGATGGAACGTGAGGCGCCGCGCCTGCTCCGCCCAGAATGCGTCGGGGTTCTCGACCGAGCGGCGATAGATCTCGCGGTACTGCTCGAGGCTGCGCACCAAGGCGCGGGCAGCGAGCTCCGGACGCGGCGCAAAGATCGGGTCGGTCATGGCGTGCTGCTCGGCGGGCGCGGCGGTTCTACCGCGTCGAGTCAGGCGATCAATCGAGCCGCAGACGCAGGTGCAGGCGAGGGTCGGCCAGGTCCTCGCGCGCCAGTTCGGCGTACAGACGCCGGCCGTCCGGCACGGCGAGGTCGCACCAGAACGCAGCTGGCGGTGCGAAGCTTCCCGCGGGGGACGACGCGCCGCGATCGAGCAGGATGCGCCGCGGTTCGAAGCGCAGGCCGAGCCCGCCGGGGAGTCGCAGGGGTTCCTCGCCGAGCCGCGGTACGAGGGCCTCGATCCCGGCGCGCGCGCGCTCGCCGTCCTCGACGCCGAGCGCGATCGCGACGGCCCCGGTCCGATCGATGCGCAGAGCGAAGCGGCCGTCAAGCAACGACGCCAGGGAACGCGCCACGGCGAGCCCGATGTCGAACACGGCGCCGTCGAAACGGAACTCGCTCGGCCGCGCGTCGCGCGTCGGCGACGCGAGCGCACGCACGACGGCGCGCGGCTCGAAGCGAATCTCGAGCGCGGCACGGTCGTCGGGCCGCGGATCGGCGAGCAGGCTCGGCGTCGCGTCGCCGCGCACGAACCAGGCAAGGGGACCGCTCGCGTCGCTCGTCGCGTGGATCGTGAGATCGCAAGCGACGTGATCCCCCGCGATCTCGATCTCGCCGGCCGCCCATTCGAGCGTGCGCAGGTCGAGCAGGTCGACGACCTGCAGGGCCACGGCGAAGCGATCGGCGAGCCGCGCTCGCGCGCCGTCGACTCCGGCCTGCAGGTCGAGCCAGATCCAGTTGGCGCCCTCTGGCGCGGGACGGACCGCGTGCGCCTCGCGGAAGGTCCGCGAGGCGCGGAGCTCCGCGACCGGCGACGGCGTGCGTGCGTCGATCAGCCACAGCGAGTCGTCCGCCTCGCCGAGCGTCAACTGGAAGCTCTCCGCCGCGGCGGCGAACCAGCGGCGCATGACCGCGCGCGCCGCGACGTCGGGCGCCCTGCCGACGGCGAACGCCGATCCCGGGATGCCCTGCGCGAAGTCGGGCACCACGACGTCCGTCCCGTCGCATGCGGCGCACGCGAGGAGCGCGAACCACGGGGCCCGACGCCGCGTCACTTGAGGCTCCGGACCCAATGGAGCAGCGTGCGCACCGCGGTGCCGGTCGCGCCGAGGTTCGCGTACTCCTTGCTGCGCCCGCCCCACGCGGTGCCGGCGATGTCGAGGTGGACCCACGGCGTCTTGCCGACGAAGTGGGCGAGGAACGCCGCGCCGGCGATGGTGCCGCCGCCGTGATGCTGGCCGTTGATGTTCGCGAGATCGGCGAACTTGCTCTCGAGTTGCTTCTTGTGCTCTTGCCAGAGCGGCAGCTGCCACAGCGGTTCGTCGGCGGCCTTGCCGGCGTCGATCAGCTCCTGCACCAGCGACTGGTCGTTGCCGAGCACCGCGGCGCACTCGTGGCCGAGAGCGACGATGACCGCGCCGGTCAGCGTCGCGAGGTCGACGAGCTTCTGGGGTTCGTAGACCTTGATCGCCCACGCGATGGCGTCGCAGAGGACGAGCCGGCCCTCGGCGTCGGTGTTGAGGACCTCGATCGTCGTGCCGTCGAACGCGCGGACGACGTCGCCCGGGCGCTGCGCGTCGGCGTCGGGCATGTTCTCGACCGCAGCGACCACGCCGACGATGCGGGTCTTCTGCACCGCGTCGGCGAGCGCGCCGTGCGCGATCGCGTGGAACAGTCCGAGCACGGCGCCGCCGCCGCACATGTCGTAGCGCATCTCGTCCATCTTGGCGGACGGCTTGATGCTGATGCCGCCGCTGTCGAAGGTGAGGCCTTTGCCGACGATGCAGACCGTCTTGCGCGCCCCGCGCGGGTTCCAATCCATCACGATCAGCTTCGGCGGCTTGCTGCTGCCGCGCGCGACGCCGAGCAAGGCACCCATGCCGAGCTTCTCGAGCTCGGCGCGCTCCATGACCTTCACCTTGAGACTGCCGGCGGCGAGACCCTTCGCCGCGCGCGCGAGCCGCGCGGGGTCCGCGTGGTTGGGCGCCATGTTCTCGAGGTCGCGCGCCCAGTTGGTGGCGACCGCGCCGATCCGCCCCAGCCGCAGGCCGGCCTCGAAGTCGGCGCGGTGACGACCGACGTAATGCACGGCACAGTCCTGCGCCTTGCGCGGCTTGTGGTCGTCTTTCTTCGGCGGTTGATAGCGGTACGCACCGAGCTCGAGTCCCTCCGCGACGACGAGACCCGCGTCGAAGGCGTCGAGACCCTTGTGGTCGGCCTCGCCGAGCACGAGATCGAAGTCCTCGACGCCCGCGTTCTCGGCGTTGAGCTGCGCGACCGCCACGGCGCGACGGAGGTTCTCGCTGTCGAGCTCTTCGGCCTTGCCGAGCCCGACGAACGCGAGGCGCTGCGGGCCGCGCGCGCGCAGCGGCGGGTGGAAGAGGCTCCACTTCCGGGCACCGCGCGCGACGTCACCGGTGCGATCGGCGTGCGTGACGGCGTCGGCGAGCACGCCGGCGAGCGTCGGTTTCCCCTTCTCGTGGGCGAAGCCGACGACGAGTTCGGAGCGAGAGAGGTCCTTCGACGATGGCGCAGAGCGGATCTTCATGACGCGAACGCGCGCATGTTCGCACGCGCGCGCCCGCCGTCCAACGACTCCGTCACCGCGATTCGCGCGGCAGCTCTCCGACCCACCGCGAACCGCCGCCCGGCGCGTCGAGCTCCTCGCGCTTGAAGATCGGCACTTCGTTCTTCAGGCGATCCATGATCTCGCGGCACGCATCGAAGGCCGGACCCCGGTGCGGCGCACCGACCACGACGATCACCGACGCTTCGCCGATCGGGACCGCGCCGAGCCGGTGCCGCACGCGCACGGTGCCGATCGCGTGGCGGGCCGCGACCTCGTCGAGGATGCGCGTCATCAGCGACTCCGCCATCTCCACGTAGGCCTCGTACGCGAGGCCGCGTACGCGCGGGCCATCGTTGTGGTCGCGCGTCACGCCGGCAAAGGTGACGATCGCCGAGGCAGGAGCGAGGACAACGGGCTGGTGAGCATCCACAAGTATCTCGGCCGTTGCAAAGGAACCTGCCCTCAGCCTGCCTTGCCGGTTCTCCACCTCGGCTTCAACAGTGAGCGTGCGGTTCTGCTTCTCAAAGACAGGGCTTAAACGGACCACTCGCCCCGTATGCTCAACCGGATCGCCTTCGACCCTGATGCGAGTCACCTGCCCGACCCGGATGGCTGCGGCATCCCGCTCCGGCACCGAAAACTTCAGTCGCAGAGGGTGAGTCCGG
>JACRLW010000100.1 GCA_016235155.1 Planctomycetota bacterium
TGCGCTTCTTGGCACTCGCGCCGGCGCTGCGCGGCGAAGTCCCCGTGCTGATCCGCGCGCGCGGCGCCGAGGCGGTCCGTTCGTCGCTCGCGTGGGCGCTCGGTCTCGGCGTTCGCAGCGTGCTCGTCGGCGGCGACGGCGCCGAGTCGTGCATCCCCTTCCTCGCGCAACACGCCGTCCCGGTGATCGTCACCGGCACGCTGCGCCTGCCCTCGCGCGACGACGACCCCTACGACGCCGCCTTCGCGCTGCCCGCTGCCCTCGCCGCCGCGAAGATCCCGTTCTGCATCGCGGGCGACGGCGGTCACTCCAACGTGCGCAACCTCGCGCAGCACGCGGCGACGGCCGTCGCTTTCGGTCTCGACCGTGCGACCGCCGAGCGTGCGATCACCTCCGCCGCAGCGGCGATCCTCGGCGTCGGCGACGAACTCGGCGCGATCGAGCGCGGCAAGCGCGCGACGCTGTTCCTGGCCAAGGGCGACCCGTTCGAGATCGAGAGCCGCGTCGTCGCCGCGTGGATCGACGGCCGCCGCATCGACCTCGCGAACAAGCAGACGCGGCTCGCGGAGAAGTACCGCGAGAAGTACCGCCAGCTCGGACTCTGGCCCGCCGCAGATGGATCAACGCAGGAGCCCGTGCGCCGTTGAGCGTGCGCCGCGTGTCGTCGTCCGCCGCGCTGCTCGCAATCGCGGCGTGCAGCGCGCCGCCGGTCGCCGTCGATCCGGGCTGGTTCCTGCGGCTCGGCGACTCGCACGCATTCGCGGTGCCGGAGCGGCTCCCGCCCGGGTGGACGCGCGAGTTGCCCGCGCACGCGCCGCACGCCGCGCCGCGAGCGGGCGACGCGCTGCTCTACCTCGCGTCGCTCGACGACGGTGATCTGCTGCAGCGCTTCGTCGAGGTCGAAGTCCTCGCGTGCGACGAGCGCGCTGGAACCACGCGCGTGCGCCTCGAGGTCTTCGCCGCCGGCGGCGAACCGCTCGGCGCGACCGAACACGCGCTCCCGACCGTCCACCTGACCAACGGCCTCCACTCCGCCGCCGAGCAACTCTTCGCCGGGACGGCGCGGCTCGAGCCTGAGGAACTCAACCCGGTGCTCGCCGGGGTGCACTCGCTCCAGACCCTGCTCGGGGTCATCGAGGACGACCCGCACCTGTCGCCGCTGCTGTGGCGCGTAGTCGTCGCGCCGTCGATCTGGTCGGTGATCACCCACCTCGGCGTCGACGCGAGCATCACGTTGTCGACCGCGGTCCCCGACCGTGACGCCTCGCGCGACCCGATCGGTCGGGCGCTGCGCACGCCGCTCGAGCTCGATCTCAACGGCGCTCCCGCGCTGCGGTGCAGCATCGTCTCGGTGACGCCGCGCGCGCCGTACTCGGCCGGCGCGGGGATCGTCGCGCTGGTCGCGGAGCGTCCGGACGGGTCCGCCCTGCGCTTTTCGCTCGAGCTGATCGCAGCCCGAAGCGTGTCCTCGGACCGGGACAGGACGAGCGGCGATGCGACGCGAGACGGCTCCGGCCCTGTTCAGGCGGAAGCGGCTGGACCACAATCACTTCGGTCCCGCTGACCGACAGCTTGCGCGACGGCCGTCCACACGGCCCCGCGCTTGCAGCCGCGGCCGCCCCGAACCGTCATGACGCGTCATCCGCTGCTCGCACTCGTCGTCGCTCTTCTCTCGAGTCCCGTGTTCGCGCAGGTGCATCCCGCGCCGCACCCGTCGCCCGCGCCGCGGCCCGCGCCGGTCGTCGTTCCGCGCCCGACGCCCTCGCCTTCGCCCGCGCCGCGTCCGATCGTGGCACCGAGTCCGCGGCCGACGCCTGCGCCGCGCATCGACTACCCATCGCGCCCGACCCCGACGCCCGCGCCGCGCATCGACTACCCGTCGCGCCCGGCTCCGACGCCCGCGCCGCGCATCGACTACCCGTCGCGCCCGACTCCGATCCCCACGCCGCGCGCGCAACCGACTCCGCGCTACGAGCCGCCGGCGCGGATCGACGTCCCCTCCCAGCCGCGCCCAGTCCAGCCGCGCCCGACGCCGCGCACGACACCGAGAGTCGACGACCAGCCGCGCGTCCGCGTGCCGGGACCGGGGACCCGCACCGGGGACCGCGTCGCACCGAAGCCCGCGCCCGACTACGGCACCCGCCTCCGCGACCTCTATGACCGCCGCACGCCGCCGAAGGACACGCGGCCTGCGCCCGTCGATCGGCCCTCGATCGGCGATGCCCCGCGCCTGCGGCCCGTCGATCCCGACCGCAAGACGCCCGTCACGAAGACCCCGACAGCGCCGCGCGTCGACGCCCCGCGCCGCAATCCGCCGATCGCCGACCGGCGATACCCGGTCCCGGGTCGCAGCGTGCAGCCGGTCGATGTCGTTTCGAAGCCTTCGCCGCGGCTCTCCCCGCCGCGCGTGAATCCTCCGCATGTGAATCCGCCGCGCACGAGCCCGCCGACGGTGCGCCCGACGCCGCGCCCGAGTCCGACGCCTCGTGATCCTCGCTATGACGGCCGCACGTACTCCGGCAGCTCGCGCTGGTACTGGGGCTCGTGGCAATGGAGCGGCCACTGCGCGACCTTCACGCCGTCGTACTCCCGCTGGGGCTGCTACTCCTACCCGTACTGGTACTCGAGCTGGTGGTGCCGCAACTGGTACGACTGCAACTCGTCGTTCGTCCTGTGGTGGAACTCGTGCTCGCCTTCGCTCGCGACGGTCAGCTACGCGAACTGGTGGTGGCCGAGCGACTGTTACCTCCCGGGAAGCTGGCTCGGTTGGGGATACAGCCAGCCCTACGTCGTGACGATGCCGCTCCGCGAGACGGTCGTCGTCGCCCGAGCCGAGCCCGAGCCGGAACCCGAGTCCGAGGAGGAGAAGGCCGCGCGCGACCTGCGCACGCTCGCCGACCGCCACCTCCGTCTCGGCGACTGGTACTTCAAGCAGGCACGATTCGACGAGGCCGCCGAGAGCTACATGCGCGCGCTCGCCTATGCGCCCGACGACGGCTCGATCCACTTCGTGATCGCCGACGCGCTGTTCGCGACCGCCGACTACCACTACGCCGCCTACATGATCCGCAAGGGGATCGAGTTCGACGCGGGGCTGGTCCACGCCGACGCCGACAAGCGCGCCTTCTACGGCGACGGCAAGGTGTTCGACGCGCAGGTGGCGGCGCTCGAGAAGTACTGCGCGGACAAGCCGTACGACGCCGCCGCCCAACTGGTCCTCGCCTACAACCTGCGCTTCTCGGGACGCAGCCCCGAGGCTCTCACGAGCTTCCGCCGCGTGCTGGAGATCGCGCCCGGCGATCCTGCGGCGCGCGCCTTCCTCGAAGCACTCGCCGATGCGAGCGGGAAGTCGGCGGAGCCTTCGGAAGCCGGCGAGAAGAAGTGATCCGCGGCGCGCTGGCTCGAGGCCGCGCGCCATGCGATCCTTCACCGCCGGTCTCCCATGCCACGACGGATCGATCACTATCTCGCCACCCTCGTCCCCGAAGAGAAGCTCGACTTCTACGCCGTGGTCCGCGACTTCGCGGACGAGGAGATCGCGCCGCGCATCCTGAAGTGGGAACGCGAGCACCAGCTCGTGCCGGACGACGCGATCGCGAAGATGGGTGAACTCGGCCTCTTCGGCCTGCCGATCGCGGAGGAGTACGGCGGACAGGGCGGCGACATGACCGACCTGGTGCTGATGGGCCTGGCGATCGGCTACCACAGTCAGTCGGTCGCGATCACGCCCGGCGCCGCGATCTCGCTCGGCGCGAAGCCGTTGCAGCTCTGCGGCACCGACGCGCAGAAGAAGGCCCACCTGCCCGACCTCGCCGCGGGGCGCCGCATGTTCGTCTTCGGCCTCTCCGAGCCGGGGCGCGGCTCCGACGCCGCGAACCCGCAGGTCACCGCCGTGCGCAAGGGCGACCACTGGGTGATCTCCGGCGAAAAGTGCTGGTCGACCAACGCGCACTGGGCGAGCCACGTGATCGTGCACGCGCTCACCGCTCCGGACCGGCCTCACGGCAAGCGCTCGACCTGCTTCATCGTCCCGATGGACGAGAAGGGCGTCTTCTACCAGGAGATGTCGGGCAAACGCGTGTGGACCATGTCGAGCACCGGCTCGATCATGTTCGACGAAGTCAAGGTCCCCAGCGACGCGATCCTGGGCGAGGAGAACGACGGCTTCAAGGTGATGGTCACGACGCTGAACGGCGGGCGACTCTTCGTCGCGAGCCTCGCCTTGGCCTCGGCCGCGTTCGCGCTCGACAAGCTGCGCGTCTATGCCGAGGAGCGCATCCAGTTCGACGACAAGCCGATCGGCCGCTTCCAGCGCGTGCAGGACGTCGTCATCGACCTCGACATCCTCGTCGAGCGCAACGTCACCTGGCTCATGCACTGCTGCCGCCTCTACGACGAAGGCCGCCTCGACCGCGAACAAGCCGCGAAGGTCAAGGTCGACTCGAGCCGCGCCGCGAGCGAGCTCGTCGCACTCGCGATGGAAGCCGCCGGCGGCGTCGCCTGCCTCGACGAGTTCGGCCTGATGCGCCACCACGACGACCTGTTCGTCACGCGCGTCGGCGAAGGCAGCAACTTCGCGCTGAAGGACCTGATCGTGCGACCGTTGCGGCTGAGGGACTGAGGGGCCGTCGTCACCCCACCCGCCGCGGCCCCCCACCGGCGGTGAGCACCCGAAAGCCCGGCTCCACGCCGAAGCGGCGCACGAAGTCGTCGCGCACCGGCGGGATCACGCGCTCGGCGGAACCGGGTTCGATCAGCGCAATCGCGCAGCCGCCGAAGCCGGCGCCGGTGAGGCGCGCGCCGAACACGCCGGGCTGCGCGCAGGCGGCGGTGGTGATCGCGTCGAGTTCGGCGCAGGAGACCTCGTAGTCGACGGCGGTCGAACGATTGCTGCTGCTCAACGCGGCACCGAGAGCGCGACTGTCGCCGGCGCGCAGGGCCGCGACGCCGCGCGCGACGCGCTGCATCTCGCTGACGACGTGGCGCGCGCGCTTGAGGTGGACGCCCGCGAGCCAAGGCGCCGCGTGCGCGAGGTCGGCCTCGTTGTAGGCCGCCAGCGTGGGCAGCGAGCGCGCGTGCATCCGCAGGATCGCGAGCGCTTCGCCGCACTCCGCGACGCGTTGGTTGAAGGCGCCGCCGGCGAGGGTCCGCGTCTTCTTGGTGTCGAGGACCAGCACCTGGAAGCCGGCGTGGATCTCGACGTACTCGAAGCTCGCATCGGCGCAGTGCAACCACAGCGCGTGCCCGGCGCGGCCGAGCGCGGACGCGAACTGGTCCATGATCCCGCACTGCACGCCGACGTAGCGGCTCTCGGCGCCGTGGCAGATCAGGGCGAGTTCGCGGTTCTCGAGGCCGAGCCCGTGGAGTCGATCGAGGGCGTAGGCGGTGACGACCTCGATCGCCGCCGAGGACGACATCCCCGAGGCCATCGGCAGGTCGCCGCCGTAGACGGCGTCGAAGCCGCGCTCCGGCAGGCGTTCCGCCAGCCCGCGGACGACGCCGAAGGGATACGCCGCCCAACCGTGCTCGGGACGGCGCGCATCGCCGAGCTCGCCGAGTCGCGCGTCGATGCCGTCGCGCTGGTCGACGCTGCGGAGTCGCAGGCGGTCGTCGTCGCGGGGGCGGATCGCGAGGTAGACGCCGAGGTCGACCGTCACGGGCAGGACGTCGCCGCCGTTGTAGTCGAGGTGCGCGCCGACCAGGTTCACCCGCCCCGGCGCGAAGAACACCGCCTCCTGGCGGGACCCGCCGAACTCCGAGGCGAAGCGCGCGAGGAGGCTCGCGACGAGGGCGGACTGCGCGGCGCGTTCGGTCATCGGTGACGCAAGATGGCGGCGGATGCTATACCGCGCCGACTCCGTGCCGAACATGAACGCGCTCCACGTCCCACTCCTCCTGCTCGCCGCCGCCGGCGCGCTCGTCGCGCAGGAACCGGCGGGCGAGGCGCCGTCGTCGAAACTCGTCTGGCCGAAGGACCAGGACCGCGCCGTGTGCACGGTCGCGGGCCGCGACTACACGCTGAAGCAACTCCTCGAGCACATCGCCGAGCGGCACTACCCGCCGATGCTGAAGCTGATGGAGACGGCGAGCGGCAGGAGCTACCTCGAGAGCCCGCGGCTCGCGGAATGGGTGCGCGCCTTCGCGGACAGCAAGGCCCTCGAGCTCGAAGCCGCGGACCGCGGCATCGGGTTCGACGCCGCGCGCGACGCCCTGGGTGAAGCGTTGAAGCGCAGCTTCGAGGACTGGTTGAAGTCCTACCGCGAACGCCGCGAGCGCGAGGGTGCGCCGCTCGAACTCACGCAGGAGCGCGTCAACCTTCTGCTCACCGATCATCAACGCGACGAAGGCCTGCGGACCGAGGTCGACGGTTGGCTCGACGCGCTGGTGCCGGCGATCCCGCTCGAGGCGCACGGCAAGCTCCGCGACTGGTACGAGGACCATCCGCAGTACTTCGGCGGCGTGGTCAACGTCGCGCAGATCCTGATCGAGCATCGCGACCCGCGCACGCTGGAGTTGAAGGTCGGCACGGCGCAGGCCGAGGCGCAGAAGAAGCTCGCGGACGTCCGCGCGCGGATCGCGCCCGACGGCGCGAACTTCGAAGAGGTCGCGCGCGCGCATTCCGACGACCGGCGCACCGCGCGCGAGGGGGGCCGACTCGACGGCATCCTGCGTTTCGACCAGCGCCTGCCCGCGGCGCTCTGTCGCACGGCGTGGCGCCTGAAGGACGGCGAGGTCTCCGAACCCTTCGAGTCGCCCTTCGGCATCCACATCGTCAAGCGCATCGGCTACACGCACCGCTACTACGTGATCTTCACCGACCAGATCAAGCCGGAGATCGCGGCGACGATGCGGAAGGAACAGCAGGAGGAACTGCTGTTCGGCGTGCGCGAGCGGCGCGGCGTGACGCTGCGCTACTGAAGCGTCGGACCGGTCACTCGCGCCAGTCGATGCGGATCAGCCGATAGACGTCGCCGAGCACGGTGACGTTGACCGCCGACGTGATCCGCGCGCTCTCGATCTCCGCCCATCCGGTCAGTCCGAGCGGGAGCCGGCCCGGCGGATTGAGCTTCGCGAGCATGTCGTCGGTCAGGCAGAGCCAGCGCGGCCGGAAGCGTTCGAGCATCGCGACGAAATCGACGACGCCGCTCGCATCTCGCGGAGCGAACGCGACGTCCTTCGTCGCGAGTCCGGCGAGGTCGACGAGCGGCCGCCGCGCGAACCAGCCGAGGGCGCCGAGGTCGTGGCACGCGACGAGTTCGCCCTGCGGCACCTCGCGCGCGACGTTCTCCGCCATCGCGACGTTCATCGCGAAGGTGTCGCGCACGCCCTCGCCGTTGCGGGCGGCGCCGAACGCGAGACTCGCGAGCAACCACAGTGCGGCCGCCGTGCGCAGCGGCGCCGGCACGCCGCGTTCGACGACGTCGCGCCGCAAACCCCAGGCGATCGCCATCGCGCAGAAGACCGCGGCCGGCCCCCACGCGAGCACGCGGACGAGGCGCGACGGGTCCTGCGGGAACGCGCGGTCGAGCCGGTCGAAGGCGAGGTGCGCGCAAAGCGCCGGTTCCGCGAAGAAGCCCAGCGCGGCGAGACCCGCGACCGCGAGCGTGACGACGCCGCCACGACGTCCGAAGTCGAAACCGCGCAGCGCGACGACGACGAACAGCGGCCAGAGCTGCACGAAGTAGCGACCCTGCTGGAAGCTCGGAGTCTGTGCACCGAGAGCACTCCGCGCGAGGACGAACGCGCCCAGCGCGAGAGCGACGAAGGGCACGCCGTCGCGCGCACGCATCCCGCGGCGCAAGCCCGCGAGCAGTCCGGGCACGAGGAAGGGCAGCATCGCGGCGAGCAGCGCGAAGGTGCTCGCGGACTGGCGCAGCGCGTGTTCGACGAACGCCGTCCCAGCGGCGAGCAGGCCCTGCTCGCGCAGCACTTCGATCGGGGCGCCCGGCACCGCCTTCGCGTAGAACGGCAACGGCAGCGGGAACCCGTAGACGACTTGATGGAAGGCGGGGAACGTCGCGACGAGCGCGACGGCGCACGCGAGCGACGCGACGCTGCGCCGGTGCAACGCCGCGAGCACGAGGAACACGAAGTTCTCCGGCCGCGACCAGCCGGCGAGCGCGAGCACGCCCGCGGCGACGAGCCACCGTGGAAGCGACGCGGCGCGGCGTTCGAGGTGCAACGCGAGACCGAGCGACGCGAGCGCCGTGCTCAGCCCCGCCTCCATCCCCGACGTGCTCGCCCAGACCACGCGTCCGCTGAGCGCGATGATCAACGCCGCGAACGCCGCGAGCCGTGCATCGCCCGTCGCCGCGCGCGCGAGGCGTCCGGCGGCGAGGGTCGCGAAGATCAGCACGCCGACGCCGAGCGCCTTCGCCGTCGCGGCCGACGCGCCGAAGATCGCCATCGCGAGCGCCAACGCGAACGACCACAAGGGCGCGGTGATCGCAGCCGCGGGCCCCTCCGCTCCCGGATACGAGAACGCGTCGCCCTCGAGGAAGCCGCGCGCGAAGGCGAGATAGATCCAGCCGTCGTCGAGCGCGGGACCGACTCGGCCGGCGAAGACGACCTCGACGATCAGGTACGCGGCGGCCGCGGCGATCGCGCACCCGATCGGCCTCACCACCACAGCCCCCAGGCGATCAGCCAGAGCGGGTTGAACAGGGTCACGAACGCGATCCGCAGCCGAAAGCTCGTCTTCTGCGTCTTGTGCCGGAACGCCGGCATCGCGAGCCAGGCGCCGAACAGGCCGGTGGCGAAGGTCAGCCCGATCAGCCAGCGCTCCGGCACGCGACGGCGACCGCACCGTGCGCAGTGCTTGTCCCAGCCGAACGCGAGGAAGGTCACGACGTTGATCGCGGCGACGATCGTCAGGACGACGGGGCTCACGTGTGGAGCGACAGTGTGGGGAGCGACAGTGTGGAGCGACGAGGAAGCGGAGCGACCGCTGACCTTAGCCGGCATGATCCGCGCATGCTCGCGCGCACTCAGCTCGTCCTCGCACTCGGCATCGCATCGTCGATCCCTGGTCAGGACCGGACGACATCGAACGACCGCTTCACCACGGACCGAAGTTCACCGGTCGTGCTCGCGCTGCCCGAGGACACCAA
>JACRLW010000107.1:0-28896 GCA_016235155.1 Planctomycetota bacterium
ACCCGGATGGGTTGCGGCCTCGGCCGCGACGGGTCCGAAGTCCGGAGAATCCTCGCGGGACGCGAGGATTCGGAGGACGAAGGGCCCCAGCAAAGAGAGCGGTCGAGGCCTTCTCGGTCGGCGCGCCAGCGCCGACGCTGGCAACCCGGATGGGTTGCGGCCTCGGCCGCGATGGGCGGATCACGATCAGCTCCGCGCGGGAGCGGTTGGACTGAGCGCGGCGTCGAGCGCGAGCGGATCGTGGCGCGGGAGCGGCTCGGCGTCGGTCGGATCGAGTCCGCGTGCGTCGCGGAGCAGCGGCACCGCGTCGGGCAACGCGAACTGCTCGCCATGGAGCCCGGCGACGAAGCGCCCGCCGTGCAACGTGCCGCGGAGTTCGCGCAGACGCGCCGCGCGCAGCAGGTCTCGCCAGGTGACGGGCAGTGTTTCGCGCAGGAGCAGGCGGTGCACGAGCACGCCCCAGCGCGCGAGGAGGCGATCGAGGACGAACTCGACGTCGGGCGGGCTGCTCGGCGTCGGGATCAGCGCGACGCGGCCGACGCCGAACGCCAGCGCGTCCTCGTGCCGCTTGCTCGGAGCGATGCAGAGCGCGCGCAGTGCGGCGAAGGAATCGGCGGTCGCGAGGCCGCGCGTCACGAGTTCGGCGAAGCCGTCCTCGAAGCGCGAGGGAAGGAGATTGGCGTGCCGCCGGCACTCGTCGGTGAACGACGCGCCGTGGTGCCGGAGCGCGTCGAACAACGCCGCCGCGTCGGATCCGAGGTCGCCGGTCGAGGGCGTGTTGCGCCAGGCGAGCCATCGGTCGAGGTGTGGCCGCGGCACCAGGCAGATCGGCGCCAGCTTGACGTGTCCCGCGCCGCCGCCCCAGAGCCGAAGCCACGTGAGTTCGCCGCCGAGCGTGAGCTGGTCGAGCCAGTGCGTGCGGTACTTCGCGAGCCGCGAGCGGAGCAGGTCGTCCCAGCACGCGGCCGGGACGGCGAAGCCCGACAACTGCCGCGCGATCTCAGCGACTCCCGCCGGACCTTCGAGACGCGTGCCCTCGTCGGCGTGCTGCCAGCGACGTGCGAAGCGGACGAAGTCGGCGACGCTGACCGGCGCGACGCGCGTGCGCAGGCGCTCGAGCGTCTCCTTGTGGATGCGCGCGAGCAGTCGGCGATGGCACCAGTGCGGGCGGCCGTCGAGCGTCATGCGCATCGCGACGCCTTCGGACTCGAGCGCGCGCAGTGCCTGGTCGTCGTGGGGGACGGCGACCGGGCCGAGCCCCTCGAGCCGGCCGCGCCAGAGTTCCTTCGCGTCGCGGGGCGCGGTGACCGCGTACCAGCGCTCGCCGTCGTGGACGACGTGACCGCTCGCCGCCAGCGACGCGAGCCAGTCGAGCCAGCCGCTCGCATGCGCTTCGCCGTCGGTGCAGTAGTGGAGCCAGGCCAAGGCCTCGGCGAGTTCGGCCGCGGACTCAGGATGCGGCCACGCATCCTCGCGCACCTCGCGCACGACGAGGGGATCCGGGGCGCCCAGCTGGTCGGTGCGCGCCGTGTCGACGCGCGCGCGGGTCTGCACGGCGAGCGCCCGCCGTTCTTCGAGCGGGGCGTCGTCGAGGAACATGTACGGCCGCGCGGCAAGGATCGCGTGCGCGAACGGTGACGGCGTGGCGCGCTCGATCGCGATGCGCTCGATGGTTCCGTCGTGCAAGCCCCGCACGAGGTCGAGGAAGCCGTCGACGTCCATCGCCTGCCGCAGACAGTCGTCGATCGTCTGCCGCACGAGCGGATGTTCGAACGGGATCGGCAGGTCGCCGGGCGGGAGGTTCTCGCCGCAGGCCATCACCTGCGGGAATGCCGCCGCGAGTTCGTCGGCGGCGCGCATCTTCATGAGGATCGCGGGCTGGCGCTTGCCGCCGCTCGTGCGCGGCACGATCAGCGCCCGCGCGACGTTCCAGCGCCAGCGCGTCTGGAACATCGGCGCCGCGATCAAGGCTTGGACGAGGAGGTCGCGCGCGGTGCGCGGATGGAGGTAGTCGAAGACGTCCTCGAGCGGGAACGAGTGCATCGGCCCGAGCGAGAGCAGGATCGCGTCGTCGCTCGCGGCAGCCTGGAGCTCGAAACCGAAGCCGCGGCAGAAGCGCTTGCGGAGCGCGAGACCGAACGCCTTGTCGATGCGGCTGCCGAGCGGGGCGTGCAGGACGAGCTGCGTGCCGCCGCTCTGGTCGAAGAAGCGCTCGAGGACGATGCGCGAGCGGGTGGGCGTCGCGCCGAGCGCGGCGCGACCACTCGCGAGGAACTCGGCGAGCTGGTCGGCGGCGGCGCCATCGAGCGCACAGTGGTCGCGGAGCCAGGACGCGGCGACGCCGCACTCGCGGACTTCGTCGAGCACCGCGGACAGGAGCGGCGTACGGGCCGGCGCCTCGCCGAACCAGAATGGCATGCTCGGTGGAGCGCCGTGGGCGTCGACGACGCGAAGTCGGCCACGCTCGGTGCCGACGATCCGCCACGACACGTTGCCGAGCTGGAAGACGTCGCCGACCGTCGCCTCGATCGCGAAGTCCTCCTCGACGGTGCCGACGCGCGTGCCGTCGGGGTCGCTGACCACTTCGTACTCCGCGCGGTCGGGGATCGCGCCGCCGGCGGTGATCGCGACGAGCCGCGCACGCTGCGTGGCGCGCACCGTCCCGTCGACGACGTCGACATGGAGCAGCGCGATGCGGCCGCGCGTCGCGTGGAGCGCGATCACGGCGTCGAAGTCCGCGCGCGACAGGTCGCGGAACGGCGCGGCTCGGCGCACGAGCGCGAGCAACTCGTCGAGCTGCCAGGCGCGCAGCAGTCCCGCCACGACGAGGAGTTGCGCGAGCACGTCGAGCGGGGCGACCGGGATCGTGGTCTCGTCGAGCGCACCGCGGCGTATGGCGAGCATCACTCCCGCGGCGCCGAGCAACTCCTCGCGCGTCAGCGGGAACAGGCGGCCCTTGGGGATGCGGCCCTTGCCGTGGCCGGCCCGCCCGACGCGTTGGAGCGCCTGGGCGATCGAACTGGTCGTGCCGAGCTGCACGACGAGATCGACGTCACCGACGTCGATGCCGAGCTCGAGCGAGGCGGTGGCGACGATGGCGCGCAACGCCCCGGCCTTCAGTCGTTCCTCCGCGCCGAGCCGGTGCTCGCGAGAGAGGCTGCCGTGGTGGGATGTCACCACCTCGTCGCCGATGCGGTCGGCCAGGCGCCGCGCCATGCGCTCGGCGAGTTTGCGGGTGTTCGCGAACACGATCGTCGTGCGGTGTTCCGCCACCAGTTCCGCGACGCGATCGGCGACCTGGTGCCAGTGATCCTCGCTCGCGACGGAGGACAGCGGCAGCCCGGGCACCTCGACGCGCACGTCGAGTTCGCGGCGATGTCCGACGTCCACGATCGAGCAGCGCCGATCCGTGCCGACCAGGAACTCCGCGATGCGCTCGATCGGTCGCTGCGTCGCCGACAACCCGACGCGCTGGAACTCGCCGGCGCACGACGCCAGCAGTTCGAGGAGCAGTGCGAGATGGCTGCCGCGCTTGTCGTTCGCCAGCGCGTGGATCTCGTCGACGATCACCGTGCGCACATCGGCGAGCAGGTCCTTGCCGGACGCGCTCGCGAGCAGCACGTGCAGCGACTCGGGCGTGGTGACCAGCACATGCGGCCGCGTGCGCAACATCGCGACGCGCTCGCGCGACGGCGTGTCGCCGGTGCGGACCGCCACGCGCACCTCGGGCAGCGTCGGGTCCAGGGCGCGCAGCTCGGCGAGCGGCGCGAGCAGGTTGCGGTGGACGTCGTTGCTCAGCGCCTTGAGCGGCGACACGTAGAGCACGCTGGTGTGGTTCGCCAGCGCCGGGCCGCAACGGAGCAGACGATCCAGCGCAAAGAGGAAGGCGGCGAGCGTCTTGCCGGAACCCGTCGGCGCCGCGACGAGCGTGTGCTCCCCCGCACCGATGCGGGGCCAACCCAGTGCCTGTGGTTCGCTGGGCTCGCCGAACCGGTCGCGGAACCAGGCTCGTACGGTCGGGTGGAAAGCGGACAGGACTGTGCACGCCATCGGCGATACCGGAGCGACCGATGCCGGCGGTCGCGATGCCGCGCGGAGGACGCGCGTCTCGTCGTGGTACGACGAGTCATGGACACGATCCACGGTTCGAGGACGCGTTGCTATCATCCGCGCCGTCGTCCCTGCGACAGTCCCGGCGCCGCTCCCGCAGGATTCCTGCGTCGGGTCGCGCCACCCTCCTTTCCCTTCGCTCATCCTCGAGTAGGAGTTCGATGCGCTCGTTCCTCCGTAGCGCGGCACCCATCGCCGCGTCCCTGCTTCTCGCCGCTGCCGCGCAAGCCCAGATCGGCTCGGTCATCGGCACGTTCTCGACACCATCGGGTCTGATCCCCGCCGGTCTCGGCGCCGACATCAACGGCAACCTGATCATGACCGGAACCGGCGCCAATCGCGCGATCGTGTTCCTCGACTCGACCGGCGTGATGTTGTCGTCATGGGTGCCGGCCAACTCGGCCACTCCCACCGGCGTCACGACCGACGGCACGGACATCTACGTCGCCGACCAATCGCCGTCGACGGGTCCGAACATCGACGTCTATTCGCGCACGGGCACGTACCTCCGCAGCTTCCCGGTCGTGACCTTCTGCGAGGGCGTCGTCTACTCGGCGGTGAACGCGCACCTCTACGTGACGCAGATCAACACCGGCACGGTCACCGAGTACGACACGCTCGGCAACCTGATCGGGAACTACACGATGGCGGGCGGTACCTCCTACGGAGGGATCTCGCACGATCCGGTGAGCAACACCTTCTGGCTGATGGACCGCTCCAGCGACCTGCTGCGCCAGTGCGACCCGACCTTCACCGAGCTCCAGAACTTCGGCGGGCCGGTCGCGAACTCCTTCGGCATCGGCCGTGGCTGCGCGATCATCGGCAGCGCGCTCTATGTCGTGTCGGTCTCGTCCCGCGCGGTCATCATGTTCGACACGACCGGCAACGCCGCGGCGGCGCGCGCCTACGGCGCCGGCTGCCCGCGTGAGCCCGTGGTGTACGAGATCTACGCGGCGAACACGATGGACGTCTCCAACCGGAGCTTCCGCTTCACGCCGAACGGTCTCGGCGGCTGGAGCGTCACGAACTGCACGACCAACTGCTGGGAGTCCAACCTCGGCGCGAACCTCGCGCTCGGCGATGACGTGGTTTCGCCCAACAAGGCGCTCGGGTTCTCGTTCCCGCTGCTCGGCTCGCCCAACGGCTCGTCGTCGGCGATCGACGTGTCGTCGAACGGCTTCATCTACCTGCGCACCGGCGTGTCGGTCGATCACCAGTGCTGCGACGGTGACCTGACCAAGTTCCTCGCCAACCCGGAGCGCATCTCCATCCTCTGGATGGACCTCGACCCGTCGGTGGGCGGCACGGTCAACTTCAACGCGCTGCCCGGCAAGGCAGTCGTGACCTACAACAACGTCAAGGAGTACGGCCAGAACAACCCGAACTCCTGCCAGATCCAGCTCTTCCCGAACGGCGAGTTCCTGCTGACCTACCTCACGGTCTCGAACCTCGCCCACATCGTGCTCGCCGGCTATTCGCCGGGAAACTTCTCGTTGGATCCGGGTCCGACCGACCTCTCGGTCGCGGTGCCGTTCAGCACGGGTTACGGCGGCACGCGGCTCCAGCTCTCGAGCAACCGCCCGCTGCTCAACACCAGCCTGACCTTCCGGGTCACCCGGATCCCCGCGAACGCGCTGCTCGGCGCGGTCATCATGGGTCTCGCGCAGACGAACACGCCGCTCGACGTGATCGGCATGCAGGGTTGCTCGCTGCTCTGCAGCGGTGACCTGGCCAATGCGGGTCTCGCCCTTCCCGCCGGCACCTTCACCATCGGCATCCCGAACGACGTCGGCCTGCTCGGCGGCATCCTCTACAACCAGGGCGTGATCGCCGCGGCCGGCGTGAACTCGCTCGGCGTCGCGACGTCGAACGGCCTCGAGCTGCGCATCGGCAACTGAGCCCTTGCGGTGTGCGGCGGCGCTTCGCAGCGCCGCCGGCATGCGAGTCCGCCGCGTGCTGCGTCCTTTCGGCGCGGCACGCGGCATGTACGGGGCGCGGGGTTCCGGAGGGAGATGCCGGAGCCCGCGGGCCTTGACCACCCCTCGCCGCCCGCTAACTTGCTCGCCCCTCCGGTGCGGCAGTCCAACCCCGACACCGCTGGACAGGTGATCCCATGTCGAAGTCCGAGATCCAGGACAAGCCCCAAGAGCGGCCGAAACTCACCAAGGAAGAGGAACGGCTCCTCAAGACCCGGAACTTCGGGATCATCGCCCACATCGACGCGGGGAAGACGACGGTCTCCGAGCGCATCCTCTACATCACCGGCCGCAGCCACAAGGTCGGTGAGGTCCACGAGGGTACGGCGACCATGGACTACCTCGAAGAGGAGCAGAAGCGCGGCATCACGATCACGTCGGCCGCGACGACCTGTCAGTGGCGCAGCTACTTCCTCTCGCTGATCGACACCCCCGGACACGTCGACTTCACTGCCGAGGTCGAGCGATCGCTGCGCGTGCTCGACGGCGCCGTCGGCGTGTTCTGCGGCGTGGCCGGCGTCCAGCCGCAGTCGGAGACCGTGTGGCGTCAGGCGAATCGCTACAACGTCCCGCGCGTCGCGTTCGTCAACAAGATGGATCGGACGGGCGCCAACTTCGAGCGCGCAGTCGAGACGATGAAGGCGCGCCTGCACGCCAACGCGATCCCGCTGCAGATGCCGATCGGCGCGGAGAAAGGCTTCAAGGGCGTCATCGACCTCGTCGAGATGAAGGCCTACACGTGGGACGACGACGCGCGCGACGTGGAGATCACCGACGTCCCGGCCGACTTGCGCGCCGAGGCCGAGCTGCGCCGCGAGGCGATGATCGAGGGGGTCGCCGAGTTCTATGACCCGATGCTCGAGAAGTTCGTCGAGGGCGAACCGGTCACGATCGACGAGATCAAGAAGGCCGTCCGCGCCGGGACCATCGCGCTCAAGATGACGCCCGTGCTCTGCGGCGCGGCGTTCAAGGACAAGGGCGTGCAGAACCTTCTCGACGCCGTCGTCGACTACCTGCCGTCGCCCACCGA
The DNA here is from genome assembly GCA_016235155.1 of Planctomycetota bacterium. Lineage (GTDB taxonomy): Bacteria > Planctomycetota > UBA1135 > UBA1135 > UBA2386 > JACRLW01. Next base: position 7,117 of record JACRLW010000107.1, read on the forward strand.
GGTCCCGCCGATCGAAGGCACCGATCCGGAGACCGGCGAGAAGATCGTCCGGCCGTTGCGCTCGTCGGAGAAGCCGGGCGCGTTGGCGTTCAAGACCATCTCCGACCCGAACGGCGACTTGACCTTCGTCCGCCTCTACTCGGGCACGATCGAGCAGGGCGAGCGGTACTACAACCCGCGCACGCGTCGCGAAGAACGCATCGGCCGCATCGTCCGCATGCACGCGGCGCAGCGCGAGCCGATCGATTCCGCGCGCGCCGGCGACATCGTCGCGGTGATCGGCGTGCGTGACGTCGTGACCGGCGACACGCTTTGCTCGCGCGATACGCCGATCGTCTACGAGGCGATGCAGTTCCCCGACACGGTGATCTCGCTCGCGATCGAGCCGAAGGCCAACGCGGATCGCGACAAGCTCTCGACCGCGATCGGCAAGCTGGTTCGCGAAGATCCCACGTTCAAGGCGCGCACCGACGACCAGACCGGGCAGATGGTCATCAGCGGGATGGGTGAGCTCCACCTGGAGATCATCTGCAGCCGCATCGAACGCGAGTTCAAGGTCGGCATCGTCCAGGGTCGCCCGAAGGTCGCGTACAAGCAGACGCTGACGCGCGCGAAAGACGTCGAGGCGCGTCACATCAAGCAGTCCGGCGGATCGGGCCAGTACGCCGTGTCGCGCGTGAAGTTCACGCCGGGCTCCGAGGACGACGACGTCGTCTTCGAGAACGCGGTCACGGGCGGATCGGTGCCGAAGGAGTACATCTCGTCGGTCGAAGCCGGCATCCGTTCGTCGGCGAAGAGCGGCGGTCGCTTGGGCTATCCCTACGTGAAGTTCACGGCTGAGCTCTACGACGGCCAGGCGCACGACGTCGACTCGAGCAACATGGCGTTCGAGGCGTCGGGCGCGCTCGCGTTCCGCCTCGCGGCCGAGAACAACTCCACGCTGCTCGAGCCGATCATGAGGATCGAGATCGAGTGCCCGGAGGAATACGTCGGCGACGTCATCGGCGACCTGAGCTCCAGGCGCGGGATCGTCGAAGAGATGGTCGCGAAACCCGGCGGCATCAATGCGGTGAACGGCAAGGTGCCGCTCGGGGAGATGTTCCAGTACTCCACGCAACTCCGCTCCATCACGCAGGGCCGCGGCCACTACACGATGGAGCCGTTCGCGTACGAGGCCGTCCCGCCGAACATCGCCGAGAAGGTCCTCGCGGAAGCCGCCGGCCAGAAGTGATGCCGCGCGGCGGCCTTCAAGCACGGCGCAGAAGGAGATCGATCCCCTCGTGGGCGATCGCGAAGAACACGCACGCCGGTCCGTCCGCGAGGGCGACCGGCGCATGCCGCGTCCCCGGCTCGAAGCGCGCGTAGTCGCCGGCTCGCCATTCGCCGTGCTCGTCGCGGAAGCCGCCCTGGAGGACGAGCAGTTCCTCCGGTCCGACATGCCGGTGAGCGGGATAGCCGCAACCGGGCTCCATCCGGATCATCACCGCCGCGTGGCCGCTCTCCCGATCCGTGCGGTAGAAGTGGATCGACACGCCCGGGTACCGCGTCGGCTGGAACGGAACCCGCGCGAGATCGATCACGGTCGCCACCGTAACGCCGAACCGGTTGCGCGGCGATCCGACGGCGCGAGGCAAGTCCGACGATGAGTGACGCCCCCAAGAAGACCTGGTCGATCCGGATCCACAAGGACTACCTGAAGTTCAGCGCGGCCCACTTCCTGATCTTCCCGGACGGGACTGCGGAGCGGCTGCACGGCCACAACTACAAGGTCTGGGTCAGCGTCGAGACCGAGCTCGATCCGCACGGGCTCGTGATCAACTTCAAGGCGATCAAGCCGCTCGTGCGGTCGATCGTCGACGAGTTGGACGAGTACCTGCTCGTCCCCGGACGTCATCCCGTCCTCACCTGCGTGGAACTCGGCGACGGGATGGCCGAGATCCGCTACCGCGAGCGGCGGTACCTGGTGCCGGCCGACGAGGTCCGCGTCCTGCCGATCTCGAACACCAGCGCGGAGAACCTCGCCGGCCACGTCGCGGACCGACTCCTCGCGCGACTGGCCGAGCGCATGCCGGAGGTCACGCCCCTCGCTCTCGAGGTGGGGGTGGAGGAGACCCCGGGCCAGGCGGGCGTCGTCCGGGTCCAGCGCTGACGAGCTTCGATCCGCCCGTCCCTCGGGACCAGAAGAGGGGGCCAGAAGAGGGGGCCAAAAGAGCGCGGGGCACGCCGCTGACCGGAGACCGGCCGGCGGAATGCCCCGCGGAGAGAGCGCCCACGCAGCTCGCACCCCGCGTGGGCCGACTCCCGCCCCCAGGCGTGGACCCGGGTGACCGGTGCGCTGTCGGCCGATCGCTTGGCCAACCGTGACACCGGGCGTTGCACCCAGAAACAGACCCCTCTGATTGCGTTGCCACTTGCGCGGCCGGCACCCGGGTCGTCTCGGGACAGGAGTTCAGTTTCGAGAGAGAGCGGGCAGGAGACTGGCACCTGCCGAATGGCTCCTTCGACGTGTGCGTGCGCGGCACGGGTTCCGTTGGAGCCGGCCTTTTTTGGATCCCTGATCCACTTCGGTGTTGCTCGCTGCTCCAAGCCCCGCGTGGAGCGTCGCTTCCGCCGATCGCCGACCAGGAGCCACGAATCGCCCGCCGGACCGCTTCACAGGCCGATCCGGCCGGGACCGGGCACACGGAAGTGGATCAGGGTTCGCTGAGCGAAAGTCGCTGCTGTCCCCCCGAGCGCGCCAGCTCCGCCACGTGCTTCCGCACCTCCATCGCCCGCCCGATGCACTGATCGGAGTTGTGGTACTCGTAGCGCCCGAAGCGCCCGAACGTGACGTACCCCGACGCGTCGAACCACTCGCGCACCCTGGCGATCCGCGCCGGGAAGGCGAGATCCTGATCGATGTACGCGTACTCGCTGTTCACCCAGTCGAGCGTGACGACCCGATCGGCGGCGAGCACGCCGGCCCGGTCGAGCCCGCGACACAGTTCCAGCGCCCAGTTCCGGTCCGGCTTCAGCTCGCCGCGGTGGGTGACCTCCGCCATGTAGCTCGCGTGCCCATGCGGCGCGTTGCCGGGCGCGTAGTTGCTGAAGTAGGTCACGCGGTTGGCGGGGCCTTGTCCGGGGAACGGGAGATAGATCCAGCTCAGAGGCGGCGGGGGTTCGTCGGCGCGGACTCCGATCAACACGTTCACGAGCGAGATCGGCCGCAGTGCTTCGATGTCGGCGCGGATGGGGTCGGGCAGGTCGGCGAAGGCGGCGGCGATCGCCGGGAGCGGGGCCGTGTTCACGACGAGGTCGAAGCGCTCGCCGTCGACGGAGAAGCCCTCGCGTTCGCGGCGGACGTGCTTCACCTCGACCCCGCAGCGCAACGCGAACCGGCCGCCGTCCACGGCGCCCCGCACCATGCGCTCGAAGCCGCCGGACTTGGGGAACCAGAACACGGACTGGTGGCCGTAGCCCTGCGTGTCCAGGCCGACCGCCGACGCGAGGATGTCGCGCATGGGTGCCTCCGGCACGCGGCCGGCGACCCAGGCGGCCGACATGGTGTCGAGGTCGCGCTTCCAGATCTTCTCGTTGTAGGGAACCATGAAGTGCCGGGCGAAGCCGTCGCCCATGCGCCACTGGATCCACTTGCCGAAGCTCTCGGGGCAGGGCTCCCCGCATCGGCGGCGCACGTAGGCCTCGACGTAGCCGTCCACGCAGTCGACGGTCGCCTCCTTCGTCAGGTGCCCGACGCCGTTCTCGAACGGGTAGGGGATCCAGCGGTCGTGCCACCGGATCCTGGTCCGCCGCTCGGTCCGGACGACGCCCGACTCGCCGCCGCAGCGCGCCTTCATCCACTCCATCACGTCAGCGCGCTTGCTGAACATGATGTGCCCGCCGGCGTCGTCGAACGTGAAGCCGTCGACGACGCGGCTCTTGCAGAGGCCGCCGGCGCGTTCGGTGCGCTCGAAGACGACGACCGAATGGCCGTCTTCGCCGAGCATCCGGGCGAGCGACACGCCGGAGATCCCGGCGCCGAGGATGGCGATCTTCAGCGGCATGCGCGCGGTCGGTCGTGCGAAAGGGCGCGGGAGTCTATCCGCGGCCCGGCGCCGCACTCCCCTGGATCGGACGGCCATGCATCGCCACGGTTGATGTCGTCACGCGGCTCGTCTCGAATCGGACCCGCTGTTGCACGACTCGTCACCGCCGACCGCCGCCCGCGCGCATCGTCTCGCCGTCCCTGCGCTCGCGGGTGCGTGCTTTGCGATGTCCCTCAACGCGAACGTGCTCGCGGCGATCGGATCGTGGCTCAAAGCCGACCTTGCGATCGACGACCGCGGGTTCGGGATGCTCACGGGAGCGGCCGGAGTGGCCGGAGCAGTCGGCGCCTTCGTTCTCGGTCCCCTGGTCGATCGTTTCGGACGGCGCCCGCCGCTCCTGATCGGCGTCGCGGTGTTCGTCGTCGCGAGCGTCGGCTACCTCGTCACGGATTCGCTCGAGGCGTTGCTGGTCGTGCGCCTGCTCTCCGGCTTCGCCGCCGGGGTCGTGACCTCGAGCGCCGCCGCGGCCGTCGCCGATCTCGTGCCCTACGAGCGTCGCAGTGCGGCGATGGGCATCGTCACGGGTGCGATCCTGCTGGCCGTGCCGGTCGGGATGCCGATCGCCAACCTCCTCGCCTCGTACTCGTCGTGGCGTCTGGTCTTCGCGTTGCAGATCGTGTGTGCACTGGGCGCCGTGCCCGCGATCTGGTTCGCACTGCCGCGCGGACTCGGCCGATCCGACGGCGCGTGGCGTGCCGCGGTCGGGATCCTGCGACGGCGCGACGTGCTCGCGGCGCTGCTCTCGGTCGCGCTCTACACCGGCGCGTTCTTCGCGGCGACCCAGTTCGTCGCCGACTGGTTGCACGGCACCCGACTGCTCGATCGCGATCGACACTGGATCGTGTGGATCCTGCTCGGCGTGTTCGCGGCGCTCGGCAGCTTCCTCTTCGGACGGCTCGCGGATCACACCGGCAAGCGCCGCTTCGTGCTCGTCGCGACGCTCGTCGTCGGCGTCGGGCTCGCCGTGCTCGGACAGTGCGGCACGCCGCTCGCGTTCGCCGCGGTCGGGATGCCGATCGCCGCGGTCTCGGCGGCGCGCTCCGCCGCGTTGCTCGCACTGCTCAGCGAACTCGTCCCGCCGCAGGGTCGCGGGACGATCATGGGTCTGCGCGCGGCGGCCAACAACCTCGGCACCGGCACCGTTCCGTTGCTCGCCGGGATCATCGTGCAGAGCCGCGGTTTTCCTGCCTTCCTCCTCGTCGCCGGAGGGCTCTGCGTGCTCGCGCACCTGCTCGTCTGGCGCTTCGTCGCGGACGACCGCGCGGCCGGTCAGCGCTGACAGCGAGGGCACCAGTACGTCGCGCGTTGCCCGAGCACGGCGCGTCGGACCGGCGTCTTGCAGATCCTGCAGGGCTCGCCGGCGCGGTCGTAGACCGCGAGCTCGCGCTGGAACGAGCCCGCGTCCTACGCGACGCCGACGTAGTCGCGGAGCGAAGTGCCGCCGGCGGCGATCGACCGCTTCAGCACGCCTCGGATCGCGGCGACGAGGCGTTCGCACTCCTCACGGGTCAGACGTCCCGCGGGACGCGACGGCCGCACGCCCGCGCGGAAGCACGACTCCGACGCGTAGATGTTGCCCACGCCGACGACGACGTGCGCGTCCATCAGCAGCCCCTTGGTCGCGACCTTGCGCTTGCGTGTCCGCGCGAAGAGGTGATCCGGAGTGAACCCAGGGCCGAGTGGTTCCGGTCCGAGTGCGGCGAGCAGTGGGTGCGAAGCGAGGTCCTTCGCGTCGATCAGGTCGAGCGTGCCGAAGCGCCGCGGGTCGACGTAGCGCACGAGCAACTTGCCGAAGCGCATGCGCCAGTGTTCGTGCGAACGCCAGGGCGGCAGGGCGCGGCCATGCAGTTCGTCGACGAACACGCGCCCACTCATGCCGAGGTGGACGAGCAGCACGGGCTCGCGCGCGCCGTCGAAGCGGAGGAGGAGGTACTTCGAGCGGCGTTCGACCACGACGCAATGCTTGCCGCGAAGCGCCGCCACCGCATCGACGGGCATCGGCCGGCGCAGGTCGTCGCGCGCGAAGTCGGCGGCGTCGAGACGCGCGCCGGTGATGCATCGCGCGAGGCCTCTGCGGACGGTCTCGACTTCAGGGAGTTCGGGCATCGGCGACCTGCGCGCGGCGTGCGGCGAGCAACTCCATGACGAGACGTGCGCGCGCGTCGCCGGGCCGCCGCGCGGTGAGACGCAGCAGGCCCGCGGCGAGGTTGTGCGGCGAGCGCGGCTCGACGATGTCGGCGAGCACCAGGACGGCCGCCTCGTCGTTGGCGGTGATCGTCAGCGGGATCCGCCAGACGGGGTCTGCGCTCCCGCGCCAGACGCCGCGGGTGTGTGCGGCGAGGAAGTCGGGGACCACGGCGATGTGAACGCCCAGGCGGCCGACGATCGAAGCGAGCGACGGGGTGCGGGCGACGCTCTGCAGGATCGCGGCGAGCTGCTCGTCGGACTGCACGATGTCGAGCAGAGCGAGCAGCGACACGAGCGTGCGGCCGAAATCGTCGAGCTCCTGATCGGACGCATCGGGCAGGCCATGGCCGCGCGCGACGTGGATCGCACAGGCCTTGGCAAAGCCGTGCTCGAGCGCGAGGCGCGGCACCAGGACCTGCGATCCGGTTTCGCGCGATCCGTCCAGTCGCATCCGCACGAGCTTCAGCACCGCGACCTTGCAGACCACGACGACGTCGCGGGATCCGCCCGAGTCGGTGCGCACCGCGATCCGGCCGGTGGCGACCGCGGGCTCGCCGTCGACCTTCGCGACCGGGTCGACGACCTCGACGAGCAGGAGCCAGCGGCTGGTGACGTCGTCCTCGCGGAGCTCGACGGCGAAGAGCGCCTGGTCCTTGGCGGCGAGCACTTCGGGCGATGCCGGCTCGTCGAACCCGGCGCAGACCCGCGTTGCGTCCGCGAACGCGGCGGCGTGGAGCGGCTCGGCATCGTCGCGCGCGCCGGCGGCCTGCCACCAGTCGTCGTGCACCGCGGGCCCGCCGCAGGCGACGACGGCGAGGCTCACCGCGAGCGCGCCGAAGCAGCGCCTCATCGCAGCTCGGTCAGCGCGGCTTCGAGGCTCGCGAGTTGTCGCTTCAGGTCCTCGAGTCGCGCGCGTTCGCGCGTGACGACGTCGGCGGGAGCCTTGGCGACGAAACCCTGGTTGTCGAGCTTGCCGGCGAGACCGCCGACCTGCTGCGCGAGCTTGTCGCGCTGCTTCTCGAGCTTCTCGCGCTCCTTGCCGAGGTCGACGACGCCGAGCACGTAGGCCTCGATGTCGCGCACGACCGCGGTGGCGGCGTCCTTCGGTTTGACGAAGCATGCGTCGATGCGCAGCTCCGAAGCACCTGCCATGCCGGCGAGCAGCGCCTCGCATCCGGCGAGCAGGACGGCGTTCGCGCCGCCCGCGCGCACGACGACGGGAACCCGCGCGGACGGCGCCACCTGGTAGCGCGCGCGGACCTCGCGGAGCGCGGTGACGACCTCCTGTGCGAGCGCGACGCGCGACTCGGCATCGGCGTCGCGGAAGCCGGGCGTCACCGCGGGCCATCGTGCCCTGACGAGCAGCCCGGACGGCGTCGGCAGTTCGGCGACCACGCCGCGCGCCGGCGCGAGCTCGCCGAGCCTCGCCCAGAGTTCCTCGGTGACGAAGGGCACGAAGGGCTGGAGCAGGCGGAGCGTCTGGTCCAGCGCGTGCGCGAGCACCTGCCGCGCGAGCGGTGCGCGCGCGGCGTCCTTCATCCGCGGCTTGATCAGCTCGAGGTACCAGTCGCAGAGCTCGGACCAGAAGAAGTCGCGGCACGCGCCGACAGCGGCGGACGGGTTGTAGTTTTCGAGCGCCTGGTTCACGCGCGCGATCGCGTCGTCGAGGCGCGAGAGGATCCAGCGATCCTCGACGGGAAGGTCGGCGAGACGTCGCGGCGCGAAGTCCGCGCCCTCGAGGTTGAGGAAGGCGAAGCGCGCCGCGTTCCACAGCTTGTTGCAGAAGTTGCGGCCGACCTCGAAGCGGTCGGAAGTCGCGCGGGCGCCCGGCACGCCCTGCTTCTCCATCATGCCGACCATGTCGAAGAGCTTGCCGTTGCGCGGGTCGACGAAGGTGCCCTTGTAGGGGCCGGGCTTGCAGTCGGCGAGATCGATGCGCGCGCCGTCGACGGGCGAGATCACCTGCACCGGCAGGCGGATGTCCTGCGTGCCGGTCTGCATCTCGCACAACACGTAGCGCATCGCGTCGGCGCCGAACTCCTCGATCACGTCGACGGGGTCCACGCCGTTGCCCTTGCTCTTCGACATCCGCTCACCCTTGCCGTCCATGATCGTGGCGTGGATGAAGACGTCGGTGAACGGCACGTCGCCGAGGTTGTAGAGCCCGGTCAGTACCATGCGCGCGACCCACAGCGTGATGATGTCGCGGCCGGTGACGAGGCAGGAGCCGGGGTAGTAGCAACTCAGCGAGTCGGGTCTGCCGTCCTTTTCGCCGAGCGCGGTCTGACCGGGATCGACCTTCGCCGTCGCGGGATCGGGCCAGCCGAGCGTGCTGTGCGGCCAGAGCGCGCTGCTGAACCAGGTGTCGAGCACGTCGTCGTCGGGCGTGAGTCCGCCCGAGCGGAGGATGCCGTCGAGCGCCTTCTCCTTGTCCGCGTCGCGGACGCAGACCAGCGCCTCGACGCGTTCCGCGCGCGGGTCGGTCCGCTTCGCGAGCGCGACCGCGTCCGCCGGCGACACGGTGCTGCCGTCCCGCAGCGTGATCCACGCGGCGATGCCCTCCATTCGCTGGAGCAGGATGCTCTCGAGTGCCACGAGTTGCGCGCCGGTGAACTCGCCGCGCCACACCGGGATGCGATGACCCCACCAGAGCTGGCGGCTGATGCACCAGTCGCGCTTCTCGGCGAGCCACTGCGTGTAGATCTTGTGGTAGCGCTCGGGGTCGGGCCAGAAGCGGACGTTGCGTCCCGTCTTCGTGCGCCACTTCGGATCGGCGGCGTCGATCGCCGCCTGGGCGAGCCCCGGCGTGCGGAACTCGTTGTGCGTGCCGCGACCGCAGAGGACGCCGCCGTCGACGTCGCCCATCCGCACGAACCACTGCTTGCTGACGAACGGCTCGACGATCGTCTTGCTGCGGTCGCTGTGGTCGATCTCGATGACGCGATCCTCGACGCGCTCGACCAGCCCGAGCTGTTCCAGGTCCGCGACGACGCGCCGCCGCGCGTCGAAGCGATCGAGGCCGCGGTACTTGCCGCCGTGTTCGTTGATCGAGCCGTTCGTCGCGAGCACGCTGACGATGCCGATCTCGTCCTGGTGCCGCTTCCAGACCTCGTGGTCGTTCGGATCGTGACCCGGCGTGATCTTCACGCAGCCCGAACCGAGTTCCGGCTTGGCCCACTCGTCGAGGATCAGCGGGACCGCGCGGTCCATCAGCGGCAGGCGGACCTTGCGGCCGTCGCGCGCCATGCGCGCCACGACCTGCAGGTGCGCGAGGTGCGTGCCGCGACGGTCCTCGAGCGCGGCGAGTTCCGCCGCGGCATCGGCGCGCTCCTTCTGCGGCGCCGCCGCGAGCTTTTCGCGCGCCTTGCCGATCGCCGCCTCGAGCGCGGCGGACGGGTCGGGATGACATGCCACCGCGGTGTCGGCGAGCATCGTCTCCGGGCGCGTCGTCGCGACGACGATGTGCGCGGGCTCGCCGGGCCTCGGGTCGATCACCGGGTAACGCAGGTGCCAGAAGTGCCCGTCGACCGTCGCCTTGTAGAGCTCGTCGTCGGCGACCGCGGTCTGGAGAGAACAGTCCCAGTTGACGAGCCGATCGCCGCGGTAGATCAGGCCCTCCTGGAACATCCGAAAGAAGGTGTGCCGCACCGCGCGCGCGCACACGGCGTCCATCGTGAAACGCTGGCGGTCCCAGTCGCACGAGCAGCCCATGCGCTGCTGCTGGCCGACGATCCGCTTCTGGTACTGGTCCTTCCATTCCCAGATGCGGCGCACGAGTTCGGCGCGGCCGACGTCGTGCCGGGTCTTCTTCTCGAGCTCGAACAACCGCGTCTCGACGACCTGCTGCGTGGCGATGCCGGCGTGGTCCGTGCCAGCCTGCCACAGCGCGTTGTCGCCCCGCATGCGATGCCAGCGCGTCAGCAGGTCCTGCATGACGTTGTCCATCGCGTGCCCCATGTGCAACGCGCCCGTCACGTTGGGCAGCGGCATCATGATCACGTAGCTCTTCCCGGGAGCGTCGGCCGACGCGGCGAAGGCCTTCTGTTGCAACCAGCGCTCGGTGATCGCGGGCTCGATCGACGCGGGGTCGTAGGACTTGGGTTCGGACATCTGGGCCTTCGGCGGGCGAGGGATGCTACCGACGCCCGATGCCCCGGGCCACGCGGGCACGACCGTCAGCGCGCCTTCGGCAGCACCGCCCAGCAGCGGAACGCGCGCACGCGGCGCTGCTCGACGACGTAGTGCTCCGCGAGCCAGCGCGGCAGCGCGTCGTCGATCGCGAGCAATCGCTCGTACACGCTCGCCGCGAACGCGACCGGACGCCGCTGGCGATGGAGGTCGTCGATCTGGAGCGCGAGCTGCGCGACGATCTCCTCGAAGGACCGCGGGGAGCCGCCGACGATCACGTCGAAGGGGATGAGCGCGAGGCGGGGGGCGTCGAGTGCCAAGAGTTCGCCTTCCTTCGCGTCCTGCACCACCAAGAGTCCCGCGTCGCTGCCGATCGCTTCGACGACGGCAGCCGGTTCGTAGAGCGCCACGCGCTCGCCGGCTTCGTGGTGCACGTGCGCCCACGACGACGCCGCGCCGAGCGCCGCGAGCACGAGGACGACGGCCAGCGGTACGGAGCGGACGGTCAACCACGCGAGCGGGAAGGCGAGCGGCAGGAAGTACGCGCCGTGCTCGATCCCGTGCACGCCGAACGTGTAGCCGAGCAGCGCCCAGGCGACGAAGAGGTACACCGCGAACGGGATGTGGATCGCCGCGAGCAGGACGCGGAGAGATCGCACGCGGATCGCGGCGTAGACCGCGACGCACAGGGGCGCGAACGAGAGCAGCCACTCGTTGCGCAGGATCGCCGCGAAGTGCGTGAGGCCGCCGGCACCGCGCGTGCTCCCCGCGACGAAGCCCGCGGAGTTCGAGGTCGAGCCGAGCACGTCGAAGCCGGCGAGTTGCGCCGCCGCCGGCAGCGCGGCGTGCGCGGCCGCACCGATCGCCCCGAACGCGACCAGACGGGCGATGCCGAGCGCGCGCCGGTCGATCGACGCGAGGCCGAACGTCGCGGCGACTACCGGCAGCAGGTGACCGCTGGCGTGGACCAGCGCCGCGAGGCCCGTCGCGAGCCCGATCAGCGCGACCTGCCCCGCGCGGGGCGAGCGCACGAATGCGGCGACCGCGAACCACGCGATCGCCACGGCGCCGAAGAACACGCCCTGCACCTCCAAGAGCACGGCGAAGAACGCGACGGCGGGGGTCGTGGGGACCAGCAGGACGAGAGCAAGCGCCTGCCTGCGCGTCGCGCCGAGCCGCGCGGCCGCGCGGTGGAGGAGCGCGAGCCCGAGCCCCGTCGCCACGGCGGATGCCCCGGCGAGCACGCGGAACGGTTCGATCCCGAGCGGCTCCGTGACGCGCATCGCCGCGCGGAGGATCGGCAGGTAGAGGACGTGCATCCAGTGCACGGCGTCGCCCTGCTGGGCCATCTGGAAGAACGTGAAGGCGTCGGGGCCGTACAGGATCCGCGGGGCCGCGACCAGGTAGACGGCGGCGGCGAGCAGTCCGGTGAGCACGGCGTCGGCGACCGGCGGCGTCACGGGCGCGACGGCCGATGCCGGTTCCGGGCGCGCGTGCAGCAGCGAGTCGGCGGGCGCTCGCGCGATCGGGGCGGTGCGCGGGTGGGAGGCCAAGTGAGAAGTGCCGGTCAGGCACCTTAGCACGCCCCCGATGGCAGCGGCGCTGCGCGTCCCGGGACGGGATCAGCGGGCCGTCACTGCGGAGCTTCGGGTCCGGGCGACGACGCGATGCGCCGGAAGGTCCGCATCGCGAATGCCAGGATGCGCCGCATGTCGTGCGCTGGGACGCCGTCCCGCACCGGCACGGCGAGCATGGCCGCCATCTCGTGCTCGCGGGCCGGATCCAGGGCGGCGAGGCCGAGCTCGCGCTTGCGCAGCGCGATCGCCCGAACCAAGCCGGCCCGCCGATGCAGAGCCGCGACGATGCGCTCGTCGAGGTCGTCGACCTCGGCCCGCAGGGCGGCGATTCGCAGGTCACTGCGAGGGTCACTGCGAGAGTCGGGAGGCATGGTCCGCGGACGATAGCGAAGCGGTTACGGGATGCCGCCCGCGCGGGGGGTACCCCGCAGCGGGCAATCCTGCCGATACCCCGCTACAGTGCGCCCCGTCTTCGCTCCGTGGATCGCGATCGCTGCCTCGCCGCAGCGAGGTTCGGAATCGCCGCCGTGCCCCTCGACTCACGCTGACGCACGGACGTCCCGCAGATCCCGACCCCGACCGCGGCCGCTTCGCCGCGCGTCCTAGACCCTCGCTGCCGAAGCCTTGATGCAGAACCCACGACTGAACTGGACGAACGTTTTGTTCGTCCTCTCTGCGCACCTCGTCGCGGCGTTCGCCGTCTACTACCTGGTTGCGATCCGGTTCTCGTGGTGGACCTGCGGCTTCGGCCTGGTCTGGGGGATCCTGTGCGGGCTCTCGATCACGGGCGGCTACCACCGGCTCTTCTCGCACGCGGCGTATCGCGCGTCGAAACCGTTGCGCGCCTTCACGCTCGGCTTCGGTTCCGCCGCCGTGCAGAACTCCGCCCTGGCGTGGTCCGCGGATCACCGCGCGCACCACGCGCGGACCGACACCGACGGCGACCCCTACGACATCCGGAAGGGCTTCTGGTGGGCGCACATCGGCTGGGTGCTCTACCACTCGCCGGACGAGAAGGACCTGGCGCTGGTGCGCGATCTGAGCGCGGATCCGCTCGTCCTGTTCCAGCACCGGTGGTACGTGCCGCTCGCGGTCGTGTTCGGCGTCGCGTTGCCGGGCCTGTTCGGCCTGCTCTGGGGCGATCCGATCGGCACGATCCTCGTCGCCGGTTGGCTGCGTCTCGTCGTGCAGTGGCACGCGACGTTCTCGATCAACTCGCTCACGCACTCCTTCGGGCGCAAGACCTTCGACCGCGAGTCGTCGGCGTTCGACTCGTGGTGGATCGCACTCGTCACCTTCGGCGAGGGCTATCACAACTTCCATCACCGCTTCCCGATCGACTACCGGAACGCGGTGCGTTGGTACCAGTTCGACCCGACCAAGTGGTGGATCTGGACGATGGCGAGGCTCGGACTCGCGAGCAACCTGCGCTGCGTGCCTGCCGAGCGGATCGAAGCGGCGAGGCGGGCCAGCCGCGTCCCGGACGAGTCGATGGCGTTGACGTCGTCGTGAACGCGAGCGGATCGCCGTCGCGATCGCACACGGAGCTGCTGGCGCCCGCCGGCAACCGCGAGGCCCTCGACGCGGCCCTGGCCGCGGGAGCGGACGCGGTCTACCTCGGTCTCGACGAAGGGTTCAACGCGCGGGCACGCGCCGCGAACTTCCCGCTCGCGACGCTCCACGAGACGGTCGCGCGCGTGCATCGCGCCGGTGCGAGGCTCCACCTTGCCTTCAACACGCTGGTGTTCGAGGACGAGCTGCCTCGCGCGGAGGAGGTCCTGCGCGCTGTCGCGGCGAGCGGAGTCGACGCGCTCATCGTGCAGGACCCGGCGATTGCGCTCCTCGCCCGGGCGATCGGCAAGGAGCTCGAACTGCACGCGAGTACGCAGATGACGATCTGCAACGCCGACGCCGCGCGCTTCGCCGAGCGCCTCGGCATCACGCGCGTCGTCGTGCCGCGCGAGCTGTCGGTCGCCGAGATCGAACGCTTCCGCGGCGAGTCGACCGTCGAACTCGAGGTCTTCGTCCACGGCGCCCTGTGCGTTTCGTGGAGCGGGCAGTGCCTCACCAGCGAGACCTGGGGCGGTCGCTCGGCGAATCGCGGCCAGTGCGCGCAGTCGTGCCGCATGCCGTACGAGCTCGTCGTCGACGGCGAGCGGCACGACCTCGACGACGTGCGCTACCTGCTCAGCCCGAAGGACCTCGCCGGCGTGCGCGCAGTGCCGGCACTCGTCGCGGCGGGAGTGGCGGGGCTGAAGATCGAGGGGCGTCAGAAGGGAGCGACCTACGTCGGCACCGCTGTCGCGGGCTACCGGCGATGGATCGACGCGATCGAGTCGGGAACCGATCTCCCGGCGGCGGAGCGCCGACTTGCGAGCGACCTGCGCGACATGGCGTCGGCGTACACGCGCGGGTTCTCCGACGGCTTCCTCGGCGGCGTCGACCACCAGTCTCTCGTCGAAGGCCGCTTCCCCAAGCACCGCGGTCACTACCTCGGGCGCGTCGTCGCGGTTCGCGGTGGCGAGGTGGTCGTCGAGCGCGACGGATCCGGACGGCCATGGACCGGCGGAGCGGCGCTGGATCGACGGACCGGACCGCGCGGCGAGGTGTCGTCGCCGTTGCCGGGCTCGCCGCCCGCGACCGCGCCGGCGCCCGAGCTACGTCCTGGGATGGGAGTCGTCTTCGACGACGGCCGACCGGAGACGGAGGAAGCGGGCGGTGCGCTGTGGCAGGTGCGCGCGACTCGCAACGGCTGGGGTCTGGGCTTCTCGCACACGGCGTTCGACCTCGCGCGGATCGCACCGGGCCAGCGCGTGTGGCTGACGAGCGACCCTGCGCTACGTGTCGCGACCGACGAACCGAAGGGTCGCGTTCCGCTGACGCTGATCGTCGAGGGTCGGCTCGGGACTCCGTTGCGCGTGACGGTCCAGGGCGTCGGCGAAGCCGTCGTGCTCACGAGCGAGACCCCGCTCGCGGCGGCCCGCGGCAGGGGACTCGACGGTGCGTTGTTGACGGAGAAACTCGGCGCCTTCGGCGGCACGCCGTTTTGCGTCGCCACCCTCGATCACGCCGGTCTCGACGCGGGGCTCCACGAGTCGCCGGCGGAGCTGAAGCGATTGCGGCGCGCGATCGTCGACGCGCTGCTGCCGCGGCTCGAGCGAGGCCGCGCTCTTTCGATCGATCCCGCGCCCGCGCTCGCGCGAGTGCGCGCGTCGGTCACGGACTTGCCTCGCGACGCTTCCCGCTGGACGCCGCCGCCCGAGCCCCTGCTCGTGCCGCTGTGCCGCAACGACGATCAGCTCCGCGCCGCCATCGCCGCGGGCCTTCCCGAGGTCGAGCTCGACTGGATGGAGATGGTGGGGCTGGGGGTCGCCGTCCAACGGGCGAAGGCAGCCGGCATGAAGGTCGTGGTCGCCACGTTGCGCGTGACCAAGCCCGGCGAGCGAGCCCTGGACGAACACCTCCTGCGGCTCGCCCCCGACGGCATCCTCGTGCGCCACCTCGGAGCGTTCGAACTGTTTGCGGCCCTTCCCGCAGCAACGCGACCGCTGCTCCACGGCGACTTCTCGCTCAACGTCGCCAACGGCGTGACCGCCGGACTCCTGCTCGGACTCGGGCTCGACACGTTGACGCCGTCGCACGACCTCGACGCGGTGCAACTCGCGGCCTTGCTCCGGGCCATGCCCGCCAGGCGGGCGACGCTCGCGCTGCACGTGCGGATGCCGACCTTCCACACCGAGCATTGCGTGTATGCGCACCTGCTCGCGGAGGGACGGGACCACAAGACCTGCGGCCGTCCCTGCGAGCGCCATCGGCTCGCGCTGCGGGACCATCTCGGCTTCGAGCATCCGGTGATCGTCGATGCGGGTTGCCGCAACACGGTTTTCAACGGAACCCTGCAGACCGCCGCAGGGGAGCTCGACGCGGCGCTCGCGTTCGGCGTGCGCCGACTGCGCCTCGAGTTCGTCCGCGAGGACGAGCGCGACGCACGTCGCGCGATCGAGGCGTACCAAGGGCTGCTCGGCGGACGACTCCGTCCCGCCGAACTACGTCGCGAGCTCTCGGCCGAGCTTCGCGTCGGGGTGCTCGAGAAGACGTCTTGACCGGTTCGAGCGTGCGTGTGGAGGCGACCTCGGCGGTCGCGTTCACGCCGCCTTTGCCCTGGCTTGACCCGGCGTCGCTCCGAGGTGATCGTCCCCACCGCACGCGTTCGCCGCTCACGTCTGCCTGCCCGAACCCTCCTCGCAGACCCAACATGGTGCTTCGTGCCGCCTGTGCCGCGCTGTTCGTCGCGGCGTTCCCGGCGTTCGTGCCCGCTCAGGTCCCCGACTTCTACGACCTGACCGCGTACCGGACGATCTACCTCCAATTCAATCAGGCCAACTGGTGGAGTCTGCTCCTCCAGAACTATGGCCCGGAGATCGACATCCCCGCCGACATGACCGTCGACGGCGTGACCTATCCGAACTGCGGGGTGCGCTTCCGCGGCAACACCTCCTACACGCAGTTGCCGCCCGGGTCGGAGAAGAAGAGCTTCAACATCCGGACGGATGGATTCGTGCCCGGCCAGGACCTGTACGGCTACGACAACATCAACCTGAACAACGGCTTCCACGATCCGACCTTCCTGCGTGAGTTCCTCACCTACTGGGCCATGCGGAGGCACGGTCCGGCGCCGAAGGCGAACTTCGTCAAGCTCTACCTCAACGGGGTCTACTGGGGCGTCTACATCAACGTCCAGCAGCCCAACAAGGACTGGGCGAAGGAGTGGTTCCGCTCCAACGATGGCAATCGCTATCGCGGCTTCCCGACGTCCGGCGGTTTCAGCAACGGCCGCTGCGCATTGACCTGGCTGGGAACCACCATCGCGAACTACCTGAGTGCCTACCAGAGCAAGCAGGGCGACGGCACCGACCTGATGCAGCTCTGCAACGTGCTCAACAACACGCCGCAGGCACAGCTCCAGGCCGCGCTGCCCGCGTGGTTCAACGTCGACCAGTTCTATCGCTACGCGTCCGTGATGAACATCATGACGCAGGACGACAGCTACATCGGTTCCGGCAAGGATCACTTCCTCTACCACGACGAGATCCACGGGGACTTCCACATGTTCCCGTTCGACCTCAACGAGGCGCTCGCCGGCAGTTCCGCGATGAACCCGTGGCTCAACACCACGGCGACGACCAAGCCCGCGTTCAGCAAGACGCTGGTCTTCCCCGACTGGCGCGAACGCTACGACGCGCACTACCGGAACATCCTGGAGACCACGTTCTCGTGGGGCGTCCTCGGCCCGATGATCACGCAGTTCCACGGCATGATCGCCGCCGACGTGATCGCGGACACGAAGAAGATCTACTCGACGGCCGCGTTCACGCAGAACCTCACCCAGTCGGTCACGGTCCAAGAGGGCAGCCGGACGGTCACGATCCCCGGCCTTCAGCCGCTCATCCAGGCCCGTGAGACCTATCTCCGCGGTCAGTCCGAGTTCAACCGCGTGCGCGTGACGCTGACGAACCTCACCCACGCGCCGGCGTCGCCATCGGTGGGGCAACCGGTGACGGTGACCGTCCGTGCGACGAGCAATGCGACGACCATGCAGCTCTGGTATCGCGCGGTCGGACCCTTCGCCCGGACGAGCCTGTTCGACGACGGTCTTCACGGCGACGGCGCCGCGAACGACGGCACCTGGGGCGGCACGATCCCGGGCATGGGCGCCGGTTCGCTGGTCGACTACTACGTGCTCGCGCAGACCGCGATCGGCGACATGAGCTTCCTGCCGCTCAATGCCGACTTCGGCGCGGCGCAGTACCAGATCGGATGGCCGGCGGGCACGTCGCCGATCAGGATCAACGAGTTCGTCGCCCAGAACGTCAACGGCATCGTCGACGAGGCCAATCAGCACGAGGACTGGCTGGAACTCTTCAACACCTCGACCGTCGCGGTCGACGTCGGCGGCATGTGGTTGTCCGACGACCTGAGCCTTCTCAAGTTCAGGATCCCCACCGGCACGATCATCCCCGCGCGCGGCGTGCTGCACGTGTGGTGCGACGAAGACGGCACGCAGGGGCCGATGCACGCGAACTTCAAGTTCTCGTCGAACGGCGAGGCCGTGGCCTTGTTCTCGTCGGATGGCCAGTTCCTGCTCGACTCCTTCGTGTTCGGCCTCCAGACCGAGGATGTGTCCACGGGACGGCTCGTCGACGGTCAGAGCGACTGGGTGACCTTCCCCGCACCCACGCCGCTCCTTCGCAACGAGATCGCGGTCTGCGGCATGCGGTCGTACGGGCCGACGACCCGCGGCCTGCACCGCCTGAGCCTGTCGCTCGCCGCGCAACCGCAGATCGGGACCACGCCGAACCTCGTGTTCACGGGCGGCGCGCCGTCGGGCCTCGCGGGCCTCGCCTTCTCGCTCGGCGGCGACGCGCTCGACCTCGGCTTCGTGCCGGTCGTGCTCCTGCTCGACCCGTCGACGATCGTCGGGCCGATCACGCTTCCGCTCACGGCGCAGGGTGGATTCACGATCGGACTGCCGATCGCGAACGACCCGTCCATCGTGGGCGTGTCGAACTTCTTCCAGGCCTTCGCTTTCGACGCACAGGGCCTGACCGCGAGCAACGGTCTCGAGCTGAAGTACTGCCCGTGACCACGGACTCGTCACGCAGCTGGCGCGCCCAGCGTCGCGAGCTGAAGTACCTGGTCGATGAAACGCTGGCGCGGCGCATCCGCGCCGGCGCGCTGCCCTTCGTCGAACCGGATCCGTTCGCGGCGCGGTGTCCGGGCTTCGTCTACCCCGTGGCGAGTCTCTACCTCGACGGCAGCGACCTGCCCCTCTACCGCGAGACCATCGAAGGGCTGCGGGCTCGCTTCAAGCTGCGCGTCCGTTCCTACAGCGACGACCCCGACGGCCGGTGGTTCTTCGAGATCAAGCGCCGGCAGGACGGTCTCGTGGAGAAGACGCGTGCCGCACTGCCCCGCGGCCAGGCGCAACGACTGCTCGAACTGGCGGCGGCCGACGACCTGCCCGAGGACCCCGTGCGCCGTCGCGCGGTCGAGCAGTTCGTCACGCTCGCCGAGCAGACGGCGGCGCGTCCGCGGACGATCGTCCGCTACGACCGCGAGGCGTACGTGGGCCGCTTCGACGACGAGGTGCGCGTCACCTTCGATCGGATGCTCAGGGCCGCGGTCACCGACGAGCCCGTCGTGACGACCGAACGCGCCGACTTCGTGCCGGTCGAGAGCCGGCGCGTCGTCGTCGAAATGAAATTCAACCATCGCATGCCGAACTGGATGGACACCCTCATCCACCGTTTCGAACTCCGACGGCAGTCGTTCTCGAAGTACGGTCGGTCGATCGAAGCGCTGGTCGCCCAGGGCGCCACGCGCCACGCCTGACCCATTCGTTCGATGGACGAACTCTTCCGCACCCTGTTCGAGTCGCCGGTGGTCGGCGGCGACACGATCGGCGAATTGCTGCTCCACCTGCTCACCGCGTTCGTGCTCGGCCAACTGGTCGCATGGGTCTACGCGTGGACGCACCACGGCGTCTCCTACTCGCGATCGCAGGTGCAGTCGCTCGTGTTGCTGTCGCTCATCGTGACGACCGTGATGCTCGCCGTCGGCGGCAGCCTCGCCCGCGCGTTCGGACTGTTCGGCGCGCTCGCGCTGATCCGGTTCCGCACGCCGATCAAGGACGCACGGGACGCGGCGTTCCTTTTCCTCTCCGTCGGCGTCGGGATCACCGTCGGCACGCGCAACCTCCAACTCGCGATCGTCGGCACCTGCTTCGCGCTCGCGGTGGCCGTCTATCTCGGCATCAGCCGCTTCGGTGAGCGCGACGCCGCCGATTCCGTTCTGCGCTTCACGATGCCGAATCAGGACGACTCGGAGACCCGACTTCGCGCGCTGCTCCGTCATTACTGCAGCAGCTTCGCGTTGATGCACCTCCGCGAGGGCGGCTCCGCGTCGATGGACTTTGCCTATCGCCTGCGGCTCGTCGACCCGACGCAGTCCTCCGCGCTTCTCGCCGATCTCTCGACCATCCCCGGCGTGCGCGGCGCGAGCCTCCTGGTGCAGGACGAGGAGATGGAGGTCTGATGGGCGGAGCCGAGTTCGTCCCGTCACGCGCGCGCCCGAGCCTGTTCCGTCGCCTTCGCCATCGCGCGCACCGCGTGCTGCCGCCGCTGGTGTGGATGGCCGCGATCGCCGGAGTCGTCGTCCTCGCCCAGGAACGCCGCCGCACCGGCGCCGTGCGCGGGATCGTCGAAGCCGATCGCTGGACGGTGACATCACCCCTCGACGCGCGACTCGTCACGCTGGCGGTGTCGGTCGGCGACCTTGTGACCGTGGGGCAGGTCGTCGCGAGGCTCGAAGACGAATCGCCGCGCCTGCGGCTCTCACGGGCCCGGCACGAACTCGAGCGGCTGCGCGCCGAGATGCAGCGCGAGGAAGTCGTGCTCCGTGACGCTCGCGCGGTCGCGAGCGCGGATCGCGACGTCGAACGAAGTCGCGAGCGCGCGCGCCTGTCGCGCGACCACGAGGAGGCCCGGGTCGAGCGCCTGCAGACCTTCGCCATCCTGGAGGAAGGGCGCGTCGTCCTCCGCGGAGCGGAGGACGCCTTGCAGCGCCACCTCGAACTCGAGCGGGGCGGCATCGCGTCCGAAGGGCAGCGGGTCGCGCTCCAGACGGATCGCGACCGCTACAGCGAGCGCGTCGCCGAGTTGGAGACCG
This sequence comes from Planctomycetota bacterium, assembly GCA_016235155.1. Lineage (GTDB taxonomy): Bacteria > Planctomycetota > UBA1135 > UBA1135 > UBA2386 > JACRLW01. Next base: position 27,821 of record JACRLW010000107.1, read on the forward strand.
TCCTCGCGGAGCGCGACGTACGCGTCAGCGCAGCGCGCGAACGCCTCGACGACTTCGCCGCCGCCGCCGGCACGCTGCCGGAACTCAGCGAGTTCCAGATCGAGCCGTTCCAGTGGCGGATCCGCGAGCAGGAGGTGGTGCTCGAGGAGATCTCGCACGCCATCGCGCGCTGTGCGCTCGTCGCCCCGGGCGCCGGCGTCGTCGAGCGCATCGTCATCAAGAGCGGTGAGCACGCGCGCGCCGGCGAACCGGTGATGTCGATCGTCGAGCCCCGACCGCGCGCGGTGGTCGCATACGTGCCCGAGTCCCTGCGGGATGCGGTCGCGCGCGAAACGCAGGTCGACGTGGAACTCCCGCAGCGACCCGGTGAACTCCGGTCGTCGCGCGTGCTCGACGTCTCCCCGACCCTCGTCGCGCTACCCGAGCCGTTGCGGGCCGATCCCCGCATCGCGGAGTGGGGGCTTGCCGTGCGGATCCCGGCGCGCGGCGACGAGGTCCCCGGCCAGACCGTCCTGGTCCATCTGTCGCACCGCTGATCGGGTGCGAGACGCCGCTTGGAAACACCGGCCACCTTGGACGACGCGAGCCGGTGAGCACGGAGTTCCTTGCTGGCGGGGGAGGCTGACCCTCCCCCGCATCGGCCGCGACACGCGGCCTCCCCCTCCTCGGCGCCTGATGGGCGCCGGTCGATCGCGTGGCGTTACGGGCGTGTGGGGAACTCAGAACGGCCGCGCCACGACCAGCCACGCCGCGAGTCCGCCGAGCACGAGCGCTCCGAGCAGGATGAACGCGGCGGGCATCGCCTTGCGCTTGTGCGCGACCGGCAGCACGGCGAAGGCGACCCAGATCGCGAGTTTCGCGATCATCCAACCGGGGAAGCCGAGGTTGCCCTTCGCCTGCATGCCGAAGCCGGCGACCAGCACGACGAGCAGACCGATGCCGTGGAGCAGCGCGAACGACTTCCGGCCGCCGGCGAGCATGCCGCCGATGCCGAGGAAGAGTGCGATCAGGCCGACGGTGTGAATGACTTTGTAGGTGTCGGGGGTCATGGGGTCGGTGGGGTAGGCCGCCGGCGC
>JACRLW010000107.1:28921-107649 GCA_016235155.1 Planctomycetota bacterium
GGGTAGGCCGCCGGCGCTCGCGCGGAAGGCGAGAACTCAGCGACTTCGGATCAGCAGTTCGCGGGGCAGGGCCTCGCGCTCGAGGAGCGGAGCGACATCGCCGAGGAAGCGGTGGCCGTCGACCCAGTAGCCGGCGGTGCGCGCGAGTCCCGGGATGCGCTCGGCGAACCAGTCGTTGAGCACGCGCACCATCACCTCGCGGACGTACTTCGCGAGGCAACTCGCCAGTGCCGTCGGGAAGGCGCGCTCCTCGCCGGCGGTCGCGAAGGTGACGCGCACCGGGCCGTCGCGCCGCACCACGTCGTAGCTGGAGATCTCCGCGTCCTCACGCAGGCGGGTGACCGACGCGTCGGGGAAGGCCTTCTGCAGCGCGCTGCGGTAGTGGGCGCGGCCGCCGCAGCGGTCGGCGAGCACGGTCGAACCCGGTGAGACGCGGCGCAGGACGTCGGCGAGGACGCGCACGTAGTGGTGGAGGTGCGTCGCGCCCTTGTTGTCGGTGGCCGCGATCGTCGCGTTGAACTCCTCGACCTCGATCGGCAGGGCACACAGGTGCAGGATCGCGATCGACGCCTCGCGCATCGTCCGCCCGAGCAGGTGGGCGGCGAGCTCGACGTCACCCGCGTCGTTCGCGAGCGGCAGCGGCAGGTCGAGCGAGGAGTACCAGGGACAGCGCCGGATGCGTCCGACGTCCGCACCGAGCTGATCGAGGAACTCTCCCGCCGTCGCCGGCAGGCGTCCCCAAAAGACCGTCCAGGCGCAGAGCGCCGTGCGCTCGAGGCGGCGCAGGCCGTGGGGGCCCTGGTTCACCTTCTTGCTGTCGGCGACCTGGATCTGCCGATCGCGCGGGCCCTTGCGCGTCACGAAGGGCTCGAGCGCCAGCCATGGATCGACGCCCGCCCGCCCCTCCAGCGCGGCGCCGGCGACGACGAGCGGACCGAGGATCGGACCGAGGCCGGCTTCGTCGACGCCGGCCAGGCAGCGGATCGGGTTGAGCGCGTCCACGACAGGTGCCGATCAACGTCCCGGACGGTTCGCCCGACGACCGGGCTCCGTCCGGAGACCACGATGGAAGTGCTGCTCGTCGAGAAGGACCATCTCGTTCGCGACCAGGTGAAGGTGGGGATGCAGCAGTTCCCCGAGTTCAAGGTGACGTGCGTCGAAGGATACGGGGGCCTGAACGCGCTGCGCCAGCGTCCGTTCGACGCCGTCTTCCTCGGCGTGTCCGAGGACTTCGCGGAGGGGCGGCGCATGATCGAGCACCTGCGGAGCATCGACCGCGGGATCGACCTCGTGGTGATGTCGCCGGAGAAGGCCGTCAAGGACATGGCCGCCGAGAAGCCGCGCTTCGACATCTGGTCGATCCTCTCGACGCCGATCGACGTCACCGACTTCTTCCGCCTCGTCGCGCGCCTGCGTGAACGACGCCAGCAGGACGCCGCGACCGGGGCCGCCAACGCGGCGCGCACCGCCGGCAACGCCTTCCCGCGCGGCGCCGGCGTGTGAGGCACGTAGACTGCTGGCGTGCCGTCGCCGCCGACCGTCTACCTCGAGTCGCGCTACCGCAAGCTCGTCCGCGATCTCCCGCAGACGATCTTCTTCTGCCCGGAGTGCAAGGGTGACCGTCGCCGTCGCGCGGCCTGCGCGAAGTGCGGCGGGCGCGGGAAGCTGCCCGACGACTCGGTGCAGGAACTGCTCGGTCGACGCCTCCTGCCGGCGTTCCGCGCGCGCACCGGCAAGTTCCACGGCGCGGGACGCGAGGACGTCGACGTCCGGATGCTCGGACGCGGTCGACCGTTCGTCTTCGAAGTGGTGGCGCCGCGGCGCGACGGTGTCGACCTCGAGGCGCTGCGCGAACGCTTCCATGGCGAGGAGGGCCACCGCGTGCAGATCGACCCCTTCCTGGTCGTCGCGCGCGAACGCGTCGCGCAGTTGAAGGAGGCGCAGTTCGACAAGCGCTACCGCATCGGCGTCGCGTTCGACGGCCCGCCGGACCCCGCTCGTCTCGCGCCGCTCGAAGGCCGGGTCCTCCAGGTCGCGCAGCGCACGCCGCAGCGCGTGGTGCATCGCCGCGGCGACCTCGTGCGCGAGCGCCGCGTCACGATCCTCGCGGCGCGCGTGCTGGAGGTCGGCGAGGCCGACGAGGCCGGCGCCGCCGCGGAGTTCGACGTCGAGACCGCGCACGGCACCTACGTGAAGGAGTGGGTCTCGGGCGACGGCGGTCGTAGCCCGAACTCGCTCGCCGAACTTCTCGGGGTCGCCGCGCGCTGCGTGCGGCTCGACGTGCTCGAAGTGCTGGACTGAAACCGCATGCCGCTCGGGTGGACCCGGCGGCGCGGCGCTGCGACCACACCCGAGGACCGCCATCGGTACGCGACCAGGGCCGCCCGCTTGACGCTTCCGGGACCCGGCGAGACCATGCCGCCGCTCGTTCGCGGCCTGGCGTTCGCCGTGCTGTTCCCTTTCGGATCGTGCAATGAAGCTCGAGCCCGTCTACCTCCTCGCTCCGGAGCCGGACGCTCCACCGCCGCGAAGCTTCTCTCGCCGCGTCCTGTTCCTTGCCGTTGCGGCGTCCTGCGGCCTTGGTTCCGTTGCGACCCTCGGCGTGCAGCGCGCGCTTCTTGGCGATGATGCGCCGCTCGACGACGCGGACGAGGCGTTGATCGCGCTCGCCGAGCGCTTGCAAGACGGTCCCGTCGAGGAGTTGGTGCGCCAGCGCGATCACTTCCTCATCGCACTGGCCCTCGGAACCCCGGCGCGCAAGCGACTCGAATCCGGCTCGCGTGCCCTCGCGGGGCGACTGCTCGCCGACCCTCCGGCGGGTCGTGGCTCTTCGCGACGCGATGCCGCGCGCGCGCTCCTCCAGGCCCTGAACGTCGACGATCGGGATGGCGCCGTCATGGTGCTCGGGCCCGACTCCGTCGCCGCTCTCTCTGCTCTCGCGAGATGACCGGTTCGAGGGTGCAGGACCCCGCGGGAATCACGGTGCCGTCCAGCGTCCGCGAGGGCGGCAATCTCCGCATCGACGTTGCATCGAGCGCGCGCGAGTTGTCGCTCGTCATTCCCGGCCACGGCCGCTACTGGGCGAGGGTGACGAACGGCGTGGCCGAGTTCCGCGTCCCGCCCGGCGTCTCCGGCGGAACCATGATCTTCATCTCTGACCGCGTGATGCCGTTTCCATCGAGCGCGGTCGTGCAAGTGGTGAGCAGCCCATGAACACGTTTTGCGTTCCGGTCCGGCTGGCAGTCTCCGCCCTCGCGGCCGTGGGTTGGGCACCTTCGATACTTGCCCAGTCGCGGGTCGTCGTACCGCAGTTCGCACAAGGCGCCGAACAGCCGTCGACCACGTGGCTTCCCGGCATCGGTTTCGACGGACGACTGCAACTCGTCATCGATCCCGCCCAGCTCGCGAGTGTCGCGGGACGGAACCTCCTCGGTCTCGAGTTCCGGCGCGACACGGGCAATCCTCGTGACTTCACCTCGGCGACGGCGGACGTCGTCGTTCGGATCGGGATTGCATCGACCCCGTCGTTCGGCGTGAGCGCGAACTTCGCCGCGAACGCGCCGGCGCCGGCGTTGCACTACCAGGGTCCGCTCTCGGCGCCGGCGTCGAGCGTCGCCGGCTACGCCGGCTGGGCCGACCCCCACGTGATCCGCATCACGTTCACCCGGCCGTTCGCGTACGCGGGTGGTCCGCTCGCGATCGAGGTCGAAGGATCTGCTCCCACACACTCGTGGTGGCCCGTCGATGCGGCAGTGCTCGCCACCGGCGGCGGCTTCTCGCGCGTTGGCACCTCGTGCAGCCCGCTCGTGACTCCGACGGGCGGTTCGACCATGACGGTTCGCGATCCCGCGCTCCAGGTCGGCGCCACCGCCATCTTCGGTCAGGACACCGCCCCCGGCGCGGTCGCGCTGCTCCTGTTCGGCCTCGACACGCTGGCGAACCCGATCTCTCTGGCGGCGATCGGCGCACCGGCGTGCTCGCTGTACGTCGATCCGCTCGCTGCCACGGCTCCGGTCATGTCGCTCGAGGACGCCCGGTTCGGCGGGCTGCACGAGTACCACCTCGCGATCCCCGCCGACCCCGCGTTCGCCGCGGCGACCTTCGTGGTGCAAGGGCTCGAACTCGGCGCGAGTGCGGTCCTCGCCACGTCGGAAGCGCTCGCGTGCCAGATCGCGTCGACGGTCCCCTCGCTCGGCGTCGCCGCGGTCTGGGCGATCGGCAACGGAACGCCGCACGTGTCGCACGAGCTCGTGCCGGTGATCGGCATCCTGCACGACTGAGTTCTTCACCGGCTCGCGCCGACCAAGGCCGATGAAGCGGCGAACGGTGCCGTCGACGGCGGTATCAAGGTCAGCGTCGAGCCGGCAGCGTGACTCGAGCGACGGCCGGTGTTTCCAAGGCGCGCGGCCCGAGCCCGAGCTTCCTCGCATGCGGCGCCCTCGGGCCTTCGAGGTGGCGCAGTGCGCCACCTCTCGTCGCGATCGCCGCAGCCCGATCCGACTCCGAGCGCGCTGGCGCACGTGGCGCACGGCGCCATCGGGGCTCGCGCCGATCGCGGCGGAACTCAGGCCGGTGTGCAACACGACGGGTCCCGGGCGTTTCGCCCTGGTCCTCTCCCCAAGCCAGGCCGCTGCGCGCCCCTAATTAATACGTCTCCCCAGACGCCCCCGGGCCGCTCAGACGTCCGGTCCCGCCGGATCCGCCCCGTCGAGCCTGTGTTCGTAGTCCGGAGACTCCTCGCGCGGCGCGAGGGCGCGAACGACACGCCGGATCAGCGCGGCGGCCGGCCCGCGAGGAACTCGGCGATGCCGCGGTCGAAGGCGAGTTCGACGAGGCTCCGGTTCGCGTGCGTCGCACGGAACGCGGCCGGTCCCTGCGCCGGGTCGAGTTCGCCGGCTTCGATGAGCAGCGGAAAGCGCGGCTCGCGGTCGAAGGTAGCCGCCACGCCGAGCGCGAAGAGGACATGCGCAGTGTCGGGACCGGCGCCGGTCACGTAGCGCGCGCGCAGCAGATCGACGACGTCGATCGCACCGTCGGGATCGCCCGCCTCGGCGCGGTCTTGCAGCAGACAACTCAGGTAGCCCGACGCGGTGAAGAGCGTGACCCGATACCACGCGCTGCGCACGCCGCTCGCGCGCACGGCGATGCGGGCGCGCTTGTTGTCGAGGTCGAGCAGCATCGACGTGGCGACCGTCGCGCCGCCTTCGATGCGCAGCGTCAGATCGGCGAGCTCGGCGCGCTCCAATCGATCGAGCGCGTCGCCGGGGGCGAATCGCATCGTCGGTGCGAGAACGGGCAGACCGCGGTCGTCGCCGTACGGGATCGCAATCGCGTCGGGACGCTGGTCGAGCGGGCGTAGCGCGAGGACGCGCCGCCAAGGTGCCTTGGCGAAGGGCGGTGCCAGCAGGCGATCGACGCCGAGGTGGAAACCGGCGAAGCGTCCGCTCGCGCTCGCGCGCGGCAGGCCGGCGACGAACAGGGTGTCGTCCGCCTGCGGCAGCGCGGCCGCGGTCGTCGCGAGGCGCGCGTGCATCGCGTGGCACCGCTGCCACAGCTCCGTCTGCTCCGTCCGTCGCTCGTCGAGGATCGGGAACCAGGTCAACAGCAGCAGGATGACCGGGATCACCCCAGCCTCGGCGACGAGCAGCGCGATCGGCACGAGCGCCGCATGGAGCAGGCGCTGGTTCGTCGCCTGGTCGAGCTGGCTCCACAGCGGCAGGCTCGGGACGGCGAGGACGACGAAGCCCGCGAGCGCGACGAGCACCGCGCGGCCGCGGCGCAGCCACGCGATCACAAGGAGGACCAGCCCGAGTGCTGCGAGCACGAGCCAGGTCTCCGCCGTCGCCGCGAGCGCGTGCACGAGGCCCGAACCGAGTCCGGCAATCGACGCGAGCACGTCGAAGCGGCCGTCGTCGTAGCCGCCGAGCACCACCCCGAGCGCTTGGTAGCGCACGGCGAAGTACGCCGGAAGAAGGACCAGCGAGGGCCACGCCGCGAGTGCGCGCCGCCGCCTGGTCTCGTGCGTTCCGGTCGCGAAGCCGAGCAGCGCGAGTGCTCCCGGCAACGCGAGCGCGGATTCCTTCGCCATCAAGGCGCCGGCCGCGAGGGCGAGCCAGGCCCACGCGCGCTTGCCGTCGTCGAGGTGCCTCAGGAAGGCGAGCGCGGCCCCGAGCATGAAGCACGTCGCGAGCCCGTCGACCCTTCCGACCGCCCACCACACCGCTCCGGTCTGCGACGGCGCGAGCAGCCACACGAGGCCGGCGAGCAATCCGAAGCGCTCGTTCCGGAGCCGCGTGCCGAGCGACGCGACCATCGCGCCGGACCCGACGTGCAGGATCACGTTGACCCAGTGCGAGAGTCCCGGGCTCGGGCCGCCCGCGATCGACTGCTCCGCCCAGAAGCTGAGCGTGACCAGGGGCCGCCAGAACCAGACGACGCCTTGCAGTCCGTACTGGTTGCCCGCGAAGTCCGACCAGGCGCGCGCAGCGTCGGCGGAGTACTCGAGCGCGATGAAGTCGTCGCTCTGCCACCACGCCCCGCGCGGCGCCAGCAGGCCGAGGATCAGTAACCAGACCGCGAGCGCGGCGCCGCGGCGGAGTCGTTCACCGGTCAGCCATCGCCCGGGCATGAGGCCTCGCGCTCGCCGCGATCAGAGGATCACGCCGAGCAGCTCCATCTCCATCACGAGGCGGCCGTCGACGAAGGCCTGTGCGGGATACCTCGCGAGGCGCATCCCGCTCTGCGTGCCGATCCGCGAGACCCAGTGGATCCGCGTCGGCGGGATCACCTGGCCGCGGAACCGCACGTTCTCCAGCCCGCCGAGGCCGATGAACTTCTCCATTCCGCAGTTCCCGCTCTTCTTCATCAGGATCGACGCGGTCTGTGCGCCGCCCTCGGCGATCAGCACGCCGGGCATCAGCGGCCGGCCCGGGATGTGGCCCCGCGCCCACCACGGGTTCGCGTCCCAGTCCTTGTAGGTGACGATCACGCCGGCCTGCAGGTCGAGGTGGCAGACGCCGTCGACGAGTTGGAACTCGTGCCGATGCGGGAGGATCGCGCGCAGCTCTGCCTGAGGGACGACGTCGTGTTCGAGATCCAGCGTCGCGAGGTCGACCAGCGGTTGCGCCATGCGGCGCCAGAAGGTAGCGCCGGATGCGGCGTCGCGGAACGACGGGGAACTTCGCCCGAAGACCGCCGCCGCCGCCCTTTTTTTCGACTACCACGGTAGTTTTCGCCGATCGAATCCGTAGCGGGCGCCCGCGACGCGACCCACACCCGACGACCCGGCATGGCTCGACCTCGACTCGGCGATCTCCAACTCGCGATCCTCGAAGTGCTCTGGGAGCGCGCCGAGGCGACCGTCGCGGACGTCCATGAATCGCTGCTCGTCGATCGCGGACTCGCGACGACGACCATCGCGACCATGCTGCGCAAGATGGAAGAGAGGCACCTCGTCGCGCAGCGTCGCGACGGGCGCGTGCTGATCTACCGCGCTCGGGTCGAACGGGACGCCGTGCATCGTTCGCTGGTCGGCGATCTCGTCGCGCGTCTCTTCGACGGCGATCCGAAGGCGCTCGTCCATCACCTGATCGACGAAGGCGACCTCGACGCCGCCGCGATCGACGAACTGCGGCGCCGCGTCCAGAAGCGCAGGAAGGAGGCGAGCGATGTTCGCTGATCTCCTCACCTCCGATCTCATCGCCGTCGTCGCAGCGTGGCTGTGGACCTTCGCGGTGCACGGCACGGTGATCGTCGCGAGTGTCTCGCTCGTCGCGTGCCTCGTGCGCAGGAGCGCGTCCCGAGAGGAGCCGCTGTGGCGGTATGCGCTCGTCGCGGGCTTCGTCACGTCGGCGCTCCAGGTCTGGCTGCTGCCTGCTTCGATCGCGCCGTTGACCTTCGAGTTCGGCCCGACGGTGGACGTGCCGTCGTTCGACGCCGCCAGGGGACTCGTTCTCGAGCCCGCCGACCTCGCATCACGCGCCCCGACCGCGTCGGCGCTGCCTTCCGGCATGTCGCGCGACTGGGTGCGACTCGGCGTGCAGGGCGCGATCGTCCTCGCCGCGCTCGGGCTCGCCGCCCTCGGCCGGCGCCGCATCCGCCTGATTGCGTGGCTCCGCGGTCGCCGTGCGGTTCCCGCCGACCATCCGCTGCGTCGCGAACTCGACGCCCTGCGCGCGCGCATGGGCATCCGGCGCGCGGTTCGCCTGACCGCGAGCGACGCGCTCGCGTCGCCGGTCGCGTTCGGGGTCCTCCGCCTGGAGGTCTGCGTTCCGTCGCGAGCGCTCACCGAGAGCTCGGGCGACGTCGCCACCGCGATGCTCGCCCACGAGCTCGCGCACATGGCCCGCCGGGATCCGCTCTGGCTCGACCTCGCCAACACGGTGCGCGCGGTGTTTCCGTGGCAGCCGATGTTCGCGATCGCCGCGAGCCGGTTGCGGACGCTCGCCGAGCGTCGCTGCGACGCGATCGCCGCGCGCATCGCCGGACCGGTCGCCGTCGCCGAGTGCCTCGTCACGGTCGCGGGCTGGATCGGCGATCGACGCCTCGGCGCGCCGCGCGAGATCCCGGCGATGGCCGTCGAGCGCGACGGCCTGCGCAACCGTGTCGAGCGTCTGCTCGGCGACGAGTGGCGGGAGCGTCGCGAGCCGTCGCCGATCGCGCTCGCCTGCGCGACGGTCGCCGCGACGGCGATGTTCGCGGTGGCGTTGCCGAGCGCCGAGGTCCAGACCCTCGTCCAGCCGGGCGTCGAGCACGGCGTTGCGACGACGAGCGAGCCGGCATTCACGGTGCCGCCCGAAGTCGCCAACCGCTTCCCGCGCCTCGCGTCGCTCCTCGAGCTCTGCGACGCCGAGCAACGCGCGTTGCGCGAGCGCGTCGCGGTGCTCTCCGCTCGCGCCGTCGAACTGGACGACGCGGAGCTCGATTCGATGTTGACCGTGGTCGATGCCCGGCTCGCCGAGCTCGACGCGATTCGCGCGCGGATCATGGCGCGCGCGGTTGTCCTGTCCGTTTCCCCCGCGGCCGCTCCGGCGTCCGCAACGTCCGTCCCCGAAGGTTCGAGGTGAGAACATGAGTCCGAGAACGGGTCGCTTCGCGTTGTCCCTGTTCGCCGGCTGCGCGCTCGCGCTGTCGGCCGCATCCCAGAGCGCGCCGGCTGCGCCGAGCGCTCCTGCGCTCGGCGGTCGCATCGCCGCACGCGCGCAGTACCAGGACGAGGTCCAACGCCTGTTGCAGAACGCACTGCGTCGCGTGAAGGCCGCGGAACTCGCCGACGAGGAGCGCGCGCAGATCGTCGAAGTGCTCCAGCGCGCGGCCGAGCTGAACAGCCAGCGGGCGCTTGCCGCTCAGGAGCAGGAGCGCACGGTTCGCGGCGAGGTCCAAGAACAGCGGCGCGCGATGGAAGCGCGCATGCGCGACGCCGAGCGCGCCGCGCAGGAGGCCCAGCGCCAGGCGGAGCAGCACTCGGCCGAGGCGCGTCGCCACGCCGAGGCGGGGATTCGCGAGGCGAAGCAGGCCGCGGAAGCCCGGACGCGCGAGGTGCATCAGTACGCGGAGGCCAAGGTCCGCGAAGTGGAGCAGCAGGTCGAGGCGAAGATGCGCGAGGCGAAGCAGCAGGTCGAGCGCGCGAACGTCGAGGCCCGCCGGGCCGCGGAGGCCGCACGCCGCGACGCCACGGTCGCGATCGAACGCGCACGCGCCGCGGAACAGCGCGGTGACCTGGAAGTGGCGGCCGGCGAAGCCCGTCGCGCCGTGCGCGCGGCGCAGGGCGCCGACTCGCCGCGCTGCCAGCCGAAGGCGACGCGCGCGCGTCGACCCGCGATCGCCGTCGCACCGCAGGGTGGGGCGACCCAGCCGGTCCCGCCGACGCCGCCCGACGCACCTGATGCTCCTGCCGCGCCCGCGAAGCCGCGCCGCACGGTGATGCTCGGCGCCGGTGGGTTCGCGGTCGCGCCGACGCCCGCACCCGCGGCGACGCCGGAGACGCCGCCCACGTGGGTTCTCGAAGGGCATCGCGCTCGCTTCATCGAGGCGCCGGCCGCCGTCGCCGAGCGCGCGGAGTGCGACTGCGAGTGCGACGAACTCGAGGACATGCTCGAGGAGATGCACGCGGAGTTGAAGGCCGTGCGCAAGCTCGTCGAAGCGCTGAGCAAGCGCGCCGAGCCCCAGCCCAAGCCAAAGGCCAAGGCGAAGGACCAGCCGGTGGAAGCCGTGCGCGAGGATGTGCCCGCGCCGGCGTCTTCCGCGAGCCCGCGCCCGACGATCCACTGATCGGATCGCCGGGTCCGGGTCAGCTCCGGTCGAGCTTCAGGTCGACGCCGTTCGCCGACAGGATCCCGAGCGAGTTTGCGCCCGAAGTGAGGGTCAGCGCCGTGCAGTACACGTGCGCACCCGCGAGCGCGACGTTGGTCGGGATCGACAGCGACCACGCGTAGGTCGTCGCCGGGGATCCGGGGAACGTGGTGAGCACGTCGAGGGTCGTGTGTTGGCGGCAGGTCGGCATGCCGATCGCCGTCAGGTCGAGGCCTGGGTCGTACTTGCCGAAGCCGACGACCGCGACGCCGATCGAGGTGCCGGCGCGGATGTTCGACACCGTCATCGATTGCACCGTGCCGAGCACCGGCCGGTTGTTCGCCGCCAGCGTGAGGCCTGCGCTGTCGGGCGCCGTGCTGAACGGCAACGACGCGGAGATGTCGATCGAAGGCGGAGTCGCCACGCCGCCGCCGGGGCTGTAGCCGACCAGCGCAGCGTGCGCGCGGAGCGTCACGCCGCGCCAGCGGTACTCGACCCGGCCGTCGGAGTAGATCGCGCACTGCACGTCGCAGGTGTTGGTCTGGCCGTACTCGCGCACGCCGAGCCAGGTCAGCACGACGACGCCGCCGACGAGGTCGATGTGCGCGGTGCCGCCCGCGCCAGGGTTGAGGTCGGTCCACAGCGGGCAGTGGCGCGGTGCATCAGCGACCAGCTCGCCGATCGACGGCGTGTAGTCGGCGAGCGTCGAGGTCCCGTTCAGCCAGACGTAGCCGTTGCTGCACATCCGGACCTGCGTCGTCGAGCCGCCCGGGTGCTGCAGCGTGAACGGCAGCGTGTACGCGGCCGCGACCGAGTCGTCGGTCAGGCCGAGGTTGGCCGAGGTCGGCGTGACCCATGCGTTGGAGCCGGCGCTCACGCGGTAGCCGCCGCCCTGGCGCGTGAGCAGGACGCTCCGCACCGGTGCGCCGGCGAGGTCGAACAGCCCGGCCCCGAACAGCTCGAAGAACGTCGCGTAGCTCGTGACGCAGCCGATGCCATAGACCGTCGCCGAGGCCACGCCGCTCGTGCCGAGCGTGTCGAGCGCGCTCTGACCGGTGCCGAGCGGGTCGAGCCAGTTCGAAACCCGGGACGAACTCGTGCCACCGCCGGTCCACGACCGCGAGAACTTGCCGTACCAATCGGACGAGTTGTTGCCGCAGGCCGCGGCGCCGCCGTGGAGTTGGCCGATCACGTGGTGGTTCTGGTCGAAGAGCGGCGAGCCCGACGAACCCGGCTCGGTGGTCCCCGTGTCCCAGTCGATGATGCGAACGTGCGTGCCGTCGCCGGGAACCGCGGTGCCGCCGTACGAAGTCGTCGCCGTCGCCTGATTCTCGAAGGAGATCTTCTTCACGTCGGCGCTCGGGTGGTGGATCGCGACGGCCGAAGACGCGTCGGCGCCGGAGCGGTCCCAACCGGCGTAGGTCACGCCCCAAGCCGGATTCGGTGCGCTCGTCAGCTCGACGAGCGTGAAGTCGGACGTCGCGTAGCCGGCGCGCCACGTCGAGCCGGTGTTGAACCGCGTGAGCGTTCCGTTGTTCGGCCCGCCGCAGACCGTGTTCTCGTAGTTCCAGTAGACGACGATCGACGGCGCGTTGCCCGACGCGATGCCGCAGTGATTGGCGGTCATGAAGAAGTTGCGCCGGTCCTGCGCGGTGTTGTTCACCATGAAGCCGGTGCAGAAGATCGAACCGCCGGTCGAGTACGCGGCGATCGCGGGGATCTCGCTCCGCCAACCGTTGCCCTGCGGGCAGATCACGTCGACGTTGCAGGAGCCCGACCCCGCGGCCGCGAACGGCAGGGCGCTGTCGCCCGCGCCGAAGAAGCGATAGCCCGAGCCGACGTGGGTGAGTCGCAGCATCACCGCTTGGACGTCGACCGTGCGCACGAACAGTTCGGCGACGATCTCCTGGCCGCGCACGACGGGCGTCCACAGTTCGTTGGACGGGTTGTTGTCAGTCGCGTCGAAGGGTCGCACGACCCAACGCTCGTCGGCCGCGTAGACCATGAGCTGCCCCTGCGGCGGGAGCGCGAAGCGGGTGAAGCCGAGATTGACGTGGCTCGCGTCCGGTGCGAGCACGCGCAGGCGCCAGAGCGACCAGGTGGCGTCGAGCACGTCCCAACTGCCGTGCGTCGCGGGCGACGCGTCGACGCCGAAGGGCACCGCGAAGCGCGGTGCGAGGCCGAGTTCGTCGTTGCGGGCGTCCTGCGCGGCGATCGCGGTTCGATCGATCGCGCCGACTTCGAGTCGCGCGACCTGGGCCAACGGTCGCGCCGCGGGATGCGAACTCCCGATCGGCTTGGGCGCAGGTTCCTGCGCGACGGCCGGCGCGACGGCGAGTGCTACTGAGAAGGCGAGTGCGACTGCGAGGGTGGAGAGGAACGGACGCGTATTGCGGCGTGGCATGTTCGGAGAGGGGGTCTTTGCGCGAGAGCAGGACTTGCCGGGGCTCAGACGGCACGACGCCATACGCCGGTTCCCCCGGCCATGGCTCGGGCGCGGGATGCGGTCTCAGCCGCGCGCCCGACGCGCTTCGTCCACGACGGTCTCGAGCTCTTCCCAGCGCGCGTACAGCGCCTCGATTTCGCCGGGCAGTGCCGCGCGGCGACTCGTGAGGCGGTCGAACTCGGCGCGGTTCGTCGCGGTGTAGAGGGTCGGGTCGGAAAGCCGTGCGTCGACGGTCGCGAGTTCGGCTTCCACGGCCTCGATGCGGGGCGGCAGTTCGTCGAGTTCGCGTTGCTCGCGCGAACTCAGCTTGCGGACCTTGGGCGCCGCGCCGTCGGGATCGCGACGACGCCCGCGCTGCGCCGCCGCGGTCGACGCCGCTGCATTCGACGCCGCGGCGGCCGCGCGCTCCTCCGCCGCGAGCCGCTCCAGCAAGGCGCTGAGGTCGCCCTCGTGCACGCGCGCCGTGCCGCGGCCATCGAGGTGCACGATGCGTGTCGCCACGCGGTCGAGGAACCAGCGGTCGTGGCTGACGACGATCACCGCACCCGCGAACGCGATCAGCGCCTCCTCGAGCGCCTGCAGCGACATCAGGTCGAGGTCGTTGGTCGGTTCGTCGAGCAGGATGACGTTGCCGCCCTGCATCAGGAGCTTGGCGAGCAGCACGCGGTTGCGTTCGCCGCCCGACAGCGTGCCGACGAGCGAGTGCTTGCTCCCGCCGGGGAACAGGAACTGTTCGAGGAAGCCCTCGATGCGCACGCCCCGCCCGCCGACGACAACCCAGTCGTTCCCGCGGCCGACCTCCTGCAGCACGGTCTTCTGCGGGTCGAGGTCGGTGCGACCCTGATCGATGCGTGCCACCTTCACGGTGGATCCGAGGATGACCTCGCCGCGGTCGGGCAGGAGCGAACTCGCGACGAGGTTCAGCAGCGTCGTCTTGCCCGCGCCGTTGGGTCCGACGACGCCGACGCGCTCGCCCGATCCGATCTCGAGATCGAGACCGCGGAGGACGTCGCGACCTTCGAATGCCTTGTGCACGCCGCGCAGCCGCACGACCCTGTCGCCGAGCCGCGGTCCGTCGGGGATCTTGAACGCGAGATCCTCGGCGGCCATCGCCGGCGCCGCGTCGACGAGCGCGTCGTGGATCTTGATGCGCGCCTTCGCCTTCGTCGTGCGCGCCGGCGGCCCGCGCCGCATCCACTCGGTTTCGCGCCGCAGGAGGTTGAGTCGCGTGCGCTCCGACTTCGCCTCGCGCTCGAGCCGCTCGGCCCGCTGCTGCACGTAGTCGAAGTAGGCGCCGTCGTACGAGTGCGCGATCCCGTCGTCGATCTCGACGATCCGGTCGACGAGACGGTCGAGGAAGTAGCGGTCGTGGGTGACGAGCACGAACGGCGTGCCCGCGTCGCGCAGCGTGTCCTCGAGCCACGCGATGACCTGCGCGTCGAGGTGGTTGGTCGGCTCGTCGAGCAGCAGCAGTTCCGGCGACGAGAGCAGGAGCTGCGCGAGCGCCGCGCGACGCCGTTCGCCGCCCGAGAGTTCGCCGCAGCGCGCCTCCGGACGCGGCAGGCCGAGAGCCAGGAGCATCGCTTCGACGCGGTGCCCGACGTCGTGCCCGCCGAGTTCGAGCACGCGCGCTTCGAGGCGGTGTTGCTGTGCGAGCAGGCGCTCGAGCGCGACGCCGCCGAGCGACGGCGCGGCGAGGGCTTCGTGCACGGCGTCGAGCTCCGAGAGGACGGCCTCACGCCCGGCGAAGCCCGAGCTCACCTCTTCGCGCACGGTGCGCGCCGGATCGAGCCGCGGTTCCTGCGGCAGCCAGCCGATGCGGAGGTCCCGCCGCAGCGTCCGCTCGCCGGCGTCCGGGACGAGTTCGCCGGCGAGGATGCGGAGCAGCGTCGACTTGCCGCAGCCGTTCGCGCCGACCAGCCCGATGCGTTCGCCCTCGGGCACGATCAGCGAGATCCCGCGGAGCAGTTGCCGATCGCCGATGGCGAGATGGACGTCGTCGAGTTGGAGGAGGGTCAAGGGAACTGCGCGGGGCGCGGCAGGCTACCATGCGCGCCGCCATCCGACGGAGGTCGACGATGAACACGACGAGATCCGCCCTCGCGTTGATCGCGCTCGCGGCGAGCAGCGCCGCGCAGGCCGACAACGAGTTCGCGGTGGGCACGGGCTACGCGTCCTTCACCTCGCGCGGCTCCTTGCCGGCAGCGAGCGCAGGCGATGTCTGCCTGCGCTTTCCGGCGACGGACTTCGCGAGCATGGGTCAGTTTCTCGATGCCGCTACGAATCGCCTTGTGCGGCGCCTGACCGCGATCAACACGGTGATCCAGGACCAGTCGGGGGTGACGCGCGAGAGCTTCACGATCGCGTTGCTCGCCGGCGATCCGTTCGGCGGCGGGGGTCCGGACCCGAATCCCGCGAGCGGCGACATCATCCGTCTCGGTCCCTTCTCCACGCCGCAGACCACGGTGTCCACTCCGGTGGCGTGGACCTGGAGCACGAGCTTCGCGACGCCCTTCGATGCGCTGCCCGCGCGCGCCGACTTCTTCCTCGCCGTCGGTCTGCCCGGCAACCCGCTCTGGCCGGCCGACGGACTCTCGGTGCACGGCTCGGGATGGGCCCTCGGGGGCTTCAACAACGGCGATCTCCCGTACCTGGGCGCAGGCCCGATACCGCCCTTTGCCTGGGCGGTCGACCGAAGCGGGGCGTCGCCGATGGTGTCGAGTTCCCAGGACCGCGTGCACAATCTGGTCGGCAAGGGACCGGGTGCATTCCTTCGGCTCGGCGCCGACGTCGACCCGTTGCTCTGGCCCCGCGGCGGGCCGATCTTCGGCGTAGCGGGGATCTACCCTGGTCACGGCGCGCCCCGCCTCGACGGACTCGCGTTCCACTACGCGGACGCGCTCAACGCCGGGCGCACGATCGTCGTGATCGGCGCCTTCGGCGGCTTCGCGACCCCGATCGCGCTCGGCCCATGGTTTTTGGGCGAACTTTGTCTTCCACCGTCCGCGGTCCTGCCCGTGAGTTTCCTGACTGGGATCGCCGGTCCGCGGTTGCGCACGACGATCTTCCCTTGGCCGAACCGCTGGGCCCGAAGCCTCGGCCGCATGAGCTTCCAGGCGATCGCGCTCGACCCCACGACCGGACTGCTGCACGCGAGCAACGGCGCGAGCTTCGACTCGCGGTAGAAGCCGAGCTCGATGGTGCTCCCGCCGGTAGGTGTCAAGGTAGTCGTCGCGTGAGATGTCATGCGAAGCGAGCGACGGCGCCGGCGTGAGCTGCGTGTCGCGTGCCGCGCTCTGCGGACCATGTGAGCAGAGGACGGGGCGGACCTTGCTTCCTATGGGGACCCATGTATACCATGAGGTTTGCGAAGACTAGAGGAGCAAATGACCACGTTGCTGGCGGCGGAGGATCTCCAGTTCACCCTCATGTCCGGACTCGGTGCCGAGGAGATCGATGAGCGACTGCGAAGGACGTGTCGCGTCACGGACCTCGGCAATCGCGCGACGGCGTTCTATCTCGCGGACCTGCCCCGGCGCGGGCTGCATCAGGTGCTCGGCATGCCGACGACGGTTGCCTACGCGGTGCGTTCGCTCGGGATGTCGCGGCGGTCGGCGCGCGAGTTGTTGAACGCGGGGCTGCGGCTGCGCGAACTACGTGCGATCGATAAGGCCTTTGCCGGGAGCCGGCTGTCGTGGTCACGGGTGCGACGGCTCTGCGAAGTCGCGACGCCGCAGACGGAGTGCGCCTGGCTGGAGAAGGCGCTGGTCGTCACGCAGGACGAACTCGATCGGCTGGTGCGCCGCGCGCGGCTCGGCGACCCCCCGCCTGACGGCACCGGCATGCCGCACGCGCACTTCGGCCTGCGGTTCGAGCTCGACGCGATGCGCTGGCAGGCGTGGGAGAACGTGCGGGCCAAACTGCGCGCCGAGTTCGGCGACGACCCGGAACTCCGCGACCTCGACATCCTGGACGAGATGCTGCGCCTGGTGCTGGCGAGCGACGTGGAGGGCCGCGTGCCGGGGCGCAAGCCGGTCGAGGGTGGGCCGTTCCGCGTACTCGTGCGCGAGGAGGCGGTGCTGACCGAGGACGGCGAGGAGCCGATCGCGCCGCAGACCACGGAGGCCGTGAGCAGCGACGCCGCCACGCCGCCGGCGATGCGGGCCAAGGTCTTCGCGCGCGACGGCCAGGCCTGCGCCAACTGCAAGAGCCGCCGCGGACTGCACGCGCATCACGTCCACTGGCGGAGCAGGGGCGGGCCGACGACGCCCGGCAATCTGGTGACGCTCTGTGCTCGCTGCCACTCACTCGTGCACGAGAACTTCCTCGACATCGAGGTGGCGCATTGCGCCAGCCCTGGTGCTGCGCCGGCCTTCGTCTTCCGCGACGCCGACGGACGACGCATCGAGCGACGCGCGATCGTCGGCGTGCGACCGCTGGCGCAATGCGCCACCGCGGCCAAGGCGGCGCCCGCCTTCGACGCCGCCTGGCTCGCCGCCCACCTCGATTGGTTCGACTCGTGCAGCGGGCGGCTCACGCTGCGCTCGAGGTTCCGGTCGCAGTTCGCCGCGGTCTTCGGCCCCCATCCGGAGCCTGCCGCTCGCAACGGCCTGCGTGGTCCGTCCGGCTGATGCTGCTTCCCGGTTCAGGGGGACGCCGGCCCGCGAGCCACCGAACTCGCGCTACCCGCCGCGCCTGCGCAGATCCCGCCAGTGCTCCTCGATCGCCATCGCGACCGCATCGAGGTCGAGCTTCGTCCCGCGGAAGCGGCCCTGGCGCGCGAAGTAGTCCGCCAAGGCCGCGCGATCGAAGTCCGGTTCGACGTCGATCGTGAAGCGACGGCCGTCTTCGACGTGGCAGACGGGGAACAACCCCGAGCGCACCGCGAGTCGCACGAGCTCGATGCCGTGCGCGGGCTCGGACTTCCAGCCGGTCGGGCACGGGGCGAGCACGTGAAGGAAGCGGAAGCCGCGGGCGTCGAGCGCGCGCGCGAACTTGGCGACGGCGTCCTCGGGATGAGCGAGCGAGATCGTCGCCGCATACGGGATCCCGTGCGCGGCCATGATCGCGAGGATGTCCTTCTTGCCCTGCGTCTTGCCCTTGGGCGTCGTGCTCGTGCGCGCGCCGAGCGGCGTCGCCGAGGAGCGCTGGCCGCCCGTGTTGCCGTAGATCTCGTTGTCGTAGCAGACGTAGAGCAGGTCCTCGCCGCGCTCCGCCGCCGCCGACAAGGTCGCCATGCCGATGTCGTAGGTGCCGCCGTCGCCGGCGAAGCAGAGCACGCGCAGGTCCTCGCCGTTCATCGCCGCGACGCGCGCCATGCCGGTCGCGACCGCCGCGGCCGACGCGAAGGTCGACGCGACGACCGGGGCGCCATAGGCGGAGTACGGGAACGGCCCGGCGGTCACGATGCCGCAACACGCGGGGATGACCATCTGCACGCGGCGCGTGCCGATCGCGCGGCTCATGAAGTTGAGCGCGATCGACATCCCGCAACCGCCGCAGTTGGTGTTGCCGGCGCGCAGCAGCGGCGCCTTGCGATCGCATTCGGTCTGCGCCATGCCGGAGAGGACGGGCTCGATCACGATCCCACCTCCACGATCTCCGGCGCGCCGGCCGCGGTCCGCGCGAGCAGGTCGCGCAGCATCGCGTCGACGTCGCGCGGGCGGATGTCGCCGCCGCCGAGGCCGACGACGTAGTTCTGGACGATGGCGCCCTCGCGCGCGCAGGCACGCGACTCGGCCCACAACACGCCGCCGAGGCCGAGGCTGATGTCGCGGTCGAGGATGGCGACGCGCGCGCAGCGACCGAGTGCTTCGCGCAGTTCGCTCTCGGGGAAGGGCCGGAACATGCGCACGCGCACGCCGCCCGCGCGGATCCCGCGCGCTCGCGCCGCGTCGATCGCGGTGCGCACGGTGCTGAAGGTCGTCGCCATCGCCACGAGCGCGACGTCCGCGTCGTCCATCCGATAGGTCTGCACCGCGTCCGCGGGTCGTCGTCCGAAGACCTGCTCGAACGCGTCCTGACACTCGCGGTAGACCGCCGGCACGCGCCCCATCGCTTCGTGGTGCTGGCGCCGATGCACTTCCGTCTCGCGCGGGAAGTCGAGCCCGCCGACCGTCACCGGCTGCTCCGACACGCGATGCGGCAACTCGAAGTCCGGCAGGAAGCGGCGCACCGTGTCGAGGTCCGGCACATCCGTCTGCACCATCGTGTGCGAGAGCACGAAGGCGTCCTGGCAGACGATCACCGGCAGCAGCACGCGAGGGTCCTCGCCGAGCCGGTACGCCAGCAGGATCGTGTCGAAGACCTCCTGGTTGTCCTCGCAATAGAACTGGATCCAGCCGGCGTCGCGCAGCGCGAGCGTGTCGCCGTGGTCGACCCAGATGTTCCATGGCGGGCCGAGCGTGCGATTGACGGCCATCATCACGATCGGCAGGCGGTAGAGCGCGGCGGCGAACACGTTCTCCGTCATGTACGCCAGCCCGTTCGACGACGACGCGGTGAAGGTGCGCGCACCGGTGAGCGACATGCCGATGCAGACGGCCATCGCGGAGTGCTCGCTCTCGACCCGCACGATCTCGCCCTTCTCGCAGCCATGCTCGTCGGCGAAGTCCTGCTGGCAGAGCAGCTCGATGCACTCGGTCTGCGGCGTGATCGGATAGACGCCGCCGCCGAAGCCGCGCGCTTTCGCGTTGGCACGGCCCGCCAGCGTCGCCGCGGTCGCCGCCGCGTGATTGGCGCTCAGCAGTTCGAGGCTCATGCGTCGGTCATCTCCATCGCGCTGCGCGGGCATTCCGTCACGCAGATCCCGCAACCTTTGCAGTAGCTGTAGTCGACCTCGTAGCCGGCGTCGGCCCGGCGCACGATGCCCTCCGGGCAGTAGACGAGGCAGGTGTCGCACCGCGTGCAGTGCCCGCACGAGAAGCAGCGGTTCGCCTCGAACGAGGACCTGAGCCCCGGATCGACCTCGGCGAAGTTCGTACGACGGATCGCGGCGGCGACGGCCGTCGCGAACGCGGGCGAACGCGTCGTGAAATGATCGAAGCGGATCTCGGTGGCGGGCACCGCCCGTTCGCGGTCGGGGCGCTCGAACGGAACGACGTCGATCCCGAGTGCTTCGAGCGCGAGGTCCGCCGCGCGACGGCCGCTGCCGATCGCGTGCGTGACCGTGCCGTCGCCCGTGGCGAGGTCGCCCGCGGCGAAGACCGGCAGCGCCTTGTCCGCGTGGAGGACCCGGCCGTCGCGAAGCTCCCAGCCCGCGGGCAGCAGACGATGATCGGCGCTCTGGCCGAGCGCGAGCAGCACTTGATCGCACTCGAGCGTCGCGCGCCGCTCCGTGACCATCGGTTGCCGCCGGCCGCTCGCATCGGGTTCGCCGAGTTCGACCTCGCGCAGTTCGACGGCGCGCACCCGTCCGTCGCCGAGGAATGCCGACGGCGCGCGCAACTCCATCAACGTCACGCCCTCCTCCTCCGCCTGCTCGATCTCCTCCTTGATCGCGGGCATCTCGGCGCGCGTGCGGCGGTAGGCGATCGTCACGCGTGAGGCGCCGCAGCGCAGCGCACTGCGCGCGCAGTCCATCGCGGTGTTGCCGCCGCCGAGCACGACGACGTGGCCCTCCAGCGCGACGTTGCCCTCGAGATTGACGCGGTGCAGGAAGCGGATGCCCTGCTCGACGCCCGCGAGGTCTGCGCCTTCGACTTCGAGCCCGCGCAGCTCCTGCAGGCCGGTCGCGAGGATCAGTCCGTCGTGTTCGCCCGCCAGTCGGGCGACGTCGTCGCTCGTCAGGAATCGTCCGCTGCGCACCTCGACGCCGAGCGCGAGCACGTCGCCGAGCTCCTCGTCGAGCACGTCGCGCGGCAGGCGATAGCTCGGGATGCCGGTGCGCAGCACGCCGCCGAGCGCGCGCTCGCCTTCGAAGATCGTCACCGCGTGGCCGCGTCGCGCGAGCTGGTACGCCGCGCTCAATCCAGCCGGGCCGCCGCCGATCACCGCGAAGCGACGGCTCGACGCACTCGGCGCCGCCGCGCGCGACGCGACGCCGCGCTGGCCCGCGACGAAGCGCTCGAGTGCCCTGATGTTGACCGCGCCGTCGTATTCGGCGCGATTGCAGCCGTCCATGCACGGCGCCGGACAGACGCGACCGCAGACCGCGGCGAGCGGCGTCGAACGGCCGAGGATCGTCGCGCCCTGCTCGGCGTCGCCCGACGCGAGCGCGCGCACGA
Organism: Planctomycetota bacterium; assembly: GCA_016235155.1. GTDB lineage: Bacteria > Planctomycetota > UBA1135 > UBA1135 > UBA2386 > JACRLW01. The sequence goes on from JACRLW010000107.1 coordinate 49,883, forward strand.
AGCCGACGACGTCGTTGCCCGCGGGACACCAGGCGCTGCACGGCGCGAGCTGTTCCTGGTAGCGCGGCCGCTGCGTGCTCCAGTTGCCGGTCTTCAACGCCGGCGGCGGACTCGCGACGTGCGCTTCGAGCGACAGCACGTCGGGCAGCCGCGGCTTGCCCGACGCGACGGCCGGCGACGCGGCGGCGTGCGCGGGCCGGATCGTCACCGCGGCGTGCGCGGCCTCGGCGGCGGCGAAGTTGCCGAGCAGGCCGAGCTTTGCGTAGGTCTTCCTCAGCACGTCGAGCGAAATGCCGTGCACGCGCGCGTACGCGCCCGCGATCGTCGTGTTGACGATCACCACCGAGCGCGACCCGATCTTGTGCTCGCGCGCGATGCGCGTGGCGTCGACCGTCGCGATGGTGAAGGCGCCCCATCGCGCGGCGAGCGCGTCGGGACTCTGCGGCGTGTTGATCAGGGCGCTGCCCCCCGGCTTCAGCCCCGCGAACACCTCGGGCCCGAGGAGGTGCGGGTCGAGCACGACGAGCTGATCCGGTTCGTAGACCTTGTTGCGGTCCGTGATCGGGGCGTCGCTCACCCGCGTGTAGGCCCGCACCGGCGCGCCCGAGCGTTCCCCGGCGTAGTCGCCGAAGGTCTGCACGCTCTTCTGGAGCGACGCGTACGCCGCGGCGATGATCTTGGCGCAGGTGACGCCGCCCTGGCCGCCACGGCCGTGCAGCCGGATCTCGAGGAGCTCGGGCATCGCTTCGGGGTTCGCTCGCCCGGCCAACGCACCGAGTGGCCGCAGGATTACAGGCGACCTCCGGCGCACCGAACCGGGGCAGATGTTGGCAGCGAGAGCCCCTCGCCCGTATCGAAGGCCCCGCACGACCCCGCCATGCACCGATCGCTCACCGTCCTCGTCGCTCTCGCCGCCGTCGCTCCCGCCCAGGACGACGGCGCCCGCCTCCTCCGCTTCCCCCACGCACACGCGGGCAAACTCGTCTTCGTCAAGGGCGGCGACGTGTGGATCGCGTCGCTCGCCGACGGCATCGCACGCCGCCTGACGAGCTTCGACGACGGCTTCGAAGTGATGCCGCGCCTCTCGCCCGACGGTTCGCTCGTCGCGTTCTCGGGCGAGTACTCCGGTAGCCGTCAGGTCTGGGTCGTGCCGAGCGCGGGCGGTGCGCCGAAGCAGTTGACCTGGTATCCCGACGTCGGCCGCCTCCCGCCGCGCGGCGGCTACGACAACCTGCCCTACGACTGGACTGCCGACGGTCGCTTCGTGATGGTCGCGAGCAATCGCACGCCGTACGGCGACCGCATCGCGCGCTATTTCCTGGTCCCCGCCGACGGTCAGGGCCTCGAGCGCCCGCTGCGGATCCCCGAAGGCGGACCGGCGACGCTCTCGCCCGACGGGACCAAGCTCGCCTACAACCCGATCGGCCGCGAATGGCGGACGTGGAAGCGCTACACGGGCGGGCGCGCGCAGGACGTCTATGTCTATGACCTGGTGAGGGACCAGGTCGAGCGCATCACCGACTTCGCCGGCACCGACAACTGGCCGATGTGGCTCGACGACCGCATCTACTTCACGTCGGACCGCACCGGCACGCTCGAGCTGTGGTGCTACGAGACGGTGAGCAAGCGCACGCGGCAGGTCACGAACGACGGCGGCTTCGACGTGCTCTTCCCGTCGCGCGGCGACGCCGGCATCGCTTTCGAGCGCGGCGGTGACCTGTGGCTGATGGAGCGCGGCAGCGAGCGCGTGCGCAAGCTCGTGATCCGCCTCGCCGACGACATGCCCTGGACGCGGCCGATCTGGAAGGACGGCGCGAGCGCGTTCGGAGGCTTCACGCCGTCGCCCTCGGGCGCGCGCGCGATCGTCGAGTTCCGCGGCGACCTGTTCTCGGTGCCGAAGAAGGACGGCGAGGCGATCAACCTGACGAACACGCCGTCGCGCCGCGAGCGCGATCCGGCGTGGTCGCCCGACGGCAAATCGGTCGCCTTCGTCGCCGAGGACGGCGCGGATTACGAGCTCTTCCTGCGCGGCCTCGAGCACGGTCAGGAGACGCGCCTCACGCAGGACACCGGCGCATGGTTGATGGACGTCGACTGGTCGCCGCAGGGCGACCGCATCGCGACGACCGACAATGCCGGGCGGCTCGCGGTGATCGAGGTGGCGACGCGCGCGCGCACGGTGCTCGACACGGCCGGCGAGTCGACGATCCGCGGCGTGCAATGGTCGGCCGACGGTTCCTGGCTGTGCTACGTGAAGACCTCGCGCAACGGCTACGACGCGGTTTGGCTGTGCAAGAGCACGGACGGCACGCCGGTCCAGGTCACGACCGACGACTGGAACGACGGCTCGCCGAGCTTCGATCCCAAGGGGCGCTGGCTGTGGTTCACGTCGGCGCGCGATTACGTGCACGGGGAACCGCCGCGGCTCGAGCAACGCGTGTATGCGCTGATCCTGAAGAAGGATGGCAAGAGCCCGATCGAGCCGCGCGAGGATCGCGAGGGTCCGGCGCCGGCGAAGGACGATGGGGGCGACGCGGCAGCGGCTGCGCCGAAGGAACTCGTGATCGACCTCGACGGGATCGCCGAGCGCCTGGTCGTGCTGCCCCTGCCGCAAGGCGGCTATGGCGGACTCGTCGGTCTCGACGACGGGTTCCTGTATGGGGGCGGCGGCAACCTCGCGAAGTGGTCGCTGGAGTCACGTGAGTCGAGCACGGTGCTCGACGGGGTCTTCGGATACGCGCTCACCCCGGACCGGAGCAAGCTGCTCTACCGTCACGGGGGGAACCTGTGTTTCGGCACGAGTTCGCCCGGGCAGCGCGCGGGCGCCAATCCGTTGCCGACCGCCGGGGTGCGCCTGCGCATCGATCCGCGCACGGAGTGGACGCAGATGTACGGCGACGCCTGGCGGATCATGCGCGACTTCTTCTACGACCCGCGCATGCACGGCGTCGACTGGGACGCGATGCGTGCGAAGTACCAGCCGCTCGTCGCGCACGTCGCGCATCGCAGCGACCTGGACTTCCTGATCGGCGAGCTGATCGGCGAGCTCAACTGCGGCCACACCTACGTGGTGTCCGGCGAGCTGCCCGACGTCGATCGCGTGGCGACCGGCGTGCTCGGCTGCGAGTTCGAGGCCGCCGGCGAGCGGTATCGCATCGCGAGGATTCTCGGCGACGCGAACTGGCACGAGGGCACGCGCAATCCGCTGCGCGAGGTCGGTGTCGACGTGAAGCAGGGCGAGTACGTGCTCGCGATCGACGGCGTGGATCTCACGACGCACGACAACCCGTATCGCCTGCTCGAAGGCAAGGCCGGGCGGAGGGTCGAGCTGCTCGTGAACAAGGAGCCGCGCAGCTTCGACGCGCGACGGGTGACGGTGCGCGCGGCAGGCAGCGAGGTCGGGCTGCGTTACGTGACCTGGGTCGAGCGCAATCGCCGGATCGTCGACGAGCTGTCCGGCGGTCGCATCGGTTACCTGCACGCGCCGAACACCGCGATCGAAGGCCACCGCGCCGTCTTCGAAGGCTGGTCCGCGCAGGCCCGCGCCAAGGACGCCTTCATCCTCGACGACCGCTACAACGGCGGCGGCTTCGTCCCTGTCGACATGATCTTCCGCGTCGGCCAACCCGTGCTGAACTGGTGGGCCCGCCGTCACCGCGAGCTCGGCCCCTCGTCCGGCAACGCCTTCGACGGCCCCCGCGCGATGCTGATCAACGGCTACTCCTCGTCGGGCGGCGACGCCTTCCCCTACTACTTCCGCAAGCTCGGCCTCGGCAAGCTCATCGGCCAACGCACCTGGGGCGGCCTCGTCGGTTACAGCGGCACGCCCGGTCTCGTCGACGGCGGCGGGCTGGCGGTGCCGAACTTCGCCTTCGTCAACACGGATGGGGAGTGGGACGTCGAGGCGTATGGCGTCGAGCCGGACCTCGAGGTCTTCGACGACCCGACGCAGATCCAGGCCGGGAAGGAGCCGATGCTCGAAGCCGCGGTACGAGTGTTGATGGAGGACTTGGAGCGCAATCCTCCCAAGGGCCGGCCGCGCGTGCCCACGAGCCCGGACCGGCGGGGCTTGGTCGATCCGGACGACGCGCCGTTCCGGCGGAAGAGGTGAACGGCGTCCGCGTCCTCCACGTCTGCGCTTCACTGGGAATCGGCGGACTCGAGCAGGTCGTCCTCGACCTCGTGCACGCGGGACGCGCGGCGGGCCACGACGACCGCGTGCTGGTCTTCGACGCGCTCGAGCCCGGTGAACCAGAGAACCCGCGCGCCGCGGGCGTGCCGATCGAGCGCGTGCGACGACGGCGAGGTCTCGATCGCGCCTGCGTGCGCGCGATCGAGCAATCCCTGTCGAGCACGGGTGCTCGGGTCGTGCACGCTCACAACGACACGGCACTCGTTCTCGCCGCGTTCGCACGCCGCGCGATGCCGCGCGTGACGAGACCGCGGTTGGTCGTCACGTTCCACAACCGCCCGCCGCACCGCACGCTGCTCGGCCGCTGGCTCGCGCGCTGGGCGACCGGACGTGCCGACGCCGTCGTCACCGTTTCGGCGGAGCTGTGCACGCGGCTACGCGCCGAGGGCTGGCTCCGCGATGCCGAGCTGATCGTCAACGGCGTCGACGTCGCGCGCTTCGGGCCGCGAGAGACCACACGCGCGCCCGGCCCGCTCCGCATCGGCATGCTCGCGCGCTTTGCGCCGCCGAAGCGGCACGATCTGCTCTTCGCTGCGGCGCGGCTCCTCGCCGAGCGTGGCCTCGACGTCGAGATCCTCCTCGCCGGCGACGGACCGCAGCGCGAGAGGGTGCTCGATGGGATGAAGGTCCTCTCGCGCGCTCGCTGGGTCGGCTTCGTGGCCGATCCCGCCGCGTTCCTCGCCCAGCTCGACGTCCTTGCGGTGCTCTCGGATCACGAAGGCACGCCGCTGTCGATGCTCGAGGGAATCGCGATGGGCCTGCCTGTCGTCGCGTCCTCGGTCGGCGGGATTCCGGCGATCGCGGGCGAAGCAGACGGCGCGCTGATCGTCCCCAACGAGGCCCCGGCGATCGCGGATGCGTTCGAGCGCCTTGTCGACCCGCACGTCCGCGCAGCACTCGGCGCGCGGGCTCGGACGGCTGCATGCGGGCGACATGCCGTGGCGCGGGCGGTGGAGCGATACGAAGCCCTCTACTCCGCCGGCAACTGAGCAGGTCGTGGCGCCGCGCGGGTCACATCCCCGCGCCGGCGACGTTCTGGCCCCTATCGCGTTCCGTCGTCCCTCGCCAGAATCCGCGCCGAATGGAAGACCCGGTCGAACGTCCCGCGACGCTTTCCGGTGAACTCGACGATCGCCTGCGGGTCCACGCCGGGAAGCCGTGGCATGCGTTGCTCGAGCTCGTCGCCGCCCCCGAACGCGACGCAGACGCGCTGCCGCTGAGATTGCACGGCCGGGTCCTCGGCGGCGTCCGGCTCGTGCGCATCCTCGGCACCGGCGGCATGGGCGTCGCCTACGAGGGCGTCGATGCCGGTGGTGAGCGCGTCGCCGTGAAGGTCTTCGGGCACCTCGACGAAGCCGCCGCGCTTCGCTTCGAGAGCGAGTGCGGGATGCTCCGCTCGCTCGATCACGCCAACATCGTCCGTTACCGCGCGCACGGGGTCAGTCCGGAGGAGGGCGCGTTCCTCGTCATGGACTTCGTCTGCGGCACCGACCTCGAACGCATCCTGGTCGCCTTGGAGAAGGGCGAGCCGCTCGACGACGTCGGCGAGACGCTCGTACTCGGCGCCGAGACCGATGTCGACATCCACGACTCGGCCAGCTATCGCCGCCGGATCGTGCGCCTCGTCGCGACCATTGCGGACGCGCTCGAGCACGCGCACGCCGCCGGCATCGTGCACCGCGACGTCAAACCCGCGAACCTCGTCGTGCGCGACGACCTCTCGCCGGTGCTGATCGACTTCGGGCTCGGCCGCGACCTCTTCCGCGAACTGTCGTGGACCCGTTCCGGCGCCGTGGTCGGCACCGTCGGTTGGATGGCGCCCGAGCAGCTCGACGGCGACATCGACGCGATCAGTCCGCGCACCGATGTCTTCGCGCTGGGGCTCGTCTTGCACCGCGCACTGACCGGTCGTGAACTGCGCAAGACCCTGCGCGACCTCGGCCGCTTCCGCCGCGGACCGCTGCGCTTGACGCGGGAGGATCGCGCGGGGCTCGACGACGGGTTGCTCGGCGTGTTGCACGGCTGCCTCGAGCCCGAGCCGCGGCGGCGCTATGCGAGCGCGCGGGACTTGGCGACGGACCTCCGCGCCTGGATCGCCGGCGAGCCGGTTTCGCATCGCGCGCCGGGGTTCTTCGGCCGCATCTGGCGCGAGCCGGTCGGGCGCGCGTGGATCTTGGGTGCAGCGCTGTTCGTCGTGGCACTCGCGACGTTCCTCGCCTGGCCGCGCACGAGCCTCGTCTCGATCATGGGTCTCGAGGATGATCAGAACGCGACGATCAGTTACTCCGACGGCGCTCCGCTCGGGCGCGTGCTGCCCGTGCAGGATTGGCGCGTCCCGCTCGGCAGCGTGCATGAACTGATCTATCGCTCGGTGCGGTTCCCGGGCGTGGAGGTGCCAATCCCGTTCGTCGCGGATCGTGAGTACGTTCGAGTCAACGTGCTGCACGAGACGCCAGGATTGGTACCCGAGCTGGGAGAAGAGCAGGGCGTGGGATTCGCGAAGGACACCGGCTTGCTGCACGTGACGACGAGGTGCGAGCCGGAACTCCTCACGGTGGACGGCAAGCCGTTCCAGATGGCAGTCTTCCGATCCCCGGGCGGGCCCGGCGGTTTGGGGGGCGGCGAGTCGCACGTCCGCGCACGGATCAGACTTCCGATCGGCCGTCACGAGGTCGAGCTGAGAAGTCGCTCCGGCGAGACGGCGAAGCAGGTCGTGCTGATCCAACCCATGCGCGTCGAGCCGTGCAGCCTGCTCGGCGGACGACTCCGCGATGTCCCCGGAGCGATTCGCATGGAGTGGGCCAGCGTACTCGCCGCGCCCCCGACAGGACTCAGTGTGGAGCTCGACGGCGTCGCGGGACCATTCATGGATGGTGCAGCGGAGGTTCGCAGCGGCGATGGGTATCGGATGAGCGACGGACTCATCTACCTCGAACGCAACACCGGCTATTCGCCGTTGGCTCCCGCCCGAGCCGCGGTGGTGGTGCTCCGAGTCGAGTTCGAACGGCCGATTCGCTCGCTCTTCGCCACCGTCGAGATCCGTTGCGTGGACAACCCGGGGAATTCACTCCACGTCGCGTGGGCGCTCGACGGCAGCGACTGGCAGGACGTTCCGACGATTCACGATGGCGTTTCGCGTCGCGGCACCGACAAGCCTTACCAAGTGCGCGGGATCGGTGACTTCGACGACTTTGGTTCCTTCCCGATCGACGTCCATGACCTGCCGGCACCTGGCGCACGCGTACTTCGCATCCGCTGTGCGATGACCGTCGCGCAGGTGAACCAGGACTCGGTCTTCGTGCGCTTCCTGGCGGGGTACGTGAACGCCACGATGCAGATTGCCCCCGCCTTCGATCTGGTCGCCGACCCCGACCCCGCTCCTCGCATCCCGCGATGAACGCCCCGGTTCGACCAGCGAAGCTCCAGGACCTCCTCGACGCTCTGTCCGCGGCGAATACCGGCGCCCAGTCGACGTCGATCGAAGAGCTCCGGGACCGACTCCACACGATCGCTCGCGGGCAGATGTCCCCCGGCGACGGCCTGCGCCGCGTGCTCGACTCCGAGGACCTCACGCAGGAAGCGTTGCTCGACGTGATACGCAACGCACACCTCTTCCGCGGCAACACCTGGCCCGAGTTCCACGCCTTCCTCGACGCCGTGCTCCGCCGCCGCAAAGCCGACCTCGCCCGCCATCACGCGCGCCTGCGCCGCCGCATCTCGCGCCGCGAGGGCTCGATCGACGAACTCGAGATTCCGTCCGCCGCGCCCTCGCCAGCCAGCGTCCTCTTCCGCACCGAAGACCTCCTCCGCCTCCGCCGCCTCGTCGACGAACTCCCCAGCGACGCCGCCGACGCCCTCCGCCTCAAGCTCGCCGACCACGAATACCCCGCCATCGCCGCACAGCTCGGCATCTCGGAAGTCGCTGCGCGGAAGCGCGTCTCGCGCGCGATCGCGGAGCTGAAGCGGACTTGGAAGGATGGGGACGGCGCGACGGCCGGGTGATCATCCGAGGCTCGATGATCTGGTCACGCGCCAAAGTCCTTGGCGTTCTTCCCTCCCTACCATGGCCATGCCTCAACTGAGCCGTCTTCCCAGAGTTGGTCGCTTCGTGCTCTTCGTCCTCACACTCGCGTCACACCCTACCCCACAGACCGCATGGGGCGAACGGCTCACGGCGGTGACGCCTCCGGGTAGGGGCCACCACGTACTCGTTCACGATTCGTTCCGTGGTCGCACCGTCATGTTTGGCGGCTTGGCCGACGCCTCCGGCAACGAGCGCAACGACACCTGGGAGTGGGATGGGAGCGCCTGGACTCGTGTGCTTCCTGCGCACTCACCGCCCGCCCGCTCGGCTGCGATGGCTTGTTTCGACGTACGCCGCCGAGTCGTCCTGCTGTTCGGCGGCGAATTGCGGGGCAACCCCCCTACCTACTTTTCCGACACTTGGGAATGGGACGGCATCGACTGGCGCCAGCTCGCGACAAGTGGTCCATCTCCACGTAGCTACGCTGGTCTCGCCTTTGACCATGCCAATGGTGTCCCACTACTCTTCGGCGGCAGAGACGGCAACTCCGAGATGAATGACATGTGGAGGCTCGTATCGGGCGGCTGGCAGCCCATCACGACTATCGGCCCACCACCTTCATCGGATTTCGTTTTTTGCTCTGATCCCGGCCGTAGAGAGATCGTGCTTTCTGGGCGGTACCAGCTACCAATCGGTTTTGCAACTTGGGTCTGGAATGGAACTGCTTGGCTCCAATACGCCATACCCAACGGATACATGCAGTTCCCGTCGCCAGCGGCAGCCTATGACGCGGTACGCCGCCGCATAGTAGTTGTCTATGATCCCATTCGGCAGGGAGGCCTCAATCGGACCGTCGGTACTATTGAGTGGGACGGTACCACTTGGATTCCCCGCTCCCCCGGCCAATCGCCATACGTCCAATGGGGCACAAGACTCGCTTTCGACACAGTCACCGGGCGTGTACTCTTGTTTGGAGGTGCTCACGAGGATTCCTTCATCGTTCACACGTGGGAGTACTTCCTTCTAACCTCAGCCCGCTATGAGTCGTATGGCCTGGGTTGCCCCGGATCGACACTGACAGTTCCGATGCTCGTTCCGCTGGATGGGGAGCTTCCTTGGGTAGGCGAAGACTGGAACCTTGAGGTCCGAGAACTACCTCCGGCGCCGCACAACTTCGCGTTCGGACTGATCGGTAGGTCGCGTACCAGCTTCCTCGGACAACCTCTGCCATTCGACCTTGGGATCATCGGTATGCCTGGGTGCCAGTTGCTAATGAGCGGTGACGAGTTGACAGCCTCTCTTTCCAATGTGTCTGGGCGCGCGCCCTGGACGGTTCGTTTTCCACTTGACCTTCGCCTGATCGGCACTCACTACTACTTGCAGGCCGCGGTATTGGACCCTACCGTCAATCCCCTCGGCGTGATAGTATCGAACGGCGGCCAAGCGTTTATAGGAATGAAGTAGATGCCATCGCGTCATGCATGCGCAAGCTGTCGTTCCCGGAAAGTCTGGCTAGTGGGCAGGGTAGCATGAGTTGTGCGGCAGTCGAGAGGCGCGCGACTCAGGGTGGCGTACTGCACCATGCCCACTACGGTGCCGCGCCCCCGGGCAGGAGTGTTACCCATTTGACCGGGGCTGCGCCGTGCTTCCGCCGCGCACTGGTCACGATTTCGGCCCGATCTCGTTCTGAGCCTGCTGCCCCGCCGTTGGCGGGCTGCGACAACAAAGAACGGGTGCGCTTCGGCAGGCGTTCACCTCTCGCATCATTGCAAACTCGATGGACCCCGCAGGACGCTTCATGGCCCACGGCGTCTTCCCTCGTAGATCCTTCCAGCAAGAAGAGGAGACCCTCGTGCTCCCGACTCCTAACCCCCCATCCCATTTCCGTTTCCGAATCAGTCGACCGTCGCATGCCACCTGCGCTGCGGTCGCCGCCGCCGCGATCGCCTTGGCGACATCGATCTCGCTCGGTGCACAGGACTGGGTGCAGAACCCTTCGAATGGACATCTCTACGCGCTCACCCAGCCGCTGAACTGGCACGCCGCGCAGTCCTATGCCCAGTCGGTCGGCGCCAACCTGGTGTCCATCGGGGACCAAGCCGAACAGGACTGGCTGTATGGGCGGTTCGGAAACAGCGAGAGCCTCTGGATCGGATTGACTGACGAAGGACATGAAGGGAACTGGGTCTGGATCAGCGGTGAGACCACATCCTTCACGGCCTGGGCCCCTGGCGAGCCGAATAATGTTGGAGGTGCCGAGCACTGGGCACACATCTCGAGGGTCGGATACGGAAACGGTCGCTGGAATGACAGCATGAACTTCGCCACGCGCGGGATCCTCGAGACCAACCCGCGATGGGCTTGGAGCCCTGCAGCGAACATCGCGACGCCCATGTTCGGACCTTCCGCCGCGTTCGACCCGTTGAGGGGAGTCGGTGTCGTCGCTGGCGGTTTCTTCGGATTCGACACGCTGGAATGGGACGGGATCAACTGGCGGCGAGTCCCCGGAGGTCCATCCGCTCTGGTGTCCTGCCCGCTCGCCTTCGATGGAACGGGTGTGATCGCGGTTTCCGGTGGCCGGACATCGCGCTGGAACGGCAACACCTGGGTCGTCCTCCAATCGAGCGGCGGAGCGCCGCCCGATGGCGCCGAGCTAGCCTATGACCCGGTGCGGCGACGCGTCGTCGCGTTCGGTGGCCTTTCGATCTTCACGGTGGTAGCCGAGACGTGGGAGTGGGATGGTGCGCGATGGACGCGATCGAATCCCGTCCATTCGCCATCGCCTCGCGCCCAACATGCGATGGCCTACCACGACTCGACCGCTCGGATCGTGCTCTTCGGCGGCGTGACCGATTTCCTGGCGCAGGCAACGATCGCAGACACCTGGGAGTGGGACGGGATCGACTGGGTACAACGCAGTCCGGCCCACCTTCCATTCGCGCGCAGTCATCACACGCTCGTCGCTTTCGATGCGCCGGCTGTCGTCTTCCTGCACGGCGGGCGCAACATCGGCGGCGACCTCGCAGATACGTGGAGTTGGAACGGCGCGGACTGGCAGGAAGAGCTTCCTTCCGGGGTTGCACGCAGCCGCTCAGCACACGCCGCGTTTGCCTTCCGCGGCCCACTGCGGACTTCGATGGTCATCTACGAGAGTGCCGTCGGCACCACGACTCCCCAGACCCAAGAGCTGACGAGCGGCGCCCTCTACGAGACGTATCGGCAGTCCTGTGCAGGCTCCTGCGGCACACCAACGCTCTCCGCCGTCACGATGCCGCGCGTCGGCCAGAACTTCGTTCTGCGCGTCGATCAGATCTGCCCGAACTCGATCTTCTTCCTGTTCTTCACCCTCGACGACCGCTGGCTCTTCCAGAACCCGAACATGCCGCTGCCTTTCCACCTCGGGGTGATCGGTGCGCCGGGCTGTTTCATAAACGTCGACACGGCACACCGTCAGGCGACGGTAATGCACCTCGTCGAACAGCAGGGCCGTACGTGGTTCGACGTCATGATCGGCATGCCGAACACCCCGGTGGTGCTCGGCTTCGAGTTCTATAACCAGGTCGCGGTCATCGACTCGACGGCCAACGCTTTGGGCATCGCGACAACTAACGCCGGCCACGGTATCGTCGGCTACTGAACTCGAGCGGCGTGCCGATTTGGATTCGGTGTCGTTCGAGCGGAACCGAAGAACAAGATCGGCACCGATCGAGGAGACCGCTTGGACGTGGCACGCTTGACCCGAGATGCACTGCGACCCTTCGTCGCGCATCACCCTCGCCTCAAGAACTGGTTGATCGAGCGTGGACGCGGGCTCGATGCGCTGCGCCACGCTGCGTCAGTGGTGGTGCCGACGTTGGTCCGTCCGCGCACGCGCAATCTGACGATCGCAGTCACTGCGCGTTGCAACCTGCGTTGCATGGGCTGCCGCTACGGGCGCGACTTCATGCTCGCGCAGCAGCTCCCGCTCGAGGTTGTCCGGGATCTCCTCGACGACGCTGCCGACGCGGGTGTGGAGACGATCCGGCTCTACGGCGGAGAGCCGCTGCTCCACGAGGACTTGCCGGCCATGGTCGAGCACGCCGTGGCGCGCGGACTCTCGCCATACGTGACGACGAACGCCACGCTGCTCGAGCGGCGGATCGACGACCTCTTCAGGGCGGGCTTGCGCACGATCACGGTCGGCTTCTATGGGACCGATGAGGCGTACGACGCCTACACAGGCAACGCGAGGGGCTTCGCACAGATGGAGCGCGGCGTCGCCGCGGTGCGCGAACGCCACGGCGACGCGGTCCGGCTGCGCCTGAACTGGCTGTTGATGCGACCGACGGCGAACAACGCGTCGCTCGACGCCGCTCTGGACTTCGCACGCCGCTATCAAGCGCCGATCCAGATTGACCTCATTCACTACTCGCTGCCGTACTTCACCGAGGGGCCCGATCGCTGCTTGCAGTTCCGCCCCGAGGACGAAGCCACACTACGCGCCATCGCCGAGCGTCTGCTCGTCGTCCAGCGCGAAGAGCCGTGGCTGCTCGAACACTCCACCATCGGCCTCCGCGCGATCCCCGACTGGTTGCTCCGCGGCCGCGACATGCGCGTGCCCTGCGACAAGTACGACATGCTCTGGATCGGCGCCGACGGCAGCGTGCAGCTCTGCTACGTGACGTTCCCGCTCGGAAACCTCCATCGACAACGCCTCTCAACGATCCTCGGCTCGCCCGAGCACGTCGCGGCGGCACGCGCCGCGTTCCGACTGGCCTGCCCGAACTGCCACTGCGGCTACGACAGCCGCACGCAGAAACACCTCACGAGCCGCTGGCGATACGGACGTTGATCGTCCCGATCGTCGACCGCGGATTCGCTCCAGCCCGCTCCGCACCACATCTCCTCGCAGGCGCGCGCAATCGATCGCGACGTGACGCGCGCCCGAAGTACTCGGTTGCCATCGCTCGAAGGTCCCGCGCTTGGGTCGCTTGGTGTGCAACCAGAAACCACTGCCGTCCCACAGCAACACCTTCGCGCGATTGCCGCGGCGATTGAAGAACACGAGAAGTCCGCCCGCGAACGGATCGAGTCGGAACGCGAACCGGACCAGGTTGCACAGACCCCCGAAGGCTCTGCGCAGATCGGTCTCTTGCCGCGCCAGGTAGATCGGCGTGGCCGACCCGATCGCGATCACCATCGCTGCACCGCCGCGAGCAGATCGTCGGTCAGGCGCTTCGCATGCTCGCCGCTCGGCGTCACCGTGACACCTGCTCACTGCGCTGCCCGAACTCCAAGCACTCGTCGTCGCGCACGTGGACGGCCTCGCTCGCCACGCGCTCGCCGCCGTCATCGAACCGGCTGCCGAGCCGATCGAATTGGGCGACCAGTCCACCGCACAGGACCACGGGCTCTTTCGGCCGAACGATCCTGCGCGAGCGTGGCAGCCACCGCGCCGGGAGGCGCAGGGTATCGTCCGCCCCGACAACAACTGCTCTCGGCTCTCTCGCCTTCTCCAGGAACCACCATGCGAACGCTCTCCTCCGTCATCTTCTTCATCACGCTGTACGCCTTCACGAGCATCGCTCCCGCACAGACCACCGGAGTGGTCGGCGTGAACGATCTGACGATCAACACGCTCGGCACGTCGACGACGTCCTGCAATGCGCTCGGTCTCATCCTCACGCAGCCGGGCGCGCTGACCTTCGACCTGGCGTGCCCGCCGGGCACGATCGGCATCATCGCGATCGGCATCGGCTGCGCCGGTGGCTGCGGTGGTCTCCCGTTCTTTCCGACCGCCCCGTGCGCCGGCGGGCCCGCGTGCCTCGGCACCAATCTCTGGTGGTCGATCGGGATTCCGATCTTCACCGTGGTCGTACCCTCGAACTCAGCGGGCATCGCTCAGCTGGTCATCCCCATGGTGGGCAACCCAGCAGGTTGCGCGTCGGCCCAGGGAGCGAACTTCGACCCGTGTTCGACGGCGGGCATCCTGTTCTCCCAGGCACACACGTTCTGCTGGAACTGACGCCGGTCGGCGGCGAGGAGAGTGACGAGCGCAGGCGGCATCGAGGAGGGCCGCGGCGGCGAGCCTCACGCCTTCAGCTCCCACTCCGCCCGCTCTCCGCGCACGAACGCCAGCGCCGACTCCGCCGCCATCACCGCCATGCGCGCGCGCGTCTCGATCGTGCCGCTGCCCAGGTGCGGCAGGAGCACGACGTTGTCCAATCCGAGCAGCCCCTCGTGCACGACAGGTTCGCGCTCGTAGACGTCCAATCCCGCCCCCGCGATGCGGCGCGCGCGCAACACCGCCGCCAGCGCGCCTTCGTCGACGACCGGGCCGCGCGCGGTGTTGATGAGGAAGGCGGTCGGTTTCATCAGCGCCAATCGCCGCGCGTCGACGAGGTGACGGGTCGACGGCGAGAGCGGGAGGTGCAGGCTCACGAAGTCGCTCTGCGCGAAGAGCTCGTCGAGTTCGATCCACTCGACGCCGTCCGTGTCCTCGCGGCGCCGGCTCCAGGCGAGCACGCGCATGCCGAAGCCCAGGGCCCGCCGCGCCATCGCCTTGCCGATGCGGCCGAAGCCGGCGATCCCGAGCACCTTCTTCGCACCGTCCGGCGCCGGGCCCACGCCCGCGCCGAGCATGAGGTTCGGACCCCAGGCGACGAATCTCCCGTCGCGCACGAAGCGATCGCCTTCGACCACCCTTCGTGCCGCCGCGAGCAGGAGCGCGAAGGCAAGGTCCGCCGTCGCATCCGTGAGCACGCCGGGCGTGTTGGCGATCGGCACCCCCAAGCCTCTCGCCGCGGCGACGTCGATGTTGTCGTAGCCGACCGCCATCTGCGAGACGCCCCGCAGGGTCGGCGGGCCCGCGAGCACCTCGCTGTCGACGCGGTCCGTCAGATGGCACAAGAGCACCGGATGCCGCCGCGCGCCGCGCAGCAATCCCTCGTGCGCGAGCGGTCGCTCGTCGTCGTCCTGCCCGACCTCGAACGGCACGCCGGCCGCCCTCAGCACCGCGAACCCCGACTCGGGGATGCGCCGCGTGACGAAGATGCTCATGAGCCCGACCCGTCCGGCACGCGCGAGGACTTGCCCATGGTCACGAGCAACTCGAGTGCCTGGTGCACCTCGATCCCCGCCGGTCGCAGCGCGCTGCTCTCGACGAGGATCAGCCGCCCGCTCGCCGGGTTCGGCGAGAACGGCACGAAGACCAGTTCGCGCGCGAGCCCGTCCTTCGACGGAACCGCGCGCGTGACCAATCCGAGCTGTGCGCCGTCCGAATCGCGGCTCGGCACGAGCACGACGCGCGTGAACAGGGCGTCGTCGCCCTTGCCGTAGCCCAGCACCTGCTTGAGCGAGCGATACATCAGCCCGAGCAGGGGCACGCGGCCGATCACGCCGTCGAAGGCAGCGAAGAGCCAACGCCCGACGAAGGTCGTGACGCCCAGCCCGATCGCGTACAGCGCGACGAGCACCGCGAGCAGGCCGAGGCCGGGGAAGTAGAACGCGGCGTCGCGGAAGAAGGCCGAGCGGATCGACGACTCGAGCCAGAACACGGTCAGGGACAAGGCGCCGATCGGCAGCAGGGCGACGATGCCGGCGATCAGGCAGCGGGTGAGATGGGCCATCGGCCCCTGATCGTGGCCGATCGGTGGCGGCAACGGAACGCGACGGCAGAATGCCGCCAACCCGATGACCCAGGTCGCATCGCTCTCCGTCGCCCAGGACGACGGTCCCTGGCTGCGCAGCCGCGCCTGGGACCGGATCTTCGTGACCGGCGGCGCGTGGCTCGTCGCGCTGCCGATCGTCCTCTACTACGCGTTCATGTGGGCCGGAGCGCCGATGACCACGTCCGAGGACCTCGTGACGCTGGTCGTGATGGTCCTCGTCGGCGGGCCGCACGTGTTCGCAACCTACACGCGGACCTTCTTCGAGCCGGACTTCGCGCGACGCGAACCGGTGATGTTCTACGGCGCGTTCGTCGTGATGGCGGTCGTGCTCGGCGCGGTGGTGTCGAGCGCGTTCTTCGACGTCCGGATCGCGGGCTTCCCGCCGATCCAGTTCGTGATGACGTTCTTCTTCTTCTGGGCCGGCGTCCACATCGTGCACCAGGCGTCGTACCTGTGCGCGGCCTACGAGGAACGCCGGGGCGGTGCGCTAACGCGGCTGCGCAGGCTCGGCAACGCGCTCGATTACCTCGTCATGCTCGGCTGCCTCTACCCGGTGGCCTTCTTTCGCATGTCGATGATCGGCGACCCGGCCCATGCGGACGTCGCCAACCCCGACGCGCTCGCGTCCACCGTCGGCCTGCTGCTGGTCATCCTCTGCGCCGGTTGGCTCATCGAACTCCTCAGCGCCGGGCGCTTCCGCATGTTCGGCCTCNNNNGACTACGTGTTCCGCATCGGCCGCGTCGCGCCGATCCTGCCCGACTTCGTCGTCGCCGACGCGTTCTGGATCACCTTCTCCGCCTTGTACCTCGTCGGGCTGGTCCTGTTCGCGATCAAGACGCACCGCGAGCACCGCGACGGCACGCTCAACCGCGCGCGCTTCCGCCTCGTCGCGTCGACCGCGATCGTCGGCCTGATGGTGCCACTGTTCCCCAACCTCGACACCGCGTTCCAGGGCTTCAACGCCTGGCACTCGTTCCAGTACCTCGGGATCGTCTGGCTCTGGAACCGTCGCGCGTACGACGCGGGCCAACTCCGCGGCGTCGTCCCGCGCGCGATCAGCCGCCCCGAACGCGCGGGCAGCTTCTACCTGACCGCGCTCGCGTCCACCGTCGGCCTGCTGCTGGTCATCCTCTGCGCCGGTTGGCTCATCGAACTCCTCAGCGCCGGGCGCTTCCGCATGTTCGGCCTCGACACGATCCCGATCGATCCCGCGACGGGTCGTCCCGAGTACCGACCCGGCGGCGTGCTGCTCGCCTACTACATGGTCGCGTTCAGCCTGCTGCTCGTGCATTACCTGCACGACGGGCACTACTTCTTCCGCCCGCGCGACCTGCGCGGAGCGGAGCGCCTCGCGCGCTGACCGATCACTTCGCCGGCGACGCCGGCCGGAACTTCGCGCGCGTCGAGGGCAGCGTGCCGTCGGCGTGGACCATGATCGAGAGCGTCTTCAGCGCCACATAGGCGCGCGACATCATCACGTTGCCCGCGAAGGGACCGCCCGCACCCCACGAGTTCTTGACGACGTACCACACGCCGCCGTCGCCGTCCTTCGCGAGGCCGACGATGTGCATCAGGTGATCGTCGGTGGTCTCGCGGGTGTCGAAGAGGAGCTGGCGGAGTTCGTCGGTGATCTCGCGCTTCTCGAGTTGGGGCGAGAGGCGCATCAGACCACGGCCCGGGTCGTTGCTCGGTTCGCTCACGTCGCAGTCGATCGCCACGCTGAAGCCCGCGCGCAGCGCATGGTCGATGTTCTCGAGCAGCTCGGTCACCGGGACGTTCCAGTAGTTCGAATCGCGCAGCCAGTTGTCGGGCACGAGCAACTCGGCCTTCTTGTCGAAGCCGTCCGTCTCGAACGACATCAGCTCGACATAGTCGTCGAGCGGCAACGCGAGCACCTCGCGCGCGTACTGCTGCGGCGTGACGGTGCGGCCGTCGACCTCGAACGTCGCGGGCGGCTTGCCGAGGTAGGCGTCGACGATGCCGCGCACGGCGTCGGGCCATTCGTCGCTCGGCCGGCTGCCCTGCGCGTAGATCGGCCGGGACCACACCGTATTCCCGCACCACCGCGATCAGGTCGTGGCTCAGTCCGCCCTGGCCGAGCTGCGCCTTGCCGTGCAGCCGCACGAACAACTCCGCCTTCTCGAGCCATGCCGCGTGAACGCCGTAGATCTCCGAGAGGTCGACGGTCTCGCCCTTTTGCCGCTTGACCTCCGACTCGAGGAACGAGGTCGTCGCGAAGCACCAGCAGGTGCCGGTGTTGCCCTGCGAGAGGGCCGGCAGACGATCGAGGTTCACCTCGATCGTGAAGTCTTCGGGGCCGAGCGGGCGCGCGCGTTGCGCCGACAGCGCGGAGACGGCGAGGAGGACGGCGCCGATCAGGCGCGGGAGCGAGGGGTTCATCGGCGCGCAGGTTATCGACCCGCGCGACGCATGCGATTCACTCGACGCCCTGTCCCGAGAGGATCAGGCGGTTCGCCGTGCCGGCCGCGACCGGGCGCGTGCCGTTCGGCGTCACGAGCAGGATCTCCTGCGCGCCGTCGAGCGCGAGCGCGCCGCTCGCGCTGAGGACGGCGTCGTCCGCACCGGTCGCGGGGAAGCCGAAGATGCCGATCCCCGGCACCTCGACGACCAACGCGCGCAGTCCGAGCGCGTCGGCGAAGAACGCGCGGTAGACGCCGTTCGGCCCCATCACGCTGGTCGACAGGCGCAGTCCTGCGATCTCGGTGAACAAGGGCCGGCCGTCACTGCCGGACAGCAGGAGGTCGCCGCTCGCGGACGGAACCAGCAGATCGGCAGGGACGCGTGCGTCGGTCGACGCGCCGCGACGGACTTCGCCGGACTGGTCGCCGCCGCGGGGCGTGATGCCGGCGGGTCCGAACTGGAACGCGTGCGGAGCCCCGCCGGTGCTCGCCGCGAGCGACGAGAGGAAGCTGCCGTCGCGGAAGGTCGTCATCGCCGACAGCACGAGCGCACCGCTCTGGTACGGCGGCGCGAGGTTGCCGCTGGTCTGCGTGAGATTCACGGTCGTCGCGGTGCCCGCGCTCGCGGCATGGAGGTCGAAGCGGCCCGGATCACCGATGCCCGCGACGAACACGGTTCCGATCGCGAGCGGCAGGATGATCACGCCGATGTACGGCTGGAAGTTGTGGTCGCCGGTCCAATGCGTCACGGGAAGCAGGCCCGCGACGTCGGCGACGAAGGTCTCGTCGCGGACGGTCGCGTCGATGCACAGGAGACGCGTGCCGTCAGCGTTGAGCAGGAGATGCGGACCACCCGTGATCTCCGGCAGGTAGCCGGGTTCCTCGTAGTCGGCGGGCGCCACCGGCACCTGCACCGACGGCCCCTGCTCGCCGACGAGCCAGATGCCGAAAGCACCGCGTGGTCCGTAGAGAAAGGCCGCGCTGCGACCGTCGGCGGCCGGGGCGAACTCGGGCTTCGCGCGCGCGCCGGCGATCACGGGCGGCGTGACCTCGATCGGGACGGCCCCGTCGCTCAACGCGATGCGCCACACGGTGTCGTTGCCGCCGACGAGCCACGCGACGTTGCGCCCGCAGGTGTGCGAGAAGTTCTCGACCCCGTTGGCGAGGGTGACGAAGCGCGCCGGCGCGGAAGTCGACGGGTAGTCGGCGCCGTCGAGCCGCAGGATCGCAAGTCGTCCGTCGATCAGGGGCAGGATCGCGTGGCGCCCGTCGGGCGCGACCGCGATGCGATCGAAGAAGGGATCGGTGCCGCCGCCGGCGAGTCCGGCGACCTCGACCACGACGCGGGCGGCACCGGCGGCGTCGATCGAGAGGAAGCCCCAGAGGGTGCCGTTGGCCCGGCGGTAGCGGAACAGCGAGCCGCCGTCGGGGAGCACGACCCGCGCGAGCCCTTGGCGAACCGCGCGGCGCGCGACGTCGTCGGCGAGGTCCTGCTGCGCCGTGCGGTTGGTGATCTCGATCGGAAGGAACTCGACGCCGGCGAGCACGAGGCTCGGCGTCGCCGTCGGATCGCTCTCGGTCACGCGCCAGACGTCGCGCAGCAGGGGGCTGGCGCCTTCAGCCCAGACCAGATCCTGCGCAGGCGCAGGGACCGCGGCGGCGAGCGCGAGCGCGGTGAGCAGGAGCGGGCGGGACGACATCGAGGATCCTGTGGGGCGGGAACGGCGGTGCGGAACTGCGGCGTCCGCGAGCGACCCCTACGTGCAGGGTAGCTCGCGCGGGTGAGGTGAGACGGAACAGGGTGGTCCAAGGGCCGTGCCGTGGCAAGCGGGGGCCCGGCCTGTGCGCGCGGCGGACGGGACCAGGCCGTTTCGCGACCGTGAAGCGGACTCGTCCGCCCTTCGGGCACGGGGCACGCTGTTTGACCTCCGCCTGTCGTGACCACGAGCACGAGGCTTCCGAGGACCGCGCGGCGAAACTGTCGCGTCCGCCGTCCAGCCGCCGTGCCCCCGCTCCCACCGATGGATCCCGTCTTCCCCGCCGACCTCGCCGCGCGCTTCGACGTCGAGCGCGGCATCACGGGCGGCGAGGGACAGACCTTCATGGTCTCCGAACGCGGCACGGGTGAACGCCTGGTGCTGAAGCTGCTCGACGGCGCCGCGGACCTCGGTGAAGCCTCGCTCCTCACCTCGCTGCGCCATCCCCGCATCCCGCTGGTCCGCGAGGTCGGCCGCGCCGCCGACGGCCGGGCCTATGTGCTGCGGACCCTGGCACCGGGCCGACCGCTCGGCGATCTCGCGCCGCTCGCCGCGGCCGAGCTGCTGCCGATCGCGACCGAACTCTGCGAACTGCTCGCCTTCGTGCACCTGCGCGGGATCCTCCATCTCGACGTCAAGCCGGCGAACGTGCTGGTCGCGGACGAGACCGCCGGCAGCGAACGCGTCTGGCTGATCGACTTCGGCTTCGGGCTCCGCGGCGCGCGCTCGTCCGCGAGCGGCACGCCGTTCTTCGCCGCGCCCGAACTCCTGCTCGGAGCGGCCGTCGACGCCCGCACGGATCTCTTCGCGCTCGGGGCGACGTTCGTCGCGATGCTCGTGCCCGATCTCCGCGCGCGCGTGCCGGGCTTCTTCCTGCGCTTCCCTCGCGAGGGCTTCCTTCCGGCACTGGGGCTCGCGCAAGAGGACCTGCCGCCCCCGTTCGATCGCATCGTGCCGCGGCTCGTCGAGCGACGGCCCGAGCGACGCTTCGCCGACGCGCAGGAGTTGCTCGAGGCACTGCGCGGCCGCGCGGGCCGGGCGTCGCGCGCGGCGATCGCGCTCGATCCGGTCGCGGCGCACGGCAGAGCACTCGACGAGGAACTCGCGAAGCTCGAAGCAGGCGACGACCTCGCGCTCGCAGGACTGACGCACGAGGACCGCGACGCACTCGCGTTGCACGTCGCATGCGTGCTCGGCGACGTGCGCGCGATCGTCCACGCTGGCGACTCGGTCACGCTCACGCGCGGCGGTGCGCGAGTGCGACGCGTCGCGTTGCGCCCTCTCGACGGCGCGGAACTCGCGCGACACGCCGGTGCTTGCTTCGGACTCGACGCCGACGCGGCGATCGCCGTCGCGGAACTGCTGCGCGCGCACGGTGCGACGTCGGCCGCGCGTGCCACGTCCTTGCTCGAAGCCTTGGTCGACGCGGGCGCGATCCGTCCCGACGGTGCGTCGTGGACCTGGCCCGACGCCGCAGCCGGTCGCGCCGCGTGGCCGGCCGACGACGACGCGACCAGCACCGCGATCGATCCCGCGACGATCCTCGCACTCGCGTCGCGCGGGCGCGTCGAAGCGGCGCAACGCACCGCGAAACGCGCGCTCGAAGCCGGCCACGCGAGCGACGTCGAAGTGCGTGCCGCTCTCGCGCAGGGCCTGCTGCTCGCGGGCGAAGCGCTGCGCGCGCTCCCGTTCACGCACGACTTGCCGCTGCTCCGCGCGCGCGCGCTGTTGGAGTCCGGCGACGTGCTCGGCGCGGCGGCAAGGTTGGCCGAGGTCCCCGCGGGAACGGACGAAGCCGCGCTGCGCCGCCTGCGCGCGGGTCTGCGCTACCACGAGGGCCGCTACGCCGACGGTCTCGCGGAACTCGCGTCGCGAGCGTGCCCGGCTCCCGAGGACCGCGTGCTCCGCGGTGCTCTGCTCGCCGCGCTCGCGCGTCACGACGACGCGCGCGCCGAGCTCGATGCCGCCCTCGCCGAACTGCCCGCCGCGACCCAGCCCTTCGTGCGCGCCGCAGCGCTCGCGGCCCGCGGTGAACTCGCGCGGCGGCGCGGCGATCTCGCGGCGGCGCGCGAGGATCAGCAGGAGGCGCTCGCGTTGTGCCGCAGCGTGGGCAACGCGCATGCGGCGGCGTCGGCGTCGCTCAACCTCGGCGTCGTCGCGAAGGACCTCGGCGATCGGATCGCGGCGCGCGAGCACCTGCGGCGCGCCCGCGCCCTCTTCCATCACGTCGGTGATCGCGCACGCGAACTCACCGCCGACGCCAACCTCGGCATCGTGTTGCTCGCCGACGGCGACGCCTTCGGCGCGCGCGAGCGCTTCGACGTCGCGATCGACGGCCTGTCGGCATGCGGCGCGACCCAGGCCGTCCCGCTCGTGCGCGCATTCCGCGCGCAGGCGAGTGCGGCGCTCGGCGACGTCGCGCGCGCCCAAGCCGACCTCGGAGCGATCGAGGCGTCCGCCGACCGCCGCGTGCAGGACGAAGCTGCGCGGGCAGTCGCTCTTCTCGCTGCCGTTCCAGCTTCCGCACGCGTCTCCGCTCTTCCGACCGCAATGCCTGTCCCCATGACCTCGCCCCTCGACTCGACCATGGACGGAGTGCCCAGCGCCGTCTTCCGCACCTTCCTCGCCGTGAACCGAAGGCTCGCGTCGGAACGCGACCTCGAGAAGGCGATGAACTCGCTGCTCGAAGCCGCGGAGACCGTGACCGGCGCGCGCGCGAGCTACCTGCTCGTCGAACGCGGCTCCGGGCTGCGCCTTGAACTCGCGTCGCGGCAGAGCACGGGTCTCGACAAGTCGTTCAGCCGCTCGCTCGCGAACAAGGCACTCTCCGCGCAGCGCACCATGTCCGCCGAAGACGCCTTGACCGACCGCGACCTGATGAACATGCCGAGCGTGCGCGCGCTGAACGTGCGCTCCGCGTTGTGCGTTCCGTTCCGCGCGGCGTCGGGCGTCGCCGGGGCGCTGTACGTCGAGCACTCGGGCCGCGCCGGCGCGTTCGGACCGCGCGAGGCGGAGATGCTCGAGGCGTTGGCCGACCAGGCGGCGATCGCCGTCGAACGCATGCTGCGCGAGGAGCATCTCGCGTCACAGCTCGAACACAGCCGCCGCGACCTGCAGGTCGTGCAGCGGAAGCTGAGCCGCGTCAAGCGCACCGAGTTGCTCGGCAAGAGCCCGGTGATGGCCGAGCTGCGCCGGCACATCGAACGCTTCGCGCAGAGTGACCTCGCGGTGCTGGTGTACGGCGAGACCGGCACCGGCAAGGAACTCGTCGCGCGCGCGCTGCACGACGCGAGTCCGCGTGCGCGCGGGCCGTTCGTCTCCGAGAACTGCTCCGCGATCCCCGCCGACCTGATGGAGAGCGAACTGTTCGGCCACCAGAAGGGCGCCTTCACCGGCGCCGACGAGGATCGCTCCGGACTCCTCGAACTCGCGAACGGTGGCACGCTGTTCCTCGACGAGGTCGGCGACATGCCGCCGGGGATGCAGGTGAAGCTGCTGCGCGCGCTGCAGGAGCGCAGCATCCGGCGTGTCGGTGGACGCGAAGCCATCCCGATCGACGTGCGACTCGTGAGCGCGACCCACAAGGACCTGCTCGCGATGGTGAAGGCGGGCGAGTTCCGCGAGGACCTGTACTTCCGCATCGCCGCGGGAACGATCCGCGTCCCGGCGCTGCGCGAGCGCGGCGACGACATCGAGCTGCTGGCGCGGAACTTCGTCGAGCGACACGGCCAGGAGCAACGCCGCGCCGTGACGATCGACGACGCCTCGATCGCGCGGCTGCGCAAGGGCCGCTGGCCCGGCAACGTCCGCGAGCTCGAGCACGTGATCGCCCGTGCGTTCCTCCTGACCGAGGGCGACGTCCTGAAGCTCGATGACGCGGACGCAGCGCCGGCGAGCGCGGGCGAGGTCGCGGCGACCGCCGCGCGTTGGCCGGCCATCCCGCTGAACGAGGCGATCTACCGCACGCTCTACGCGGCGCTGCGCACCACCGGCGGCGACAAGTCCGCCGCGGCGAAGCTGCTGCGCATCTCGCGCACCGCGCTCTACGAGAAGCTCCGCCGCGAGAGCGTCGACCGGCCCGAGGCAGGGAGCTTCGAAGAGCGCTGACGCGACGCGGGGCGGGGCGGGGCGGAACGGAGCGCGAGGGGACGTCGCTATCATCGCGGCCCTGATGCGCCTCGCCGTCGCGGTCCTCGTCCTCGCGCTCGCCGGCGTCGCCGGTCTCGCGTGGCTCGTGCTGCGGCACTCGCCGGCGCCCGCGACGACGACCGACGTCACGCTCGGCCCGCGCGCGCGACCGCAAGGCGATCTCTGGCGCAGCGGCGTGCCGCCGATCCCGTCGCTCAACGTGTTCACGACGCGTGACGCCGTCGCGGTGCGCCTCGTCCTCGCCTACACGCACGAGACGCTCGTCGATCGCGACCCGTGGACCGGCGAACTGCGCGCCGGCGCGGCGCGGGCCTGGCGGGTCGACGACGACGGCCGCACCTGGATCTTCGACCTGCGCGACGACCTGCGCTTCGCCGACGGTGCGCCGGTCACGCGCGAGGACGTCGAGTTCACGTTGCGCGCGGCACGCGATCCACGCGTCGAACCGAAGAGCGACATGAGCGCGGCGCTGGCGTCGCTCGAGTCGGCGGTACTCCGCGGCGAGCGCGAGCTCGTGTTGGTTGCGAAGGAACCCGACGGACAACTGCCGCTCCGCATCGCCGCCGAAGTGCGCATCGCGCAGATCGCCTTCTTTTCCGCCGAGATCCGCTCGCGCGCCGAAGACGCGACGCCCTGGGACGACGCCTGGACGCAGGCACTCGCCGAAGCGGCGTGGTCCGGGCCGGGCACCGGTCCCTACGCGGTCCGCCGTCGCGACGACGGTTCGCCGGACTGGTCGCGCGGCGAGTACCTCGACCTCGTCGCAAACGCACACGGCTGGCAGCGAAGCGCCCGCGCGACCTCGTGGAACCTCGCCGGCTTCCGGCTGCTGTTCCTTCCCGACGAGTCGGCGCGCCTCGCGGCGTTGAAGCGCGGCGAAATCGACTGGTTCACGTCGACGAGCGGTGAAGACCTCGCAGCACTCCGCGCCGGGGATCCCCTGCTCGCGCGCGCGTACCGCGTGTTCGCGTACGACCCGCCCCACATGGGTCATCTGCAGGTCGTCTGGAACTGCCGCCGGCCTGCGCTCGACAAGGCCTCGGTGCGCCGCGCGCTCGGCCTGCTGTTCGACCGCGCGACGATCTGCCGCGAGGTCTTCGGCGGCGCCGCGGCGATAACGCGCGGGTGGTTCAAGCCGGGCATGCCCGAGTACCCCGCCGCGGAGGAAGCGCCGCGCTTCTCGATCGCCGAGGCGAAGGCTCTGCTCGCCGCGGAGGGCTTCGGCCCGAACCGCGTGCCCTTGCGCGTCGAGGTGCTGTGCGCGAGCGAGGCGCAGATGCTCCGCAGGACGGCAGAGCTCGCGCTCGCGTCGTTCCGCGAGGCCGGCGTCGAACTCGTGCCGGTACCCGGTGACTGGGCCAGCGTCTACGCGCGACTGACGTCGCACGACTTCGACGGCGTGCTGATGCTCCAGTACCACGACCCGGTGATCGACCCGCACGACGTCTTCGCGCGCGACGACAACGACATGGGCTGGCGCAACGACCAGGCCGAGTCGCTCCTGCTCGCAGCGCAGCGCGAACCGGAGCGCGCGGCCCGCGCGAAGCTCTACTTGGAGTTCCAGGACCTGCTCGCCGCCGAACAACCCGTCACGCTCCTGGTCCATCCCCTCACGCAGGTCCTCGTGCACGCGCGCTTCCAGGACGCGGAGCCCGGACCTCTCGGACTCTCGCCCGAGCGGTTCTGGGTCGCACCCGAGGAACGCATCGCCGGAGCCGCGCCGAAGTGACGAGCGCACGCTTCGTCGTGTGCGCGACCGTCGTCCTTCGACTCGCTGCGCAATCGCCGGTCGATCCCGACGCGGACTGGCGCGCGGCCGCCGAGGCAGCGCTCGGACGCGCGGTCGAATCGGCGCGGGAGGACGGCTTCTTCGGCGCGGTCCTCGTCGTACGCGGCGGACACGTGTTGCTGCGGCGCGGCTTCGGCACCGCGTCGACAGGCGGCGCGCCGTGTGCGCCGGAGACCCTGTTCGACGTCGCCTCGGTGAGCAAGCAGTTCACCGTCGCGGCGGTGCTCGTGCTCCGCGCGCGCGGCAAGTTGTCGATGCACGACCCGCTCGAGCGGTTCTTCGCGGACGTGCCGGAGGACAAGCGCGCGATCCGCGTCGAGCAGTTGATCGCCCACGAGTCGGGCCTGCCTGCGAACGTGATCGCCAGCGGGAGCGAGCTCGACGACCGCGCACTCTGGCTGCGACGCGTGTGGGCGACGCCGCTCGACGGCGCGCCCGGCGAACGCTTCGGCTACAGCAACGCGGGCTACGGCGTGCTCGCCGCGATCGTCGAAGTCGTCGCCGCGCGACGGTACGAGGACTTCGTCCGCGACGCCGTGCTGCAACCCGCGGGCATGCACGACACGACCTTCACCGGCGCCGTGCCGCCCGAGGATCGTCGTCATGCGCGCGCGGCGCCGCGCAGCGGCGGACCGGACGATGCGCGCTTCCGCGACACGGCGCTCGCCTGGCCGAGGCACTGGGGCTTCCGCGGCGCGAGCGGCGTCGTGAGCACGATCGACGACCTGGCGCGGTGGGATCGCGCGCTGCGCGGCGATTTCGTCCTGCCACCCGACGAACGGCGCCTGCTCCTCGAACCCCGTCCACGCGACGACTCGGGCGGGCTGCAGAGCGCGTTCACCGCGCACGGCACGGTGCGGCAGGCGCACAGCGGTTCGGTCCACGGCTTCGAGAGTTGGTTCGCGCGCTATCCCGACGACGACGCATTCGCAGTCGCGCTGGGCAACGAGCGCTTCGTCGTCTCGCGGATGGCGGACGGTCTCGAGCAGGCGTTGTTCGCGGCGGGGGCACCGCCGTCGGTGGTCCAGTCCGCGGTCGGACGCTTCACGACCGGGGACGGCGACCGCGTCGAACTGCACGCCGAAGGCGGGCGCCTGCACGCGTCGTGCAGCGGATCTCGCTTCGCCGCGCGGGCCAGTGCCGGCGAAGCGGAGTCGGAGCGGCTCGGCGCGCGGCGCAGTGTCCGCGCGCGGGCCGTCGACCGCGCCGTCGCCGCCGCGTTGCGCGAGCGAGCGCTCGAGGTCGCGGTGCGCGAGATCGAGCGCCGCCACGGTCGCATCCGCGCGTCCCGTTTCGTCGGCTTCGGCGAACGCGATGACGAGGTCTGGGTCGAGCTGTCCGTCGCCGGTCGCAGCTTGACCGCCGTCGTCGATCTCGACGCCGCGGATCGCGTGCGCTCGCTGGAAGTCGTCGATCGCACGCCGCCGTCCGTCGAACTCGCGCTCGACTGGCGACGCGAGGCGATCTTCGCGGCGACCTCGCGGGACGGACGCGAGCGGATCGAGTTGCGCGTCGACGGCGGCGGCCGGCGCCTCCTCTGGCGCGACCGCGACGGCGAGACCCTGCTCGAACGCCTGCGATGATCTTGGCCATGCGAAGACCCGCTCTCGTCCTGCTCGCCCTGCTTGCATCGAGGATCGCCGCGCAGGATGCGCCGCTGCGCTTCGTGCTCGAACTCGCCGCGCCGCGCGCGGCCGGTCCGATCGACGTCGTGCTGCCGATCACGTCCGCCTCGGCGCCCGCGGGCTCGCCTGCCCTCGCGCGACTCGACGACGACACCTTGGTCCGTGCGGACGTGATCGCACGCGCGGACTCCGGCGATGCGACGTTGCGGTTGCGCTGGGTGGCGCGCACGGCGATGGACGCGGGCGCGCACGCTCTCGCGCTGCATTGGCTCCCGCACGACGCCGCGCCGTGCCCCTTCGCGTGGGCCGGACCCGCCGACGCGCGCACGCTCACGCTGCACGATCGGGCCGTGTGGACCTTCGCGGCGCGCTTCGACCTCGAGGATTTCGACGCGACCTACAAGCCCTTCCACGAGTTGTGGTCGCCCGACGGCGCGACCCTGCTGACGAAAGGGCTCGGCGGAACACACCCCCACCACCGTGGACTCTTCGTCGGTTGGAACCAGACCAACTCCGGCGATGCGACGCACGACTTCTGGCACTGCCGCGAGGGGCGGCACCAGCGCCGCGTCGACGGCGCGGAGTCACCGTTCCCGGTCGTCGCCGACGAACGCTCGTCGATCGAGTGGCGCGATGCGGACGGCAGAGCGGTGGTGCGCGAGACGCGCACGCTCAGCGCGTGGGACGCGGGTGACGACCGGCACGTCCTCGACCTTGTCGTCGAACTGAGCGGCGCGAGCGATCGTCCCGTCGCACTGCGCGGGGATGCGCAACACGCCGGCTGCCACATCCGCCTCGCGCATGAGGTCGAGGAGCACCAGGCAGCGACCCGCTACGAACGACCGGAGGGTGCGAAGGCGGCGGGCGACGACGTCTGGCGCGACTGCGCCTGGGCGCTCGTGCGCGCGCAGGTCGGCGACGTCGACGCGGTGCTGCTGCACGTGACGGCTCCGCGCGCGGGCGCCCCGTTCGTCTACTCGACGCGCGCGTACGGCCGCGTCGGCTCCTTCCAGACCCTCGATCTCGAGCCGGGTGCTTCGGTCGTGCTGCGTTACCGCTTCGTCGTGACGACCAAGACGGTCACGCTCGACCCCGCGCGGATCGCCGCCGACTTCGTCGCACCGCTGCGCGTCTCGCCGGCTGCGCACTGACGCCCGCTCACCCGACGTGATCGCCCGCGGGTTCGGCGCTCGACTCGTCCGGCAGCAGGTGCGAGGGGATCGGCCGTCGACCCGCGAAGCCCTCGTGTTCGCCGTGGTACTGCGCGACGCTGTCCTCGTCGCTGCGCCAGCACAACAGCACGCGCCGGCCGTCGATCTTGCTCGGGAAGTCGACGAGCCCGATCTCGAAGCCCCAGTCCTTGTACTGACAGCCGAGTTGCTCGAGTTCGCGGACGAGGTCGGCGATCTGGTGCTGGAGGTCGGCGACGCGGTCGGAGCCGTGCGAACCGCCGAGCGCGCGTAGTTCACGCGCCTTGCCGAGGATGTCGGCGACGATCCGCCGGACCAACGGCAGGGACTGATTGGCTTGGATCGGTGTGAAGAGGCGTCGCGGCACGGTCGGGGATTCTGCGGCTGCCCGGCAAGGCTGTCACCTCCCGCGGAACCCAACCGGTCGAAACGGGACGGCCGCACGGCGCGAGTGCGCCATGCGGCCGTCGTGCTGGCCGATGGGGTGCCGGTCGATGCGCAGCGCGACGCGGTCCAGAGCCGGCAGCCGATCGATCAACCGAGGAACGAGAGCTCGCATC
This sequence comes from Planctomycetota bacterium, assembly GCA_016235155.1. Classification (GTDB taxonomy): domain Bacteria; phylum Planctomycetota; class UBA1135; order UBA1135; family UBA2386; genus JACRLW01. The sequence goes on from JACRLW010000107.1 coordinate 79,239, forward strand.
CCGTCGCGAGTTCGCGTGCGAACTCCCCTCGTTGGAACAGCCGCGCCGAACGCGGACCGTGCAAGGTCGTGCGGGCACCCGCGACGCGGATCATCCCACCCTCGCGCAGCCCGAGGACCGCGACGTGGTTCTCCTCGTGGAACTCGCGGATGCGTTGCTCGCGCGTCTCGCCCATGTGCGTCGAGCCGCGTTCGGGATCGAGGTAGTGCGGGTTGATCTGGAACGGCAGTAGTCCGAGCGCGACGAAGCTCGGCGGCGCGACGATCGGCATGTCGTTCGTCGTCTTGATCGTCGGGCACGCCACGTTCGTCCCCGCGCTCGCGCCGGCGTACGGCATCCCGGCGCGAACTCGCGCGCGAAGCGGATCGATCAGCCCGCGTCGCCAGAGTTGGTCGAGCAGGCGGAAGGTGTTGCCGCCGCCGACGAACACGCCGTCCGCGGACGCCAGCGCAGCGATCGGGTCCGCGAAGTCATGGAGGCCACGGCAGTCGTGACCCATCGCGGCGAACGCAGTGCGGGCGCGTGCCGCGTACGCGTCGTGATCCGCGAGCGCGAACGGCACGAACAGCAGCGATCGGCGTCCCGGGCCGAACAGTTCGACGAGGGCATCGCGACAGTGCTCGAGGTAGCCGCCGCCGAACTGCGTGGAGTTGCTGACGAGGAGGAGGTTCATGGACCGGCGGAGTTGCTCGCCTCGCGCACGCGCTGCGCGGCGAGCGCGAAGGATGACAAGCGAGCGGACCGTTCTCCGGCGCGCGACGCCGGGTACAGCGAATCGAGGACGGCCAGCAGGTCGTCGACCGTTCGTGCGGCGACGAACGCGTCGCGGACCGCGACGGGATCGGGATGCACCGCCGCATGGTGGATCGCCTGCGTGCGGGCGCGCGCGGGGCCGCCGCGCGCGCCGAACAACCGCATGGTGAGTTCGATGTGCCGCGCGATCGCGACGCGTTGTTCGCCGATCGTCGGCGCCTGCGGTTCCAGACCCGCCGCGAGCGCGGCGACTTGCGCGAAGATCCAGGGGTTGCCGATCGCGCCCCGCGCGAGCGTGACGCCGTCGACGCCGGTGGTCGCGAGCATCCGCGCGACGTCGTGCGGTCCGAACAGGTCGCCGCTGCCGAGCAAGGTGCACGAGCCCATGCGGTCCCGCACGCGACGCAGGAAGGACCAGTCCGAGGCGCCGTCGTAGCGCTGCGCGACGGTCCGCGGGTGGATCGTCGCCGCCGCGATGCCGCGGGCGAACGCACCGTCGAGGATCGCGAAGAACGCGCGCTCCGACTCGATCTTGTCGTCGAGTCCTCTTCGCAGCTTGACCGTCACCGGGCGTGCGCCGCCGACCGCATCGAGGACGCGATCGACGACCTCGAGCGCGAGGTCGGGCGTTCCCAGGAGGAATCCGCCGCGGCAGCGACCGAGCACCTTCGGCACCGGGCAACCGAAGTTGATGTCGATCACGTCGTATCCCGCTCCGACCATCGCGCGAGCCGCCGCGGCGAACGACGCCGGCTCCGACCCCATCAACTGCCCGCCGATCGGATGGTCGTCCTCGTCGAGTTCGAGCACGCGCCTCGCGAGTCGCCCGCCGGCGAGCACGTCGCGATCGAGGACGACCTCGTGAACGCAGTAGGGCGCGCCGTGCTCGCGTGCGACGCGGCGCATCGCGGCGTCGCTGTAGCCGCTGAGCGCCGCGAGCACCGCGCGACCAGGGATCGCGACGGAGCCGATGGCGAAGCCCCCGGCGAGCTTCGTGGCGAGGCGCGTGTCGGGTGCTTGCAAGGCGCGCGATGCTATCGTGCGCCCCGTCCACTGCGGCGACGCCGCGATCGAACGAACGTGCTCATCGCCTGTCCGAACTGCCACCGCCAATACGACGTCGGCTCCCACGCGCCGGGGACCACGATCCGTTGTTTCTGCGGCGACCGGCTGACCGTCGAGACGCCGAAACCCCGCGATCTCCGCATGCAGCACTGCTCGTCGTGCGGCAGCGGCCTGCCGGTGGGCGCGTCCGAGTGCGAGTTCTGCAAGGGCGCGGTCTCGCTCGCCGAGCGCGGCGGTGGCGAGGTCTGCCCGGCCTGCATGGCGCGAATGGTCACGAGCGCGAAGTTCTGCAGCACCTGCGGGACGGCGATCCGACCGGCCGCGGTGCTGAAGGCCCTCGTCGACCGGAACTGCCCGCGTTGCGGCCTCGCGATGACGGAGTGCGCGGCGGAGAACGTCGCGTTCACGGAATGCACCGGTTGCGGCGGGCTCTGGCTCGGGGAGGACGTCGTGCGGCAACTCGTCGAGGACCGCGACAAGAGCGCGGCTCCGGCCATCCTCGCGAACCGGAACGCCTCGGATGCGGCCGCGAGGGACCAGGTGGTGGACACGCGGAAAGTCGTCTATCTGCCGTGTCCGTGCTGCGGCACCCGGATGAACCGTCAGAACTTCGCGCGGTCGTCGGGCGTGATCCTCGACTGGTGCCGGGGTCACGGGTTCTGGTTCGACGTCGACGAACTCCAGGCGGTGTTCCGCTTCGTGCAAGCCGGCGGGATGGAGCGTGCGCGCGCGCGCGAGCTCGAGCAGCTCGAGCAGAAGCGCCGCGACGTGCGTCGACTCGCGACGCCGTCCCACGCATCGATCGGCGGACTGCCGACGCCCCGACTGAGGGAAGCGCCGGACCTGATCGGCGGACTCGCAGGCTGGCTCGCGTCGTTGTTCTGAACGCGCGCCTACGCGTGGAAGTGGCTCTCGATCCACTCGCAGAGCAGGTGGACGACGAGCAGGTGACCTTCCTGCACGCGCGGCGTCGAGGTCGACGGCACGCGCACGGCGACCTCGGCGAGATCGGCGACCGGACCTGGACGCGCACCGACCAGCGCGGCTCGGCGCACGCCGATCGTGCGGGCCGCCTCCATCGCCGCGATGACGTTGCGCGAGCTCGCGGAGGTCGAGATCCCGATCAACAGGTCGCCGCGACGGCCGAGCGCGCGCAACGGTCGCGCGAAGACCTGGTCGAAGCCGGAGTCGTTGCCGATCGCGGTGAGCGCCGGCACCTCGTGACCGAGCGCGATCGCGGCGATGCCGTCGCGCTGCTTGTCCTCGAACCAACCGACGAGTTCGCCGGCGGCGTGCGCCGCGTCGCAGGACGACCCGCCGTTGCCGCAGAGCATCAGCTTGCCGCCGGCGCGCAGGCACTCGACGGCCATGCGGCCGAGCCGTTCGACGTCGTCGAGGCACAAAAGGGCGAGTCGCTCCTTGCAGGCGATGCTCTCTCGGACGCGGGACTCGAGCGTGGTGCGGTCCATCGGCGTCTGAGATAGCCGCAGCCGCGCGCGGGACAAGCCGAACCTCTCTTGCGGCGCGGTCCCGGTGCGTTCCGGTGGAGCGCCGCGCATGCTGTGGCACCTCCCACGATGACCAGGACCGCCGCCGCGGCCACGCCGCTGACTCACCGCCTCGCCGCGCTCGCGCGACCGCTGGTCGTCGCGCACCGGGGCCTCTCGTCGCGCTTCCCGGAGAACACGCTGCCCGCGTTCGAGGCGGCGATCGCCTGCGGGGCGGAACTCATCGAACTCGACGTGCACACCACGCGCGACGGCGCCGTCGTGTGCATCCACGACGAGACCCTCGATCGCACGACCGACGCTCGCGCCGTGTTCGGCCGCGGCGACGTAGCCGTCGCCGACGTCGATGCCGCTCAGATCGCACGACTCGACGCAGGCAGCTGGCGCGGCGCCGAACACGCCGGCGCGCGCGTGCCGACGCTCGAAGCGACCGTCCGCGGCGCGGGCGATCGGATCGTGCTGATGATCGAGCACAAGCGGGGCGACCCGGCGCTGTTGGTGGCGGAGTTGCGACGGCTCGGCGTCGCGGAGCGGGTGTTCGTGCAGTCCTTCGACTGGGACACGGTCGCCGCGGTCGGACGCCTCGCTCCCGAGATCACGCTCGGCGCTCTCGGCGAAGGCGAACTGAGTCCCGCGCGTCTCGCTGCGATCGACGCGCTCGGCGTCGCGCTCGTCCACTGGCACCACCGCGACCTGCGCCTGGCCGATCTGGGAGCACTGCACGCGCGCGGCTACCTGAGCTGCGTCTACACCGCCGACGGCGAACTCGAACTCTTCGGGCGCATCCGCGCCGGACTCGGCGCCGTGACGACGAACCGCGCCGATCACCTGCTCGCGCTGCGGCGCGCGGAATCGGGTCTCCGGCCGACCCCGCGCTGACCCTTCCTCACCAGACGCGGACCGAGTCCACGTCCAACTTGAGCACGAACTCGATCAGGAGCGCGCGCTGCTGGGCATCGACCAGAGTCATCCGGAAGGACGGGATGTGGATCGCGCGCAGGGATCGCAACTCGGCGCCGCGGAGGATCAGCATCCCGTTCTCGATGCGACCGACGGCCGGCATCGTGCTGCCGTCGACTTCGATGAGAGTCATCACGTTCGGACCGAGGTTGCTCGGCAGGGCGAACACGATGTCTCCGCCGACCGGGAACTCGTACTGGGCGCGGAGCTGCTGCCCGCAGTTCGCGATCGAGATCGCGCAGGGCAGGATGACGATTCCGCCGCTCCGGCCGATGTCCGCGGGCGCGTCGCGGACGACCAGGAACGGGATCAGCAGGGCAACGATCAGCAGCGAGAGTCGGCGGAGCATCAGCAGGCCTCACGATTCGGGAACCAGCACGGGAAGCTCGCGGCGAATGCGTCGTACACCTGCGGTCGGTCGGTCAGGGTGGCCACGAACTCCGCACGAGCGCGGATCTCGTCCGCGATCATCCGCCGCTTGTGCGGCATCTCGGAGTACAGGCGGCCCAACCAGGTACGGCAGTCGTCGAAGCGTCCTTGCATGCCCGATGCGAGAGCGAGGTTGAAGTAGATCAGTCCGAATTGAGGGCGTCGCGCGACCTCGCCCGAGCTCACGAGCTCGAGGAACAGGTCTTCGGCGCGATCGGGACGCCCGGTGTCGAGGTAGAGATTGCCGAGGTGCAGGCGCGCGAAGGCGCGCGAGCCGGCGTCGTTCGAGAGCTCCAGCACGTGCCGGAACTCGAGTTCGGCCGCCGCCGCGTCGTTCGCGACGTGGTAGGCGTGGCCGAGATAGATGCGCGCGTCGTCGAACGCGGCGTCGAGCATCAGCGACTCTTCGAGCAGCGCGATGCCCTTGTGCAGGTTCTCCTGGTCGGAGTGCACGTAGTCGTCATCGAAGACCGCCTTGGCCCGGATCCACTCCGCGCCGACGAAGCCTGTCCCACCTGCGCCGTCGTCCGACGCGACCGCGCTCGAGCCGCCCGTCAGGCGCTCGGTCTCGTCGACCAAGTTGCGTCCGCGGCGGCACATGTCGGTGATCGGCGCCGGTTCCTTCGCGACGACGCGCGAGAACTTCGGCGTCTTCCCGAGCAGGACGAAGCCGCGGCCGAGTTCGTAGAAGATCTTCGCGAGCTGGCGGCGGTTCTCGGTGAGTTGCCGGCGCAGTTCGCCGACCGTGATGCTGCGGATCGCGGTGCCCCCGGCCACCGACGCCGGCACCGTGACGCGATCGTCGTCCGCGCCGGTGAGCACGGTGTGCAGTGCACGGTGCGAGCGCGCCTGGGCGCGGATGCCGTCGAGGAACTCGCGGCAGGAACGGCAGGCGTCCGAGTGGACGACGACGCGACGCACCGACGACGGATCGAGTTCGCCGTCGAGCATCGCCGACAGATCGACCTGGATCTGACCGCAGGGGTCATCCGGTCGGTGGGCGTCGCCCGTTCGATCGTGGTCGTCGAAGCCGGTCATGCCGAAGTGGAGAGCGACGAACGAGGAGGAGGAGCGAGACGATCCGCACGCGCGTCACGAGCAACCGCGTCACGAACCGCACCGCCGTGCAGCTTGAACTCGCGGATCGCCGCCGCGCGGCGCGCGTTGCGCGCCTCGATCTCGGCGAGCGTGCGCGTCATGCCGCGGAGGATCTTCCGGCGGGCGCGGAAGATCACCATCTTGAGGTTCTCGAGGCGGATGCCGAGTTCGGCGGCGGTGTCCTTGTAGGTGATCCCGAGGACCTCGACCATCGTGAGCGCGCGCTGCTCCTTCTCCGCCAGCTGCGCGAAGTGGACGAGGTAGAGGTTGAGGTAGATCAGGAAGGCGCGATCGACCGTGATCGCCGACTCGGAGTCGACCGCGCTGCGCAGGGGCGACACCGCGCGTTCGTCGACCTGCGGGACGAGGTCGTCGTCGAGCGACGCCGGCCGCCCGCGACGCGCTTCGCCCTTCAACATCTTGAGCAGCGTGTTGCGGACGATGGTGTGACCCCAGTTCCGGTACGAGTCGGCGCGCTCCGCCACGAAACGATGGGGATAGCGATAGATGTTCAGGAACACTTCCTGGAGCACGTCCTGGACATCGAGCCGGGTGACCGTGCGGCGCAGCTTGCCGAGGATCGTCGCGCGGAACGACGGCTCGCTCAGGTGATGGAGGAGCGCGAAGACCTGCGAGTCCCCCGTGTCCTTGAAGGCGTTCATCACCGCGGTGCCGATCCAGTCCGATCGTTCTTGCGCGGAGAGTGCGTCGATCGACGGTGCGCCCGCTTCCCCCGAGAACGATTCGCCCGACGCGATCCTGAGCAGTGGCGCGTTGCCGGTCCGCTCCCACAGCTCGTGGAGGCGGTCCCGCAGCTCGTCATTCAGGACGGTGATGAAGGCGTCCATCGGGGGGGCTCGAAGTCGCTCGGAACGTCCGGGCGACGTGGACATCCTCCCATAGGGATGGGAGATCGGGAAGTAACTCGGCAGCGGCGCGCCTCGGGGCGAGGCTGGCGCGCCGCATGCGTCGTTGTCGTCGCCGCATCGGACCACGGCAACGCGCACGTTGTTCCATGGCCCGCGCTGGCCCCGGCCAGACGTACGCTGCGAGAATCGCGCATCGCATCGCGCCATGAACCTCACACCCGAACTGGTCCGCTCCCTCGCGCACGACGAGGGCTTCGATCTGGTTCGATTCGGCCCGGCGCATCCCGGCGAACACGCCGCCCGGCTCGAAGCCTGGCTCGACGAAGGCATGCACGGCTCGATGAGCTGGCTGGCCGACTGGCGGGAGAAGCTCGTCGACCCCGCTCGCTGGGCTCGCGACCCGAAGTCCGCGATCTGCCTCGCCGCCGACTACGGCGGCCCCCCGGTCGACCTCGCCGGCGGCGGCCGCATCGCCCGCTACGCCGCCGGCCGGGACTACCACCGCGCCCTCGGCGATCGGGTTCGACGGCTGCGCCGCCGGCTCGAGCGCGAAGGGGTCCCCCACGGATCGATCGACATCGGCACCGACGCGATCCCGATCCTCGAACGCGCGCTCGCGGTCCGCTCCGGGGTCGGCTTTCTCGCCAAGAGCGCCGGCGTGATCTCGCCGGACCTCGGACCCTATCTCCTGCTCTCCGAACTCCTCGTGCCGTTCGAGCTGCCCTTCGACCTGCCGAGCCCGGGGAGTTGCGGCACCTGCACGCGCTGCATCGACGCCTGCCCGACCGGGGCGATCCTCGCTCCGTACCGGGTCGATGCACGTCGCTGCATCAGCTACACGACCATCGAACTGCGCGGCAGCATCCCGGACGAACTTCGCGAGCCGCAGGGGTCCTGGGTCTTCGGCTGCGACGTCTGCCTCGAGGTCTGCCCCTTCGCGTCCACCCGTGGTCGGGCGGCGACGCCAGGAGCACCGCGGCCGGACGCCTTCCTCCCCCACCCCGTCGTGGAGCACGCGACGTTGGTCGGCCTCGTCGAGCTCGACGAGGCGGACTACGAGGAACGCTGGGTCGGGACCGCGCTGCGCCGCGCGACGCGAACCGGCCTGCGCCGGAACGCCGCGGTCGCCCTGGGCAACCTGGGCGACCAGGACGCCCTGCCCGCGCTGCGCCGCGGGTTGGCCGACGTCGACGGGATCGTTCGGGAGCACTGCGCCTGGGCGATCGGCCGCATCGCACCGCGTGACACGTCTCTCGACGCCGCGCTCGCGCGCGAGACGGACGACGCGGCGCGACGCGCGATCGCCACAGCGCTCGCACGCCGCTGACCCGTCGTGCGCGCGCGACGACCGTCGCGCCGGCAGGACCGCGTGCGGATGCCCCGCTGCGATCGGCGATGCCCGCGCGGCGCGACCGATTTCCGCGAGGGACCGTCGCAATCACCGCATCGCTCCTCCACCGACCAGCACCGCCGATGACCAACCGCGACTTCTACAACGAGACCAAGTGGTGTGAGTCCTGCCGGACCTACGTCCACTTCGTGATGAGCGTCAACCACTCCTACTGCGTGCAGTGCGGGAGCCGCGTGAAGCTCTTCAACAAGGACGACTCCCGCCGCTTCGAGTCCGAGGTCCAGAAGCGCCGCTGGAAGGCGGTCTGAGCGACGCCTCCCCGATCCGAACACCCCGCGTTCTGTTCTCCGTTCAGCTCCGAAACTTCAGCTCCGTGACTTCAGCTCCGTGACTCCGCGACGGGAGTCTGCCGCTCTTCGCGGTGGGCTCCCGTCGCCTTTTCGTCCGCCTCGAGCGCGGGCGCATCCGCGGGAGGCGGCGGCCGATCGGCGAGTTCGCGTTCGATCAGGTCGCGGAACCGATCGTCGCGATCGAGCCGGCGCGCCGCGACGAGCTGGCGTCGCGCGGGTCCGTGCATGCCGCCGGCGCGGAACACCTTCGCGAGCAGGAGCCGTGAGCGGAGGTCCCAGGGATCGACGCGCAGAACCGCGAGCAGTTCGCGTCGCGCGGGATCGAACTCGCCGCGCAACCAGTTGGTGAACGCGGTGTGGAACGCGACGTCGCGGCGCGCGACGAAGTCCTTGCGCGATCGGCGCCAGCGACCCGCGATCAACCGCAGCGTCACGATCACCGTCCATGACTGGAGCACGATCAACGCGCCGGCGTAGACCGGCCCGACGTCGTCGAGCGCGAAGCGAGCGACCAGCGCGGAGTCGGCGGCGAGCCAGGTCGCGACGATCGTCGCGATGCCGGTGCGGACGAGACCGGTGCTCAGGTAGATCCATGCGACGACCTGGGCGACGACGAAGATCGCGAGGTTCGGCAGGAACGCGTCCGCAAACATCGCGCGGCATGATAGCGAGCACCCGCCATCGACCAGCCCGACTTGCCGCGCACGCTCTACCTCCTGTTCACGCCGTCGCTCTGCGCGGCGGAACCCTGGACCACGCTTCGCGAAGCGATCGCGGGCGGCGTCGATCTCGTCCAGTGGCGGACGCCGCAGCCGGATCGCGACGGTGCCTTGCGTTGCATCGAGATCTGCGGCGAGCGCGGCGTGCCCGTGATCGTGAACGACCACGTCGAACTCGCCGCACGACTCGGGGCGTACGGCGCGCACGTCGGCCAAGGCGACCTGCCGGCGCGGCGCGCGCGACGCTTGCTGCGACCGGGCCAGTTCCTCGGCGTCTCGACCCATGACCTCGAGCAGATCGCGCGCGCGACCGCCGACGGCGCCGACCACGTCGGCTTCGGTCCGATGTTCGCCACGAAGACCAAGGGCTACGCGACCGGGCAACCCGACGGCGCCCTGCGGGCCGCGCTGGAGCAGAGCCTCGTCCCGGTCTGGCCGATCGGCGGGATCAGCGGCGCGAACGTGAGCCGCGTCGTGCGCGAAGGTGCGCGGCGCGCGGCAGTCGCTTCGGCGATCCTGCACGCGCCCGATCCACGGCGCGCGGCGGCTGAACTGCGTGCGGCGCTCGCGGTCGAGGTGGCGCATTGCGCCACCATCGCCAGGGTAGATCCGGTGGCACCGGACGTCTGAGCGGCCGCGGGACCGTGGGGGAGACGTATTACTAGGGCCCCCACGGGGTCGATCGCGGGGAGCGGCCCAGGGCGAAACGCCCGACCCGACCAATGGACCGTTCAGACCAGCAGCATCGCGTCGCCGTAGCTGAAGAAGCGGTAGCCGCGCTCGATCGCCTCGCGATAGAGCCGCAGCACGCGCTCGCGCCCGCAGAACGCGGCGACGAGCATCAGCAGCGTCGAGCCGGGCAGGTGGAAGTTGGTCAGCAGAGCGTCGACGACCCGCAGCGGGCGGCCCGGAAAGAGGAACAGCTCGGTCGAGCCGCTGCCCGCAGCGACCGTGCGGTCGTCGCGCGCGCAGGTCTCGAGCACCCGCGCGGCGGTCGTGCCGACGGCGACGACACGGCCGCCCCGTGCGCGCGTCGCGGCGATCGCCGTCGCGGTCGCCGCGGGCAACTCGTACCGCTCCCGGTGCATGCGGTGATCCTCGACGCGATCGACGCGCAGCGGCGCGAAGGTCCCTTCGCCGACGTGCAAGGTGTCGAACGCCGACCCGATGCCGCGCTCCGCGAGCCGCGCGAGCAGCTCGCCGGCAAAGTGCAGGCCCGCGGTCGGCGCCGCAACCGCACCGGGCACCCGCGCGAACACGGTCTGGTAGCGCGCGCGATCGACGCCCGCGTCGTCGCCGTCGGGGCGGCGGATGTACGGCGGGAGCGGCGCGCGCCCGACGGCCTCGATCACCGCGGTGAGATCGCCGCCGCGCGGTGCCCGGAGCGCGAAACGGAACAGCCCCCCGCCGAGCGCCGCGAGGGGCACGAGTTCGAGCGCACCACCCTCGAGGCCGATCGGCTCGTTGATCCGCAGCTTGCGCGCGGGCTTCAGGTAGCCGCGGCCGTGGTCGCCGTCGCGCGAGAGGATCAGCACCTCGACGCGCGCACCGCTGGGCAGTCGACCGACCAGGCGATGCGGCAGGACGCGCGTGTCGTTGAGGACGAGCAGATCGCCCGGCCGCAACAGCTCCGGCAGATCGCGCACGAAGCGGTGCTCGCTCCGATCCAGGGCCCGCTCGTGCACGAACAGCCGCGCCGCGTCGCGCGGCTCCACCGGCGCCGACGCGATGCGATCGGCGGGCAACTCGTAATGGAAGTCGGCGACGCGCACGGAGCCGCGCGCTTGTACCGTCTCGCCCGACATGCGCCACCTCGTGCCCGCCGTCGTCGCGACCCTCGTCCTCTGGCCGGCGGCGGCGTGCTCCGGCGGCGGACAGCGCGGCGCAGGTCTGCCGCTGCAACCGGGAACCGCGCGCGCCGAACTCGTCGTCGGTCGAGCGCGGATCGGTTTCGAACACGCGACCAGTGCGGTGCTCGGCCTCTCCGCCGACGGCCCAACGGGGAACCGACGAGCGACGAGTTGTTCGTCGCGCGCGTCGATCGAAGCACCGACGAAGTCCGTCTCACCGACGACGACGCCGTCGACGACGCCCCGTGCTGGTCGCCCGACGGCACGCGCCTCGCGTTCGCGAGCGAGCGGCTCGGCAACGGCCCGCGGCTGTTCTTGGTCGACGCCGCCCTGGGCTCACCGGCGCAAATCTGGAACGACGCCGCGGACCAGACCGATCCCGATTGGTCACCCGCCGCGGGGCGGATCGTCTTCGCGCGCCGCGGAGCTCTTGCCCGCTTCGAACTCTGGACCATCGCGCCCGACGGCACGTCGCCCATCGCCCTGACCGACGGCGGAGCTGGCGCCGGTGATCGCGAACCGTGCTGGAGTGCGGACGGCAGCACGGTGGTCTTCGTGCGCTGGCTCGACGCGACGCGCTCGACGCTGGCCCGCGTCGACGTCGCCACGTCCCAGGTCACGCTGCTCGCGGCCCCGGTCACGACCGCTCGCTTCCCGCGGTTCGCACCGCGCGGCGATCGGATCTTTTTCGCGGGCAGCGACCCGTCCGCGGGCGTCGACACGCTGCGCCTCTGGGTCGGCCGTGCCGACGCGAGCGAGGCGCTGCTGCTGATCGCCGACGATCGCGAAGCCGTGACCGGCCTCGACTGCGCCGCGGATCTCCCCGCCGCCTCGACCGCGCCGCGCGCGTGGTCGCCGGTGCGCCTGGACGGTGCGCGCGTCTCCAACCTGCAGGGGCGTCGCACCGGCGGCTCGTACGACGCGATCCTCGCCGAGGGCGGCGCCGAGCTCGCGATCGAGACCGTCGAGCAGGGCGAACGGCAGATCGGCGGGCTCGAGCTGACCGTCCCGCTCGGCGTCGAGCCGCGGCGCGTCGCCGCGATCGAGGTCACGGTGCGCGCCGCGATCACGGACCGCGACCCGACGACGCGCCTGCGCGCGACGCTCGCCGACTACGTGAGCGAGCGGCATGCGACCCACGTGCACGCGACGCCGAGCTCGGACGCGTTCGCCGTCTGGACCTGGCGCGCCGCGGGGCCGCGCTGCGTCGACCGCCGCGGCGACCTGCGCGTGTCGGTCGTCGCGGATCGCGCGGCCGGCGGCACGGCGACGCTGCACCTCGACCATGTCGGCGTGCGCGTGCTGATCGAATCGCCGTGACCGCTATCGTGCGCCCGCGATGCGAGCGCGCACGGGTTTGCTGATCGCCGGGCCGGTCCTCGCGATCGCGGTCGCGGTGCTCTGCGCGTGGAACGGACTCGCGACGCCGGCCGCATGGACCGCGGCGGTCGCGGTGCTCTGCGCATGGTGGTGGGTCACCGAGGCGATCCCGCTGCCCGCGACCTCGCTGCTTCCCTTCGTGCTGTTGCCGGCGGGCGGCGTCCTCGACGCGAGAGTCGTCGCGCGCGATCTCGGCGATCCGCTGATCCTGCTGATGCTCGGGGGCTTCCTGCTCGGCAAGGGCGTCGAGCGCAGCGGCGCTCATCGACGCATCGCCGTCACGATGGTCCGTGCCTTCGGTCGCTTCGGCCGGCGCGGACTCGTGCTCGGCTTCATGGTGGCGACCGCGTTCTGTTCGATGTGGATGTCGAACAGCGCGACCGCGCTGATGATGCTGCCCGTCGTCCTCGCGGTGCTCGATCACGAGAAGGGCGACGATCTCGCGGTGCCGCTGCTGCTCGGCGTCGCCTATGCCGCGAGCATCGGCGGCGTCGGCACGCCGGTCGGGACGCCGCCGAACCCGATCTGCCTGCGCGCCTACCGCGACGCGACCGGCGAGACGATCGGCTTCCTGCGGTGGATGAGCTTCGGCGTGCCGCTGATGCTGCTCCTGCTGCCCTGCGCGTGGTGGATCGTCGTGCGAAAGGTCGTCCCCGGGCCTGCCGCCCAAGTATCGCCGGCCGGCGCGTGGCAGCGGGCCGAGCGCCGCATGCTCGTCGTGTTCGGCCTGACCGTCCTCGCCTGGCTGACGCGCAAGCTCCCGTTCGCCGGGGGCGGTTGGAGCGCGTGGCTCGGCGTCGAAGGCGTGGGCGACGAGACCGTCGCGCTCGCGGCGGCGGTCGTGGTGCTCGCGCTGCCGCACGGCGATCGGCCGGGTGAGCGACTCCTCGACTGGAAGAGCGCGGCGTCGATCCCCTGGGACATCCTCCTGCTGTTCGCAGGCGGCATCGCGATCGGCTCGGCCTTCGACGCCTCGGGCCTCTCGAAGAGCCTCGGCGACCATCTCGTTGCGCTCCGCGACCTGCCGCTGTGGCTCCTGATCGCGATCATCGCGGCGACGGTCACGCTCCTGTCCGAGCTCGCGAGCAACACCGCGATCGCCAATCTGCTGATGCCGGTGCTCGCGGCGGCGGCGACCGAGACCGGGATCGACCCGCTCGTGCTGTTGGTGCCCGCGACCCTCGCCGCGAGTTCGGGCTTCATGCTCCCGATCGCGACGCCGCCGAACGCGATCGTCTACGGCTCGGGACGCGTCCCCGTCCGCTCGATGCTGCGCGCCGGATTCGCGCTCGACGTCGCGGGGGTGGTCGCGATCACCGTCGTCGCGCGGTTCGTGCTGATCCCGGCCTGACCACTTGCACGTCGGAGGGCCGCACGCCCCTGTCACGGTGACAGGGCGCTCGCGCGAGGCGTGCGCGCCGCGCGCGCCGCAAGGCCCGGCAGCAGCGAGGCTTGCCTCCCCGCGATCGAACGCGGTACGTGCCTTGCCTGCCGCGCGGCCGACCCACCAGAACCAGGAGCATCGAACATGAACGACGCCACCCAGACCATCACGCGACGCCGTCCCCTGCGCAGCTTCCTCGACGAGATGTTCGAGGATGTCTTCGCGCCGCTGGTCGCCGGCAGCCCCGCCGCCCGCAGCGGGCTCCCGGCGATGAACGTCGCCGAGACCAGCGAGGCCTTCCGCCTCGCCTTCGAGTTCCCGGGCATCGAGGAGAAGGACATCCAGGTGCAGGTCGACGGCACCCAGCTCGTCGTGAGCGCCGAGCGGAAGTTCGAGAACGAGAAGGTCGAGGGCGCGGACTACCACCGCGTCGAACACCGCTACGGCAGCTTCGCGCGGAGCGTGGGCATGCCGAAGGACGTGCGCACCGACGCGATCACCGCCACCTTCAAGAACGGCGTGCTGACCGTCGTCGTCCCGAAGGCCGAGCCGACCCGGGCGCGGAAGATCGAGATCAAGACGACCTGACGCCCCGCGCACCGATCGGCGGGCCGGAATCGCAGGCCGCTCTCGCGTGCCAGGTCCAGGTATCCTGCGCCCCCCGATGTCCGGCCCCAGGGATCTCATCCAGTCCGTCGTCGTGATCGTGCCCGCCCGCAACGAAGCGGATCGGATCGGCGCCGTGCTGGATGCCGTCCGCCGCGCGGCGCCGGCCGCGCGGATCGCGGTGATCGACGACGGCAGCGAGGACGACACCGGCGCGGTCGCGCGCGCGCACGGCGCACAGGTCCTCCGCCACCCCTTCACCCTCGGCTATGGCGCGGCGCTCCAGACCGGCTACCACTGGGCGCTCCGGCAGCGCTTCACGCGACTCGTGCAACTCGACGCCGACGGCCAACACGACCCGGCCTCGATCCCGTCGCTCCTCGCGGCGCTCGACGCCGGCGCGCAGCTCGTGCTCGGCTCGCGCTACCTCGATCCCGCGACCACGCCGCGCACGTCGTTCGCACGCCGCATGGGCTCGCGCTTCTTCGCGTTCGTCGTCTCGCGTTGGACCGGCACGCGCATCACCGACCCGACGTCCGGCTACCAGGCGATGGACCGGCGCGTCGTCGAACGGCTCGCGCTCGACGACTTCCCCGAGGACTTCCCCGACTCCGACGTCCTGATCGCGCTCGCGCGCGAGGGCGTCCGGTTCGCGGAGGTGCCGGTGCAGATGCGCGAGCGGCTCGGCGGCGTGAGCATGCACCGCGGCGGACGCATCGCGTACTACGCCTACAAGATGGCGCTGACCCTGAGCCTCCTCCCCGTGCGACGCTCGTCGCCGTTCCGCGCGGGACGTGAACTCGCGCGCGCGGGAGCGGATTGATGCCGTCGTTCGGACCCATCCTCCAGGAGCTGCAGGGTCCCGCCCTGCGAGAGGCCGTCGACGGCCTGCCGGGTCACCAGAAGACCGTCGCGATCGTGCTCTCGATCGCGATGTTCCTCGTCGTCGTCGAGCTGGTCCGCAAGCGCAAGCTCCGCGAGGAGTACTCGCTGGTGTGGATGCTCACCGCGTTCGCGCTGCTCGTGCTCGCGATCCAGCACCGCCTGCTCAACGTCGTGCGCGATCTCGTCGGCGCGGTCGAATCGACCTCGGCCCTGTTCTTCGGCGCGCTCGTCTTCCTGATGCTGCTGTCGCTGCAGTTCTCGGTGCGCCTGTCGAAGCTGACCTTCCGCAACCGCACGCTGAGCCAACGCGTCGCGCTGCTCGAGGACGAGATCGACAACCTGCGCGCCGGCCGGGGCGGTTCCGATCGGGCTGCGTCTGATCGGGCAGCGGCCGAACCGCGCGACGGCGACGCCGGCGCGGCCTGATGACGATTCCCTCCCCGATGGACCACGACTTCCTCTCTTCGCTCGGCATCGCGGCCGAGAACTCCGGCGCATTCTGCGGCGAGTGGCTCGCCACGCGCGGCGAGCCGCTCGTCGCGACGAACCCCTCGACCGGTCGTCCGATCGGCGCCGTCCGCGACGCCTCGCGCGCCGACTACGAGCGTGTGGTCGCAGCCGCGCACGCGGCGTGGCTGCGCTGGCGTGAGGTGCCTGCTCCGGTGCGCGGCGAGTACGTCCGTCGCATCGGCCTCGCGCTCCGCGAGCGCAAGCAAGAGCTCGGCAAGCTCGTCACTCTCGAGTGCGGGAAGATCGCGCAGGAGGGTCTCGGCGAGATCCAGGAGTGCATCGACATCGCTGCCTGTCGCGCCAGCTCTACGGACTGACGATCGCGTCCGAGCGACCGATGCACCACATGCGGGAGACCTGGCACCCGCTCGGCACCGTCGGCGTGATCACCGCGTTCAACTTCCCCGCGGCGGTCTGGGCGTGGAACGCGATGTTGTCGCTCGTCTGCGGCAACGCCCAGGTCTGGAAGCCGTCGCGCAAGACTCCGCTCACCGCGATCGCGATGACGCGGGTCTGCGCCGAAGTGCTCGAGAACGACGGCTTCGGCGCCCTGCTCGGTTTGTGCATCGGCACCGACGACCAGGTCGGCTCCGCGATGCTCGACGACCACCGCATCCCGTTGATCAGCGCGACCGGCTCCGTGCGCATGGGCCGCATCGTCGCGGAGCGCGTCGGCAAGCGCCTCGGTCGCAGCCTGCTCGAACTCGGCGGCAACAACGCGATCGTCGTCCTCGACGACGCCGACCTCTCGCTCGCCGTGCGCGCGATCGTCTTCGGCGCGGTCGGCACCGCCGGCCAGCGCTGCACGACGACGCGCCGCGTGCTCGCGCAGCGCGGCGTGATCGACGAGTTGCAGCGCCGCTTGCTCGAGGCCTACCGCACGGTGCGCATCGGCGACCCCTTGGATCAGAAGACCTTGATGGGCCCATTGATCGACGAGCAAGCCGTCGTCTCCTTCCTGCGCGCGATCGACGCGGCGAAGGCGCAGGGCGGCGAGATCGTCCAGGGCGGCGCGCGCCACGTCGCGCAAGGCCCGCTCGCCGGCGGCCACTACGTGCAGCCGACGATCGTCCGCGCCCGCGCCGACCTGCCGATCGTGAAGGAAGAGACCTTCGCGCCGATCCTCTACCTGATCCCGGTCGACGACGTCGAACAGGCGATCCGCATCCAGAACGACGTCCCGCAGGGTCTGAGTTCGGCGATCTTCACGATGAACGTCCGCCACGCCGAGCGCTTCGTCTCGGCGATCGGCTCCGACTGCGGCATCGCCAACGTCAACATCGGCACCTCGGGCGCGGAGATCGGCGGCGCCTTCGGCGGCGAGAAGGAAACCGGCGGCGGCCGCGAGTCCGGCTCCGATTCGTGGAAGGTCTACATGCGGCGTCAGACCAGCACGGTGAACTGGGGCACGGCGTTGCCCCTGGCGCAGGGGATCAAGTTCGGGGAGTGAGGCCCGCCGGAGGTTGTCATAGCCGCCGTTCGCGACGAGACTCCGGCCCTCGCATGGCACGATTCGCCCGCGTGCCGGCGAGATGCAGGTCGGTCCATGACCAACGACCACTCCCACTCCACCGACGACGCGCATCGGCACTTGGAGGAGAAACAGCCGCAGGTTCGTCCCGTCGCGCCGACGAACTCAGAAGGAGGCTCGCCAGCCTCGTCGGCTTCCGCGAAAGCCGACTGCGAGCAGACCTCGCCGTCGATGCCAAGACCTCCTGGGTCGATCTGGGATGGAGTAACGAAGGGGATCGGCTACCTAGCCTTGCTTGCGCTCGTCACTTTGGGCATCACATTCTCGCTCGATTGGGCGGCTCCCACTCTCGCTCGTAAGTACAGCATTCCCCGGAACAACACCGAGCTTCGCGGCCGCACCCAGGAGACTCAGCTCCTAAAGCAAGGTCTTGGATCAGTAGCCCCGCAGGACCCGCGAAGCGATAGCTCCTCGACTTTCGGGGGGCTCTCGCAGGAGACGTCGGACAGTCTCCTTCGCTACCACCGAGAGCAGATCGCGGCTAACAAGGAGCGTGAGCGACAGGAGCGGCTCGCGGCTTTCAACGTCGCGGCAAAGGCCGACCCGGATTTCGCCGCCAAGGTGCAGCGCTTGGCGCGCGACACCGGCATCCCGGTAAGCGCCTTCACCGACGAGGAACGCGCTCGCGCGGGGGAGGAGTTTCTCCGTGCGCAGCGGATCCGAGAGTTGGACGCGCAAGCGCCCAAGCTCCGAGAGTTTCTGCGCGATCTGCCAAGTAAGCAGATGCTCACCGACGACGCCGGCAATCTCAAAACAGTCTCGGGACCGTTCGACTGGTGGCTCCGAAACCTCCAGTTCGGCGACACAGAGAGTCGCATTGCGCTCCTGGTGGTGCTGTTGACCGCCACCTTTCTGCTGCTGGCGCCTGCAATCCTCTGCTGGCACGCCGTGCGACACTGGCAGCCGCGATCGAGGGCCGGCTACGCCTGCAGGCTCGCTCTCTGGGGTGTCGCGATCCTTGGGTGGCCCACCATTCCGGTCCTCTTGAGGGTCGCTGACGGCGACTTCACGCATTCACCGACGGAGGCTCTGCTTTCGGCTCTGGCGACGGGAGCCACTTGGTCAGCCATCCTCGGATTCCTCTCGTTCGGTCTGGGTAGCTGGCTGGGCGGGAAGCGATTCGGACCGGCGGTTCACACCTGAGCAGGAACGGGTCGCGGCACCAGCCCCGTGCGGTTGCCGTCAGTGCCGTTGGCCTCGGCATCGCGGCCATGAGGTCAGACCTCTGCGTGAGCCCGTGGGGAGTTGCCTGATCACCGCGACCATCTACCCTGGCGCCCCGCATGAAACTCCCCGCAGCCGCGCTCGCGATGCTCGCTCTCGCCAGCGGCGCACTCGCCCAGCTCCCCACCGTCCTCCCCGCGGGCAACGACCTCACCTTCGCCGGCAACAACGGCACGGGTGTCGGCTACGCCGCGAACAAGGGCATCTCGCAGAACCTCTACATCGCTCCGTTCGCGCCGCTCTTCATCAGCGCGGTCGGCTTTCGGCGCACGGCGACGACCACCGACTTCGCCGCGCAGTCGATCGACTTCGAGATCACGCTGTCCAGCACGACGGCGGACCTCACGACGCTGAGCGCGACCTTCGCGAACAACCTCGGCGCCGACCAGGCGGTCACCTTCCCGCGGACCCTGGTCTCGATCCCCGCCGCGCCCGCGAACCTCAGCCCGAACGACTTCGTCGTGATGCCGGGCCAGGCGCCGTGGTTGTTCGGCATCGCCGGTCCGAACCTGCTGGTGCAGTGCAAGTCGTACGGGCCCGGCACCAACGTCAACGCCTGGCGCATGGATCGCTGCTTCGAGCGCACGACCGCGGGCGAAGCGATCTCCTGGGGCCGCTCGTGCTCGACCGCGACGATCAACTCCTCGAGCACGGCGCCGAGCTACCTGCCGGGCAGCACGCTGACCTTCAGCCTCGCCGCGGCGGCGCCGAACCAACTCGCCTTCGCCGCTTTCGGCTTCGATCAGACCAACGCCGGCGGACTGCCGCTGCCCGCCGACCTGGGACCCTTCGGCATGACGGGCTGCACCCTGCTCGTCTCGCTCGACGCGATGTTCCAGACCATGACCGACGCCGCCGGCGCCGCGTCGATCCAACTCCCGATCCCGTCCTCGTCGGGTCTCAGCGGCCTGGGCTTCGGCATGCAGTGGATCCACGGCGATCCGAACGCCGGCAATCCGCTCGGCCTCGTCTCGACGGCCGGCCGCCTCTTCCACGTCGGACCGCTGATCTGCGCCAACCGCTACGTCTACAACCTCAGCAACGAGGCGAGCGCGACGGGCACGCTGCAGGCGGGCGGTCCGGTCGTGAAGGTCTACTGACGCATCCCTTCCACGACCGCAAGCCGCGGTTTGCGCCGAGTGGAGTCACCCGATCACCGCGATCACCGACCGTATCCATCCGCATGAAGCTCCTCGCCCCCGCCCTCGTGTCGATTGCGTTCACCGCCAGCGCGCTCCCCGCGCAGTACTTCAACTCGGTCGGATCCGAGACGCGACGCACGACGCGCGCGACCTGGCTCGGCCTGTCGGGCGAGCAGAGCGTCACCCTCGAGTACGGGCAGCCCACGTGGCGCCCCGAGTACGAACGCTTCGCGGAACAGCGCTCGGCTGAGCCGCTGATCCTGGGCAAGGGTGCCCTGACCACGCTGCGGAGCGACGTCGACCTCGCGTTCGGCGAACAGAAGCTGGCGCGGGGTCGCTGGTACGTCGGCGCCAGACGCAGCGATCAGAAGGGGTGGTTCCTGGCACTGTTCGCCGCCGATCGGATCGATGCCAGCGGGCGCGGAACGACGGCCATCCTCGCCACCGAGCCGGATCTGCTCGTGCCGATGCTCGTGGCGCACGAGGAGGATCCCGTGGAACTGTTCGAGATCACGCTCTCCGCAAGCAAGGAGACGCCGCACAACCTCACCCTGGCGATGGCATGGGGGCCGTATCGCATGGGCGCGGCGATCGGGGCGGCGTTCGACCCCCGTAAGCCGGCAGGAACCCCGGAGTTCGCGCTCACCGAAGCGGGCAAGGGCATCAAGACGGCTTCCGGCCTGATCTACGAACCGTTGCACGCGGGCGCCGGCGCACCGCCAGGCCCGAACGACACGGTTCGCGCGCACTACGCCGGCTGGCTCACCGACGGGACCATGTTCTACTCCACTCATGTTCGCGGCGAGCCGGAGCCGCTGAAGTCGGAGTGGGTCGTGAAGGGTTTCGCCGAAGGCCTGCAGCTCATGCCGCAGGGCGCGACCTTCCGCCTGACCATTCCACCGGAGCTCGCCTATGGCGCGCGCGGCGCCGGCAACCGCGTGCCGCCGAACGCGACGCTGGTGTTCACCGTGACGTTGCTCGGCATCGACAAGCAGTGACGAGGCGGCACGGCCGCGGATCGGCCTACATCGCGCCGTCCCCCGCCTCCGATACCACCAAGCGTCC
This sequence comes from Planctomycetota bacterium, assembly GCA_016235155.1. Taxonomy (GTDB): domain Bacteria; phylum Planctomycetota; class UBA1135; order UBA1135; family UBA2386; genus JACRLW01. The sequence continues at coordinate 99,918 of JACRLW010000107.1, forward strand.
GTGGCCACGACCGTCACCCCCTTCGCCTTCCGCATCCCGGCCACGACGGCGAACCTCGGCCCGGGCTTCGGGGTGCTCGGGCTCGCGCTCGATCTGTGGCTCGAGTTCGGGGTGACGCCGACCGAGGGCCCGATGGCCGTCACGCGGATCGACACGCCGAGCGAGGTGACGCGCGATCTGCGGCACGACCCGGTGGCGCGCGGCATCCGCGCTGCCGCGGAGCGCTTCGACATCAAGGTGCCGCCGGGTCTGAGCATCGACGTGCGCGGCGACGTGCCGCGCGGCTGCGGGTTGGGCACCAACACCGCGGAACTCGCGGCGGGGATCCAGCTCGCGTGCCGTCTCGCGAAGGAAGCGCCGGCGCTGGACGACCGGCTCACGCTGCTCGTTTCGATCGGCGGCGATCCGGCGCACGGGGGCGCGGCGCTCCGCGGCGGACTCACGGCGTCGGTGCCCTGCCACCGCCATCCGCACGAGGACATCTGGCGCATCCTCGCGCTGCCGCTCTCGCCGATCTGGCGCTTCGTGATCGTGGCGCCCGACGTCGCGCTCGGCACCGCGGACGTGCACCGGGTCGTGCCCGCTTCCGTCCCGAACACCGTCTCGCAGCGCACCGCCGGACGGATCGTCGGCCTGATCGAGGCGCTCGCTCACGGCGACCCCGAACTCCTCGCGGAGTGCCTCCACGACGAGACCCACGTGCCCTTCCGCATGCAGCTCGCGCCGGGCATGCCGTCCGCCGCCGCGGCCGGACGCGCCGCCGGCGCCGCGGGGGTCACGATCTCCGGTCACGGCCCGGCCCTGGTCGCGTTCGCCGCCGGCGACCCCGACGCCCGGCGCATCGCGGATGCGATGGCGGAGGCCTTCGCCCAGCACGGGATCACCTCGCGGAGCGAAGTGGTGCGGGCTGCGCCGGCGCTCTGACCCTTTCTTTCTCCCCTCGCACTTCCGCCCTCAACGCCGCGCGATCGACCGGCGCCCGTCAGGCGCCGAGGAGGGGGAGGCCGCGTGTCGCGGCCGATGCGGGGGAGGGTCGGCCTCCCCCGCCAGCAAGTTGGGCCGTGCTGGATTCGAACCAGCGACTTCGACCTTGTGACGATCGCACTCTACCAACTGAGTTAACGGCCCGTGCGAGCGCGGAGACGGTAGCGAGCACCGTTGCGGGACGCAACGGGGCCGGCGGGGCCTCCGGCGGTCGTGAAAGTCGATCGTCCGCGGAAGCGGTCGACCTGGAGTGCGCGGCCCCGGCCGGGTGGCGCGAGGCGCTCAGGGAGTCGCGATCGGACGGCCGATACGCAGCCCTGGACCCGTGACGGTCGCCCGCTCCGCGATGGACCGGCGGCTGCGCCACGGTCGCCACCACGGATGGACATGGCTTTGCTGACGACGATCGCGCTCCTCGCCGCAACGGTGTCGCCCCAAGACCCCGAGCGGGCCAGCACGGAGCCGTTCCGCCACGCCGCGTCGATGCCCGCCGACACGTTGTTCGCGGCGGAGCTGCGCCCTCAGGCCGGGTTCCGCGACGAACTCGAGCCGACGCGCTTCTGGGCCGCGTTCCAGGAGCAACTCGACCAGCCGACCTGTCGCGATCTGCTGGCGACCCTGCGCGCTCCGCTCTCGGGTCGCGAGGGCGAAGGGATCCGCGCGACCGACCTCATCGCGCACGGCGTGTCGATCGCGATCACGGCGCCGGACCGGACCGGTGCACCCGGCGTGCTCGCGATCGCCGAGATCGGCGACCTCGCGTCGAAGCTCGCGACCGCGCTCGACGACCGCACCGCCCAGGGCAGGAGCGGGATCGAGCGGCGCGATCGTCCGGGCACCTCGGCGTGGCACGTCGCGGTGGGACGTCAGCCGTTCGTGATCGCGCTCGCCGGGACGACCTTGATCGTCGCGTCCCCGCCCGATCGCCTCGACAAGGCACTCCAGAACCGCGCCGGACAATCGGCGGAGTCGCTGGCGAGCAACGCGCGCTTCCGTCAGTTCAGCCGGCACGTCGGCACGCGCCTCGGCGCGACCGAGGTCGCGATCGCGTGGTTCGACGTGACGGGCATGGTCGAGCAGGGACTCGCCGAAGCCCCGGCGGCGATCCGCGAGAACGCCAAGCGCTGGCTCGCGCGCATCGGCCTCGACGGCCTCGGCGGAGTCGGGATCACCGTCGGCGCCGAGCGCGGCGTCGTCCGTGAACGCGTGCTGGTCAGCACGAACGGTCCGCGCGGCACGCTGCTCGACGCCCTCTTCCCACAGGGCGGTCAGCTCGGCCTCGACGCCGCGACGCTCGCCCCGCGTGACGTCGCCTCGTTCTTCGCCATCGAGACCGACCTGAAGACCGCCTACTCGGAGATCCTGCGGATCCTCGACGGCGCGGAACCGAAGCTCGCGGAAGAACTCCGCCGCTTCGTGCGCGCGTCGGGCCAGCAGCTCGGCGTCGACGTCGAGACCGACCTCCTCTACCAGCTCGGGCATCGCGTCGCGGCGATGCAGTGGCCGGCGACCGACTCGACGTCGACCGGCGAGTGGCTGTACGTGATCGACGTGGAACGCAGCGAGCGCGTCGCCGACGTGCTCACGCGCCTGCCGATGTTCGAGAGCAGCAAGCTCGGCGCGTACGACATGCTGCTGCAGCGCAACGGCGGCGTCGGCCTCGCCGTCGGCCGCGGGATGCTGGTCGCCGCGAGTTCCGAGCGCCAGCTCCGCCGTTGGCTCGGTGATCAGCGCGTGCCGACGCCGCACGCCGAGGTGCGCGCGGCGTTGTCGCAGTTGACCGAAGGCGGCATCGGTTGCGGATGGGTGAACCCGCGACCCTTGATGACCGAAACGCGGCGCGCGATCGACGCCGCCGGCGCCGTCGCGCCGGGTGCGGCCATCGCGCGCCGGATCGTCTCGCACGCGTCGACGACGCTCTCGCCGTTGACCTGGAGTCTGTACTCCAACCCGCTCGGCTTCACGGCGCAGTTCGAGTCGTCGTCGGGCTTCATCGCCGAGCTCGCCGTCGCGGTGCTGGTCGGGATCGCCGAAGAAGCGGCGGCCGATCCGATGCTCGCGCGCCTGCTCGACGCGACCCGATCGTCGGAGGACCTGCGTTCGGTGCACGCCACGCAAGTACTCGCCGCGCTGCAGTTCGCGGAGACGCGCTGGTTCGAACAGCACAAGGTCTACGCCGACGTCGACGCGCTGATCGCGGGGGGGTTGATCGGCGCCGACATGTTCGACGGGCCCCGCGGCCCCGGCATCCTCGGCCTCGGCGACTCGCTGGTCACCGTGCTGCTCGTCCCTGGCGACACGCCCCACTGGGTCGGCGTGATCTGGCCCGCCGATCGCCATACCGGTGAGGTGTTCGCCGTCAGCGACGAGCAGCCGCCGATGCGCAACGAGCTGGTGGCCCGATCGCGCGGCATCGCCACGCCGATGCTCCGCGACGTCTTCAACCGCGGCGACGTCGGCGCCGGCCTCACTCCCGGTTGGCGCGTGATCGACCTCGGTTCGGACACCGAGACCTCCGCGCCCGCGGTCGCGGGATCCGGCGAGCGCGCGACGCTCGGCATCATCGCCGCACTCGAGAAGCGCGGACCGTCGGCGGCCGCCGAGATCGTCCGCTACCTCGACTCGGAGAGCCCGCACATCGTTTCGCGCGCGGTCTACGCCCTCGGCAAGTTGCGGTCGAGCCAGGCGGTGCCGCGCATCATCGAGCTCGCCACGAAGCACGAGTCGGTCGACGTCCGCCAGCAGGCGATCAAGGCGCTGACGAATCTCGGCGATCGCCGCTCGGTGCAGGCGTCGATGCACCTGCTCGCGGATCCGGACGCGACCGTCCGCAAACTCGCCGCCGCGAATCTCGGTCGGCTGAAGGCCGCCGAGGCGAAGGATGAACTCGTCGCGTTGATCGCACGAGCGAGCCGGGATCCCGCAGCCGACGAGGACGGTGCCGCCGCGCTGCTCGCGCTCGGCGAGATCGGCGACGCGACCGTGCTGTTGCGCGCCGCGGGCAGCACCGGCGGCTCCGGCAAGAAGACCGAGGAGGCGCTGGTCTGGATGTTCCAGACCCTGGCGCCGAAGGTCGGCGCCGACGAGGAGCCCAAGACCTTGATGGCCGTGCTCGACCACACGAGCACGTTGCTGCGCCGCTTCGCGATCCAACGCCTCGGCGAACTCAAGGACCCGCGCGCCGCGGCCGCGCTCGAGTCGCGCCTCGGCGTGGAGAACGATCAGCTCCGTCCGCTCGTGGAGGTGTCGCTGTCGGCGATCCGCGGCGGCACGGCCGGTGAGAACACGGGCGTCGCCGGACTCGCGCGCCGCGCGATGGACTCGACCCAGTCCGCGGTCTCGTCGATCTGGAACGACCCGCGCTGGCGCACCCTGATCGTCGCGGTGCTCGCGTTCCTCGCCGTGCTCGCGGTCGGGCTCACCGTCGCGATCAAGCGCCAGCGACGCCGTCGCCAGGGCGAGAGCTGGGCCGCGATGGCGCGTCAGTCGGCCGGACCCGCGCCACAGAACCGAGGGCGCCTCCGCCCCCGCTACGAGGACTACGAACCGGAGTACCGTCCTGCCGAGAACTGGGACGCCGAGATCAAGCGCGGCGAGGAGGACGAATGGCCGGTCGACGAGGAAGTCCCGCCCCCCTCCGAGGCGACGTGGCAGGAAGAGCAGGACGGCGCGCAGCGCTGATCCTCGGCGCGGCGATCGCGACGCAGCTCGCGAGCGCGCAGGAGGCGCGCCTCGCGGTGCGATTCGCCGCCGACGCCGAGCACCGCGGTCCCGCGGGTTGGACCTTCGTCCGTGAGCACGCGCTGCCGGCGTTGAGCGACGGACTCGACGATCCGTTCGCGGCGCTGCGCGTGACGATCGACGAACACGGCAAGGTCAAGGTCGAGCGCGACGACCGGAGCGACGCCCCGGAGGACCCGTCCTACCTCCGCTTCGAACTGGTCGCGGGCGGCCGGATCGTCGCGACCGGCACCTGCGATCACGTCGGACGCGAGACCTGGTTCGTGCGTGGCGACCTTCATCGCGACGTCCTGCCGCCGCCGCTCCGCACGCTCGGCGATCGCTTCGCCTACGAAGCGACGACCGGTTGGCTCACCCTCGACCTGCCCGCCGCGACCGGCAACCTGATGGCGGGCAGCGCTGAAGGCGATCTCGCGAGCGCGATGCTCACGATCGGCACCGCGGAGTGCGGGACCGTCGCGTTGTTCGCGCGCCGCGGCGACGACGGCACCTGGCGCGTCGACGGCCGCAGCGATGCGGGTCTCCTGCTGCCCGCGATCCTCCTTTCGCTCGCCGACTTCCAGTCGGGACGGCTCGACGCCGACGACGCACGCGGTCTCGCCGACGACCTCGATCGCTGGCTCCTGCTCGCCGCGTCCGCGGCGCGCGAGGAACAGGAGGAAGCCGCGCGCCAGCTCGGCCGCTTCCGCGATCCGCGCGCGATCGCGACCCTCGAACGCCTGCTGCGCGCCGACGGACCGCTGCGCGAGATCGCGATGCACGGGCTCGTGCGTCAGGGCGCCCTGCGCTCGCTCGGCTCGATCGTCGCCGCGGCCGATCCTGCGCGGCCGAACTCGGTCGCGCTCGCCGCGCTCGCGATCTGGACGCTCGCGCCGCGGCCGGTTGCCGAGGAACTGATCGCGAGCCTGCCCGGGCAGCCTGCGCCGCGCATCGCGGAACTGCGCACCACGACCGACACCGCATGGGACGCCGTCCTCGTCGCGCTCGGAGCGATCGCGATCGCGTCGGCGATCGGACTCTTCGTGTTGCACGGCCGGTACCGCAGGGTTCCACGAGTCGGGCCACGCGCGGCTACCGTGCCGCCCTCGTGAAACACGCCATCCGCCGTCCGACTCTCGCCGTCCTCGCGCTTCTCGTCGCTCCCGCGCTCCTCGCGCCCGCACTTGGCGCGCAACGCCAGGAGGCGAGCTTTCAGTGGCAGCGGCGGACCACCACCATCGCGTACGGCGCGGTGCCGCTCGGCAAGCACACGCTCTCCGAACTGAAGTCGGGCGACTCGTGGCGGCTCGGGATGAACGAGGCGACGACCTGGCAGCTCGCGATGCCGCTGCTCTTCGGTGACTCGATGCTCGCGCCCGGTCAGTACCGCATCGCGCTCGCGCGCGACGGCGAGACCAGCGCGTCGATCACCGTCGCCGGCAGCGGACACGCGCTCGGCGGCGCCGACCTCCGCGTCCCCGGCACGCTCGGCACGAGCAAGGACTCGACGAAGAAGCTCGCGATCGAGCTGAAGGCGGCCGCGCCGGCGAAGGACGCACAGCCGAAGGACGCACAGGCGGAGGACTCACCGTCGAAGCCGATCGCCGGCGGTCAGTCCGTCGCGATCGACGTGCACTTCGGCACCGATGCCTGGACCGGCCGCGTCACGGCGCTCGGCGGCTCGACCAGCACGCGCCTCGGCGGCGGCTGGGTCCTCGACGTCTTCGCCGTGCCGAGTGCCCTGGTCGCCGCCCGCGCCACGAAGCCGATCGTCGCCGCGGCGATCCACAAGCGCACGCCGGCCGACGGCGCACCGGCCGGATGGAACCTCGTGCTCGCCGGGAGCGAAGCGCGGCTCGTGCCGTGGATGGTTGCGCCGACGGCGCAGAACGGCTTCGGCGCGGTCGAGCCGCCCGCCGAGTCGTGGATCACGCGCGGCACCTGCGCGGAGTCGGCGACCGAGGTCGAGGAGGAAGCGCTCGAGCTGCGCGACGCGAGCGGCAAGGCGGGTCAGTTCACGTTCACCTTCGCGAGCGATCGGCTGCAACTCGAAGTCGCGATCGCCGAGCCGAAGGCGGCGAAGAAGAACTGACGGACGACGCCGCGCGTCGCGGCTGATTTGCAGCGCGTCGGGTGCGCACCTACGCTCGATTGCAAACCCGCCGGTGCAACTCACGATCGAACAGGCCGCCGCGATGCTTCGCGTACCGGCCGCACAAGTCCGCCGCTGGATCCGCGACCGCGGACTCCCCGCCGTCCTCTTCGACGAGCGCTATCACCTGAACCGGCTGGACGTGTTGGTCTGGGCGCAGACCAACCAGATCCCGGTGCCGGACGCGACGCCGAACGACTCCGCGCGCGGCGACGTCTCGCTCGCGCAGGCGCTCGCGCGCGGCGGCATCCACCGCGACGTACCCGGGGAACGCGCTCGTGCGCGAGATGGTGCTGGCGCGACAGGTGCACGGCGAGACGGCGATCGGCGCGGGCATCGCGATCCCCCACGCGCGATTCCCGATCGTCGTCCACGCGCAAGAGCCGGTCGCGGCGCTCGGCTTCCTGCGCCACGCGTTGCGCATGACCACACCCGACGGCCTCGCGGTGACGACCCTCTTCCTCCTGCTGACGCCGACGATCCGCGCACACCTCGACCTGTGCGCGCGGTTGGCGTGGGGACTCTCGACCGAACTCGCCGGGCCGGTCCAGTCGCGCGCGGACGACGCGACGATCCTCGCGGCCGCGCGGCGCACCGACGGGCGCGGAGCGCACGCGTGACGTCCGCCTTGGCGCTCGCCCTCGCGGGCACGACGCTCGCGTTCACCAGCGGCGCACCGGTCTTGGTCCTGCGGCGGAACCCGTTGATCGCCGATCGCTGGGCCGCGGCCGTCGCGGTGCTCGGTTCCGCGCTCGGCCTGCTCGGCGCCCTGCTCGCGGTCGCGAGCGGCGGCGACACCGCGACCTGGCAGTGGTCGCTGCCGGGCGCTTCGTTCGCGATCGGCATCGACGGTCTGTCGGCGCTGTTCCTCGTGCC